>JAVBTB010000002.1:0-153958 GCA_031556355.1 Desulfovibrio sp. | reverse complement strand
ACATGCCGCGCGTTTCCTTCTCCGGCCGTGGGCGGGGGGGGGGGGGGTCGGCCGGCGGGGGGGCCGGGGGCCCCCCCCCCCACCCCGCTGGGGGAAATCATTTCCCCCAGACCCCCTCGACAGGGAGTAGGTTTACATCCGATATGAGGGGTGGGGTGTTTGTGCATTGCTTTAGGAAAATCGCGTAAAGGAATATGCTGCTGTTATGAGTGATGATACCCCTTCCGGCTCCGGGCTGTTTTTTGACTTTGACTCCAGCGCATTGCCGCAGGTTCTGGCCTCTGTAAAGGACGTGCCGCCGGAGGCCGTCCGGCGTGCCGCCGAGCTTTGGAAGCTGCTGGAGTACCACGGCTGGCGTTACCATGTGCTGGACGACCCGGAAATCGACGACTCCGAGTACGACGGCCTGTTCCGGGAATTGCAGGTGCTGGAGCAGGAACACCCCGGCCTGCGCGGCCCGCAGTCGCCTACCTCGCGCGTGGGCGGGGCCGTTCTGGATTTTCTGCCCAAGAAGCGGCACGAGCAGCGCATGTACAGCCTGGACAACGTGTTTTCCATGACGGAATGGCACGAGTTCGTGCAGCGCATGCTCCGTCTTTTGCCGGGCCGCACCGGCGCGGACCTCGCCTTCTGGGTGGAGCCGAAGATGGACGGCCTTGCCATGGAGCTGGTCTACGAGAGGGGAGAATTGGCCTACGCCCTGACCCGCGGCGACGGGGAAACGGGCGAAGTGGTGACGGAAAACATGCGCACGGTGAAAAATATTCCCCTGCGCCTGCACGGACCGGACTCGGGCAAAGGCGTTCCTGTGCCGGAACGTCTTGAGGTGCGCGGCGAAGTGGTGATGACCAGAGCCGATTTCGCCGCTCTGAACGCCCGGCAGGAGGAGCTTGGGCAGAAAACCTTTGCCAATCCCCGAAATGCGGCGGCGGGTTCGGTGCGCCAGCTTGATTCCGCCGTGGCCGCCTCCCGTCCCCTGCGCTTCATCGCCTACGGCATCGGCGAGGCGTCCTTTACCGGAGAAAATCCCTGGAAGACCCAGCAGGAAGTGATGTCGGGCATTCAAAAACTGGGTTTTTCCATCGCGCCGGGGGCAGGGTTGTGCCCCTCGGACGAGGCTGTGGAACAACGCTACGCGGAATTCGTCGCCAAGCGCGAATCTTTTCCCTTTGAACTGGACGGCATGGTGGCCAAGCTGGACAGCCTGGCCTTGCAGGAGGAACTGGGCTTTACCGCCCGCGCTCCGCGCTGGGCCGTGGCCTTCAAGTTCGCGGCCATGCGGGCCGAAACCCTGTTGGAAAATATCGAGGTGCAGGTGGGCCGCACCGGGGTACTCACACCGGTAGCCCTGCTGCGGCCCGTGAACGTTGGGGGGGTGACCGTGTCCCGCGCCACCCTGCACAACGAGGATGAAATCCGGGCCAAGGACGTGCGCATTGGTGATGCCGTCCTGGTGCAACGGGCCGGGGACGTGATTCCGGAGGTTATCGGCCCGGTGCTGGAAAAACGTACCGGATCCGAGCGGGAGTTCGTGTTTCCGGCAACCTGCCCGGAATGCAGTTCCGCCGTACACCGGCGCGCGGGTGAAGCCGCCTGGCGCTGCGTGAATCTTACCTGCCCTGCTGTGCGGCGCGAGTCCATCAAGCATTTTGTGTCCAAGGCCGGCCTGGATATCCGGGGCGTGGGCGCGCGCTGGGTGGAACAGCTTATCGACGCGGGCATGGTCACGTCTCCGGCGGATCTGTTCCGACTGAAGGTCGAAGATCTGAAAGGCGCCCGGGAGCGAGGAATCATAGAGCGCATGGGGGACAAGCTGGCCGAGAATTTCGTCCAGGCCTTTGCCGATGCCAAAGCCAAAGCCACTTTGCCACGTTTTCTCTGCGCCCTCGGCATCCGCCATGTGGGCGAGCAGACCGCCAAGGCGCTTGCCCGCACCTTCGGTTCCCTAGAGGCTCTGGAGGCGGCTACGGAAGAGCAACTCTACGCCGTACCGGACGTGGGGCCGGAAGTGGCCGGGGCCATTGACGACTTTTTTGCGGAAAAGGGCAACCGGCAATTGCTCGCGGATGTGAAAGAGCTGGGTCTTTGGCCTGTAATGGAGGTAAAGCCGCCTGTCCGCCCCTCTTCCGGCGGTCGGGCAAAAGCCGGGAAGGCTCGTATCACGGGCGGTGGGGTTGAAGAGAGAGGCGACTTGCAAACGGACAATGGCGCGGACGCGCAGGGCGGGTCAGCCCGCGTTGCGGCGGCGCAACAGGGCAGCCTGATGGATTTTCTCTCCCCGCCTTCCGGAGGACAGAGCCCGGACACGACTGAGAAGCCACATGGGGACTCCCCGGAGGCAGTGTCCGAATTTTCTTACAGCTCACCCCTGGAAGGCAAAACCCTGCTTTTTACCGGCACCTTGCGAAATATGCCGCGCGGCGAGGCCGAACGTCTGGCGGAAGAGGCGGGGGCGGATATTCTGGGCAGCGTTTCCCGCAAGCTGGATATCCTGGTGGCAGGCGAGTCCCCCGGCTCCAAACTGGCAAAGGCGCGGCTGCTTGGTATTCGTATTATGGAAGAGGAGGAGTTCCTCCGCCTTGTCGGCGGGAAAGCCTAGGTCTCATTGTTTTTTACCGCCCGAAAAAATTAGCTTTTCCGGCCGGAGGGGCTCTGATGAATAATTATTCTCTTGCGTACTTTGCAAAGAGTGCGTATAGTAATCGCCAATGTACGTATTGTTTTGCATGTGGATGCAAACATCATGTGCAAAACTTTTTTAAAACGAGGTTTATGTGAGCAAGTCTATTTATGTGGGCAACCTGCCCTGGTCGGCGACGGAAGATCAAGTTCGGAATCTTTTTTCCCAATACGGCACCGTCAATTCCGTCAATCTGGTGTCTGACCGTGAAACGGGCCGCGCCCGTGGTTTCGGTTTTGTGGAAATGGCTGCGGCTGACGCTGCTAGCGCTATCCAGGCACTTAACGGCTCAAGCATGGACGGGCGCAGCCTGAAAGTAAACGAAGCCCAACCCAAAGCCCCCCGTTCGCCGCGCTACTAAGCATATCTGCTGACACGCAGCGTAAAAGCCCCGGTTTTGGCCGGGGCTTTTTGTATGAGCAGCTCTCTTTGAATAGCCACAGCCCCCATTTCGGCACCTGCTGAAACGGGGGCTGTCTGAAAAATTCGCGCTACGCTAAGAGTTTTTTTCCTTCATAACGTCAATGCAGGCGGCGAGCACGTTTTCCGCCTGTACCTCGGGCACCTGGCAGGTGCCCACACGCAGGTGGCCGCCCCCGCCGTAGCGGAGCATCAGGCTGCCGACATCCGTCTTGCAGGTGCGGTTGAGGATGGAATGCCCTACCGTCAGCACGACATTCTGCTTTTTGAGCCCCCAGATGACCTGGATGCTGACGTTGCAGCCGGGATACATGCCGTAAATGGTGAAGCGGTTGCCAGAAAATATTTCCTCTTCCTTGCGCAGATCGATGATCAGCACATTGCCGTCCACCCGTGCGCAGCGCTCGATCATGGCGACAAAATCCTTCTGCTGGGCGAAGTACCGGGCCGAGCGTTCCTTGACGTCGGGCTGCTCCAGAATCTGTTCCGCAGTCATGGTGGAGCAGTAGTCGATCATGTCCATCATGAGCTGGTAGTTGCTGATGCGATAATCGCGGTAACGGCCGAGCCCGGTGCGCGGGTCCATGATAGCACCGAGCATGACCCAGCCGGTAGGATTCTGGACGTCCTCAAGGCTGAGCCGTCCCGAATCCACCTTGTCCACGGCCTGGAGCATGGCGTCGAACTGCTTCGGAAATTTGGCATAGCCGCCGAAATACTCCCAGATAACCCGCGCGCAGCTCGGCGATGTTTTGGAAAGTCCTTTGTATTCCACGTTACCAAGGCGCTCGTTTTCGCTGCTGTGGTGGTCAAACCACATACCGCAGCCGGGCACGTAAGGAACGTTGGTCAGGATGTCGTTTTCCGAAACCTCCACCAGACCGTCCTGCAGGTCTTTAGGGTGTGCGAACTTGTATTCGGTGATCAGTCCGGTGTGCTTCAGCAGCACCGCGCAGGCGAGGCCGTCAAAGTCGGATCGGGTTACGAGGCGCATGTCTGTCTCCTGTTACAGTGCCTGGGTAAACAAAGGGGCCTTGCGCGCAAAAGGCACAGCATGTCGAAAATGAAAACTCCCTGACGAAATGCGGTGCCCTTTCAAAACGCTTCTTAAAGAAGGCTTACGCTATACCTAAATTTTTGAATTTTCAAGTTTACCGGTTAAAATTTCCGGGGAGGTCACAGGGAGCCGGCTCGGTTCCTCGGACGGTGCGGGGGCATATTGTTGTAACTGGGATTTTGCGTACAGCGTATAGCCCATGAGTTCCTGCGTAAGGGTAAGGTGTCCCTTACGAGCAGCCTGCGCAACGGCGGTGCGCAAGGCGTCCTGTAAAGTGTGGGCTGTCTGGCGTGGTGCAAACACCATGGTTTTCCTCTCGGCATTGTTCAAGTGGGGAGAGCATTCCGGGGAAGGCGCAGAGTGTCCTCATTGCTTTTTGCCGCAGTGCCTCCGCTTCTTTGGGCGCAAACGGAGCGGACCGCGCCGAAACGCTGGTTCCGTAGCTGAACACAGGGTTCCAGTACTCTTAGTATAGCGGGTCGTTGAAATTTACAAGCCGATTATATGACAAAACGCGCACGGCGTGTGTGACGACACGTTTCGTCCTATAACCGGCTTGCAGCTTTGGGCGCGTGAACGTTCTTCCGCAGGTGCTCGACGTTTGGGCACCGGATAACCGCTGCTTTTGTCCCTTGTCCAGACGTTGACGAAATCCCAGCCAGGGCTGGTTGTATAGGTACGTTCGTTTTGCGGTCCCGGGGATTCGGTCTTTTCGCCGTCGCTGGGCTGGCCGGGACCGCTTCCGGTAACGCTGGACAGGCTGTTGGCGATGCTGCCGCTGTTGCCAAAGGCAATGTCGCCCGCCCGTCACTTCTTCTTTTTTTTCAAAGTGCCCGCTCTGGCTTTGGCGAAAATGGTGTCACGTATTTTTTCAAAGCGGAGCAGGGTACGCAGCCCGGCGGTACCCACGGCCATGATGGTGACCACCAGGAACAGCGCTTTTTGCACCTGCCAACGGTCTGTTGAGATAATCCCGGCCGTCCATTCCAGGCCGATTTTGTCGCCGTAGAGGAGAATAAGCGGCAAAATGACGAAGATCGCCAGAATGCCCACCAGTTCGAGCCAGAAAAAACTTTCCGCCATGGACAGCATGAACAGAGTGGCATCGCGCACGATACGCAGAAAACGCATACGGCCTTCCAGCTTTTTCAGGCGTTCGTCTTCCGCGTCCGACAGGGCGTGCGCTTTGCGGAAGGCCTCGGGCACAAAAAGATTGGCGGTGAGCACCCAGTTGATGTTGGCGACGGCCTGATTGTAGTTCTTGTTGAACTCCACCAGGGCGCGCGGGAAGGGAAACCACAGGGAATCCTCCTGAATGACCCGCAGCCTGTCGATAAAGACCTTGAAGCGGCTTTTCAGGCCTTTGCCTTCCTGCACCAGAAAGAGCTGCAGGTCTTTTTCCAGTTGTACCCGTCCTGCCACCAGCATCTGGAACGGCATGTAGTTGCTGACGGCGCTCATACGCAGGAGCTTCTGGATGCGTTCGGCCGCGCTGACGGCAAAAGCATTTTCCGGGGGCAGCCAGGCCGCGAGTTCGTCGGTCAGGCGGTTAAGGTGGAGCACCTCTTCCTTGGCCCTTGCCTCTATGCCGGTCCAGAGCCCGTACAGGCATTCCGATATCTGGATATGCCCGCGTTCCATCTCCCCATCAAACAGCGCCTTGTTGAAGTAATGCCCGTTTCTGTCCACAAGCGCCGTGAGGCCGGACAGGGCTCTTTCCGAAAAGCCGCTTTTGACCTCGCACACCAGTTTTCTGTAGTCGGCATCCAGCCAGGAAGGGCAGGTGCGCATAACCTGCTCGTACAGCGGTATTGCCTGGGCGAAGCGCCCCTGGAACTCCCAGGCCCTGGCCTGCAGCATGGCATGCCATGCCTGAACGACGGGGAACGTGCTGTACATCTCCGCTTCTTTCCAGAATCCTATGGCCTTGGCCGGATCGCCTTGTTCCATGGCGGCAAAGCCGCGCATGGACATGATGCGAAAGTCCTTGGGAAAACGCGTGGCCAGGGAGGCCAGTTCCTTGTCCGCCTCAACCGGGGTCTTGTCGGTGTAGGTGGCGAGAAAAGCCCATATGGGGTTGGAATCCAGGGGCGCGGGCTCTTGGGCCGCTTTGTGGAAATCTTTGGTGCGCGCCCGCCAGAAAAACCCCAACGAGCGCAGTTGCAGATACCAGGTAAGATCGTAAAAGGCACGCAGCATAAGTCCCGTGTGGGACGTATCCTTGGCCAGCGCCGCAATGGCGAGGGTTCTGCCTGCTTCTTCGGCGGGCGCTGCGGCGAGGTTGTCATCGATGGCGAGGACGGCCTTTTGCATATCGTCAAAATTCAGATGGGCGATATGATTCCAGAGCTGGGGGTCGCGCTCCTCCATAATGCGGCTCGGGCAGTTTTTGGTCTCATGGCTGTGCTGGCCGCAATAAAAGCAATGGGGATGGGGACCGATAGCCAACTGTACGGAAGCAAGCTGCGGCAGGGAACCGCCCTGGCCTTCTCCCTCTCCGCGCAGGCTGATGCTGCACCAGTCCTCCTGGGTGTGTTTCGCGGTTGCAAAGCGTACTTCGTGGAAGGTGAACTCTTCGCCCAGGATAAGCGCGCTGCGCATGCTCATGTGGGGAAAGTCAGGGGTAAGGTGCTCCCATTCCACACTGACTTTTTTGTGCAGATCTTCGTTAAAGTTGAGTCCCTTGCGTTCGACAATCGCCTGCACGCACGGCCAGTACTGTTGCGGCGAATCCACTTTCAGCCGGGCAATGACCGCCAGAAAATCCCGGCACCAGTTTTTGAGCTGGCGCACGTTTTCCAGCGGGAACATGACAAAGGAGTCATGGACCGTGAAACGAAATTTGTTGCGCTGGAGGATGGTTTCCACCTGTGCGAAAAACTCCCGCCACCCCGTCTGATAGGCCTTGTCCAGAGGGTTGCCGATAGGCCGGAGGATTGTATACCAGCCGAGGGAAGACTGATAGGGCAGGCGGGCGTCCACTTCCAGGGACGCCCATACTCCCGGCGCCATGCCCGGCTGCGGGGGCTGTTCCTTCAAGGAAAGGCCGGGCGCCATCTCCACCATCTGTGCCATGCTTGTATGCACCATGATGGTAAATTCCGTGGGTGCGCCCAGGGTCTGCCGCCAGAGGGCCTCGTCAAAAATCAGTCCTTCCCTGCCGCTTTTGTCCACCTGGAAGCGCACCGGGAACACCTGCATGGTGACCGCCAGATGGTTGAAGCGCGCCCATACGCCTATGCGCGCGGCGGCAAGCAGAACCTCGGTGGAAAAATAGAACCAGAGCGACTGTTCCGCCTCCCCGGCGGCGCGGATGCCGCCGTAATCTTCAAGCGTTTGAATGACAACCGGATTGATGTCGCCTTGCCAGACCATCCAGAGGGCGTACCCGTCTGCCCGCATCTGTATATCGTGTATTTCAGGCAGTTGTGCGTGCAAAGATTCCAGTGTCGCCATTCGAGTATCCTTGGGAAGCGGTCATCGCGTTGCATACTATATTAAGGAAGGAACATCCAGGCAAAGGCGCGCCTGTATCGGCAACACCAAGTTCCCCCAGGGAGAGCGCGGGAGCAGGCCGGGCGCGGTTGTGCCTGAACCCAGTATACAATTTTCAGGCCATGCTGCATTTATTTTTGTAATTCACAAACATATCCGGGGGAAAGCGAAGTTCTGCTCCCGGATACGCCCTGTCCCCCTTACTTTTTTGACCCTATCTCATCCAGGCTGCACCTGACGTCCGCGCGGCGGGAAAAAATTGCCGGAGCCGCGAAACCCCATACTGCGGCAAATATCCTTGCGGAGCCAGCCCTGGGATTGTCAGGCCGTCTTCGCTTTCTTCATTAATAAGGGAACCTTCCAACTCCCCGTAGCGAAACGGAAAAATTTTCCTTCCAGTGCCGGTTTTCCGTAGTTCAAATTTTCCTTCTACATTAATGCATTGAATTTATATGACAAAAATAAATTGGCACCCATATTGCTTTATGCCTGACAGCTAAAACCTTCAAGGAGGATACACACATGTCTTTGGTCATTAACCACAACATGATGGCCATGAATGCGGCCAGAAACCTCGGTACGAGTTACGACAGACTTGCAACCTCTGTGCGCCGCCTTTCTTCCGGCCTGCGCGTGGGCACGGCGGCGGATGACGCAGCCGGTCTCGCCATCCGGGAACTGATGCGGGCGGACATCGCATCCCTGAACCAGGGCGTGCGCAACGCCAACGACGCCATTTCCCTTATCCAGACTGCAGACGGCGCATTGGGCGTCGTTGACGAAAAGCTGATCCGGATGAAGGAACTGGCCGAACAGGCCGCCACCGGCACCTATAACTCTGACCAGCGTCTGATGATCGAGTCGGAGTACCAGGCCATGGCTTCGGAAATCACCCGTATCGCCAACGCCACCGACTTCAACGGCGTGTACCTGCTGAACGGGAACCTTTCCGGCTCTGTGCACGACGGTTCCGGCCTCCAGTCCACCGGCAAGCTGAAGGTGCACTTCGGCAGCGGCAACGAATCTTCGGAAGACTACTACTACGTCACCATCGGCAACGCCACGGCTTCGGCCCTGGGCGTGGGCAATCAGGCCACGGAGGGCAAGGACGGCTACACCATTTCCACGCAGGAAGCCGCCCAGAAGGCGCTTGACGCCCTGAACCAGGCGATCATCTCCAAGGACAAGATCCGCGCGCACCTTGGCGCCATGCAGAACCGTCTGGAGAACACGATCAGCAACCTGCAGATCCAGGCCGAAAACCTGCAATCCGCGGAGTCGCGCATCTCAGACGTGGACGTGGCGACGGAAATGACGGAATTTGTGCGCAACCAGGTATTGTCCCAGTCCGCCGTGGCGATGCTCTCGCAGGCGAACTCCCTGCCGCAGATGGCAATGCAGCTTATCCAAGGGTAAGCGCAGACGATATTTGGCTAAGGCAGACCAAAGACAAAGGCCGGGGAAGGGCGTTCCCCTTCCCCGGCGCTTTTCTGACCCGGTCTGCAAGAGCTTTGCCCGCGGTGTGCGGGAAAGGCTCCGAAAGCGCACACAGGTCCGTTTCCTCAGACTTTTGGCATCATGTGCAGACGTTTGTCAGGCATGAAGGGCGTCTCTCAGCCTCGGTTATGTGCGGTTGTCTCGCATATGCAGGTATGTCTACGCGCCGGCCCGGAAAAATTCCGGGGGCTGTCCTGCAACGCCGTAATCAGTTGAAAGAGGCCCTGGCCCCGGCAGAATGCCGCAAAGGATGTCACAGGCCTTTCCCCATACGGGGGGCTGCTGATAACGGGCGCACAGGCGGATCGTGTCTTTGGCGGCGGCAACGCGCCGACCGCCCTCGGCCGCAATGGTACTGTACTTTCAGTTTTGCACGCGCGAAAGATATTCGCGCAGGTGCGGGCGGTAACGTTGTGGCATGTCAAAGAGTTGTCGCACGTGAGTGCCTTTTCGACAGATATGGGCAGAAATTCCGCTGATGCAGGCTGTACGGTCAGCGCTATCCCGGCAGGCTGCTTAAAAATTCGAGAGCCATCCGGGCGGCTGTCTGCTCCGCGCGTTTTACGCTGGAGCCTGCCGCTGTAAATTCCGTTCCGTCCGGCAAGACAAGTCGCACCGCAAAGGTCTTGTCGTGTTCCGGCCCGTCGCTGCTCACCAGGGCATACACGGGCCTGTCCTTGAAACGCTGCTGCGTCACTTCCTGCAAGTGGCTCTTGGCGTCCTTTGCCTTTTTTTTCTCTTCTTCCTTCGGCCAAACGCCGCTGAACAGCCGTTGCACCACTTTTTGGGCGGCGGCAAAGCCTCCATCCATAAATACGGCCCCCAGCAGCGATTCAAAGGCGTCGCTGAGCAGAGAGTCGCGGTCGCGCCCTCCCTGGCCGTCTTCTCCTTTGCCCAGCACGATGTATTCCGGCAGGCAGAGTTCGCGGGCAAGCCCGGCAAGAGTTTCCTGGTTCACCAGCTTGGAGCGCATGGCCGTAAGCTGGCCTTCGCGCGCGTCCGGAAAGCGGCGGAACAGTTCGTCGGAAATGCAGAGTTCAAGTACGGCATCGCCCAAAAATTCAAGCCGTTCGTTATGTTCGGCTCCGGTCTGATGTTCGTTGGCATAGGAACTGTGGGTCAGGGCGACTTCCAGCAGCTTGACTTGCCGGAACTGATAGTGAATACCTCTTTGGAGTTGATGCAGCATATCTTACTTCCCTTACTCGTCGAGCCTGCCATGTCTCCCCACGCCCATATAGCCGCTCTTTTTTCTCCCGCCACAGTCGCGTTAGTGGGGGCATCGGGGCATTCCGGCAAGATCGGCAACATCATTCTTGCCAATCTTTTGCGGGGCGGGTTCAAGGGGGATATTTTCCCTGTCACGCCAAAGGGGGGCAGCATACTTGGTCTGCCCGCACTCCGCAAGCTGGACGAACTTCCCGAAGAGAACCGCCCGCTTGATCTGGCGGTGGTCTGCCTGCCCGCCCGGCAGGTGCCCGCCTGTATAGAGGAACTGGGCAGCATGGGAACGCGCGCGGCCATTGTCGTCGGGGCGGGCTTCCGGGAAGTGGGCGGGCAGGGTGCTTTGCTGGAAACCCACGTCAAAAAACTGGCGGAGGAGTACGGCATGGCCCTTCTCGGCCCCAACAGTCTGGGACTGGTCAATACGCACCATCATCTGAACGCGACGTTCGCCTCCGGTTCCTACCTTGCGGGCGACATCGGCTTTTTTTCCCAGTCCGGCTCCCTCTGTGTGGCGGTTCTTGACTGGGCGCGCGCGCAGGGGCTGGGCTTTTCCTCCTTTGTCAGCCTGGGCAACAAGGCCGTGCTGGATGAGTCCGACATTTTATCCTACCTGGCGGATGACCCTGCCACCAAGGTGATCCTCGGCTACCTGGAAAGTGTGGAAAACGGTCCCCGGTTCCTGCGCAACGCCCATCTGGCCACCCGCAAAAAGCCCGTCATCCTGTTGAAGGCGGGGCGCACCGGGTCCGGCGCGCGGGCCGCTTCCTCCCACACGGGCGCGCTGGCCGGGGCGGATCTCGCCTACGAGGCGGCGTTTCGCCAGACAGGCATTTTGCGCGCGAGCCGTACGGACGAACTCTTCGGCATGGCCCAGGCCTTTGCCGCCCAGCCTTTGCCCAAAGGGCCGGGGGTGGCCGTCGTCACCAACGCGGGCGGGGCGGGCATTGTGGCGACCGACGCCTGCGAACTGGCCGGACTTACCGTGGCCAGATTGTCGGCAGGCACGCTCGAAGGGTTGAAGGAAATCCTGCCTTCTTATGCCGCCATCTACAACCCTGTGGATGTGATCAGCGACGCCTCGCCGGAATGTTTTGCCGCAGCGGCAGAGCTTGTGCTCAATGACGCGGCGGTGCATACCCTGCTGGTGGTGGCCTCTCCCACGGCGCACACGCCGCTGGCCGCCATTGCCGAACGTATAGCTGCTATAAAGAACCCGCTCGGGACGACGTTTTTCGCCTGCCTTATGGGAGGTGAGGGAGTAGAGGAGGCCCGGCGAATTTTCACCAAAGCGCACATTCCCTGCTACCCCTTCCCGGAACAGGCCGTGGACGCTCTTGCCGCCATGTATCGGCAAAGCCGCTGGAAAAGCAGCCACCTGCCGGTGGAGGTAGGGTACCGGCACGATATCGCGCGTGCCCGCAAGGTGATCAACGAAGCCAGGGAGGCGAACCTGCTGGAACTTGCGGAATTTCAGGCCCAGGGGCTTCTGCGGGCGTACGAAATTCCCATGCTGGAGTCAAAGCTCGCCCGGACCAGCGACGAAGCCGTCAAAATCGCCAACCATCTGGACTGCCCGGTAGCCCTGAAAATAGCCTCCCCCCAGATTCTGCACAAAACAGAGACGGGAGGGGTCGCCCTGCATCTGGATACGTCGGAAAAGATACGCGCCGCCTTTCTGGACATAACCGGCAAGGCCATGCGGCTGCGCAAAGACGCGTATATTGCCGGCTGCCTGGTGCAGGCCATGGCCCCGGCGCATTCGCGCGAGGTGATCATCGGGTTCCGGCGCGACACGCGCTTCGGCCCGCTGATTATTTTCGGCTTGGGGGGCATCCATGTGGAAGGCTTCAAGGATATCTCCTGCCGGCTGGCCCCGCTTTCCCTTGATGACGTTCACGACATGATCCGCGAGATAAAGGCCTTTCCCATTCTGGCGGGGCTCAGGGGCGAGCCGCCGGTCAAGTTTACCGCCATTGAGGATATTCTGCTCATCATGTCGCAGCTGGCTCTGGATTTTCCGGATATCCAGGAAGCGGAATGCAACCCGGTCATGGTAAACGCCGAGGGCGCGCTGGTGGGCGACATACGCGTTGTGCTCGCTCGCAGAGAACCCGCGGATTGAGAGCTTGTCCGTAAATAAGTGGAGCGTGAGCCGAGGACAAGGAAAAGCCCTTCTTTGCGGAGGGAGTGTACTCTTACGGTACTCGACCGGAGCAAAAAAGGGCTTTGACGAAGTAATCGGCTACGAAATGCTTATTATACGGATAAGCGCTTATGATATAGCAATAAAAGGAGATGTGCATGTCCAGAGGACTCTACATAGGTTCTACCCAGTCGTATTCCGGCAAAAATATGCTGACAATGGGGCTGGGCCTGCGCTTTCAGAAGGAGGGCCTGCGCTGCGGGTACATGAAGCCCGTGGGGTCGCTGCCCACGGAACAGGCGGGCGAAAGCGGGGACGAGGACGCTTTTTTCATGCAGGAAGTGATGGGGCTGAACGATGCTCCGGGCCTGGTCACCCCGGTTCTGGTCACCCAGGATTTCAAGATCCGCGCTTTCAGCGGGCAGGTGGAAGAACGCATGCCCGCCATTGTCAGCGCTTACAAAACCCTGTCCGAAGAGCGGGATCTGATGCTGGTGAGCGGCACCGGGCATTTGCTTTCCGGCCGTTACTGCGGCCTGGACGGCCTGCGCATAGTGAAGGAACTGGGGCTGAAGGCCGTCATCGTTGACCGGCTGCGCCAGGAGGTCAACTATGACATGCTGCTCAACTTCAAGGAACAGCTTGGCGACAACATGCTCGGAGCCGTGCTGAACGACATTCCTCCCTCCTTTATGACCGAGATCGACAGCGTGATCCGGCCTTTTCTGGAGCGCAGCGGTATCCCGGTGCTGGGCATCATCCCTCGCGATCCCCTCATGGGATCCATCCGGGCGCGCGAACTGGCCGCGCGCCTCGGCGGCAGGCTGGTGGCGGCGCAGGGCCAGGCCGACGGCATGGTGGAAAATTTTCTCATCGGCACCATGCAGGTGGAGAACTTCATGACCTATTTCCGGCGGCATCATAACTCCGCCGTTATTGTGGGGGGCGACAGGGCCGACGTACAACTGGTGGCCATTGAAGGCAACTGCCCGTGCATTGTGCTGACCGGCAATCTTTTCCCCAACGATATCATTCTGTCGCGCGCGGATACGCTGCAGGTGCCCATTGTCATGGTGCGCGAAGACACCTATACCGTGGCAAAAAAGATGGAAGCCCTGCTGAACCGCCATAAAATGCGCGATGTCATGAAAATACGCCAGGGCACGCAGCTGGTGAGCAATTCCTTGAATTTTCAGGCCATCCGCTCCGGGCTCGGACTGCAATAGGGGCATCACATGGCCGTATCTGTCCAACCCCCGGAAGGGGGTTCCTTTCGTCGCGTATTGCCGTGGGTATGTCTTACTTCCGGCATGTTCCTGCTTACCTATCTCGACCGGGCCATGTTCGGGCCGCTTCTGCCCTATATCGAGCGGGAATTCATCATCGACCATGCCGCTTCCACCCGCCTTCTGCTGTACATGTCCATCGGCTACTCGGCCAGCATGTTCCTGTCCGGCTTTGTGGCTCCGCATGTCAGGCCCAGAATTATGGTGGGAGTTTCTGTTACGGCCTGCGGCATGCTCATGCTCGGCATTGCCGTGGTGCCCGGCGGTCTGCTGCCGGTGGCATTGCTGCTATGCCTGATGGGTATTGCCGCGGGGCAGTACTTTAACGGCGGGCTCAGCACCATGCGCAGCCTTGTGGCCCCGGCGGACTGGAGCAAAGCTATTTCCATTCATGAAATCGGCCCCAACGGCAGCTTCATTCTGGGACCGATCCTGGCGGAAGTTGCGGCGGGGTATGTTGGCTGGCGGGGCAGCGTCGCCATCATGGGAGGCCTGACCCTTGCCGCCGGAGTATTTTTTCTGTTTGCCGCCAGAGGAGGGCACGAGGTGTCCGCCCCGGTATCGTTCAAAGGCATGGGGCAGGCGCTGCAAAGCCCCCAGTTGTGGCTGTGCGCCTGGCTCATGGGTATAGCCATCGCCGGCGAGTTCGCCCCGTACAGCGTGCTGACCCTGCATCTGGTGGACGACCGGCGCCTGTCCTCTGAAATGGCGGCTTTTCTGCTTTCCGCTTCGCGGGTCGCCTCGCCCTTTGCCGTGCTGTGCGGCGGTTTTGTCACCGTGCGCTTCGGCACGCGCCGTACCCTGGTGTTCTGCCTGTGCGCCTATGCCCTGGGCATGTTCCTCATGGCCATGCCGTGGCTGTCCGCGCTGTTTGCGGGCATGTTCACCCAGCCCATGCTGACGGCCATGATTTTTCCTCCCATATTCACCTTGCTGGCGGAGGGCTTTCCCATCAAAGACCAGCCCATTATTCTGGCTATCGTCATGCCGCTGGCTTCGTTTTTCGGGGTCGGACTCATGCCTTCGGTACTGGGCATGTGGGGAGACTATGTGAGCTTTAACGCGGGCTTCGTCATGATGGGTTGCATGGTGGCCCTGAGCCTGCCTTTGATGCGGGCGATTGCTCCCGGCAAGAGATAACCGGCGGCCCCCGCAGGGGGCGACATTGACAGAATACGGCGAAAAGTTGAAAATGCGTCGTTATACCTTTTACAACCTGACAGCGCACAGCCGTCATCCGCAGATTCCGCGCCGTTGCCGGCAGCGGTACCGGACGTCCCGGCGTGTGGAGATATATTCCGTGACCGACCACAAATCGCCTCTTCAGGAAGAGGGCACTCCTTCCATCTCTCTTGCACCGGCGGGAGATCCCCGTTCCGCTCCCGCGTCTTTTGTTGCGGAAACAGACGCGGAAGGAGAGGAGAATTCCCCTGCGGAAGATGGCGCTCCGGAGCCGTTCGCCCTGTTCTTTGAAGACAAGGATCCTTTTGATGGCATGGAACTACGCGAAGAGGCCCAAGCGCTGTTTCCCGATGAGGATGCGGACGAAGAACCGGGACAGCTTCTCACAGACGACGGGGCCGGTTTCGACGAGATCGGGCCGCAGGACGCTCCTGCCGGAGATTCCGCGAATGCCGCCCCGCACAAGCTCTTCGGGGTACGCTTCCGTTCGGCGGGGCAGGTCTATTTTTTTACAAACACAGGCCTGATCGTCCGCCCGGGGACCAAGGTGATTGTGGAATTGGAACAAGGGCTCGCCCTGGGCGAGATAGTTTCGCTTCTGGAGCAGAAGGGCGCTCCGGCGGAAGCCCTTCCGGGAACCGTGACCGGCCTTGCCACTGCGCAGGATATCGCTGCCGACGCGGAAAACCACATACTGAGGTCCGAAGCGAGCGCGTTTTGCAAAACCTGCATCCGGCAGCGCAACCTGGACATGAAACTGGTGGATGTCGAGGTGCTGCACGATCGCAGCAAGATTATTTTTTTCTTCACCGCGCCGGCGCGCATCGATTTTCGGGAACTGGTCAAGGATTTGGTGCGCATGTACCGCACCCGCATCGAACTGCGCCAGATAGGCGTCCGCCACGAAACCCAGATGGTGGGAGGCCTTGGCAACTGCGGCATGGTGTGCTGCTGCCACAGGTATCTGCGCAAGTTCGCTCCGGTAACCATCAAAATGGCCAAAGAGCAGAACCTGTTTTTGAACCCGGCCAAGCTTTCGGGCATGTGCGGCAGGCTGCTCTGCTGTCTGTCCTTTGAACAGAGCAACTACGAGGAATTCAACGGCCGCTGTCCCAAGCTCGGCAAGAAATACGTGACCGCCAGGGGCAATATCAAGGTATTGCGGGCGAACATGTTCAGTCAAAGCATCATCGGCGTTACCGACGCGGGAGATGAAGTGGAGTTCACTCTGGAAGAGTGGGAGTCCCTGCAACCCCGCCGTATGGAACACGCCCCCCATGACGGACGCGGCGCTTCCGGCGGTTCACACCACCCGGCCGGGGAGTCCTCTCCGAGCGGCGGGGATTTCCCTGTTCTTGAAGAAGGCCGCGTACCGAGAAGCGGCAGGGAGCGGCGCACGACGCCCCGGCCAGGCCCGGATCGGCGTGCCGCGCTCAACAAACCGCGCAAACGCAAGCGCCCGGGTTCCGATCTGTGAGACGCGCGCCGTGCGTTACGTATGTGAAATGCAACGGGGAGGCCTTGCTCCCCTTGTTTTTGCCCGGCAGGGAGTACACCCCCTGCGCCTTCCCTTTATCCCGCGCCGCAGCCTCTGCAACTGCGGCGCGGATACCGGAGATAACCGCGTGACCGCATCGTATCTTACTACCCCCATATATTATGTGAATGCCCGCCCGCACCTCGGCCACGGCTATACCACCATAGTCGCGGATACCATGACCCGTTTCGCGCGCCTTATGGGCAGGGACGCCATTTTTATCACCGGCACCGACGAGCACGGCGACAAAATCGTGCAGGCGGCGGAAAAAGCCGGGCAGTCGGTCTCGTCCTTCACCGACGCCGTCAGTGACGAGTTCCGCCGGCTCTGGCCCGCCCTGGAAACCACGCCGAGCCGCTTTGTGCGCACCACGGAGGAGGCCCACAAAAAGGTGGTGCGGGACTTTTTGCAAAAGGTCTATGATACGGGAGACATCTACTTCGGGGAATATGGCGGGCATTACTGCTACGGCTGCGAGCGTTTTTACACGGACAAGGAGCTGGAAAACGGACTCTGCCCCCAGCACCAGGTCACCCCTGAGTATATCAGCGAAAAAAATTACTTTTTTCGCATGTCCCGGTATCAGGAATGGCTGAAGCAGTACATCAGGGACAACCCGGATTTCATCCGCCCGGAACGGTACCGCACCGAAGTGCTGGCCCTGCTGGACAGCGGAGCCCTGGACGACCTGTGCATCTCGCGCCCCAAAACGCGCCTGACCTGGGGCATCGAACTGCCCTTTGACTCGGAATATGTCTGTTACGTGTGGTTTGACGCGCTGCTCAGCTATATTACGGCCATCGGCGGTCCGGAGTCGGAAGATTTCGCCCGCTACTGGCCGGAAGCCGAGCACCTGATCGGCAAGGATATCCTGAAACCGCACGCCGTGTTCTGGCCTACCATGCTGAAGGCCGGGGGACTTCCCCTGTACCGGCATCTCAACGTGCACGGCTACTGGCTGGCGCGGGACACAAAAATGTCCAAGTCGCTGGGCAACGTGATCGCCCCCCTGGATATGGCGGACAAGTACGGCATAGACGCATTCCGCTATTTTCTGCTGCGGGAAATGCACTTCGGCAGCGACGCGGGGTTTTCCGAGGAGGCGCTGGTGGCGCGCCTGAACGCCGATCTGGCCAACGACCTCGGCAACCTTTTTTCCCGGGTGCTTTCCATGACCGCCAAGTTCTGCGGTGGGCTCATTCCTTCTCCAGGCCCCGATACGGAGATGGAAACCGCACTGAAGCAGCTTGCGTCCGAAAGTCTGAGCAATTTCCAGACCCTGTTCGGCAACGTGCGTTTCTCCAACGCCCTGGAATCTCTCTGGGAACTGGTGCGCGCGCTCAACAAATACGTGGACAGCGCCGCACCCTGGGCGCTTGCCAAAAATAACGACAGCGTCCGACTCGGCACCGTGCTCTATACCCTGCTGGAGTGCATGCGCAAAGTGGCCCTGCATATCTGGCCGGTGGTGCCTCAAAAGGCCCAGGCCATGCTGGAGCAACTCGGCATCGCGCTGGATCTGGGGGCGCTGGAACCAGGCGCCACGCTGCTGCCGCCGGAAGTGGACAGCTTCGGCCTTCTGGCGCCAGGCACAGCCGTTGCGGCAGCTTCCAATCTTTTTCCGCGCATTGATCTGGAAAAGTTCGCTCCGGTTCCCGGAGACACGCAGCACAAAACGAAGAAAGCCGCCTCTGCCGGCAAAAGCGACGTTTCTGCGGCCAAAACGGCGGTGGCTGCTCCATCTCCCGCCGATACAGGGGAGGACGCGCCGCCGCTTATTGAATTTGCCGATTTTCAAAAGCTGGATCTGCGCATCGGCAAAGTAATTGCCTGCGAGCCGCACCCGAATGCCGATAAACTGCTGCGGGTCATGGTGGATCTGGGAGAAGAAGCCCCCAGACAGATTCTTGCCGGCATGGCCGCCTATTTCACGCCTGAAAGCATGGTGGGAAGACAGGTGACCGTGGTGGCAAACCTGGCTCCGCGCAAAATGCGCGGCCTGGAGTCGCAGGGCATGATTCTGGCCGTGCATACCGACACCGGCCTGGAATTGGTGACCGCCTCCGCGCCTGTAACGCCCGGCAGCAAGATCAGCTGACCTGCAACGCATATCATTCCGGCAGAGGCCCAGGCTCCCTGCCCGGGCCTCTGCGTTTTTTATTCCTCGAAATGTAAAAATTTTTTTGCATGTGTGACCGGAGTCACATTCAGAGAGTCAAAGATTGGGATATTGTGTGTTCACCATGCATGAAGGTACGCTGGATTCGGGGGCTGTTGCTCAATAACTGCCTGCTGCAAAGCTGTCTTTGTCCGGAAATGATAGAGCGGGAAAATCGGTTTTTACGCTATCCTATGTCCACTTTTGCGCTGTACGCTTTTTTTCTTTGATTTTCCTGTTTTCCATTCGGATGATTGCAGCCCAAGGCTGGTGTCTGCCATGTTTTGTGGACGGCAGTTATTCAGAAGCGGCCCCCGGAATAGCCTGCTGCCAGTCGACAAGCTTACATCTTGGACCAGAGTAGTTTTGAAGTTGCCCAAGAGTTTGTTTGCCTCCGGCGGCCAAAGGGCTTGAAGCCCTTTGGAAACCCCATTTTTGTCCGCCCCGGTAGAAAATTGTGAAGTTACTTTGTTTAGGAGAATACTGCCATGCGCGTTTTACGTATATCCTTGTGCGCGGCACTGCTGCTTATGGCTTGCGCCGCTGCGGCCCTTGCCGCTGAACCTGAACTTTGCGGACTGCGTATCGGCATGACGGAAGAAGAGGGGAAGGAAGCGGCCGTAAAGCAGGGGTTCACCGTTGGTTCGCGCGAGCAGTTCGATGAGAAGACGATCCTGTAGTATTACAACGGCACGCTTTTCGGCGAAAAAGACAGCGTGCTGAACTGCTATTACAGGAATGGCAAACTGTCCGCGATCCTGTTCCTGCAGAACACCCAGCCCGAGGCCAGCAATGCGAAGAACATCGCCGTCATCGGCAAAAAATTGCTTGCGGAGTGGAGCAAGCGGTATGGAACCAGGGCACCCGTATACACGACAAAACCCGGATTCGCCGGGGTCACGAAGCACTCCTGGAATTTGCCCGATAAGCGGCTGATTCGCCTGGACCTTAATGAGGATTATACCGAGCTGGATCTGTTTGTCGGCATTGCTGACAAGTAATTTTCTGCATTCGTTGTGGGGAAGCGCAGCGGGGAGCTGCGCGAAAGGGTCCGCTGACTGTCTCCAGCGGACCCTTTATTATTTTTAGCCGCTCTGGTGCGGCCTCTATTGTATAAGAACCACAATACCGGGAGTTCTCATTAGCGCTGCCAGCGTCGTTGTTCCTCAGATTCCCATAGAGACCTTTTGGGGATTCCAAAGGGATTCAGTCCCTTTGGCCGCCGGAGGCATGCCTTTTGGCTTTCTCCCGGAGGCATATTTTCTCCCTTTCAGTTCCGGCCCTATTCCGGCTGCTTCTTCTGCCTGTTCTGGTTCTCGTCCTTGTACAGCTTGTACGTGACGGAATCGATCAGGGCCTGCCAGCTGGCTTCGATGATGTTGGAGGAAACCCCCACGGTCACCCACTTGTTGGTCTGGTCGGCGGATTCGATAAGCACGCGCACGAGCGAACCGGTTCCCTTATACGTATCCGTCGCGGCAAGCACGCGCACCTTGAAGTCCACCAGGCGCATTTCCTGCAGCCGGGGATAAAAACCGGAAAGAGCCTTGCGCAGGGCGTTGTCCAGGGCGTTCACCGGACCGTCGCCAAAGGCGGCGGTGTGTTCGACCGCGCCTTCCACTTCCAGGGTGACGGTTGCTTCCGATTGGGGATTGCCGCCCCCGGCCTGTTTCGATTCCAGCACCCGGAACTGCACCAGCTTGAAGAAGTCGCGTACGCCGCGCCGCCCGAGCTTGCGCAGGAGCAGCAGTTCCACCGAGGCCTCGGCGGCCGCGTAGTCGTAGCCGAAACTGGCCTTCTGCTTAAGCTCCGCAAGCAGGCCCTTGACCACGGGCTCGTCCTTGTCCAGGTGGAAACCGAAACGGCGGGCCATGGAGACGATGTTGCTGCGTCCGGCCAGCTCCGTGAGCAGAACGCGCTGTTCGTTGCCCACGCTGGTGGGGTCGATGTGCTCGTACAGGGCCGAATTGCGGTTGACGGCGCTGACGTGCACGCCGCCCTTGTGGGCAAAGGCCGAACGGCCCACAAAGGGCTGGCGGCTGAAAGGAGCTATGTTGGCGACTTCGGCCACGTAGCTGGAAACCGCCTTCAGCATGCCGAGGTTGCCCTTGGGCAGGCACTGGTACGCGCCTTTGTATTTCAGCTCAAGCACCGGGATGACCGAACACAGGTTTGTATTGCCGCAGCGCTCCCCAACGCCGTTGATGGTTCCCTGGACCATGGTGGCCCCGGCTTCGACGGCCGCCAGCGCGTTGGCGACGGCTACTTCGCAGTCGTTGTGCGGGTGGATGCCGAGAGCCGCGCGCGGCAGGCGTTTTTTGACCTGGGCGACGACGTCGCGCACGGTCGAGGGCAGCATGCCCCCGTTGGTATCGCAGAGCACGAGAACCTTGGCTCCGGCTTCGTGCGCCTTTTGCAGCACGGCCAGGGCGAATTCCGGGTTGTGCAGGTAACCGTCAAAGAAGTGTTCCGCATCAAAAAAAACCTGCGGGACAGTTTTGCCCATAAAGGCGACGGAATCGACCACCACTTCCAGGTAGCGTTCATTGGAAACGCGCAGGGCCTCCTGCACATGCATTTCCCAGCTCTTTCCCACCAGGGTGACTGCTTTGGTTTTAGCGGCAAGCAGGGCGTTCAGGTTCTGATCGGCTTCTGCCGAATTGCCGGGGTGGTGGGTAGAGCCAAAGGCGCTGACCACGGCATTTTTCAGGCCGTAGGCGGCGATTTCCGAAAAAAAAGCCGTATCCACGGGGCTGGCGCCGGGCCAGCCCCCTTCAATGTAGTCGACACCCAGCTCATCCAGCCTGAGGGCCAGTTTGATTTTGTCTTCCAGGCTCAGGTTGACGTCTTCCGCCTGATTGCCGTCGCGCAGTGTGGTGTCGTAAATCGTGATCTTTTTCATCTCAGCTTTCCATATAGGAATTGCTGTCCAGGCCGAAAGCGTCGTGCAGGGTACGGACGGCCAGTTCCGTGTATTTTGCTTCGATCAGACAGCTTATCTTGATTTCCGAGGTGCTGATCATCAGGATGTTGATATTTTCCGCCCGCAGGGCCGCGAACATTTTCGCCGCGACGCCCGAGTGGTTGCGCATGCCCACGCCGATGGCGGACACTTTGGCCACATCTTCATCATGACGCACTTCAAGGCCGCCTATCTTGCCGCTCACCTCGTCCATAATGGCGAGAGCGCGTTTCAGATCCTTGCGGCTGACCGTAAAGTTCATGTCCGTAACCCCTTCGTGGCTGGGGTTTTGCACAATCATGTCCACGGACAGCTTGGCGGCGGCAAGAGGACTGAATATGGCCTCGGCGACGCCGGGCTTGTCCAGTACGCCGCACAGGGAGATACGGGCCTGATCCTTGTCGTAGGCAATGCCGGAAACCATGATATGTTCCATTGTCGAATCCTCTTGGGTTACCAGGGTGCCCGGCGCGTCGCTGAAGGTGCTGCGCACCAGTACCGGCACGTTGTATTTTTTGGCGAATTCCACGGACCGTATTTCCAGCACCTTGGCGCCCATGCTGGCCAGTTCCAGCATCTCCTCGTACGAGATGCAGTCGAGCTTGCGGGCGGTGGGGCACAGGTTGGGATCCGTGGTGTAGACCCCTTCGACATCGGTAAAGATCTCGCAGAGTTCCGCGTTGACGGCGGCGGCCAGGGCCACAGCGGAAGTATCGGAACCGCCCCTGCCGAGGGTGGTGATGCGCCCGTCCGCGGTTACTCCCTGGAACCCTGCCACCACAAGCACGTCGTACTCCGTGAAGTAGTTCCGGATGCGTTCCTCGTCTATATGGCGAATGCGGGCCTTGCCGAAGGTCTCGTTGGTAAGAATGCCGATCTGCCCGCCGGTGAAGGAGCGGGCCTTGATGCCCCCGTCTTGCAGCAGCATGGCAAAGAGGGCCACAGAGATCTGTTCGCCCGTGGAGACAAGAGAATCCAGCTCCGCCGGGTTTGGGGTTTCCGACCACTCGCCCGCCAGGGCCAGCAGGCTGTTGGTTTCTCCGGAACGGGCGGAAAGCACGACGATCATCTTGCAGCCCGCGGCAAGGCCTTTTCTGACCTTGGCTTCCACCTGCCGCATGCGTTCCAGCGTGGCAACGCTGGTTCCGCCGAATTTCTGAACCATGATACGCATAGGGCAAATCCTTTATGGTAATGGCCGCGCTTTGCCGGAGAGGCGCGCGGAAACTGCGCGGACTCCGGGCTACTCGGGGCGGCGGGACAAAAGAACCAGGCAGTCACTTCCCCCGGCACCAAGGGCGGTGAACTCCGCATTGCGGGACTCGGCCCGCGCGTCCAGAGTGAGGCGGCAGGCTATTCCGTCCCCGGGAAAAGCCTCTTCCGCAAGATGTTCCGGCCATTCCACAATGGTCAGCACCTGCGGGTTGTCCAGCGATTCCTCCAGGGCTTCGTCACGCGTGCCGGGCGATAGCCGGTACAGGTCGAAGTGATGCACTTCCGGTGCAGTACAATATA
The DNA here is from genome assembly GCA_031556355.1 of Desulfovibrio sp. Taxonomy (GTDB): domain Bacteria; phylum Desulfobacterota; class Desulfovibrionia; order Desulfovibrionales; family Desulfovibrionaceae; genus Frigididesulfovibrio. The sequence goes on along the minus strand of JAVBTB010000002.1, from coordinate 130,799 downwards.
TATTGCAGATGGTAAAGCTGGGGCTGGCCGCCTCCGCTCCCATCCCGCCCGGCAATGCTTCGACCAGGGCGCGCGTAAGAGTGGTTTTACCGGCGCCGAGTTCCCCGTACAGCAAAAGAACGCCGGGATTTTTCGCTGTAACGGCCCGGGCGAGGGCCTTGCCGAGCTCTTCCGTATGGGCGAGGGTGGACAGGGGAACGCTTACCGGCCGCACAGTTCGCTCCAGACCTGGGGAATGGCGGCGGCTATTTCCCGCGCCAGATGCCCGCGCGGGCTTTGCCGGGCCAGCAGTTCTCCGGCTCTGCCGTGCAGATACACGCCAAGGCAGGCCGCATCAAGAGGCTGGTAGCCCCCCGCCGCAAGGGCCGCGCAGGCCCCGGCAAGCACATCGCCCGAGCCGCCCACGCCCAAGGCGGCCACGGCAAACGGCGCCAGGGCAATGGGCTGATCCCGCTGCCCGATGAGCGTGCCCGCGCCCTTGAGCACAAGAATGGCGGAGCATACGCGGGTAAAGGCCCGCATGGCTCCGGCCCGATCTTCCTGTAGTTCGCCGATGCAGGCATGCAGACTCAGGGTCGCCTCACGCGGTCGCCCGCGCTTTTTGGCCGGGAGGGAATCCGGCCCTTCCCCGACAGAGTGGCTGAAAAACGAGCAGGGCAGCATCTTGGCCATCTCGCCGGGATGGGGGGTGAGAATATCCTTTTCCGTGAGCAGAGAAAGAGGGAGGCCCAATTTCGCATGCCGCCTGGTCGCTTCCTCCCGGTAGTCGGGCAGGTGGAAAAAGTGCAGTGCGTCGGCATCCAGCACCACCGGGCAACGGTCTTTTATTTCAAGTATCGCTTTAACGATTTCTTTGGCGGCTTCCGTCCGTCCCAGTCCGGGCCCCAGCACCAGGGCATCCGGCTCCAGGGTCTGTAAAAGTTCCACCAGCGATGTGCTGTCTTCGGCGGTAAAAAAGTCTCCTTCACCCGTCGGGTGGGTCAGGACTTCAGGCCATCCCGCACGCATGGCCGGTTCAAGACCGGCCGGACAGGCGACATGCACCAGCCCCGCGCCGGTACGCAGGGCTCCCAGGGCGGCCAGAAGCGGCGCTCCCGCCATACCCCGCGCACCGCCGATAATCAGGACTTTTCCGGCCTGCCCCTTGTGCTGCGTGGGGGCGGGCAGTGCCCAGTCCCCCGCCTTTGGGGAAAGCAACCGCCAGGAAGGCGGGGTCAACTCGCGCGCCAGGGCCGGAATACCCACCGGACGCACCACGACCGTGCCGGTGTATTCCCGCGCTTCGGGAAAATACAGGCCGGGCTTGCCCGCTTCAAAGCTCACGGTAACGTTGGCGCGCACGGCTTCCGGCCTCGGTTTGCCGGTATAGCCGCAGAGCCCCGTGGGGGAATCGAGGGCCAGAACAAAGGCCTTTCTGCCAAGGGCGTTTATGTCGCGGACGAGGGACAGCTCCCGCTCGCGCAGGTCGCCGCGAATACCCGTGCCGGTGACGGCGTCCACCACCACGGCGGGATCGCGCCAGTCCGGGGGCAGGGTCAAGGAATCGCTCCTGCCCATGGACAAAAAGCGTATTCCCGTATGCCAGGCCATACGTACGTGTTCTTTGGCGGGAGAGGGCAGCTTGGACAGGCTGCCGGCATGGCAGACCAGAACCGGAATGCCCAGATCGTGCAGGCGGCGCGCCAGAACCGCACCATCTCCCCCGTTGTTGCCCCTGCCCATGATCACCAGCACGCGGGTGCCGGCAGTCAGGGAAACGTGTTCCTCCAGCACGGACAGGGCTTCGCGCCCGGCATTTTCCATAAGCAGTGCCGGGGGAATGTTGCAGCGGGTCTGGGCGGACGCATCCCAGTGCCGCATTTCATCCGGCGTGGGAAGAGGGGCGAAGAGATGGGGGAGAACGCTCATGCCTGTTCCTCCGTAAGACGTTCCAGTATTACCGCAGCGGCCGAAGTGGCGCGGGCATGGGTAAGGGTAAGATGCACCCTGGTCACGCCGAGCGCTTCAGCCGTACGCAGGGCCTGATTGTGGAAGGTCATCTCCGGCTTGCCGGAGGGAAGCGAATGTATGCGAATGTCGTGCAGGCCGATGCCGCCGGTAAAGCCCGTCCCCAAAGCCTTGGAAGCGGCCTCTTTGGCGGCGAAACGCGCGGAGACATAGGCGACACGGCGCACGGGAGCAGCGGGCAGAGCCGCAAGCTCCTCTTCATGCAGAAGGCGCCGGAGAAAATGCTCTCCAAAGCGCTCAAGAGAGCGCTCAATGCGTGCAAGCTCCACCAGATCTATACCCAGACCGACAATCATGCCTCACCTGCGGATGGTACATGTTTGGAAAACACGCCTCAGCATAACAGTTAGAAACGACATTGCCGCTGTAGCAAAAAGTTTTGCAGTGCATGCGGTAATATCCATAACTCTACGGGAAATTTTTTCGAGGTCAAGTTCCGGAACGGTGGAAGGCGTTCCGTTGAACGGGTTGCGTTTCAGGCTTCCGGTTGACGAAGAAAATGGCATGGCGTATTTTTACAGGATTATAACGGTGAATTTACGGGAGAAATATATGAGACTCTGTGTGATCGGAACAGGTTATGTGGGGCTGGTCAGCGCGGCCTGTTTTGCCGAAATGGGCAACGACGTTGTTTGCGTGGATGTGAACCCTGTCATCGTGTCTTCCCTGCGGCAGGGCAAACTGCATATATTTGAACCGGGCCTGGAAGATTTGGTGCTGCGCAACCATGCCGACGGGCGGCTTTCCTTCACGACCAGCCTGGAAGAGGGCATTGCCGGGGCCGCCGCCGCCTTTGTCTGCGTGGGGACGCCCTCGCGCGAGGACGGTTCCTGCGACTTGCAATACGTCATGCAGGCCTCCGCGCACATCGGGCGGATCATGGAGCGGCCCCTGGTCGTCATCGACAAGTCCACGGTCCCCGTGGGCACAGCCGATGTGGTGCACGCCTCCATTGCGCGCGAGCAGGATGCGCGCGGCGTGGCCATTCCCTTCCATGTGGTTTCCAATCCGGAGTTCCTGAAGGAAGGCGACGCGGTCAACGACTTTATGAAACCCGACCGGGTCGTGGTGGGTACGGAAAGCGAGGAAGCCGCCGCACTTTTGAAAGAACTCTACGCCCCCTTTGCCCGCAGCCGCGACAAAATGATCGTCACCAGCGTGCGCAGTGCGGAGATGATCAAGTATGCCGCCAACTGCATGCTGGCGACAAAAATTTCGTTTATCAATGAAATCGCCAACATTTGCGAAAAAGTCGGAGCCGATGTGCGCGAAGTGCGCGCCGGCATCGGCGCCGACCACCGCATCGGGCACCATTTTATCTATCCCGGCCTCGGCTACGGGGGGTCGTGCTTTCCCAAGGATGTCAAGGCCCTGATCCACACCGCCCTTGAGGCGGGCGTGACCCCGGCCCTGTTGCAAGCCGTGGATGCGGTCAACGACTGGCAGAAAAAGAGCATGGCCTTTCGTATTCTGGAATACTTTGCCGCGCAGGGCGGCGTGCAGGGGAAAACCCTCGCCTTGTGGGGTCTGGCCTTCAAGGCCAATACCGACGACCTGCGGGAAGCCCCCGCCCTCTCCATCATCAAGGAGCTTACGGACCGGGGAATGCGCATTCGTGCCTATGACCCCGTGGCCGAAGAAAACGCGCGCACGCTCCTGCAGAACAACCCCCTTGTGGAAATAGCGGGCGGCCAGTACGATGCCCTCACCAATGCCTCCGCGCTGTTGATAGCGACCGAGTGGAACCAGTTCCGCACGCCCGATTTCGATCGCATCAAAAAGCTGTTGGAAGCTCCGGTGCTGTTTGACGGACGCAATCTGTATGCTCCCAGAGAGATGGCCCGTAAAGGTTTTGCCTACTTTTGCGTGGGCCGGGGCTAAGAGAGCCCCCGCCGCAAAAAAGAAAGGAGAAAAAATAACAGACATGACAGGACAATGTGGTTACATATCCTCAATACTGAAATAGGGTGCCGGCGTTTGCGGCCGCGCGCGGGCCTGTGCCGGCGGGAACCTTGAACGATAACACAGTGTCCGCAAGGCGTTCTATGTGTAACATGAGGGAAAAGATATGGATCATGCGAAAAAAGATGATGAACTCCTGCAGTTGGTGACCTTCAGCATAGGCGAGGAGGAATTCGGGGTTGATATCCTGAAAGTGCAGGAGATCATCCGCACCATGGAAATCACCAAGGTTCCTCGGGCTCAGGATTTTGTGGAAGGCGTCATTAACCTGCGCGGCAAAGTTATTCCCATTATCGATCTGCGGCGCAGGTTCGGCCTTGACTCCAAACCTCACGACAAGCATACGCGCATCATTGTCATTGAGATTAACAACATGATTGTCGGGTTTGTGGTCGACTCCGTTTCCGAGGTGCTGCGCATACCCGCCAGCACGGTGGAGCCGCCGCCACCCGTTGTTGCCGGGCTTGAGTCGGAGTATATCAGCGGTGTGGGCAAGCTGCATGATCGTCTGCTTATTTTGCTTGACCTTGATAAACTGCTCTCCAGCGACGATCTGGAGTCTCTCGGCCAGTTGTAGGCGGGTTGTCGTCTCACGGTTTTTCTGCTATCGAAAATCGCCGCCGGTAGTCTGCTGGTGGCGATTTTTCCGTCCACCCGGCACAGCCGCGCGGCAGCCGTTACGAACGCAGACGAAACCCCGGATTTTTGTACGGGTAGGCCTTTGAGAGCAAATTCTTTTTGAAGTTGTCCAAGAGTTCGAATTGCCTCCGGCGGCCAAAGGGACTGAGTCCCTTTGGAAACCCCAATTTGCGACTGCATGGCTCTTATCGCTTGACGAAGCTGATTGATAATTTCAAAAGCAAATAGCTCTGAGGCGTTCTGTCCAAAACCCGCTTTGAACATATTCCCCGCCAAAGGGAGGAGGCCGCCGTTTCGGACGGCCTTTTCCCAGCGCAACCGCGCAGCATCCACGGCGGTCCCTGCCCCTTGCGGCACGTGGAATCAGGAGCCTTCCCTTGTCTTTCGCATCCCTTGTCACAACGCTTTTTGCCACCAAAGCTCCCGCCGTTGTCCGGGTCACCCGTTCCGGCCCGGGCAGCGCGGCCAGGCTGGCTCTTGCCCTGCTTGATAAGGGCAGAAACGTCACCCTTGTCGCCCAAAACTCGGCGGAACTGCAGGAATACCGTTCCCTGCTGACCCTGTTTTCTCCTGAAAACTCCTGCACCGAGCCCTCCCCCACGAGAGTGCAGTGGGATCATCCCTTCATCACCGTTCCCCAGCACCCGGCGGGCACGGGCGGCAAAGCCAGTTGGGCGGAACGCATGGCGGCCCTGTATTCTTTGACCGTGCGGCGCAAGGTGCAGGGGGTGCTGGTTACCCTCGACAACTTTCTGCTCCGTCTGCCGCCGGTGGATATTTTTAACGAGCACGAGCTTGTTTTGTCCAAGGGCATGGATATGGCCCCGGAACTGGTGCTGGAACAGGCCGTGGATTGGGGCTATACCCGCGCCGCCCTCGTGAGCGCGCCCGGCGACGTGGCCATGCGCGGCGACATTCTGGACATCTTTTGCCCCGGCTACGCCAAGCCCCTGCGTCTGGAGTTTTTCGGCGACACGCTGGACGATATCCGCCATTTCGATCCCCTTTCCCAGCGTTCCATTGCCGATATCAACGAACTGCGCCTGCTGCCTGTCGCCCCGGTCATCACCAGCCGGCATCTGCGCAAAAAAGCGGAAGCCTTCTGGAGAAAAGAGGTGAAGGACGGACGCCTCAGCCCCGCCGACGTGGCCGGACTGATGCGCACCACGGACGCCGGAGGTTCCGGGCTGTTCTCCGGCGTGTATTATGAAAACGCCTCCTGTCTGGAAAACTGGCTGCCGCCGGACAGCATTCTGCTGCTGCCCTCCGAGCGCGCTGTGCCGGAATCCCTGGAAGAAGCCGCGCGCACCTGGTCCGGCTTTCTGGAGAACGAAGCGGAAGTGAAGGGCGTACGCCAGCCCAAATCGCGCGTGCTGCGCCCGGCCGCCGAGGTTGAGGCGCTGTTCGGGAGCATGAGCCGGGCATTTTTTGAAGATCTGCGCATCGGCGTTCCCGAGGGAGGCCCGGACAACGTCGCCCTGCCGGAGCGGCGGTACGCCGGGTTTCAGGAGGTTTTCCCCAAACCCGAAGAGCAGGAGCGCCCCTGGCAGGAACTGCTGCACCTGATGCGGGCCTGGTCGTTCACGGGAACTCCCAAAGGGAAAAAAGCACGAACAGGCGAGGAGCTTTCCAGAGCAAAGGAGCGGGACAACGCGGAATCCGCACGCCCGGAAGGAACGGAAGACCGCCACGGCGGCTTGCAAATCCAAGGGGCCTCAAGCCTGCGACCGCACAGCCAGGGAAAGCTGCTGCTCAGTTTTTCTTCCGAACGGGCGCGCGCCCGCTTTCTGAAACTGGCCGAACAGGACGGCGTTGTTCCCAAGCTCCGTCTGGCAGAGGGGGAAAACGGGCTGTTTGCCCTCGTTTCTCCCTTCCGGCGCGGCCTGTATCTGCAATGGGACAATACCCTGGTGCTGGGCGAGGATGTGCTCCAGCCGAGGGTCGAGCGGGCCAAACGCCTGCCCCACGGCGCGTTTCAGGGGCTGGACCGTTACGACTCCCTGCGTGAAGGGGATTTTTTGGTGCACCGGGATTACGGGGTCGCCTCCTTCGGCGGCCTGCATCGCATGAATCTCGGCGGCACGGAAAACGACTATCTGCTGCTTCTGTACGCCGGAGACGACCGGCTGTACCTGCCGGTGGACCGCCTTTCATTAATCCAACGCTTTAAAAGCGCGGAAGGCACGGCCCCCACGCCCGACCGGCTGGGCGGCTCCCTGTGGGCTTCGAGCAAGGAAAAGGCCCGCAAGGCCATTGAGAAGATAGCCGAGGATCTGGTGGAAATGTACGCCCTGCGTAAGGTGGTCAAAGGATTCCGCTATACGCCCATCGGGGAAATGTACCGGGAGTTCGAGGCCTCCTTCGGTTTTGAGGAAACCCCCGATCAGGCACGGGCCATTGAAGAAGTGCTGGCCGATATGGAAAAGTCCGCCCCCATGGACAGGCTGGTCTGCGGGGATGTGGGCTTCGGCAAGACGGAAGTCGCCCTGCGGGCCGCGTTCCGGGCCGCTCTGGAAGGACGCCAGGTTGCCTTGCTGTGCCCGACCACGATTCTGGCCGAGCAGCATTACCAGACCTTCCGCTCCCGGCTTTCGGGCTTTCCGGTGAACGTGGGCATGCTGTCGCGCTTTGTGCCGCGCGCCAAGCAGAAAGAAGTGCTGGAAGCAGCGGCCAAGGCCCAGATCGATATTCTCATCGGCACGCACCGACTGCTCTCCAAGGATGTGCAACTGCCCAACCTGGGCCTGCTCGTTCTGGACGAGGAACAGCGTTTCGGCGTGCGCCACAAGGAACGCCTGAAGGAAATGCGCAAAAACGTGGACGCCCTCACCCTGACGGCAACGCCCATTCCGCGCACGCTTCAGCTTTCTCTTTCCGGCATCCGCGAGTTGTCCATTATCGAAACGCCGCCGCCGGAACGCAAACCCGTGGCCACCGCGCTCATCGACCGCGATGAGGGCACGTTGCGGACCATTTTGGAACGGGAACTCGCCCGCGAGGGCCAGGTATTCTGGGTCTACAACCGGGTGCAGGGCCTTGAACAGGCGGTGGAATTCGTCAAAAAACTGGTGCCCCACGCCCGCGTCGGCATGGCCCACGGACAGATGCACGAGACCGCTCTGGAAGAAACCATGCACAAGTTCTGGCACGGAGAACTGGACGTGCTGGTCTGTACGGCCATTATCGAGTCGGGCCTTGATTTTCCTCGGGCCAACACCCTTATTGTGGATCAGGCCCAGTTGTTCGGCCTCGGGCAGCTCTATCAGTTACGGGGGCGGGTAGGGCGTTCGGACCGCCAGGCCTTTGCGGTGTTTGTCACGCCCGATCCGGACAAACTGCCGGAAGTGGCGCGCCAGCGCATGCGCATCATCCTGGATATGGACTATCTGGGGGCGGGTTTCCAAGTCGCCATGGAAGATCTGCGCCTGCGCGGGGCCGGCAATATTCTGGGCGAGTCGCAGTCGGGCCACATGAACCGCCTGGGGCTCGACCTCTTTTTGGAAATGCTGGAAGAAGCTGTTGCCAAACTCAAGGGACAGCCTGTACAAAGTCACGCGGAAACCGAACTCTCCATCGGCATTCCGGCCTTTATACCGGAAGGGTATATGACGGACGGCAAGGAGCGGCTGCGGTACTACAAGCTGCTGTCCTCCGCCCTGGATGACGCCGCCCTCGGGGATATCGTGTTTGAAATGCGTGACCGCTTCGGCCCGCTACCTGTGGAACTGGCCAACTTTACCGCCGTGCTCGCCTTCAAGCGCAACCTGACGGCCTGGGGCGTGCAGAAGGCGGATATTTTCCCGGACAAGCTGCGTCTGGCCTTTGCGGAAGGCGTGGATCTCGATCCGGCAAGGCTCGTCGCCTTTGTGACGGAGATGCAAAGCAGGGCCATGTCGGTGCGCCTGCACCCGCCCGCCGTGCTGGAACTGCCCCTGGCCCACAGGGAGGGAAGCGGCGTGGAAAGCTCCCTGGCCGCCGCGCGTACTTTGCTGGCTCCTTTGATGGCGCCTTCGGTATCCACGGAGGATGCCGGTAACATTTCCGGCCCGGCGGCCTGAGCCGCTGGCGCTTCCCTATAAAGGTGAATCCCATGCCTCAGCCGTTCCGCAGTCTGCTCCGCATCCCGGCTCTTTGCCTGTGCTTCGCCTCTCTGCTGGCTGCCTGCGCGGAAGACGTGCCCATGCCCGGTGAAATAGCGTCCGTGAACGGGCAGGCCATTTTCTTCCAGGAGGCGGAAAGCCGCAGAATCCACCGCTTTGCCGGTCTGCACACTTCGGGAGCGCCCGTGGACGGCGAGACGTTGCGCTCGCAATATGCGTATGTCGTGCGGCAGCTCATAGAAGAAGTGCTGATTTGCCAGTATATGGAAAAAAAGGGGCTGCGCCCGGCCCCGGACGCCCTTGAGCGCGAAGAAGCCCTTATACGCGGGGATTACCCCAAGGACGGCTTTGCGCAGATGCTGGTGGAAGAGGGCATCAATCTTGACCTCTGGCGCGCGTCTCTGCTTCGGGGGCTCGTGGTCAGGCAGTTCATGACGGACGTGCTGCGTCCGGAGGTGTCCATCTCCGCCGATGAGGTGAACGCCTATTACAAGGCGCACAGCCAGGATTTCATTGTGCCGGAGCAGTGGCGGTTCATGCGCATCACCGGCGTTGACAAAAAGCAGGTGGAAGAAGCCCGCAACCGCTTTTTGTCCACAAAAAACGCTACCGCCGTGCAGCAGCAATATACGGTGACCATGCATGATATCCGCACCGCCTCGGACAGGCTACCCGAGGAGGACGCCAAGGAGCTTGCCGGTCTGACGCCCTGGAAGGCCGCCCCGGCCAGAACCTTTGGCCGGGAGTTCAAAACCTTTGTGCTTATGGAGATCATCCCCGCCTCGGTACTCGGCACGGAGGAAATATACCGGCGCGTGGAACAGGTGCTTGTCGAAGAAAAACTGCAATCCGTGTACGCTGACTGGATACGCAAGCAAACCGCCAAGGCCGATATACGGCTGGCGCCCGTTCTGCTCTCCGGCGGCAACGCCACCTTGCCGCTTTCGCTCACAGGAAACCGGAATGCGTCCTCCCCTCCGTCCGGCGGCGATAACGGCACCTTGGCCGATCCCGAAGGAACAACCGAACCTTCACCCGCATCCGGCACGCCCCGCTGACGGCTTCCCCGTTCCGCATCCTGTCCTGGCCGCCATTGCATATTGGAAAGAAAGGGTTTACAATCAAACAATTCATCATGCCTTAAACAGATGGAGACATCCATTGTCCAGGATCGCCCGCCACATTGTTTTTGCCCTTTTTTTCCTCTGCATCGCAGGTTCGGCCGGAGCGGCCGAACTTACCGTCAATAAAATCGCCGCCGTGGTGAACGGAGAGATGATCACCCTGCACGAACTGCGTACCCATACCATTGCGGAACTCGCGCGCCGCGGGCTCGCCCAGGATGACCCGCGTGCGCCTGTTGTCATGCAGTCCATTCTGGACGCGATGATCAGCGATATCCTTATCCGCCAGGAAGCGGCCCGGTACAAGATTACCGTGAGCGACTCCGAAGTGGATTCCGAGTTGAACAAGCTGCTGAAAGACAGGCGCATGTCCCAGGCCGCCTTTGACGAGCAGCTCGTCAAGCAGGGGAGCTCCCTGAAGATGTATAAGGAAAACATCCGCGACAGCCTTTTGCGCCAGCGCATGCTCATGCTGATGATCGCCCGTAAGGTAGTGGTTACGGATGAGGAAGTCGCCAAATATTACGAAGAGCATAAAGAGAACTTCACGGGACAGAAGGCGGCGGATTTTTCCGTCATTGTTTTCCAGCCTTCGGTCAAGGCGGATGCCATATACAAACAGCTCAGTTCCGGCACGCTTTCCTTTGAAGAGGCTGCCCAAAAGTATTCCATAGACTCCTCCGCGAAAAACGGCGGACGGATCGGCAGTATTTCCATGAAAAGACTGCCTGCCAATTTTCGTAATCTTCTCTCTTCGCTGACCGAGGGGCAGATGTCCCCTTTGATCAAGATTGAGGGGAATCAGGGCGTGGTCCGCTTGAACAAAATATCGGAAGGCGCTCCGCAGACGCTGGAGGAAGCCGCTTCGCAAATTACCGAAATGCTGCGCGAAACTCGCACGCAGGAACGCTTTACGGAATATACCCAGCAACTGCGCGGAAAGGCGGTTGTGGACATTCGCCTGTAAGAAGCGGCTTGCAAAAAACACTACACGTTTCAACTGGATTTGAAAAAGACACGATCTCCATAACCCGGCGGACAGTGTACCGGACATTTCGGAAACTTTTGGCCGGCACTGGCTGCACTTTCGACAATTAACCTTGCACGCGGGGCTCATGATGACACTCCAGGAGTTAGGAGAAAATATACGCCAGAAACGTGAAGCCGCCGGCTTCACCATTGAGGACGTTGCAACGCGCATCAAAGTTTCTTCCCGTACCCTCAGAGCTATTGAAAAAGGGGCGACGGAAGGTTTGCCCCATGCTGTGTATACAAAGGGCTTTGTCCGTTCTTTTGCTCTTGCCGTGGGATACGACCCTGAAGAACTGAACGCGCATCTGAGCGGTGTTTTTCCTGCGGAAATATTCGACGATTCGAAGCCGGAGCGGCTGCTGTTCACGGTGCCCGCACCCGGCCCCGGCAAAAAAATTTTTACAACGCTGCTCATTCTGTGCATCTTGGCCGGTCTTGCCGCCGGGGGCTGGTTTGTGGCCGTCCGGTACGGCACAACCCTTATGGAAATGATCAAACAGCCGTTTTCCGCCATAACGATTTCTGTGCCCCATTCCGCCACGGCGGAGCAGAGAAAAACGAACGGCCATGTGGGGGAGGCTGCCGCAACTGCGCCCCTGCCGGAAAACGGCCGCCATAATGCACCGGCAACACCCGGAACGGGCCTGCCCCTCTCGCCGGAAACAGCCCCCGCCCCTGCGGGGGTTGCCGCTTCTGCCGCTGACCCGGCGCACAATTCCTTTGTCACTTCCTCCAGTGCGGCCCGCAGTCCTCTCCAAAACACGCCTGCGCAAGGTTCCGCTCAGCCCGGGGGACAAAATCTCGTTCCGCCCTCCGTGCAGCATATGCCGTCCTGGCCTTCTCAGCCCACAGTGCAAAACGTGCCTCAGGCGGCTTCCTCTCCTGTAGTTCAGAACCTCTCCCAGCCGGCCGCCCGTATTCCTCAAGCCGCGGCCCCGGCTGCGGCGCCTCAGACCGCCTATGCCGTCGCTTCCGTGGGATACCCCCCCCTGCCTTCCTCTCCCGTTGCGTTGCAGCAGGCGTCTCTGCCCGCCGCGCAACCCGGGTCTTCTTCCGCCATGAACGCTGCCCCGCAGCCTGTCTCCTCCCGAACGGCCGGAGCGCTTTCCGCAACCCCTGAAGAAGTGAACCAGGTGTACGTCCGGGCGTTGCGGGATTGCTACATCAGCTCCCGCGCCGATGGCGTCAAGGGACGGGCCTTTACCCTGGAAGAAGGCAAGGCGATTGTCCTTGCCTACAAAACGGCCCTTGAACTGTCTTTGGGCAATGCCGGCGGGGTGGTGGTGTACCACAACGGAAAAAACCTCGGCCAACCTGGACAGGAAGGACAGGTGAGGGTGTTGCAGTTCCCCTGAATGTCACAGCCGGAACAGACCTTGCCTGCCCCTGGTGGCGGACTCCATGGAATTTTTAGAAAAAGTGCTTGTCTTGCAGGTGGGCAGATTTAAGGAATCGGATCTCTGGGTCCGTTTTCTCTCTCCCACGAGAGGGGTGCTCTCGGCCTTTGCCTTCGGCGGCTGCCGCAGCCGCCGGCGTTTTGTCGGCTGCCTGGACGTCTTTAACGAGATCAACGTCCGGGTCACGCCTTCCGGACGCGGCGCCTACCTGGCCCTGCAGGAGGGCATGCTCATAAAAGGACTGCTGCGCCTGCGCACGGACTGGCTGCGCTTCGGCATTGCGACCAATTGCGCCAAGTTTCTGCAATCCTTCGGCGTGGGGGCCGAGGGAGCGGAGAAAGCGCATTTTCTGTTCACCCGGACCTTGCGGCTTCTTGAAGAAGCGGATAGGTTGCCGGAGTTGTTGCCGCTCCTGTTCCGCGCGAGGCTGGTCTTTGACCAGGGCTATGCCATGGGCATGCATGCCTGCGCCGCCTGTAGCCTCCGTTTGGACGATATGGAAGAGCGGGGCGTGTATTTCTTTGTTCGTGAAGGGCAGATGCTCTGCGCTTCCTGTGCGGCAAAACAGCCGGGGCAGGCGGTGTTCCTCGGGGCGGAATCCCTTGCGGCGTTTACCGCGATACAAACGGGAGACCCCGTGTCGTGGGGGGCGCTCTGCCTTTCTTCCACAGCGAAAAAGCAGTGCGCCAAGGTCATTGATTCGTTTATCCAGTTCCATGTGGGGCTTGCCTGGGAAAACGGAAGGTTTGCCAGGGTATAGGCCGGATGTGGCGTTCCGCAAAGTCCGGCAGGTATAATTCGATGGTGGAGATGCTATGCACTTTCAAAATCTCATTCTGACGCTGCAGAACTTCTGGGGCACACGGGGCTGCGTCCTCCAGCAGCCTTTTGATGTGGAATGCGGAGCAGGAACATTCAACCCGGCGACCTTCCTGCGCGTCATCGGGCCGGAACCCTGGAATGCCGCCTACGTGGAGCCTTCCCGCCGTCCCACGGACGGCCGCTACGGGGAAAACCCCAACCGCCTGCAGCATTACTTTCAGTTTCAGGTCATTCTGAAACCGTCGCCGGAAAATGTGCAGGAACTGTATCTTGAAAGCCTGCGCGCCTTGGGGATTGATCCCGCCTGCCACGACATCCGGTTTGTGGAAGACGACTGGGAATCGCCCACCCTGGGGGCCTGGGGGCTTGGCTGGGAAGTGTGGCTCAACGGCATGGAAGTGACCCAGTTTACCTACTTCCAGCAGGTAGGGGGCATTGATCTGGCTCCCGTCAGCGTTGAGCTGACCTACGGGCTGGAACGCCTGTGCATGTACCTGCAGGAAAAGGAATCGGTCTACAACCTTACCTGGAATGATCAGGTTACGTACGGGCAGATATACCACCAGAACGAAGTGGAGCAGTCGCGCTTCAATTTTGAGGAAAGCGATCCGACCATGCTGCTCCGCCACTTCAGCGATTATGAACGCCAGGCCCAGGCTCTGGGCGAGCAGGGGCTGCTCTGGCCCGCCTATGACTATACGCTGAAGTGCTCCCATACCTTCAACCTGCTGGACGCTCGCGGGGCCATCTCCATTACCGAACGCACCGGCTATATCGCCCGGGTGCGCGCTCTGGCCTCGGCGGTCGCCCGTTTGTACGCCTCCCAGCGCGAAGCAATGGGTTATCCCATGCTGGGACACTGATGCAGTGTCGCGCCTCTCACTCAGCCATAAGGAACCGCCATGCCCGCTTTTGTTCTGGAAATAGGCACTGAAGAACTCCCGGCACGTTTTCTGGCCAACGCGGAAAAAGAACTCGCCGACCGCTTCAGCGCGGCCCTTTCCGAGTCCGGCCTCAGTTTTTCGGGCCTGACCCTCTATTCCACCCCGCGCAGACTGGCCCTGCATATCAGCCAGATTGCCGAGGCGGCCATTACCCGCGAAGAGGTCATCCCCGGCCCCCCCATGAAGGCCGCTTACGACATGGGGGGCAGACCCACCCGCGCGGCGGAAGGGTTTGCGAAGACGCATGGCGTCTCCCTCGCGGATACCTTTACCCTGGAAACGGAAAAAGGCCCCTATCTGGCCGTGCACAAGAACATAGGCGGCGGCAACGCGCTGGATATCCTTTCGCGCATCTGTCCCGCGGTTATCGCGGCCCTGCCGTTTTCCAAAAAAATGCGCTGGGGCTCGGGGGACTTTACCTTTGCCAGACCCCTGCGCTGGATACTCGCTTTGCTCGGCGATTCCGTCGTGCCCTTTACCGTCGGCACGCTTGCGTCCGGCAACCTGACCTGCGGGCACCGGGTGCACGGTTTCGGCCCCCATGTGATCGCGGACGCCATGGAGTATCTTCCCGTGGTGCAGGATAAAGGGGGCGTTGTCGCATTGGCCGCGGAACGCCGCACGATCATCAAGGAACAGGGCAACGCCCTGGCCAAAGAAAAAAACGGCCGGATTCTCTGGAAAGACGCCCTGCTTGATGAAGTGCAGGGGCTTTGCGAACACCCGGTCCCCATTCTCGGCAGTTTTGACCCCAGCTATCTTGAAGTGCCGCGTGAAGTTCTGCTCACCAGCATGGAAAGCCACCAAAAAAGTTTCGGCCTGGAAGGGACGGAAGGCAGGCTGTTGCCTTACTTCCTCACCGTCCTTAACATTACCCCCAAAGATCTCCAGTTGGTGCGCAAGGGGTGGGAACGGGTGCTGCGCGCCCGCCTGGAAGACGCCCGGTTTTTCTGGAAAACGGACCTCGCGTCCTCTTTTGACGCATGGCTCTCCTCTCTCGATACGGTCATTTTTCTGGCTCCTCTCGGCAGCATGGGCGACAAGACGCGGCGTATAGAACGGTTGTGCGGCTGGCTCTGCGACAACGTACGGTTTGTCTCCTCCGGACAGGCGGTGAACAAGGCCGAAGCCATGCGGGCCGGGCGGCTGTGCAAGGCCGATCTTGTTTCAGAAATGGTCAAGGAGTTCGACACGCTGCAGGGCATCATGGGCGGCATTTATGCCGCGCGGGCCGGCGAGCCGGTCACTGTGGCAACGGCCATTGCCGAGCAGTATCTGCCCGCCGGACCGGACAGCCCCGTGCCCGCGAGCACCTACGGCGCTTTTTTGTCCATGGCGGACAGAGCGGACACCCTGGCCGGGTGCTTCGGCCTCGGCATGATTCCCACAGGTACCGCCGACCCTTACGGCCTGCGCCGGGCTGCCCTCGGCATTGCCCGCATCGCTCAGGAAAAAGGCCTGCGCTTTGACGTCGGCGCGCTTTTTGCCGCCGCCATGGACGGCTACGGCGCGCGCGCGTGGAAAATCCTGCCGGAACAGTCTCTGCCGCGCCTCGAGGAATTCTTTACCCTGCGCTTGAAGAATCACTTTATCGCCGCCGGTACGGAAACACTGCTTGCCGAAGCCTGCCTCCAGGCCGACGCGCATGACGTGTGGGCAGCCTCGGCACGGCTGTCCGCGCTGGTAGCCCTCAGCAACACGCCCGATTTTGCCCAGGCCGTGCTGACCTTCAAACGGACGGCCAACATTATCCGTAAGCAGGGGCAGGAAGCGGGGGTGGAACTCTCCGGCGCATACAAGCCGGAACTCCTCACCGATGAAGCGGAAAAAGCCCTGGCCGCGGAACTGGAGCGTATCGCCCCCATCTTTGACAAGCTTTGGGCCGACGACCACTACGCGGAACTCTTCAGCATTCTGCGCGACCTGCGCCCCTTTGTGGATCGCTTTTTCGACACGGTCATGGTCATGTGCGACGACGAGACACTGCGCCTTAACCGCCTCAACCTTCTGCAGGCCCTTGTGGAACGCCTGGGCCGCCTGGCGGATTTTTCGGCGTTGCAGATGTAAAAACGAGAAAGGCGGAATGCCTCCGGCGGGGAGGGCTCCGCCCTCCGCCCGGCAGGGGGCAACAAATCAGGACTGCAAAGGTCATCCGGCCAATAACGCTCCCGCGCTGTGAAAAACTTGTCTCAATGCGATGCCGGCGCACCTCTGCCCCCGCGATTTTAGGGGGCGAGGCGCTCGGCGGCTCATGCTGTTCTCACTGCGGCAGTGTTTTGTGAAAAAAGCACTGCCGCATGTTTCAAAAAAATCCCATGTCTATTGGCGAATCCGGCGCAGTTTTCCGCCCCAATGGGCTGTTTGCTCCTTTGGTGCGGGATGTTCTTTTTGGCGCTTCTCCGTCTGCTATCTTCAATGAAGATCGGGAAGCGCTATGATTTTTCCCCCGGGAAAAAGAGCTATGTATGGGGAGATACCGAAGCGGTTCTGCAGGGCGGGGGATATGCAGAAAAACAGGATTGGGAAGAAAGTTATACGCTGTGGGATGTCATGATGGGCGTTTGATGTGTATTGGCTACTCTCTCGTTTGCAGAAGCAAGCGTAGGGCAATCAAAGCGAAGCGTGCCCGTACGAAATAGCAAAACGGATCTCAAAGCGGCGCATCATGTAGCGCTCGTTTCAAGATCTGTTTCGGTTCCTGAGCTTTTTGAACTTTTTGGCACAACATCCTGCTCTCTACCGGGAGCCGCGCCCTTGCACAACAAAACAATCCACCACAACGGTCCACAAATCCTTGCCGCCAAATAGGCGTAGGCGGGCTTTGCCCGCCGTTAAGCGACTATTTGAAGCGTAAACTGCTCTAAACGGGGTCAAGGGGGCAACTGCCCCCTTGCAGGAGTCCAGAGGACAGAGTCCTCTGGCAGGTGCAGGACAGCGTCCTGCCCGCCGGAGGCCTTCCTCTTCCTCTTAGGGCTTGTCCATAAATAAGCGTTTCGTGGCCGATTACTTCGTCAAAGCCCTTTTTTTACTCCGGTCGAGTACGGTAAGAGTACACTCCCTTCGTAAAAAAGGTTTTTCCTCGTCCTCGGCTCACGCTCCACTTATTTATGGACAAGCCCTTAATAAAAGAACCAGAACACCAGCGGGGCAATGCAGAGACGGTACCAGGCAAAGGGGATGAAGGAGATGCGGCTGACCAGACCCACCAGTATTTTGATGGCGGCCAGGGCCGAGAGGAAGGAGACCAGGGAACCGACGGCGAAAAAGGGGATGTCCGCACTGGTCAGGGCGCTGGCTGAAGAGAGCAGGGAAAAGCCGGTGGCCGCGACCATGATGGGCACCGCCGCCAGAAAGGAGTATTCCGCGGCGACGGCCCTGTTGGCGCCGAGGAGCAGGCCGCCCATGATGGTGGAGGTGGAGCGGGAGAACCCGGGCCACAGGGAAAGGCACTGGAACAGGCCGATGCCGAGGGCCATTTTGGGGGTAATGTCATCCACGGTTCTTGCCGGGGCAAGGCGGGGGCTCCGTTTTTCCGCAAATAGAATGAAAAGAGCGCCCACAGCCAAGGCCAGAGAGACGCTGATGGGGTTGAAGAGATTTGCCTTGATGAACTTATGGGCGAACAGCCCCAGCAGGCTTGCGGGAAGCGAGGTCAGAAACAGCAAGTACAGGCCACGGATGCCGGAAAAGCGGGAGCCGGCCTTAGGGAACAGCAAGCCCCAGAAACGTTCCCAGTAGAGCACCACCACGGCAAGGATGGAGCCGAGCTGAATGACCACTTCAAATATTTTGGTCCGTTCATCGGCAAGATTCAGAAGGGTGCTGGTGATAATCAGGTGCCCGGTGGAGGACACGGGCAAAAATTCCGTCAGTCCCTGCACAAGGCCGAGTACGGTTGCGGCTATATATTCGCTCATGGCTGTCCTGCAAATGGTATGGGGTGGATTGCCGTTGTGGAGACTGCCGGGGTTTGGCGCGCTTCTGAAAGGCTTCTGCCCTTTACTCCAAGGCCGGATGTGTTGCAAGCCCTTTGTGGTTAGGGTAATATTCTCCCGCTGCATCCGCCGGGTGCAAACAAACGTTGAGCTTGCAAGGAGCCGCCATGACGACCATCATGCCCCCTTCGGAATTGCTGCGCCGCGCTGTAACCTATATTTCGGAGCAGCAAAAGGATGCGCCGGGCAAAGACCTGATGCAACTGCTGGACGAAGCGGCCATGCGCTTCAATCTGTCTCCGCTGGACTGTGAGGCCCTGGCCAGGCTGTTTGCCGTCGAAAACGGCACGTGCACGCCTCAATGACATGCAGGGCGGGAGTATCGCACCGCCCCAGGCGGCAGGCCGCCTTCACGGACTGTTGACCCGTAACCCTTTGTAAGGCGCCATTCTGAACAACTTCACCTTTTCCTTTCTGCACCGCTGCATTTTCCGAGAGCTTATGCAGACCTTTCTGCTCTGCGTGGTCTCGTTGCTCACGCTTATTCTTATCGGGCGCGGCCTGCAAATGCGCGAGCTGTTTCTGGGGCTTGAAATAGGCCTGTGGGACACCATACTTCTGTTCGGCTTCATGACCCCTCTATTTTTGATCATCGTACTGCCCATCTCCTGCATGGTCAGCGTGTTTCTGACCTTTTTGCGCATGAGCACCGACAGGGAGCTTATCGCCCTGAAGGCCGGAGGGGTAAGCATCTACCAGCTTTTGCGAGCTCCGGCCCTTTTTTCCTTCCTGTGCATGTGTTTTGCGCTCATTGTCTCGTTGTACGGCATTTCGTGGGGAATGAGCAGCTTTCGGAGCACGCTTCTGGAAGTGGCCAACACCAAAGCAAAAATCAACATACAGCCGGGGGTGTTCAATCAGGATATCTTCGGCCTGACGCTTTTTGCCCGCGATATCAACACCGAAACCGGCCGGCTTTCCCAGGTGCTCTTTGAGGACTCGACCCGCGCGGAAGGCTCCAGCATCACGATTCTGGCCCCGGAAGGACAAATTCTTACCGACGCTTCCAGGGGCGAGCTCGTCTTTAATTTGATGAACGGACGCATCTACCGGGTAGAGGGCGATGCCATCAGCATCATGAATTTTGAAGAATACGATGTCCGCCTTGATATAGGAAAGCTCTTTGCGGGCGTGGAACTGGCGGATTTGCGCCCCAAAGAAATGGCCTGGAAGGATCTGCTGCAGATGCAGAAAGAGGGCAACGCGCCGTCAGAGCGCTTTCTGCGCAAAGTACGGGTTGAAATTCAAAAGCGCTGGTCGTTGCCGGCAGCCTGTTTTGTGTTGGGTATTTTTGCCATGCCCCTGGCCTGCGCCTTTGAGGGGGTCAAGCGGCAGATGGGTATCGTGCTCGCGCTGGTGCTGTTTTTGGTCTATTACAGCATTTATTCCGTGGGGCTTAACCTGGGCGAGTCCGGCCGGGTTCCCCCGTCCATAGGGCTATGGATGGGGAACGCCTTTTTCGCGGTAGCCGCCGTCATCGGGCTGAAGCTTACCAATATGGAGCGAGCCTCTTTGCTGGCGCAGTTCTTCCGGGGCTGTAAAAACACCGTCTGCAAGCTCGGCCGCAGGTGGAACACATGAGCAGCCTACTGACACGCTATCTGATCAGGCAGAACCTCTTTCTGATTTTCGTCATCCTGCTGATCAGCACGGGCATCTATCTGCTGACGGATTTTTTTGACCGTCTGGACAACTTCTGGGAGGCAGGGCTCGGCATCGGTATTGTCGTGCAGTATTTTGCGGCCAAAATTCCGATGATGATTTCCCAGTTGCTTCCGGCCGTTTTTCTGCTGTCCCTGGTCATACAGTTCAATCTGTTGGATCGTTCCAGGGAAATGATGGCCCTGCAGGCCGGGGGCATTCCTGTGGCGTTTTTCGTCCGCTTCATACTGCTGTACGGCCTTGTCTGGGCCGGCGGGCAATTTTTGTTTTCACAGGTGCTCGGCGTTATCTGTGATCAGGTCGCGCATGGAATATGGCAGAATCAGGTGCAGGGGCATGACGAGGCAATTCAGATAAAAGGACGCTGGTTTACCGACAAGGACGAGGAGACGGGCAAGAACAGGATTTTCCATATCGGCAGCGCCGTGCCTTCCCAAAAGCGGGGGGAAGGGCTGACGGTATACGTGCTTGCGCCTTCCGGGGTCTCTCTTGACGAGATACTCGAAGCCCGGACCTTTACTATCGAGGAGGAGCGCTGGATACTGCACGATGCCAGCCGCCTGCGCCCGGACAAATATACAAAAGAACACCTCCCGGTGCTTGTCGTGAACGTGAAGCAGGATCTCAAGGCTTTTCTGATGTATGAACGAAGCAGCATCAAACCTTCCCAACTGCCTTTGTGGGAACTTTCCGCGACAATCGCCGACCTGCAAAAAGCCGGAATCAACGTGGAAGCGCTGCGCACCGCATGGCACGGCAAGCTGGCCTATGCGACGTCCCTTATGGTTATGGGGGTTCTGGCCCTCATTGTCTCGCAAGTAACCCCTAATATCTATAAGGCCGTGGGCCTGTCCCTGCTGATCACCTTCCTGTTCCACAGCGTGAATACCCTGTGTCTTACCATGGGGGAAAAGCAGATTCTCATCCCCATCATTGCCGCCTGGTTCGCCGATGCGTGCTTTTTGACGCTCAGCGTGCTGTGGCTTGCCTGGCCGCGCATACGGCAGCGGCTGCGCGGCTGATTATTTCAGAATGACCCGTTCCGTTCCTATGGTGCCGGAAGACTTCCTCCCGCGCCGTTGTTTCTGCATGCCGCGCACCAGCCGGAGCAGAAGCATGAACAGTATGGACCCCCCTACGATACCCCATCCCAGATAGCCGCGCTGGATACGGCTTTTATCCTTAATAAATACGGAACGAAATTCTTCCACCGGAAGCCTGCGCAAGTTGCCCGAGGCATCCGCCGCATCCAACGCCGCGAGATACCCCCCGGCGCCGGTGTAGCTGCGATGAAAGTAGCGCTGTTCGCCCGCCTGATAGAATGTTCCCCGTTTTTCAGCCGGGCCCGTATTTCGCGTACCTGTTTTGACAAAAGCGGCGGGGGAAACGTCCAGCCTGCCCAGGGCGCCGTATTTGCCGGCCAGTCCGCGATACTTGCCCTTGCCCCAGACCCATTCCGTGCAGGCAAAATAGATGTGGTCTCCGTCGTGATAGAGGCCCCGCTCCAGCGTGACGAACGGCTTGGAGCTTTCGCGCGCGTACAGCAGGTTAAGGGTACGATCAGCCGTGTTGAAGTAGTAGATGTTGCGCCCGGCGTAGAACATTTCCACCCAACTGTAGCCCTTGTCCGCCACGAGCAGGCGCAGTTCTTCCGGCGCGAGCTGTTCTCCGGTGCTGTGTACTTGGGAGGGCAGAGGCATTTCCTCAAAGAAATACCGGCGGCCGTCATAACCGTAGTTGGTATTCCATTGATCCGCCGCGATTTCGAGCGTGGCAAAAGAGACCGGATCTGCCTCCGGTATGGGGAACTCGTGGTAATAGACCCTGGCCGCGTCTTTCAGGTAGTCGTAGTCCTTTCTGCCGACCGAGGTAAAGACGTTCTCCAGGCTGCGAACATCCGCCCCAGTGATGGGCGTGCCCCGGTAATAAAGGGTCTTGCCGTCATGGGCGTAATAGCCGTGCACCACCTCAAAATGCGCGGCATCCGCTCCGGCCAGCTCCTTTTTGCCGTACACCACCCGGGAGGCGTCGCGCAGGTACTGGTACCCCAGGTTCTCCGTTGTGGCGGGGTCGAGATTGGGAGCCCTGGAAGCGCCTATGTACACGGCGTTCTTGTCGCGGCCCGCGATCTGTTCGTCGAAGAGCGTGCTCCCTTCACGTTTGGGGAGCAGGGGGGCAAAACTGGCGAAGTCCGCTCCCTGCACGCGCCTGTATCCGTTCTGGTTGAAATAGACGGTTCCGTTTTTGTGCCCGTAGCGGCTCTGCCCGGGATACTGCGTGACGGACAGCGTATCCGCCCGGAACCAGGCAACATAGCCAAACGTTCCCGCAAAGGCGAGCACAACAAGCGCAAGGACGGCGACGGCGAACCTTTTTACCGGGCTGCCGCCCGCGGAACGCTGATCGTCTGGTGTGGATTGCCCGTACGCGGCTTTGGGCGGCATTTTGACAGACCCCAGCGACGGCCACATGCGCTGCGATCCGGCAGCCACTTTACGGTCGGACGTGATGCCGACCTCGGCAAGACGCCCCGCCTTTCTCAAAGCGGGGTGGGATCCTTTCCGGCTTTCGGGGGCATTTGGGGGGGGCGGCTGCACATCCGTTTGCGTTATACGCGGGAAAGCATGCTTTGCAGTGCGCTCCATAACTCCTCCATCCCTGTGCGTTTCTGCGACGAAGTGACTAGCAGCTCTTCCGGCAGTAGTACGGACCATGCGCGTTTGCAGGCGTTCAGTTCCTTTTTACTGCACTTGTCCGCTTTGGTCAGCACCGGGATCAGGGGCAAGGCGCGGGCAGCCGCAAAAGCGGCCAGTTCCCTGTCCGCTTTTTGAGGCGTTACCCGGGAGTCCAGCAGCAGCACCAGGGCGGTCAGCCCCGGCGTGCCGGAAAGATAGTGCTCCAGAAGTACCGCCCACTTACGGCGTTCCGCCTGGCTGCACTGCGCGTAGCCGTAGCCCGGCAAATCGACGATATAGCCGGGGCCGGGCTCTATGCGATAATAATTGATGCTGCGCGTCTTGCCCGGAGTGGCGCTGGTCTTGGCCAGATTTTTACGCCCGGCCAAGGCATTGATCAACGAGGATTTACCCACGTTGGATCGGCCCGCCAGCGCCACCTGGGGCAAAAGCGGATGCAGCAACTGCGCTTCAGTAAAGGCTGTAGCTTCCAGCACTAGAGTGGGAAGCGGCTTGGGAGACTCTGTGGACACTACCTGCGTTCCTCGTTGGAAAGTGCGCTTATGCCGGTAAGACGTTCGCATTCTCCAAGCAATGCGTCAATAACATTAGGATCGGCCAGCGTGGTCAGATCGCCGAAGTCGTCCACATTGCCGGAAACAATTTTGCGCAGTACCCGGCGCATAATCTTGCCGGAGCGGGTTTTGGGCAATTGCTCGGCAAACTGGATGTATTCCGGCGAGGCAATGGGGCCGATTTCCCGCCGCACCCACTTGCGCAGATCGTTGCGCAGGTTTTCCGTGGGTTTTTCCTCCACCTTCAGCCGGATAAAGGCGTATATGGCCTCGCCCTTGACCGGGTGGGGCATGCCGACCACCGAAGATTCCGCCACCGCCGGGTGGGCGTTGAAGGCGGTTTCCATCTCAGCGGTGCTGAACCGGTGCCCGGAAACGTTGATGACGTCGTCCAGGCGGCCCATCAGCCAGTAGTACCCGTCCTTGTCGCGCCGTGCCCCGTCGCCGGAAAGATAGCAGCCGGGAAAGCGCGAGAAATAGTTGTCCTTGAACTTCGCGGCATCGCCGAATACGCCGCGCATCATGCCGGGCCAGGGGTTCTTGATCACCAGGTAGGCTTCTTCATTTTCTTTGGCCGGGGTGCCGTCTTCGCACAACAGGGCGACGTCGATGCCCGGCATGGGCAGGGTGGCGGAACCCGGTTTGGGGGGCGTGGCGTAAGGCAGGGCACTGATCAGGATGCCTCCGGTCTCCGTCTGCCACCATGTGTCCACCAGGGGAAGCGTGCCGCCGCCGATCTTGTCGCGGTACCAGTTCCAGGTGCCCGAACCGATGGGCTCGCCCACACTGCCGAGAATGCGCAAGGAGGACAGGTCGTACTTTTCCAGCCATTCGTCGCCTTCCCGCATCAGGGTCCGTATGGCCGTGGGCGCGGTGTAGAAGGTGTTGACGCGGTATTTTTCAACGATCTGCCAGAAACGGTCCGGGTCGGGCCAGCGCGGGCCGCCCTCGAACATCAGGGTCGTGCCGCCCAGCGCCAGCGGCCCGTATACCCCGTAGGTATGGCCGGTAATCCAGCCGATGTCCGCGGTGCACCAGTGCACGTCTTCCTCGCGCATGTCAAAGACAAGCTGGGTCGTATGCGCGGCGTAGGTCAGGTAGCCCCCGGTGGTGTGCATGATCCCTTTGGGTTTGCCGGTACTGCCGCTGGTGTACAGGATAAAGAGCAAATCTTCCGCGTCCATGGGGACGCAGGGCAGGCAGGCGTTGAGGGAGCGATCGGCCATGACGTCGCGCCACCAGATGTCGCGGCGCTCGCGCATGGTGGTGGACATGTTCGTGCGGTTCACCACGATGACCCGGCGCACGGAAGGGCAGTCCTTCAGGGCTTCGTCCATGTTGGCCTTCAGGGGCATGATCCGCCCGGCGCGGAACATGCCGTCCGCGGTGATGACCACCTTCGCTTCGCAGTCCTGGATGCGGCTTTGCACGCTGGACGCGGAAAACCCGGCAAACACGAGCACGTGCACCGCGCCGATGCGGGTACAGGCCAGCATGGCCACAACCATTTCCGGGATCATGGGCAGATACAGCACCACCCGGTCGCCTTTGCGCACTCCCAGATTCTTGAGGGCGCTGGCAAACCGGCAGACCCGGTCGTAGAGCATCTGGTAGGTCCAGATACGCACGTCGTCCTCGGGGTCGCCCTGCCAGATGAGCGCCACCTTGTTGCGCCGCTTGCCCGCTATGTGCCGGTCTATGCAGTTGTATGCCGCATTGAGCTTGCCGCCCCGGAACCACTCGATGCGCGGCTCCGAAAAGTCGTAATCCAGCACTTGTTCCCAGGGCTTATACCAGTGCAGAAGCTGCTTTGCCCGCTCGCCCCAAAATTTTTCCGGGGATTCCAGAGCTCTCTGGTGCATGGCCTCGTATTCCGCCATGTTCTTCACATGCGGCTTGGCCCCTTTTTCCGTGGATGGGGGCAAATGGCACACGCTTTCCTTCACACCTTTTGAGCCCGTATTTTTTTTCGATTGTACCTTGGCCATGACTCCTCCCGGCGATTTACGGTTGCTGACAAACAGGCTTGTGGTGTGTAACAGGAACTCCAAATACTAGTCGTCCAGTCCAAATAAAAGCGGCGGGAAACCATGTTTCCGGCAGGCGGGCGGCTTTTGCCTGCGCAGAGAAAACAGGCGCCCAGCATAATCTATCCATGAAATAAAAGACTTGTCAATGCAGAACTACCTGTATTCGTTTACATTGCAAAAGTCCCGCATCACCCGGATATCAAAACTTGACAAAAGCCGTCCCTTGAAGAAAATACCACGTTCACCCCGCAGCTTCCCGGTTTTGCCAAAGGAATCCCCATGCCAGCCACATACGATATTCTTGTGCTGAACGGCCCCAACCTGGGCAGCCTCGGCGTGCGCCAGCCCGAAATATACGGCTCGCAGGGACTTGATGCGTTGCCGGGAATGGTGGAAGGCCTGCTTGGCGCCCATAGCCCGGATGTACGCCTTTCGTTTTACCAGACCAACAGCGAGGGGGGGCTCATCGACCGGCTGGAGCAAGCCAGGGAACAAGGCACGCACGGCGTGGCCCTGAATGCCGGGGCATATACCCACACCAGCCTCGCCCTTGCGGACTGTCTGGCCTGGATAGGGCTGCCGGTGGTGGAAGTGCACGTCAGCAACGTCTTTGCCCGCCCGGAACCCCTACGGCAAAAAAGCTATATGGGAGCGCATGTTCTCGGGGTGATTGCCGGTTTCGGCATCATGAGCTATGCCTTGGCGGTGCAGGCCTTGTATGTCCGCCTGCGGAACGGTGCTCGCTAGAACATACAGGCGGTGAATTTTCCTGACGGCCGTGGCGCGTTGCCGGCCTGCGGCCCTCACGGTGTGTAGGCCGTACGATTTTCCGCCGCGCGAAATTTCTCTTATATCAACTTCTGGAGGTTGCATGTATTCTACCACGGATTTCAGGAAAGGCCTGAAAATCGAAGTCGAGGGCGTTCCTTATGAAATCGTCGAATTTCAGCATTTCAAGCCCGGCAAGGGCGGGGCGATGGTGCGCACCAAGTTGCGCAATATTCTTACCGGGCGTATGCAGGACATAACCTTTCGTTCCGGCGAAAAGGTCGAGCGCCCGGACCTGGAAGTGCGGGAAATGCAGTTCCTGTACCGCGAAGGCACGGACCTGATCTTTATGGATCTGACCAGCTACGAACAGCTTTCCATCCCGGCCGACACCACCGGCGGCAAGGACGGCTATCTGAAGGACAGCCAGCTTGCGCAGGTGCTGTTGTACCAGGGCAAGCCGCTGGATCTGGAACTGCCGCCTTCGCTGGTCTTCGAAGTTACGGACACGGAGCCGGGCGCCAAGGGCGACACCGTTTCCAACGTCACCAAAGCGGCCACCCTGGAAACCGGGCTGGTCATTCAGGTGCCCATTTTTGTGAACATCGGGGACAAGGTAAAAGTGGACACCCGTTCCGGCAGCTATCTTGGCCGTGAATAACCGCCAGGACGGCCCGGCGCCTCACCTGAACAGGACCGCGCTCTCGCGGTCCGCGCAAGACATATGAAGCCCGCAGGCACACAGTACAAGCAGCCCGTGGAGGGCGGCAGGCTGGGCAGGGAACTGTTCGGCCTGTTCGCCATCTTCTGCGGTCTGCTGCTCATTTTGAGTCTGGCCAGCTTTGACAGCCGGGATCCCTGGCTCAGCCACGTGGTCAGCGGCGTGCCCAAAGTTTACAATAAGGCCGGACTGTTCGGCGCGTATCTCGGCGGACTGCTGTTCGATCTGTTCGGTTTTGCGGCTTGGGTCGCGCCGGGCTTTTTCTGCCTTGTGGGCGCGCGGCGCATTCTGGGCTCGGCAAGCTGGGCCTGGTGGCGGTGGATGGGCATCGTGCTGCTTGCCGTGTGCATCTCCCTTGCCGGCGCGGCCCGCGATCTGCATCTGGTGGAATCCGTGCGGGGGGCTCTTCCGGGCGCGGGCAATATTTCTTCCCACGGGGGCGGCCTGCTCGGGCACATGCTGTATGAGGGCATGGTGGGGTGGATGAGCACCACCGGCACCCTGCTGGTCTGGATTTTCATTTTTCTGCTGGCTGTGCAGATGTTGGTGGGCTTTTCCTGGATAGCCCTGCTGGTGGGGGCGGCGGCTTCTTTCTGGCGGACCTGCACGACCATGGCGGGAGATGTGGCGGAAAGAAAGGAACGCGCCGCGCCTCCGCTTCTGCCCGGCACAGGCAACGGGCAGGGCGCCCCTGCGCGGGAAAGTGCGGGATCGGCCGGACCACCGGAGCGCGATCTGATCCGTGTCCGCCCGTCGGATAAAAATCCCGCTGCCTCGGACGGCAATCTGGTACATCCGGCCCTGATACCATCGCAACCGCCCCAAGCGCCGTATTCTCCGCTGCCGGGACCGATACCCGCCTCCGCAAACGCGGCAAACGGCCCGTCTCTTGATTCTCCGGATGATCTGCCGCCCTGGGTGCGCGATTTTGAGGAGGACAGGCTCGCCCTGTCTCCCCCCGCCCGTAACGGCGAGACCCGTGGCAGGGCAAAGGATGCGCCGCTGGAACTGCTCTGGGATTTCCAGAACGACGGGCGCTCCCACGCCCCGGAGGCCGCTGCGGAATATCCGGCGCCGTCTTCGGGGGAACAGCAGCGCCCACGGCCTGCGGATGCTCCGCAGAACGAGGATGGGCCTCTTGCGGACAACGGTACGCCCGATGGCGCTGCCTCTGCGGACGCGGTCATTCCCATCCGCGAAGCGGGCAGGGTGGAGCTTGCCGCTCCCGCTTCCGGTCCGGGGCTGCTGCAAAGCGCCGTCTCCCTGGTCAAAAAACCGCTCAAGATTCCCCTGCCGTCCCTGGATTTGCTGGAACCCGCGCCTTCCTCCGGCGGAGGCACCCCGCGCGAAGTTCTGGAAGCCAAAGGCAAAAGCCTGATGACCTGCCTTACGGACTTCGGCATTCAGGGCGAGTTGGTGGGCATTACCCCCGGCCCGGTGGTCACCATGTTTGAAGTGCGCCCCGCGCCGGGCGTGCGGGTGTCGCGCATTGCCAACCTGAGCGACGATCTGGCCCTGGCCCTCAAGGCAGTGGCCGTACGCATCCAGGCCCCGGTGCCGGGCACCGACACCGTGGGTATCGAAATTCCCAATGAAGTGCGCGAAACGGTCTGCCTGAAGGAACTCCTTTCCTCGAAGATGTTCCAGTCTTCCCGCTCGCTGCTCACGCTGGCCCTCGGCAAGGATATCGCCGGAAACCCTGCCGTGGCGGACCTTGCCGGCATGCCCCACCTGCTGGTGGCCGGGGCCACCGGGGCGGGCAAAAGCGTGGGCATCAACTCCATTATTCTTTCCCTCATCTACAAGGCCAGGCCGGACGAAGTTAAACTGCTGCTTGTGGACCCCAAACGGGTGGAAATGGCCATTTATGCCGATTTGCCGCACCTGGTGCACCCGGTGGTCACGGAGATGCAACTGGCCAAAAACGCCCTGGAATGGGCGGTGACGGAGATGGAGCAGCGCTACGCCGCCATCGCCAAAGCCAGCGTGCGCAACATTGCCGATTACAACGCCAAGCTGGCCTCCTGGGGAAACAAGCGGCCCGAAGGCATGGAAGACCTGGAATTCATGCCCTATCTGGTCCTTATTATTGACGAGCTTGCGGATCTGATGCTGGTGGCGGCCAAGGAAGTGGAAACCAGCATCGTGCGCCTGGCCCAGCTCGCCCGCGCGGCGGGCATCCATTTGATCCTGGCCACCCAGCGCCCGAGCGTGGACGTGGTGACCGGCCTTATCAAGGCCAACTTTCCCTGCCGCATCTCCTTTCAGGTCACGTCCAAACACGATTCGCGCACCATTCTCGACACTGTGGGGGCGGAGCACCTGCTCGGGCGGGGGGACATGCTGTTCAAACCCGGCGGCGGCAAATTCCAGCGGCTGCACGGCGCCTTTGTCAGCGACAAAAACGTGCTGGCCGTCACCGACTACTGGCGTTCCAAACTCAAGCCCGAATATTCCGTGGACTTCTCCGACTGGGGAACCGGTGACAGCGGCGACGGCGTCTTTACCGGCAACGGCGGGGAAGACATGTCCGCGGATCCCATATATCCTGAAGCCGTGGCCTTTGTGCGCCAGCAGGGCAAGGCTTCCATATCGCTTATCCAGCGGCGCTTCCGCATCGGCTTCAACAAGGCGGCGCGGCTGGTGGAACAAATGGAACAGGACGGCATTATCGGCCCGGCGGACGGCAGCAAGCCGCGCCCCGTGCTGTAGCCTTTTCTTCCCGATTCATTATTGGAGAACACCATGCGTACCCTACGTTGCCTCTGTGCTCTGGCCATGCTGCTCATATGCGCTCCCGCCATTGCGGCAAGCCCTGTTGCCGGTAAATTGCAAAAAAAGTACGACGACATACCCAGTATGCAGGCGGAATTCACTCAAGTGCTGCTGCACAAGGAAAGCGGCGCCAAAGAAACGCGCACCGGCACGCTTTTGTTCAAAAAACCCCTTCTGGTGCGCTGGGAAAACAAAGCGCCTTCGCCGGAACTGCTGATCGTCACCAAAAGCGAGATCTGGAACGCCTTTCCTGAAGAGGAAGTCGCCTACAAGTATCCCTTGAGCCTTGTGGAAGACTCGCGCAGCATCATTCGGGTGGTGACGGGCCAGGCCCGGCTCGATCAGGACTTCACCATAGAGGACGAGGGCATGGAAGGCGGTCTTGCCAAGCTGCGCCTGTACCCCAAGGAGCCCGTGCAGGCCCTGGTGGAAGCGATCTTCTGGGTGGATCCGGAAAGCGGCCTGATCCGGAAGTTCCGCCTGTATGATTTTTACGGCAACGAGAATGAAATAACCTTTACCAACCAGAAAATAGGCGTTTCCCTGTCTGATTCTTCCTTTACCTACACCCCCCCGAAGGGCACGCAGGTGGAGGACCGCACCAAGGAAAACAGCGTGATACAAAAGCCCCTGCTGCAATAAGGAATTTCCCATGGCCGCGCTGCACCTGAACTATTTACTGGAACTGGAAGAATATCTGTCCTCCGGCGCGCTGGCGGAAGATTTCCACTATTCGCCGGAGGAGCGCCGCCACGAGATTCTGGAGTTCCTAGAAAAACTTATGGATGTGGCGGAACTGGCCGACGAGATAGCCACCAGGATTATTTTCCGCCAGGCGGAATAACCCGGACACAACGCTTTTCAGCTCTACTGAAAGGATGGCGAAACAAGAAACAGGTGTGCGGTAATCCGAAATTACCGCACACCTGTTTCTTGTGGTATGCCGGTAGGGCTTTTACGGCGCAAAGCGTATGCGCATTCTGGAATAAAGAGTATCGCTGCACCCTGTATGCCATATGTTGTTGACAAGCTGTTTGGCGATAGCGCATTATAGGAAAACGACGACAACAATACACCTTCCATCTATTTTTATCCGGAACAATGCCACGACTCCTGCATGATGCGGGAGCGGACAGCCAAAACT
Organism: Desulfovibrio sp.; assembly: GCA_031556355.1. Lineage (GTDB taxonomy): Bacteria > Desulfobacterota > Desulfovibrionia > Desulfovibrionales > Desulfovibrionaceae > Frigididesulfovibrio. The sequence continues at coordinate 100,427 of JAVBTB010000002.1, read as the reverse complement.
CGCCACTGCCCGTGAGAAAGGCTTGTTTTTACGGTTTTCTTGTATTTATTCCCATATTGCGGTCTTGGCCGGGAACTCCGGCCCATGTTCACAGCGCACGATTGCAAGATACATTTGTATACCAATACAGATATGCACAGGGGGGATACGCATGCAGACATTCTGGGATCTTTTTTCGCAGGCGACTTTTTACGGATTTTCCTTTCTCCAGCCTCTGGGAGTGCTGGCCGTTACGGTCGTACTGCTTATTCTGGCCGGCCGCGCGGGGTTGTGGCGGCGTTCCAACCGATTTCACAATCTGTTTGTCAAACTGTACTACCTGTATATCCCCTGCGTTGTCTTTGCTCTTGCCGTGCCGTGGTTTCTCACGGATGCCCTGCACAACGGGTTTACCCGCGCATGCGAGCAGGCGCGCGCGAGCATCATTGCCGAATCCGTGGAGCAGGCGGAATCTGTCCGGGCTACCTTGCTGGAGGGGCAGCCCACAGGAACGAAAATTTCCATCAAGAGCTTTGTTCAAACGGCGGCCAAAGAATACCTGGAGAAGGCCATGCCCCTGGAGGGTTCTGCCATGAATCTTTCCTGGGGGCCGATTTCGCTCAACTCCCTGGTTGACGCCTGCCGGAGCGGACTGGCCACAGGCATTGTGGCTGTCCTGGAAGAACGCATGATCAAAAGCCTGGCGGACAAGACCACCCTCCCGGTGGAAGCGATAACCGTCATATGGGACAAAGATATTATGACCGAGCTGCACGAAGGCCTGTTTGTCGACACCTTCCAGCACATATTCAATCGTATTTTAGGCACGGTATACAGCTACCTGCGCACCCTGGCGCTGTTCCTTCTGTTGCCGCCCCTTCTGGAAACGGCGCTTTCCAAATATCTCATGCACCGCAAGCGTAAAAAGGGGATACCGGCGTCCGCGTAGGTATATGGGCGCATCCGGGCTTGCCGTTTCCCTCCGCCGTATCAAAAAAGGCGCTTTCAAGGCGCCTTTTTTGATACGGCGGAGGGAACATCCTCTGAAGGCATTTTCCCGCGTCTATTCCAGGCCGACGGCTTTTTTCAGGGCTGCGATTTCGCTTTTATGCAAGGGACGGCACGCGCCTCTGGGAAGACTGCCGAGCTCTACCGGACCGATGCTGATGCGGCGCAGGGACAGAATGGTCAGGCCGAGGTCGCGGCACATGCGCCTGATCTGCCGGTTGATCCCCTGGTGCAGGACAAGGCGCAGGGTGTGCGACTCTTTGGACGTTCCGGCAGGCTGGGAAGGCGCGCCGGATGCCTGCTCCTGCGAGTCGGATGGAGAGGGGGCCTGCGGGGAGACCTCCACCGGAGCCAGACGTTCGCCTTCGGCAAGCGTCATGCCGGAACGCATACGGGCGAGCATGCCCTTGGTGGGGTTTTCGCGCACAACGACCAGATATTCTTTGGGCAGATGATAGCGGGGATGGGTCATGCGGTGGGTCAGTTCGCCATCGTCGGTGAGCAGAAGCAGCCCTTCGGAAAAGTAGTCCAGTCTCCCGACCGGGTAAAGGCGTTTGTGCCGCAGGGGTTCCGGCAGTATGTCCAGCACCGTGGTTCTCCCTTCCGGGTCGGAGACGGTGGACACCACCTGGATGGGTTTGTGCAGGGCCACATAGGTATGCCCGGAAGCCTCCCCTGCAAAGTCCACCGCTTTGCCGTGCACGGCAACGGCGTCTTTGCCCGGGGTGACGCGCAGTCCGAGTTCGGTCACCGGATTGCCGTTGACCGTGACCGCTCCGGAGGTTATGAGTTCGTCGGCCTTGCGGCGGGAGCAGATGCCGGCGGCGGCCAGGGCTTTGTTGAGACGTACGGGATTCATATGCGTATGACGCTGTCCGCAAGTTGCATGCTGGTAACGATGTCCAGCATATTGGTGGTTTGCCCCACGGCCTTTTGCGCAAGGATTTGGTAGTGCTCAAGGCAGGTGCCGCAGACCAGGATGCTTGCGCCGCCCGCTTCCAGCGACTGCAAGTCGTCAAGGACGGGGCTTCCCTGTACGGCAAGCGTTACCCCCTGGTTTACGAATACGATGCGCCAGAGATCCGCCCCCATTTCCGGCAAGGTGGAGACAAAGTTCTTCATCAGACGCGCCCCGAGGCTTTCATCGCCGGTACCGATGGCGGCGGAAGCGATGAAGACGAGTATTTTCCGCCCGTCCGAGGGAATGGCGGGCTTTAAGGCGGAGGCGGACGGAGCAGCCGTTTTCGGCTGCGAGGCCGCTGCGGAACGCAGGCCGGTTACCCGCCACAGCCCCGGTTCCGCCAAAGCGCTGGTGACCGCATAGCCCTGTGAAGAGAGGAAGCGGGTCAGGTTTTCGACGGCGGCTTCGTTGTCCGCCACAACGGTTATTTTTTCCGGCTGTTCCGCCTCCAGGCACTTTTTTACTCGAATAACGGGCTCCGGGCATTGAAGGTTCTGGCAGTTCAGGACGATTTCTGGCATACTCGCTCCTTGCGTTTTTTGCTCTGCAGGTTATATATACGCGAATGCCCGTGCTGTCATTGCAGAAGTGCGGGGCAACCTTTTGAGGATTCATGGCAAACGATACTCCCACCCTCCCTAAACTCGATGCAAAAGCCAGCCGGGCCTTGTTCCGGCGGTGCCTGGGATATTTTTCCCCTTACAAAGCCCGGGTCGTCATCGCCGTGTTCAGCATGATCCTCATGGGTCTGTGCGACGCCGGAGCAGCCTGGCTGGTAAAGCCGGCTCTGGACGATATCTTCATCAAAAAGCAGTATTCCGCCCTGATGCTTGTTCCCCTGGCCTTTCTTGCCATTACCCTGGTCAAGGCCGGGACTATGATCCTGCAAAACTACCAGATGCAGTTTTGCGGCCTCAAGGTGCTGGAGACACTGCGCGACGAGCTCTACAACAAGATTATCTTGCTCCCGCTGCGCTATTACGAGGGCGCCCAGGTCGGTATGCTCATGTCGCGCATCATCAACGACGTGGTGTCCATACGCAGCAGCATGCCCGCAATGGTCATGATGACACGCCAGGTAGTCACCCTGATCAGCCTCATGGGCGTGGTGTTTTACCAGGATCCGGTGCTTGCGACCTGGGCCGTGCTGGTATTGCCTGCTGCCTTTTTCCCCTTCGTCTACTTCAGCAGACGCGTGCGCAAACTGAGCCGCAAGAACCAGGAAAAGCTGGGGGAGGTTTCGTCCCTGTTGCAGGAAATCCTGAGCGGCATCCGGGTGGTCAAGGCCTTTGCCACGGAAGAAGTGGAGCGAAACCGCTTTGACAGGGAAAACAAGCGCCTGATCCGTATTGCCTTAAAGCAGGTTCTGGCAGGCCTGTTTTCTTCCGCCGCCATGGAAATAGTGGGCGCGGTGGGCATCGGCCTGGTTATCTGGTTCGGCGGCAGGCAGGTGATCGACGGCGCGACTACGCCGGGCACCTTCTTTTCGTTCATCGCCGCGCTTGTGCTGATGTACGACCCGATCAAGAAAATGAGCGCCTCCAATAACGATATTCAACGCGCCCTTGCCGGAGCGGAGCGGGTGTTCGACATTCTGGATTCCCCGCACCTGGGGGTGGAGAAGGGCGGTACCCTGGAAGTACAGGCACCTTTCAAAGAACTGCGGTTTGAGAACGTGTCCTTCTCGTATAAAAGCGGCGCCACGGCGCTTGACGCCATCTCCTTTACCGTACGCGCGGGAGAACGCGTCGCCATCGTGGGGCCCTCCGGGGCGGGCAAAACCACCTTTGTAAACATGGTGCCCCGCTTTTACGATCCCGAAAAAGGGCGCATACTGCTGAACGGGGTTCCTCTGACCGAATATTCCCTTGCTTCGCTGCGCCGCTCCATTTCCATGGTTTCGCAGGACAGCTTTTTGTTCAACCTGCCCATACGGCAGAACATAGCCTACGGCCTGTCCCATGTAACGGAAGAAGAAGTCATAAACGCGGCCAAGGCGGCATTTGCCCACGATTTTATTATGGAAATACCCGACGGCTACGACTCCGTTGTGGGAGAGCGCGGGGTAAAACTGTCCGGCGGACAAAAGCAGCGCCTGACCATTGCCCGGGCTCTGGTGAAAAACGCGCCTCTGCTCATTTTGGATGAAGCCACCAGCGCCCTGGATTCCGAAGCGGAACGCATCGTGCAAAAAGCTCTGGAAAATCTGATGGCAAACCGGACGAGCATCGTTATCGCCCACCGGCTTTCGACCATCATCGGGGCGGACCGCATTCTGGTGATGCAGAACGGCCGCATTGAGGCGGAAGGGCGGCATGAAGAGCTTCTACAAACCAGCGAACTTTATGCCCGTCTGTACGACATGCAGTTCAACACCCGGCAGGAAGAAGGCGACGGCTCCGCCCCGGAGCAGGAACCCTCTTTGCCGCACATCCAAGACCTTCTGTGATGCCCGCGCATCCGAACTGAAAGGAATACCCCGCCGATGCATCCTCGTGCCGTGCAGTTGCTGCATAGGATCCTTGCCCCTCTGATCCACGGCCTGTACCGCCTGTGGTGCCTGACGTTGCGTATTGAGGAATTCGGCAGGGAACCCATGGACGAATTGGAGCGGCAGGGAAAGCCCATGGTGTTTATCCTGTGGCATGACGAGTTCTTTCCCCTCATGGCGTTGCGGCGCAAGCTGCGCATTATAGCCATAGTCAGCCGGAGCAATGACGGGGAGTTTCTGGCCCGTCTGCTGGAATCCCTCGGTTTAAAGACCGCGCGTGGCTCCAGTTCCCGTAAGGGGCTTACTGCGTTGCTGCGCATGGCCCAGCTGATGCGGAATGAAGGATGGCACAGCTGCATTGCGCCGGACGGCCCCAGGGGACCGCGCCATCAGGTAAAGGACGGGGCGCTGTTTCTGGCCATGCGTACCCCGGCCCATATAGTGCCCATCCGCATCTATATGGAAAAGCCTTTTGTCTTCAACTCCTGGGATCGCTTCCAGCTTCCCCGTCCCTTCAGCCGGGTGCGCATTGTGGTTACAGAGCCGTACTTGCCCGCAGCTTCCGCTATCACGCCTGAAAATCTGGCGCAGGAACGAGACGTACTGCAGGAAAAACTCGACAAAGATTCCCCCGCCGCCCATTGGGAAGAGCGCCAAGGATTGAAATACAGGCTGCTGCGCGCCTGTGCGGGGTTTCTGCACCGGCTGTCTCCTTCTACACTGCGCCGTCTGGCCTCCGTGTGCTCTTTTTTTTTCTGGCACTGCCTGCCGGCGCGCCGCAACGAGGCTGTCGCCGCGATCACGAAACACCTGCATCTGCCGGAGCATGAGGCCAGAAGGATCGCCCGCGCAAGTTTCACGGAAAACTTCCTGTCCTTTCTCGAGATATTCCATGTCGACCTGTTTCATACGGAACAGTCGGTCCACACGCTGTATTCCCCGGAAACCGTGGCCATGCTGCAACGGGAGAAAGCCCCCATCGTGGTTGCTACGGCCCATCTCGGTTCCTGGGAACTGATGCCCGGTCTGGCAACCGATCTGGTGCCGGGACGCAAGGGCATGGTCATCGTGCGCAGGCAGAAAGATGCCGACCTGAACCGCCTTATGGCCGAGTTGCGCGGTGCGCGCGGCATGCAGGCCACGGACCATCGGCAGGCGACGGAAGTGGTTCTGCCGCATCTCAGAGAGGGGGGAGTGGCCGCCTTTCTCGTGGACCACAACTGCAACCGCCGGGAAGCCGTGTTCCTTCCCTTTCTGGAGGACACCGCCGCCGTGAATGTGGGACCGGCCCTGCTGGCTCTGCGCTCCAGGGCCGCAGTGTTTCCCGTGTTTCTGCTGCGCGACGGTCGGGGAGGGCATATCCTGCACCTCATGGACCCCCTGCACACCGCCGATCTGACCGGTTCCGTCGCGGAACGGTTGCGGGTCATCGCCGCCTTTTACACCGACGCCGTGGCGGAAATGGTCAGAAAATACCCGGAACAATGGTTCTGGATGCACAGGCGCTGGAAGACCAGGGAAAAGAAGGGAGAAGAGACGCCGCCACAGGAGGACGCGTCATGAGCACCGCCTCGAAAGGCTTTTCCGCTCCCGGAACAGCGGGAAAAAGAATCCGATGACGCCTGCCGGAGCGGCACGCCCAGATGGCGGACGACCAACGGCGCTGCTTTTTTCCCTGTCCTGCATACTTGCGGTATTTCTGCTCCTGCCGAATCCCCTCCAGGCGGCCTCGGCTGAAATGCGCAATTTGCGCACCGGGCCGGGCGTCAGCGCTCTGTCCGCCGTAAAAAACAGAGCGGCCGGCACCAACCGCTTCTTCAGCCTCCCGCCGCTGGCGGAACTGGCTTCCCGTGGCAAGCCTCGGCCTTGCCGCCTTTACCTTCGTCACCACAGAACTGCTGCCCGTGGGGCTGCTGCCGGATATTGCCGCAGGCGTGAACAAGCCGGAATCCCAAACCGGCCTCCTGCTTACGGGATACGCCTGGATGGTGGCCCTGACCTCGCTGCCCCTTACCGCCCTGAGCGTGCGATTTGACCGGCGCAAGCTTTTGCTGGTTCTGATCGCGATCTTTTCCGCGGCGCACATCCTTGCCGCTCTGGCCTGGGATTTCTCGGTGCTGTTGTCGAAGCCAATATAGCAAGATGTGGGCTCTGCCCACACCCGGCAGGGGGCAACGCACAAAGCCTGTGCCCCAGGCTTCCCTGCACCCGTATATGTATGGATGTCGTCGGCCTGTGATCCATTGTCGCCTTCCATACCCCAAAACCGGGGATGAGGAGGGAGGGGGTTTGGGGGAGGGAACCTCAAGGGATTCAATCCCTTGGGGTTCCCTCCCCCAAATGCCTTTCTTCCCCTTCTCCCTCCTCGTTCCCCGCGTGCAGCGGACGCACGGAGTATTCGCGCACGTGCTGCAGGGGCACATAGGTGCGGGCGCCGTTCAGTTCGTCAATGCACAGAGTATTCTGGGCAGTGGGGGCGCAGGATGCGCAGGAAAAGGAGAGCATGCCGCCGCCGTTAAAGAGAATAGTCACTATGAAGGCGGTAGGGGCGGCCTTGTGCCGGGCCACGTCGGTTGCGGCTGCAATGGCGGCGAGGTGGCGTTCCTGCCAGAGGCTGGATACGACCATGCGGTGTTCCAGGGTGTCGTGGTCCGGACAGAGCGCCAGTTTCTGGCTGTCCGGAGCGGGGGTAAAGCCTGTTATCCAGCCCGTGGAGGCATCCTTGCCGCACACGTGGCAGGGTATCATGCCTTTTCCCGCAGGTAGCGCACCGCGTTCTCAAAGAGCAGGGTGCCCAGAGGAGCTTTTTCGCCGCGGGTCCAGCCGGGGTGGTTGGTAGGGTGGTTGTAGGCTTCCGGGTGGGGCATCAGCCCGAAAATACGTCCGCTGGGGTCGCAGAGCCCGGCGATGCCGAGGGGAGAGCCGTTGGGGTTATAGGGGTATTCCTGAGTGGGCAGGCCTGTTTCCGGCGAGGCGTACTGCACGGCGATAAGGTTTTCCTTTTGCAGGCGGGCGAGGGTGGCGTCATCCTGGGGTACCAGGTTGCCTTCGCCGTGGCGTACCGGCATGTACAGGGAGGACAGGCCGCGCGTGAACACGCAGGGAGAGTCCGGGTTCACGGCAAGGCGGCACCAGCGGTCCTCATAGCGGGCCGAGGCGTTATGGGCGAGGGATACCTGCCGTTCCAGATACTTGCCGTCAAGGGCGGGCAGCAGGCCCAGTTTGACGAGCAGTTGAAACCCGTTGCAGATGCCGAGTATCAGGCCGCCATTCTGAATAAAGGCCATAAGCTGGGTAACCAGAGGTTCGCCCTTGCGCGGGACGGCGTATTTCCAGCGTTGGGCGGCAGCCTGGGCCGCGCCCAGGTCGTCGCCGTCCAGGAATCCGCCGGGAAAGATCAGGAAGTTGTAATCCCCGATAACGGTACGTCCCTCAACGATATCGGCGAAATGGCAGATATCGACGGCATCAGCTCCGGCGAGCTTCGCGGCATGGCTGCATTCCACTTCGCAATTGGTGCCGTAGCCGGTAATGACAAGGGTGCGGACAGTAGGGGGCATGCGGGCTCCTGATCATAGGTGACATAGGCAGGGCAGTTGTAGTATGCTGCCCCGGTTGCGGGCAATGGCGGCAAGGCCGGAATTCCCACAGGGGAAGCTAACATACTCTTGACATTGCAACCTCGTCAACGGGTGACCTCGCCTGCCTGATAGTGTATTTTCACTCGCTGTTGTTGCCTGAAGCGCCGGCCGGTAAGCCTCTGGCAGCGCCTCAGGCTGAACATTATGAAAAAAGCGGTCCGCTCCGCGGGTCTGCCGCAGGTTTATCCGTATGCCAAAAGGAAGCCTCATGAAGGAAACCAAGTTCGTATTCATTACCGGGGGAGTTCTGTCCTCTCTGGGCAAAGGTCTGGCGGCCGCCTCCCTGGGCGCGTTGCTGAAGGCACGGGGGCTCAGCGTTACCATTCAGAAGCTGGATCCGTACATCAACGTGGACCCCGGCACCATGAACCCCACCCAGCACGGGGAAGTGTTCGTCACCGACGACGGCGCCGAAACCGATCTTGACCTTGGCCATTACGAGCGCTACCTCGGTACGCCTCTTTCCCAGAGGAACAACTATACCTCCGGCAGCATTTATTATAGCGTCATTACCAAGGAGCGGCGGGGCGATTACCTCGGCGGCACGGTGCAGGTGATCCCCCACATTACCGACGAAATCAAGCTCGCCATCCTCAGCCTGACGGAACAGAAACCCGACGTGGCTATCATCGAAATCGGCGGCACGGTAGGGGACATCGAAAGCCAGCCGTTTCTGGAGGCCATCCGCCAGCTGCGGGGCGATCTCGGCAAGGATCGCTGCCTGTTCATTCACCTGACCCTGGTACCGTATCTGCAGGCCGCGGGCGAACACAAGACCAAGCCCACCCAGCACAGCGTCAAGGAACTGCGCAGCATAGGCATTCATCCGGATATCATTCTCTGCCGTTGCGAGACGGCCATTTCCAGCGAACTGAAGCGCAAGATAGCCCTGTTCTGCGACGTGGATGTGGACGCGGTTTTTTCATCCGTGGACGTGGACCACGTCTACAAGGTGCCCCTGGAATTTTACGAGGAAGGCCTGGACCAGAAGGTCGCCATTATGCTGCGCCTTCCGGCCAGAAACGCGGACCTTACCCCCTGGCGGAACCTGGTGCATACCCTGACCAACCCCGAAGGCAACGTGACTATAGGTATTGTGGGCAAGTACGTGTCCTTGAAGGAGGCGTACAAAAGCCTGCATGAGTCGCTGGTGCACGGGGGCGTGGCCAACAAGGTGAACGTCACCCTGAAGTACGTGAACTCCGAGGATGTCACGGAGGCCACGGCCGCGGATATTCTTTCCGGCCTGGACGGCATTCTTGTGCCCGGCGGATTCGGCGAGCGCGGGGTAGAGGGCAAAATACTCACGGTCAAGCACGCTCGGGAGCACAATGTGCCGTTCTTCGGTATTTGTCTCGGCATGCAGTGCGCGGTTATTGAATACGCGCGCAACGTGGCGGGCATTGCCAAGGCCAACTCCGAGGAGTTCGCCCCGGCGGCCAAAGACAAGGTTATCTACCTGATGACGGAATGGTTTGATCACCGCAAGAACAATAAAGTCAAACGCACGGTCGATTCCGACAAGGGCGGCACCATGCGTCTCGGGGCGTATCCCTGCGTGCTGCAGGAAAACACCCATGCTTTTGCCGCTTACGGTACCAAAAATATTTCGGAGCGCCACCGCCACCGCTATGAATTCAACAATGCCTATATGAAGCCCCTGGGCGACGCGGGCATGATCTTCAGCGGGCTTTCTCCCGAAGGCGATCTGGTGGAGATAGTGGAACTGAAGGAGCACCCCTGGTTCCTGGGCTGCCAGTTCCACCCCGAATTCAAGTCAACGCCCATGAACCCGCATCCGCTGTTCCGCGACTTTATCAAAGCCGCCAAAAAGAACAAAAAATAGCGTCGGCAGGAATAGTATGAGCGCTCCCGGTCTTTTCCCCGCATCTGAATTGTACGGCACGCTGCGTTCCCGTCATTTCGTCATTGCCGGGCCCTGCGTGCTGGAAAGCTTCGAGCTTGCCCTGGATGTGGCCTTTGCGGTCAAGGAGGCCGCGCACAAGGCCGGGCTTGTGGCGGTGTTCAAGTCTTCCTTTGACAAGGCCAACCGCACGTCGGTCTCGAGCTTTCGCGGTCCCGGCATGGCCGAGGGGCTGCGCTGGCTGGCACGCATCCGCGAAGAAACAGGCCTGCCGGTACTGACCGACATCCACGAACCCGCGGACGCCGCCCCTGTGGCCGAAGCGGTGGATATCCTGCAAATTCCCGCCTTCCTGTGCCGCCAGACTGCACTTTTGGAAGCGGCCGGCGCGACGGGGCGCATCGTTAACGTGAAAAAGGGGCAGTTTCTCGCCCCCTGGGACATGCGCCATGTGGTCGAAAAGCTGGCCCACGGCGGCAACCGGAACATCCTGGTCACGGAACGCGGCAGTTCCTTCGGCTATAACAATCTTGTGGTGGACATGCGCGCCTTTCCCATCATGGCGGAACTGGGCGTGCCGGTCATCATGGACGCCACCCATTCGGTCCAGTTGCCGGGCGGGCAGGGTGGCTGCTCCGGCGGCGACAGGCGCATGGTGCCGTATCTGGCCAGAGCGGCGGCGGCGGCCGGGGCGCACGGGGTGTTCATCGAATGCCACCCCAATCCGGACAAGGCCCTGTGCGACGGACCCAACAGTCTGATCCTTGCGGATCTGCCTCGTCTGCTGCAACAACTTTCAGCGGTATGGAGCCTTCTCGATGATGAATGATCTCGGCGCATTATTCTTTCCTGTACAGGCAGCTTCGGATATCCGTCTGCTGGTGCTGGACGTGGACGGGGTACTGACCGACGGCGGGCTGTACTATGATCTGCAGAATCAGATCATCAAACGCTTTGACGTGCAGGACGGGCTTGGCATCAAGATAGCCCAGGCCGCCGGTGTGACCATAGCCGTCATTACCGGACTGGATTCGAGCGCGGTGGCATGCCGGATGCGCGATTTGGGCATTCGGGATTACTACGCCGGTTTCCTCGACAAACGGGCCTGCCTTGAAGAAATTCGCTCGCGCTACAGCCTATCATGGGAGCAAATCGCCTATCTTGGCGACGACTGGGTGGATCTTTCCGTCATGGCTATGGTGGGGCTGCCCCTGGCGGTGGCCAACGCCCAGCCGGAAGTCAAAAAGATAGCCAGCTACGTTACCACGGCCAAGGGCGGGCAGGGCGCGGTGCGTGAGATAATACGCCATCTGCTTATGGCCCAGGGCAAATACGAGGCCGTGCTTTCCGCCTGGAGCCATCCGTGCTGAAACGCCTTGTCCTTGCCGCCTTGCTTGCGGCGGGAGTTATCGCAGCGTGGTTTTTATGGCTGGACCCTTATTTTTGGGATAAGGGCGGCGGCGCGGAGCACGACACCGCGGCACCCGCCAAAACTCCGGTGCCGGGAGCTGCCAACGCCACACTCGCGGAAAATGACAGCGGTCTCAGCCTGAGCTTGAAATCCATCGATCTTTTTCAAGGAGAAGGGGGCTTCGAAGTCTGGCGGTTGAAGGCGGAGTGGGCCAGCATGCAGAAGAAGGGCGGCAAAATTTTTGTTGAAAAACCCAAGCTCGTCTACCTGATGCCTCCGGACAACCGCGAACTGTTTGTCACCGCCGACAAAGGCGACATTGATCAACAGGAGCAGATCCTGCGGTTTATTGATAATGTTTTTGCCTACCAAGGCAATAATACCCTGCGTGGTCCGCTTCTTGTCTATAACGGCACGGCAAAGACCATGACGTTTCCCGACGGCGGCGAATTTTCGGGCAAAGGATCGTCAGGCAGTGCTCCCTTTGTTATATGGAGCATGCATTCGAACACCGTTGAGGCAAGCGGCGGGGTGACCGTACATTTTGAAGGGACTCCGGAATTGTTCCCCAACGAGGAAGCTGGGGAGCCGCGAGCTGCTCCGGCTGTACCGTAATCCACCGCAAGTCGCAGAAACTTCCGTCAACAGGTCTTTTGTGCAGCGGACGCTGCAAACATTAAAGTCAAAACTTACCTTCGCCTCTGTTCCAGTAAGGAAATATCCTATGAAGCATCCCCTCCAGGCTTGTCTACTGTTGATTATGGCAATAATGGTTGTTGTTCCATGCACGGCCGGTGCCGCTGCTCCCTCCAAGGCAGCGGGCAAGGTTCCCACCAGCATTAAGGCCGATATTATGGAATACAATGCTGACGGACAGACCGTCGTCTTCAAGGGGCAGGTCTACGTTAAGCGGACCGATTTTGAACTCTGGGCCAACACTATGACGGTATATCTCGACAAGACGGCGAAAAAGCAGGATAGCTCCGTTACAGAGGGCATGTCCGCAGGAGAAATTGACCGCATCGTGGCCAGCGGCAATGTGCGCATGAAAAGCGGCAACAAGCACGGGGAATGCCAGAAGGCTACCTATTTCGCCAAAACGGGAAAATTCGTTATGGAAGGCTCGCCCAGGCTGCGTGAAAGTGAAAATACCATCCGGGGCCATACCATCGTCCATTACATGCATGAAAACCGAAGCGAAGTGCAAGGCGCCGCCGAGGCGCAGTTTCTTGCCCCGGACAGGACGGAGAATTTTCTGCACAACAAGGGCAACAATTCTACTAAGGAAGAAACTTCCAGGTGAGCACTGCAACCGGATTGCTACAGGCCCATGACCTGCGTAAACGCTACGGCGACAGGGAAGTTGTGCGCGGAGTTTCCCTTGAGGTACAGCAGGGCGAAATAATCGGCCTGCTCGGTCCTAACGGGGCCGGCAAGACGACCTCATTCTACATGATCATCGGCATCCAAAAACCCACTTCCGGGGAAGTATTCCTGAACAAGGCTAATATCGCCGACTGGCCTCTGCACGAGCGGGCCCGGCACGGACTTTCCTATCTGCCCCAGGAAAATTCCGTCTTCAGACGGCTGACCGTGGAAGAGAACCTGCGTATTATTCTGGAACATACCGATCTGAGCAAAAAAGCGCAGCGTGAAAAATCTGAACGGTTGCTTGAAGAATTCAGGATCAGCCACTTGAAGAAATCCCTGGCTTCCCATCTGTCCGGCGGGGAACGTCGCCGTCTTGAAATAGCACGAGCCCTCATCCGGGAACCACAGTTCGTCCTGCTGGATGAACCTTTTGCCGGTATTGATCCTCTGGCGGTGGATGATATTCAAACATTAATCTCTTCCTTGAAAAATCGCGGGATCGGTATTTTAATCTCGGATCACAACGTGCGGGAAACCTTGCGCATATGCGACAAAGCGTACTTGATGCATGAAGGTCAGGTGATTGTACAGGGCACCCCTGAAGAGCTGGTCAATGATCCCAAGGCTAAGCGGGTATACCTCGGGGAGTCTTTTTATTTATAGGGCTCGAACATCGTTATTCTGAGCCTCTCCTGGCCGACATTTGCCACACACACGCCAAACGGCCCGTCAACATGCTTGCCGGGCCGTTTGGCTATTTTGAAAAATTACTGCGAAAAATGACCTGAGGCGTGGTTTTTACGCAGAGATAAAGCAGCTTGCCCGGAAGATCAAAAAACGCGTCTTATACAGACACTGGCGTGGCCATGAAAAAAGGGAGCAGGGGTGGCGGTTGAGCCTGGGCGTGTGGGAAGAAAAGAGTCTGGGCTAGAAAAGTTAACATAATTTACATTATGGGCGTTTTGTGCGTATGGCGTTTTGCGTGTTATGATAGGCTGAAGTTCAGTTTGTTCCTTGCCACCCGAAAAAACTCAGCTTTTCGAGGACGGCAAAGTGCTGAGCCTAGCCGTGTACCCGGTTGCGGCCAAGATTCTTCGCCTTGTACAGATTTTCATCCGCTCCGCTGATTTGTTTTACCATACTGTCCGCAAAGTCGCCGTCATACAGGCCGATACTGATGGTCAACTCAATCGGAGAAGCGCCGTTCATTATATAGGGGGTTTTTTCCACTTCTCCGCGCAGGCGCTCCGCAACTATGCGGGCTTCCTCAAGATTGGTGTCCGGCATAAGAATGACGAATTCCTCTCCCCCCCAGCGAAACAGCCGATCCGCCATCCGGAGCTGTGACGTCAAAATGGCGGCCAGATGGCAGAGCACAAAATCGCCTATTTGGTGCCCGTGGGTGTCATTGACCCTTTTAAAGAAATCAATATCAACCATGGCGATGGAAAAAGCCCGGTTCAGCCTGATGGCCTGCGCCTGATTTGTGGTAAAATAATTCTGAAAATCTCGCCGGTTACCAAGGGCGGTTAGAGGATCGGTCAGGGCATGGCGCTCAAGCATTTTTGTCGCCTGCATAAAGGCCCTGTGCGTGGTAACGTGCACAAGCTCCGCCAAAAAGGAGAAAATATAACTGCCCACCAGTGCCAGCAAAAACCTGGCACGCATCGAGTTGGGATAGTCATAGGCGAGATACTGTTCCAAAGGCGTACAAAACAGTAACAGAAAAAAAGTGTACAGCAACGCATACAGTGCTGTCCCGCACTGAATGCCCAGATAAAGCATAAGCATGGGCGGCAACAGGAGAAACCAGAACAGACTGCTGCCGTCCGGCGTGCTGCGCACTACCATAAGGTACAAGCCAAGCAGCAGCAGCGTGGTAATAGTGCCGATAAGACTGAACAAGCCATTTTTTGTCGCAGTAAGGAAAAGCAAAAAGTTTGCGAGAATGAGCAGAAGCGCGCTCCCCAACGGCAGCAACAAATAGTGATTGCCTTCCAGCAGATTGAGGAGCATCGCCAGCACAAGCATGCAGGAGGACGCCGCGCCCAGAATACGGGCGCTGGCATAGCGGCGGGCCGCCTCATCAATAAGATGAAATCCCCTGTCATCAACGATGCCGGCAGTAAAATACTGCAGAAGAAACTGCGGGAAGAGGTTCATCCACGTGCTCCGGCAAAGCGTCATACGAAAAAGCGAGAGAAATCCCTTCTCTCATATCGCCTTGTGCACCATAATAAAAAACATGCATAAAGCAAAGACTACGTATGCGCGCTGTACCCGTAAAGCCATAAGCGAACCTATGGCGGCAATGCCGTATAAAACCGGCCAGTCAAGGTTCAGGCTGATGATCTCCGCCTGGTGCAGATTCTGATAGGCTGTAAGTAGGACCATCAGGATCAGCACGCCGACAAAGGCCGCAAGTCCGAAAACGTAGTGCTGCATGATGGAAGACAAAAGGATGCGCCCCGGCAGGCTGCCGAGGGGCGCCTGATGCCGTGCCCGGTGCATCAGACGGGCATACCCGGCTGTCTGGAAGAAGCGCTGCCGGGCTTCGATATAAGGCGGGATATAGGCCAGCGGCAGCAGCAACGCCAAAGGGAAGGCAAGCATGGACGGCGTATCCCAGTGGCACTGCCCCGCAAAGGACATCAGGATCAGATACGGAAAGGCGGGCATGGGAGGCAGATAGCTGCCTATGGGAAACAGATCCAGCCAGAACAGCTCAAAAAATACGGCCAGAGGCAAGGCGAGGCCATATTCACCTGTATACAGTCCCCATAGGAATCCGAGGACCAGAGGTCTCTCGATAAATCCCACATTACAGACGGAACGGCCGGTTAGCGCCAGAGCAAAAAGCACCGAAGCCAAAAGGTACTCCACCGTCAGGGTGACAGGCATCACCAGTCCTCAACTACAGGAGCATCACCGGGCACGCAGCGAAAATCCAGTACGGTCCCCCGGGTCTGCAATGTGCGCAGGCAGCTCAGATCTTCCTCGGATGCGGCCACATGGGCGCATAACTGCTGGCTGCCCCGCTTGTAGTGCATATTGCCGACATTCAGAACAGGCACGGCAACGCCCTGCTCCACAATGCGCTGCACATCCGCACATTCGGCCAGAAGGAACAGGGCGGAAACACCGCGCTGCACAAAATTGTCGTACAGCGCCTTAACGGCGCTGACGGCAACAAAGGTGACGGTAATGCGCCCGGGGATGGCGAGCAGCATTATCTGCTGCTGCATGGCGTCTTCAGCCACGGCGTCGCTGATGACCACCAGTTGACGCACATGCAGATACGGGAGCCATGCTTCTATGACCTGCCCGTGAACGAGACGGTTGTCGATACGAAACCACAACATATCCGTACCCGCTTGTTGGGTTGTCCTGAAGGCTTAAAGAACCACAGAAGAAAGAACGGACACGCGCCTTCACTGTGCGCTGTAAAGACCGGGTTCGGCACACACGGGCCGGACGAGTCTCAGGCCCCTTTTTCTTCTTTTTTGTTTTCCATCCTGCTGCGCAGCACCTCGCCTGCCGCTATAATGCCTTCGCAGCCGGCGGTCCGGGCAAGTTCAGCCAACTCCCTTACAGGCAGATGCCTGTTGGACAATACCCGCAGAAGCATGGGCAGGTTGACGCCTGTCAGCACTTCCACATCCTGGCGTTTGCCGAGCAGGGAAAGGCTCAGGTTGGTGGGGGTGCCGCCGAACATATCGGTCAGCACCAAAACCCCGCAGCCTCGGCTCAAAAGCTCTACCGCCTCCTTCAGGCGAGTCACGGTCTCTTCCACTTCCAGAGACGAATCAACCTGTATGCAGGTGCAGTCCTGCACCGGCCCCACAATAAATTCGGCGGCCCGCAAAAGTGCGCTCCCGTAATCCACGTGTGTGACCACAATAATACCGACCTGCGGTGTTGCTATCTGCTCTGAGGGCATATTGCTCTCTCCCTGTTGGCGTCCTGTTGCCGGCCGGCGGCAGAAGGCGGGTTTTTGCCCTACCCCAGTTCCAGATGGCGGTGTTCCAGAGAAAAGGTAAGCCCCGCCTTTTTGAGGCGAGCGGCCAGTTTTTCTGAAACAGCCACGGAACGGTGCCGTCCGCCAGTACAGCCGATGGCTATGGTCAGGCGAAAACGCCCTTCCGACTCGTACAGCCCCAACACATATTCCATAAAATCGGCAAAGCGTTCAAAAAAGGACTTGCCCGGCTCATTGTACAGCACATAGTCCGCCACAGGGGCGTCCAGTCCGGAAAGGGGGCGCAGGGCGGGGTCAAAATACGGGTTCGGCAAAAAACGCAGGTCAAAGACCATGTCCGCTTCGGCAGGCGTGCCATATTTAAAGCCGAAGGAAATGATATGCACACGCAATGTGTGGGCAATATGCCGCAACGCCTTCCATTTGTTCTGTATGACACGGCGCAAATCGTGGATGGAATAGGCGGAAGTGTCAAGCACCAAATCCGCACTCTTGCGCAGGCGTTTTAAGCGGGTGCGTTCCATTTCGAGAGCTTGTTCGAGGCCGAGTCCTTCTTTTTCCAAAGGGTGCGGACGGCGCGTGGTGGCATACCGTTGCATGAGCACGTCGGGTTTGGCTTCAAAAAAGAGCACCCGCGGGGTATGCCCGTCCCTACGCAGTTCGTCGAGAGCGCGCTCGTAATCCTTGACAAATTCGCTCTGCCGCAAATCCATGCCGAGCACAACCCCTTTGTACTGGCCAAGCGTCTCGGGGGTGAACATGCGGACCATCTCGGCGGCGAGCACGGCGGGCAGGCCGTCCACGGTGAAAAAGCCCATATCTTCAAAAACGCCCAAAGCCGTGCTTTTGCCCGAACCAGAAAGTCCGGTGATAATAATGACCGGAAAGGATGGTTTTGCGGTATCTTCCACAGCGTTTTTTCGGGCTGATGCGTTACGAACCCCGCCAAAGGGCACATGCCCTCACGGTATTCAGGTTCGTTGTTTGCCGCCCGATCCCTTCTGCATTGCAATGCCCCTGTCCGGCTGCATAGTCAAGCCCGGGGTGACAACAACAAGCAAAACTCACGCGCCCGCCCTGCCGTGAGCGGCAAAACGTTCCATAGAGCCGGAGGCGCGCGTCTGGCTCAGGGAGTCACCATAAGCCGCCACAACTGGGTTCTGCCTGCGGCCATGAGAGCTTCGGCCCTGAAGAAGGGATCCTTGGCGCGTCTGGCAAGCTGCGCCAAAAGCCGCAAATGCAGCCCTGCTTCGTTGGGAGGCAGGAGCAGCAGAAAAAAGAGAGTGCATACCTGGCCGTCCGGTGCGTCAAAGGGAACGCCTGCCTCGCTTCTGCCCATTGCCAACGCCGGGGTTCGGAGCGTGCGGATTTTACCGTGAGGGATGGCCACGCCCTCTCCCACCGCCGTAGAGCCCAGCGCTTCGCGCTCGCGCAGGACAGCAAGGGCGTCCTCCAGGCGCAACTCGGGGCGCAACGGCAGAAGCGGGGCTACCAGTTCCGCCAGTACCTCGCCCTTGGTGGTTGCCGCCAGTTTCGGCAGCACTGCTGCTTCAGGAAGGATATGCTGCAGTTCCATCAAGTTACCCCGAAAGATAGGGAGCGCGCCCTTCTCCACTATGCGCTGAAATCCGGGCCGGGGAAAAACCATGTTTTTCCCCGGCCGCCATCAGAAGTAAAAACTTTTGTCCCCTCAGGGAATCTGCGGCAGAAAGGGCCATTTGAAAACCAGCGCGGCGGCCCCCTGCGCTACGGGATCAGACTATCGGATCGACAAGGCCGAAGTCACCGTTTTTGCGGCGGTAAATGACGTTTACCCGCTCTGTCTCCGCGTTGAGAAACACAATGACTTCATCATCCCGGTGTTCCATCTGCAGGGCAGCCTCCTCGGCAAACAGAGGTTTGGGCTCGAACTTGTCAGTGTCGACAATGATACGCCTTTTGTCCACTGCCTGCGGCGCATCCGGCATCTCGCCCCCCGCAAACTCCCTTGAGCCGGAGCGGCGTTTTTCCTTCATGCGTTCCGCCTGTTTTTTCAACTGCGCTTCCAGTTTATCAAGCACCATATCGACGGTCGCATACATGTCGGAAGACTGTTCCACTGCGGAAATATTGACGGCATCGCCGGTAAACTGCACTTCCGCTTTGTGGCGGAATTTGTCCACGGTGAGAACCGCGGTCATGGTTACATTTTCAGCTTTATGAATAAAGCGCCCCAGTTTTTCAAACCGGCGGGTAGCATAGTTGCGCAGGTGATCGGAAGGTTCAAAATTCTTAAAGGTTAATGCGATGTTCATGCGAGCCTCCTGAGAGAGTGAAAAGGTGCCGAATGCAGAGCCTCACCTGGACTATAGCAAAGAAAATCGCCCAGCGTCATCAGAAAAATGTCCTGCGCTTGGAAGATGAGGGAATATTCAGGGCCGTCCTGTATTTGGCGACTGTGCGCCTGGCGATATTTACTTTCAGCACGTCCTTGAGCATCTCTCCGATGCGCTCGTCGCTTAACGGATCTTTGGGATCCTCATCCGCAATGTATTTTTTAATAAGCGCCTTTACGCTTTCCGACCCCACCTCGCTGCCGTCGTCAAGGGACAGGGCGCTGTTGAAGAAAAATTTCAATTCATAAATGCCGTACGGCGTTGCGGCGTATTTGCTGGAGGTGATGCGACTGACCGTTGACTCGTGCATGTTGATGTCATCGGCAATATCCTTGAGAATAAGGGGCCGCAAATGCGAGACGCCGTGCAGGAAAAATTCCCTCTGGTGGCGCACGATGCTCTCCATTACCTTGTAAAGGGTGCGCTGGCGCTGGTACAGGCTTTTGATCAGCCAGGCGGCCGAGCGCATCTTGTCCTGAAAGTATTCCTTGTCGGTATCCTTGGCGGCCTGCAGGCTGTCCTCGTAAAAGGAGGACAGGTGCAACTGGGGCAGTCCTTCGTCATTCAGGGCGATGATGAACTCGTCGTCCATGCGGTAGACAAAAACGTCGGGCGAGACATAGGCGGGCTCGCCCCCGCCGTAGCTGGCGCCGGGCATGGGGTCGAGCCCCTGGATAATGTCCAGGTATTCCTTCAAATCGTCGGGGGAAAGTTTGAACTTGCGCAAAAGCGGCTTGTAGCGCTTGTTCTCAAGGTCTTCCAGGTGTTCCGTGACAAGGGAGACCAGGATGGGGTCGCGGTCGTAGTTCAGCACGTTCAGCTGCACCATCAGACATTCCTGCGGAGTACGTGCGGCAACCCCTATAGGATCAAAACGCTGTATGGCCAGCAGCACTTCCTCCACTTCCCCGGGGGAGGCGGAGCAAAGTTCTCCCACTTCCTCAAGGCTGGCGTGCAGGTAGCCGGAAGAACTGAGGTTGCCGATAATGGCTTCGCCTATTTCCATCTGCCGCTCCGTCAGGCGGGAAAGCCTGAGTTGCCAGTGCAGATGCCCTTCCAGAGACGGCTTTGTGGCGTAACGGGCTTCAAAGGCGGTGTTTTCTTCCAGGCTTTCAAATTCCCGCGGGGCCGCCTGACGCGAAGTGCTGGAAAAATCTCCCAGATAGTCTTCCCAGTCCGCGTTGCGGGCTACTTCCTGGGCATAGGCTTCCTTGTCGCCTTCCGAGGTGCTGCGTTTTTCTTCCTGCGGGGACGGGGTTTCGTCGAAGGATTCTTCCAGAAAGGGGTTCTCCAGGAGCTCTTGCTGCACCGTTTCCAGCAGTTCCACGCGCGAGAGTTGCAGCAGACGGATTGCCTGTTGCAACTGAGGGGTCATGACAAGCTGCTGAGAAAGTTTTAGCTGCTGCCGAAGCTCTAGCGCCATACTGTATTCCTTTCACCTGCAATTCAGAAGACGGATGTATTCTGCCATATCCGGCAGAGCAATGCAAGCTCTGTGCCTTTTTAGGAATAACAAGGACCGGATGACAATAAACGTATATTTTTCAGGGAGTCGGCGAAGTGGAGTATCCTCCGGGAGCAGGCGGGCGCTTCTCTCCCGGAGAGGAATGAAACCGGAGGGGAATGGAAAAGACGTACGGCAAAGGAAACGGACGCTCCCGCGTACGGCAAGGGAGTGTGCACTGAGCCCGTCTCCTCCCGGCCCGCGCTCCGGCGTGGGCCGGCCAAGAGGGAGGAAAAAAAGAAAGCGGGCCGGCACCTCTCAGACGGCGGCAAGATGGGGGATGAAAAATGTCTCAGCCCCCGGCAGCGGCGGCGCAGGCTTCGGCCAGACGGGATTGCATATACTCCGCCATGCCGTTCCCGGCATCATCCACATCAAAGCAGCAGGCGTCTTCTCCCATGAGTCCTCCGGGCACGACATCGCCGCGCCCTTCAGGATCTGTGACCAGGTCGGCATAAAAACATATGGAAAGCCAGCGGGCTTCCGGATCGTCGTCAATGATGTCTACCAGCACGAAGAGACTGCGTTCTTTTTGCGCGGAGTGACGGGCGCGCAGGGAATGGCTGACCCCCGGCCGTACCCGGTATTCCAGGGCGACGTGGTTCTGCTCTCGTAAAAATTGATACAGCGTCTGAAAAAGCGGTTTTATTCCGTTTGCGTCAAGAGTCCAGGCCTCAAGCAAGGCATCAAGTTCCGCGGACATGGGCGCTCCTTCCGGTTGTTACGGTGCATAGGACAGGTATGCAGCACGGTCACAAACAAGGACGCAGGCTCGGAAAACCCGGGAGGTGCGCCGGTTGCGAGCCGCAGTGCTGCCAGCCGGATTCACAGTACAGAAGACCGCCCCGGGGCTCAAGCCAAGGCTGTTGCCAAAGGGGGAATTGCTGAAGACGCCGGAATCAGAGGAATCTTGCCCACATGCGTGCAGAAGGCGTCCACCCCCTGCGTGCACGTGGCGGGCACAAGAAGAGAAAGCCGAGGATATCGGCAAGCAGGCCGCCACAAAGGCGTTAATGTGCGGGATTGGCGGCAATGCTCTTATGTATGAAAGCGAGGATGTCCTCATACAAGGAGGCTGTTCTGAAAGAAGACAACAGCTGCATCCGGCTTCCGCCCATCAGGAGACTGATAATGACCTGCCTGGTCTGCAAAGGAGAGGCGATGTCAAGAGTTTTGTCTTCGTTCCCCTGCTCCAGTATGTTTTCAAGCAGGGTGTAGAGTTTCTGGAATTCGGCCTGCAGGGTGCCCGGCCCTTCTTCAGTGTGCGCCATCTTGTGAGGAAAGGAGCGCAGCAGAAGGAGGTAATGGGAGTTCTCGGCAATGGAAAAATCCAGATAGGCCCTGCAAAACAGCATGGCCCGCTCCAGCCCCGTTATGCCGCGGGCACTGGCCTGTTCCAGAGTGTTCACAAGATTTTCAAGCACTTCCATATTGGCGAGAAGGAACAGGTTTTCTTTCGTGCCGTAATGATGTGCAAGCAAACCGAGGGCGACCCCGGCTCGCTCGGATATTTTTTTGAACGTGGTTTGCGCATAGCCGCAAGTGCCGAAGAGTTCTTTGGCGGCGGTCATGAGGGCGTCTTTTCTGGTCATGGACAAATCCGATATTATGGTTCAACGGAATGCCCTCCGGCTGTGATACGGATACGGGGGGCTCTGTATGTCACCGATAATACCAGCGGATATGCGTATACAATATTATAATTTTGGGTATTGATTGTATCTTGACAACGAAATCCCGAGGCCCTTCTGTGCGGACGCCGCGTATCATTGAGTACGGCGCAGGACAGCGATATTTTCCACATGCGGCGTGCACGGGAACATATCTACTGGAAAGGCTTCTTCCAGACGCCAGTCCCCGCGCATGCGCGCAAGATCCCTGGCCTGGGTCGCGACATCGCAGGAGATATAAATGCAGGTGCGGGCTCCGGACGCGGCCAGCAGGGGCGGGAGGGCTTCCTCCATGCCGGCCCGCGGCGGATCGACGATGATGACATCAGGAGGGCGGCGGCCCTTCTGCAACGCAAGAGACAGGGTATGAGGCAGGCGCCCTTCATGGAAGCGGCAGTGCATGCAGCCGAGGGCTGCGGCGTTGGCGCGCGCCGCCGCAACAGCCTCTTTCTGAATATCGAAGCCGTGCACTTCCGCTGCCATGGCCGCCATATACAGGGCGATCCCGCCCGCGCCGCAATACACATCCCACAGCGTTTCTTTTCCGGTCAGTCCGGCCGCTTCCGCCGCCTTGGCATACAGCAGGCGCGCGGCGCCTGTATTGGTCTGCAAAAACGCGCTGTGCGGCGCGCTGATTGTAATGTGCCCGTAGCCTTCCAGGCAGTCCGTTTTCCCCAAGGACGCCCGGACCGCTTCCCCCTGCGCCAGATCGGCCGCCCCCCTGCGCTCCGAATGGACGAATCCGGTAACGCCGCAGCCTTCCATCAGTTCCCGCCCAAGGGACATCACTTTGGCCGCAAAATTTCCGGCGCGCGCCCCGGTATCTTCCGGACCGGTGATACATTCCACCAAAATCTGCGGTTTGCCGTCCAGAAGCAATTCCGGAGTATGCACGACCAGAAACCGCAAATAGCCCGAAGATGCAGGCGTGCCGGTCACTACATCCGCCCTCTCCCGCCCCGAATCCGGCCAGGCCGGCAGGTCCAGTTCCCGGACGCGGCGGCGGACGTGGGCGACGATGTCCATGGCCGAGGCGTCCTGGATGCCGCAGTCCGTCACTTCGATGATGTCGCGGGAACCCCGTTTGCGAAGGCCGAGCAGAGCCCCGCCCTGCGCATCCTGCGCAAAGGCATACGCCATTTTATTCCGGAACCGCCGCTCTTTGGGCGAAGCCAGAATGGGGGCGATCCGGATCTCGGGCAGTTTGCCTATGCGGGCCAGGGTTTCGCGGACGTGTCTTTCCTTCCAGGCCAGGGCCGCGGGCATGGCAAAATGCTGCCAGGAGCAGCCGCCGCATTCCGCGGCATGCGGGCACCAGGGGGCAACGGCATGGGGAGATTCCCGCAGGGTTTCGAGAGTCCGGGCCTGCACAATTTTTTTCTTTACCGCGACCACCTCTGCGGCGACTACTTCTTCCGGAAGTCCCCGATCCAGAAAGACCACCCTCCCCTCGTGACGGGCGACGGCGCCGCCGTCAACGGTCAGATCAATGACGGTAAGAGGGCTGATACGGGAGCCTGGAGTGTATTCAAATGTGTTCATATAACCTTTTTCCGGTGTAAAAACGATGTTGGCACAGCTTTGGTGTACAGAAAAGAACCCCAATTGGGGTTTCCAAAGGGATTCAATTCCTTTGGCCGCCGGAGGCAATGCGAGTTCTTAGACAACGTTAAAAAGAATTTACTTAGAGCATTTCACACTTGAAATGCTCGCAAGGATTTGTCGGTAAATCCTTGCCGCCAAATAGGCGTAGGCGGGCTTTGCCCGCCGTTAAGCGACTATTTGAAGCGTAAACTGCTCTAGTCGTTCCGCTTGCCGCCGTCCAGAAACGGCAGGTCAAGATATACGTCGTCCTCGGAAGCGTGTTTGATGAACTGCCGCCGAAAAAGATTCTGCCGGGTCAGGATACCCTTGTATTCCGGGTTCTGGGTGTAGGTGACCGTGCCGTCAGGCTGAAAATGGGGCAGAAATTTGCGGATGACGTTGAGGGGCCGCAGGTTCATTTCAAACATGGCGGTATTCAGAAGAAAAAGAGCCTTGGGGCCGGAGGTCGTCCCGGCCCTGGCCTTTTTGGTCTGCCGGTATTCGGGCAGGCGGGCGTCCTGGTCCGGCCCCAGGTGTTCCACCATACCGTCATCCTGAACATAGGCGATACCACGTCCCGCCTGGAGGATGCGGTTACTGTATTCCAGATCCTCCCAGCCGTAGACGTAGTCCTCATTCCAGAAGCCGAGGGCCTCGTGGGTGGCGCGGGGAATCAGGATGCACCCTCCTCCCACTGCGCCGGTGGCCTGGTAGGGCCTGCCGGACGGAAGGCGGGCAGGTTCGGTAGTATGCCAGGAGCAAAGACGAAAGGCGGTTGCTCCAAACCCGCCCTCTTCCGCCAGATCCTTCAGGGCGTCGAGCCAGCCGGGATGCCGGATCAGAATGTCGTTGTCCAGCTTGACGTAACAGGAACTCGGCACGCTTTCCCAGCCGGTGTTGGCCGCAACGGAAACGCCCATATTCCGCCTGTGGCGGATCAGGACATCTATTTCCCCATCGGCCTGCAGGCGTTGCAGCGCCTCAACCAGAGCAGGCTCGCTGCCGTTGTCGACCACGGTGAGATGAAAGGAAGCGGCGGTCACCTGCCTCAAAGCGCGCAGGCAACGCAGGGTCAGTTCCGTCCGGTTGTAGGTCACAACAGTGACCCCTGTTTGGGGCACGGAGGTATCGTTCATGGCAAAAAAACACCCCCCGTACTTTGCAGCGCGGGGGGTGCAGGGTTACAGCCAGTCAAACCACTGCTTCCAAGTGCCCTCCCGCTTTTCGCGGGTTTTTTCCGCCTCCTGCTCGCTGTCTTTAATGAAGGAGGCCTTGGCTTTCAGGGATGCATGGTTGCTGATTTCAGGAACATCCGGGTACTTGAGGACTATTTCCTTGTACCTGGCAAGGGCCGAGGTATACCGTTCCATACGGAAATAAAAATCCGCCACATACAGGTCGTGCTCCGCCATAAGTTGGCGACACATTTTCATTTTTTCCGCGGCGGCTTCGGCATAGTCCGTACCGGGGTAGCTCTCCCGCAGGCGGTTAAAGTAAGAATATGCCTCTTCCAACTGGTTGGGCGGCCTGTCTATGGAGGGATAGCCGTTCAGGTTCGACATGCCGATATTATACAGCACGTAAGGGATAGCCTCATGCCGGGGGTGCATGGACTCGAATTCCTTGTAGGCTTCGGAAGCCGGTCCCCATTCTTCGTCCAGAAAATAGCAGTCGGCAAGAGAGAGTTCCGCCTCCACCGCGTAGGGGCTGAAGGGATAATTTTCCTTCAGTCTGGTGAAATACTTGCTGGCGGATACATAGTTCTTGTCACGCATGGCGTCGTTGCCGGATTCGAACAACTCCTGGGCGGTATCTTCGGGCGGGGGCAGATAGAAGTAGTCGATAATGCCGCAGCCGGAGAGCGTGCCGGCAAGAATGAGGACACTCAGGAGGCGGGCCAGAGTTTTAGCCATGCTGTTGTTCCAGGTAGAGATAAGCGGAGTTGGCGGCAGTGGCGCCGTCGCCGGCGGCCGTAACGACCTGGCGGCAGCGCTTGGCGCGGATGTCCCCTGCGGCGAAGACGCCGGGAATGTTGGTGCACATTTCAAGATCGGTCATGATGAACCCGGAATCGTCCACGGAAAGACCGGCCGGCAGAAACTCCTTCACCGGCTCAAATCCTATGAACACAAACAGGCCGCTTAGGGGCAGGTATTCCTCCTGCCCGGTGTGCACGCGTTTCAGGGTGACGCCCTCCAGAAACTCCGAACCGTGCAGTTTGCTCACCACAGAGCAGCATTCCAGGGTAACGTTGGGCAGCTTGCGCAAACGGTCCTGATAAATAGGCGCGCCGCGGAATTCCTCCCGCCGGTGAATAAGGTGCAGATTTTGCACGATTTTTGACAGATACAGGGATTCCTCAAGGGCGGAATTGCCGCCCCCCACAACCCCTACG
Source organism: Desulfovibrio sp. (assembly GCA_031556355.1). Lineage (GTDB taxonomy): Bacteria > Desulfobacterota > Desulfovibrionia > Desulfovibrionales > Desulfovibrionaceae > Frigididesulfovibrio. Next base: position 74,194 of record JAVBTB010000002.1, on the reverse strand, counting down.
TTCTGTCCGCGGAAGAAATGCCCGTCGCACAGCGCGCAATGGGAAAGACCCTTGCCAAGAAACCTGTCTTCGTCCGGAAGGCCCAACTTGCGGTACCGGACACCGGCGCAGAGAATGACCGTATCCGCCTCCAGCCAAGTTTCACCCAGGCGGATCTTTTTGGGAGAGGCATGCAGATCAAGCTCTGTCACGGTGTCGGTGATGCGGTCGATATTGGGGTAAGGATCAAGCTGGGCGGAAAAGGCGTCCGCCAACTCGTACCCCTTGATAGGCTTGGCAAACCCGGGATAGTTTTCAATCTCAAGGGTTTGCAGGAGCAGTCCGCCCGGCGCCATTTTTTCCACCATCGCCACTTTTGCCCCAAAACGGGCAAGATACAGCGTGGCGGCAACCCCGGCAGGGCCTGCCCCTATAACGACGGAATCGTAACGCTTCATTAGCTGAGGGCCTTTTGGGTGATCAAGTCTTTCAGGCTGCTTTTGGATACAGCGCCGGTCACCTGTTCAACCACCTGCCCGTTTTTGAAAAGGATCAATGTAGGAATGGCGCGGATACCGAATTTGCCGGGCGTGGAGGGGTTTTCATCCACATTCATTTTGAAGATGGATACCTTGCCTTCGTATTCGGAGGCCAGTTCGTCAATAACCGGGCCAAGCGCACGGCAGGGACCACACCAGGGAGCCCAGAAATCCACCAGCACGGGAACGGGGGATTTCAGCACATCGGAATCAAAATTGCCGTCAGTAACGGGTGTAGCCATGCGATTCTCCTTTTTTCGCTGCAAAAAACAACGGTAGACGTTTGATACAAATAGTAGCGGCAAGCCCTGCTGTCAAGCGCTGTTGTCACCGTTGACAAGCTGCTTTGCAGGGGCGGCTTGCCGTGCAATCCGGCAAGAATATGCCGCATCTTCGCCCGTGCGAAATGGACGGCAAAAAACTCCATCGGCGTATGCTATGCGTGCATCATATCGTCCGGGACAGGCCGTCCGCGCGGTATGGCTTCCATGGACAGAGAATGGCGGTATCCAGCGCTTGCAAGCAGCCATCCCAGATACCCCACCATCGCCCCGTTGTCCGTGCACAGCTCGGGCGGCGGCGTCAAAAAGGCCTTGCCCCGCCCCACCGCCAGGGCTTCCATGCGCGTGCGGAGCAAAGAGTTGGCGGCGACTCCGCCCGCAAGCATCACAGCCCGCACATCGGCCTGCTCCGGCATCGCAAGAGCCCGTTGTGCCTTGGCAACCAGCGTTTCCACGACAGCCAGACGATAGGAGGCGCATACCCCGGCCAGCCGTGCGCGTTTTTCTCCCTCCGGCAAAAGCGGCTGTCCGTCCCCAGCGTTCCATCCGGCCACCAGTTCGGGGTGGGCGCGCACGTATTGCAGCATGGCCGTCTTCAGGCCGCTGAAGCTGAAATTGAGGGTATCGTTGTCCAGATACGGCCGGGGAAACAGAGCCGGGTTCGCCTCTCCCTCGGAGGCCAGGGCGTCAATGAACCGCCCCGCCGGATACGGCAGTCCCAGGAGCTTCCCTGCCTTGTCAAAGGCTTCGCCGGCAGCGTCATCCAGGGTTCTGCCCAGAGACAGAAACTCCGTGGGACTTGCTATCCGGTACAGATGCGTATGCCCGCCGGAAACCAGAAGGCCCAGAGCCGGAAACAGCAGCGGTCGCACAAGGCCCACGGCCAGAAGGTGGGCGTGCAGATGATTGACGCCGATCAGCCGTGCGCCGCAGCCGAGGGCAAAGGCCTTGGCAAAGGCCACGCCCACCAGCAGGCTGCCCAGAAGGCCGGGTCCGCGCGCGGCGGCGACAACATCAATATCCGCGGGGGCAACCCCGTAACGCGCCAGAAGAGCGTCGCACAACGGCCCGATAAACCGCGCATGCTCGCGTGAAGCTATTTCGGGCACCACGCCGCCGAACAGGGCGTGCACGTCGACCTGGCTGGAGGACATCTCCCCTACAAGGCGTCCGTCCGCAATCAGGGCCAGGGATGTATCGTCACACGACGTTTCGATGCCGAGGCACAGCATGCGTTCAGCGCTGCAGGTGAGCTACCGCGTGCTCCACATCTTCGCGGGAGCCGATGTACAGGGGCACTCTGGCATGCAGGGAAGGTGGCGTAAGCTCCATGATGCGGCGCTCGCCGTCGCTGGCCGCGCCGCCGGCCTGCTCTGCCATAAAGGCCAGGGGAGCGGCTTCGCACATGAGACGGAGCTTGCCACGGGGCGCTTCCGGGCTCTTGTGATCCAAAGGATACATAAAGATGCCGCCGTATTGCAGCGTACGGTGAAAGTCCGCGACCAGCGACCCCACATAGCGGTGCGAATACGGTTTGCCGCGCGGGTTGTCCGTGCCCTTGAACCCGGCGACGGCGGCAGTGGTCTTTGCGTCCCAGTACGAGGTATTGCCCTCGTTGACGGAATATATCTTGCCGCGCTGCGGAATTTTCAAATCCGGATGAGAAAGCAGAAATTCCCCGACGCTGGGATCCAGCGTAAAGCCGTGCACGCCCTGCCCTGTGGTATACACCAGCATTGTGGAGGGGCCGTACAGCACGTAGCCGGCGGCGACCTGCTTCAGGCCGGGCTGGAGCACGTCGCTGATGTCCACATCCTGCTCCCGGGGAGATATGCGGCGCAGGATGGAAAAAATGGTGCCCACATTGATGTTCACGTCGATATTGCTCGAACCGTCCAGGGGATCGAAGATAAGAATATAGTCCCCCCGCGAAAAACGCTCCGGCACGGGGATAATATCGGCGTTTTCCTCGGAGGCCATGGCGCAGAGGGCGCCGCTGCGCTCCATACGGTGGATGAGAATGCGGTTGGCGAACTCATCCAGCTTCTGCACGTTTTCGCCCTGAACGTTCACTTCTCCGGTGCCGCCAAGCACATCCAGAAGCCCGGCCTTGTTGACGCTGCGGGAGATCAGCTTTGCCGCCAGAATCAGGTCATAGAGCAATTGCGTGAAAATGCCCGTGGCCGCCGGGGACTGCTTCTGGTGCAGCAACAGATGTTCGGTAACGGTGATCTGCCTGTTCTGGATCGGCCGTGTGGGGGTAGCCATACTACTCCTTGAGGGGCTGCTTGACGCCCGCTTCATTCTCTTGCTGTCCGGGAACCTGCGCCGGCCGCACGTTGGGGGCGCCAAGATTGCCCACTTCGCCCGCGCCCAGCGTGGGGTCCGTCAGTTTCAGGGGCGGGGCGTCGCTGACGTCCACCCGCTTCAGCTGATCAAGCTGGGCCGAGGACTCCCTGACGTTTTTCACATCGGTCGGGATGGAATAGACCAGGGGGAGGTTGCCGAGATAGCGGGTTGTCCAGAAAAATTCTTTGCCGGATTCGCCGATAAGGCCGCAGGACTTCTGTTTGAGCAGTTCTTCCCAGTTTTCTTTGCCGATGGGGGTGGATTCCGGGGCAAAGCGCCCTGCCCAGAGAACCCCGGCGGAAGAAGCCAGCATGAAGCTGCCCGGGTCCGCTCCCAACGACACCAGCGCGCGCGGATCAAAGTAGGCGACCACCAGCCCCTTCATGGCATCGCCGGAAAACACCGGGTTTGCCAGATAGATTTCCGGCCCAAGGGGAGTCTTTTGCACGTACGCGCGCAACGAGGCCATATGCTGTTTGGGGTCCGGGTCCACAAGGGGCGAGACGTCAAACTCTTTCATAAAATATTCCGGGTACCTGACCATCAGGTTGCCCGAATTGTCCGCCAGAGCGACGCCGCTGAGCCAGGGAAACTTGCGCATGAGTTCCATCACCCATTCCTGGTCGGGGCGGCGATCGCTGTTTTCCATGGCCCGGATAAGTTTTTGCAACTGCGAGTCGAGATCAAGCACCGCATCGCCGAGAGCCAGCTCATAGTTCTCGCAGTTGCCGGTCGCCTCCATATCGAGGGTAGCGGGCGTATTAAGATAGTTGCGGTACTGTTTGGTCGTAAATTTCCAGGAATCTTTCAACGTCTGGTTTGTGCCGCAGCCGGAGCCGCACAGGCAGAGAACCAGCAGGGAAAAAGTAAGGAAGCGATACACGCGGGTGCTCCTACGCGTTGCAGATTGAAGAGACGCCCGCCTGTCGCGGGCGGGCGTTTGCCGGCGGGAGAGCCCGGCGCTGTCCGCCCGGCCTTTTTCAAGCCGCCGGGCAATAAGGTACAGAGAAGGTTTTGGAAGGGAAGAAGACGGCCGTTGAGCGACATTCCGGACACTATCCGCTTGCCGATGGGGAGAAAAATTCAACGAGCCCTTGCCTCAAGGCGCTGCGCCAGCGATTCCAGCAATTCGACCAGACGGTTGCTTTCCCCGCCGGGGTGGAAGACCTTTTCTTCCGTCTCGCCCGGACCCTGCACAGGGCCGGATTGCAGGCGTTTTGTCAATTCCTCCGCTCTGGAGGCAAGCGACGGCTTTTCCGCAGCCGGAGCGGCTTGAATCAACTCATGGTAAATATCCAGCGCTCCGGCAAGGTCGCCCTGCTCCGCCAGAACCTCCGCCATGGAACGGGTACGTATGGAAAAGGCTTCTTCGGTCTCCTCATCTTCGGCGGAGTCTTCGGCATCCGCCTCGGCGGTATGCAGAGACCTGCGCTCGGGCGGCATGCGCTCCGGAAAGCCGGACGGCTGCGCTTCTTCATGCGGCAGGGAGGGCGCGGGGCATGGTTCCGCAGATGTGCAGGCCACTTCCGCCAAAGGGGCGGTCGGATACTCCGCAGCCGCGACCAGTGCGGATTGCAGGCCCTGCTCGATGACCGACGCCCAGGTAAGCGGCTGTCCTTGCAGGGCCGCGGCAAAAAAACGGACGGCAAGGGCGGCGTCCTGCATGGCCGGAGTTTTGGCGAGAAGAGCGCCCCAGGCATTCCAGAAGCCGGGGTAGGTGCCCAGCATGCGCCCGAGTTTTTCTACCTCGAACTGTAAATCGGAAGACGCGCCTTGGTGCGAGAACAGCAATTCCACCAGCAGAAGCCTGGATTCGATATGATCCGGGTGGCGCAACACGCCCTGCCGCAGGGTTATGATCGCCTCATGGATCTGGCCGTCCGCCGCTAACAGCTTCGCCAAGGGAAAGAACACTCTGGAGCCGGGCTCCAGCTCCAGAACTTCCCGGTACCATTCAATCTTTTGCTTCATGAGGCGGGACTCCTGATGATTCGCTTTTGGTGTCCTCAGGAAAAATATACAAAATTTCGTTGTCGCGCACAAAATTCAAACGCTTGCGGATCATCTTTTCCAGATATTTTTCATCCGACTGCAACAGCCGGATTTCCCTGCTCAGCGTGAGATTTTCTTCATCCAGCCGGGCGATCTTCTCTTCCAGATTTTTTGTACGCTCGCGCAATTCCTTGTAGGCTATGGCCCCCTGCTGCCCCCAAATCAAAGAGTACAACAGCACCAGGTTAAGCACCACGGAAACGGCCAGAACCAGACGGCGTCCCAACATGGGTTACTGCAGAAGCCTTGAAGTCTGTACCGTTGTTGCCTCGGCACCTTCAAGCGTTTCTTTAAGTTCTTCGAGAAAACGACTGGTGGCGTTTTCAATACGACAGACGTCGCCCTCGTTGATGGCAACCTCTTCCAGGCGCTGCAACACGTCTTTCAGAACAACAAACTCCTTCTGCAGATAGGGTCCCAATTCGGTAGAAGCGAGCACTGTTTCAAGTTCCAGTATGGTAAGCAGACAGTTGCGAAGCCTGCTGCTGAGGCTTTGTTCCATTATGAACACCCTGCCGGGTTAGGCGTCTGTGGCGGAACCCTGTTTCAGGCGCCAGTTCCGAAAAAAATTCATGAAATAGTTACATCCGGAAAATACCGTGAGGGCAAGCGCCGTGTAAAGTAAAATCTGTCCGATGCCGTGCAGGGGGATTCCAAACCATGAGTAATGTAATATAAGCGGCTCTAGGGCAAAAAGTTGCAGAACCGTTTTCGCCTTGCCGTATTTGTCGGCGGAGATAATCACCCCCTCCTCCGACGCGATGGCCCGCAAACCGGTGACCATGAGATCGCGGCAAATGATGATGATGGCTACCCAGGCGCTGATCCAGTCAAGCTGCACCAGCATGATCAACACCGAACTGACAAGCACCTTGTCAGCCAGGGGATCAAGAAACTTGCCCAGGCTGGTAACCTGGTTTTCACGGCGGGCGAGGTACCCGTCGATCAGGTCGGTAAATCCGGCCACCGCAAACGCCACCCCCGCAAAAAGGCAGCTCCATTTGTTGCCGAAGGCAAGCAGCACCAGCACCAGAGGAACGATGGCGATGCGGCTGATGGTCAGCTTGTTGGGAAGGTTGAGTATTTTCATGCAGAACCTGTCGTGCTGGTACTTGGCCACCGGGTGCGGGTAGTGTACCCAAGAGTCGCCTCTTGCGCAATCCCGTGTCTGTTTTCACAAAACGCGCACTGCCGAAGGCTGCGCGGTTGCGGACAAGGTATCAGGCTTCAGGCAACTGCATTGTCACGCCCTTTTCTTCCTCACAGGTTCTGACAACGGCTTTGGCCACGGCCATAAAATCTTTTTTGGCGACGGAATCTTCTTCCATCAGTACCACAGGCACCCCGGCGTCAGCCGCAACCACGGCAGCCGGATCAAGGGCAATGGCCCCTAGAAAGGGCACCATGTACCGATCTGCCAGTTCTTTGCCTCCCCCTTTCTTGAACAGGGAAATACTGCCCCCGCAGTGCGGGCAGGAAAGGCCGCTCATGTTTTCCACAATGCCGAGCACGCGCCCTTTGGCATGCTGTAAAAAATTCATGGCCTTGCGCACATCCGCCAGCGAAATCTCCTGCGGAGTGGTAACCACGATGCTCAGGGCTTCGGGAATGGTCTTGAGGACGGTCAGGTGCTCATCGCCGGTACCCGGAGGGGAGTCGATAACCAGATAGTCCAGTTCGCCCCACTGCACATCGGACAGGAACTGGCGGATAGCCGCCGTTTTTTTGGGACCGCGCCACAAAATGGCGGTGTCTTTATCGCGCAGCAACGAATCCATGGACAACACATGCAGGTTCGGCAAGTACTCGGCGGGAATAAGTTTTTCGCCCGCCTCGTCCATTTCAAGCCCCTGATGCAGTCCAAGCAGGTTCGGCACGCTGGGCCCGTGGATATCCACATCCAGAATGCCCACCTTGAGTCCTTTTTGGGCCAGGGCCGCGGCAATGTTCACCGTGACAGAGCTTTTTCCCACCCCGCCCTTGCCGCTCATCACGAAAAGCACATGGCGAATATCCTTGAGCGTACGGCTGATGGAGACATCCTGAGCCGCAAAGGGGCTGTCACCGCCGCGTTTGGAAGAACAGGTCGCGCAGCCGCTGCCGTCTTTGCCCGCGCTCGGGCAGCCGGACTGGGAAGGACAGTTCTCCCCGCCGGCGGCCTCACCGGGTTTTGCGAAAGGATCCGAGCCCATATTATAACGCTCCTTGTCGTAAATAACGTTCCATGCATGTCCGTGCGCGCGCCCGGCCTCTTTACCAGCCGTGGCTGCCCACCAGATCGACGAAAGCCACCCGCTCGCGCTGTTCCTGGCGGATTTTTCCATGCTCGCGACGCACCAGCACCAGATGCTGGGTACGGCGATCCGCCCCCACAGGTATAACCATCATTCCCGGGTCGGCAAGCTGTTCCACCAGGGGAGCCGGAACCGACGGCCCTCCCGCCGTGACGATAATTCTGTCAAAAGGGCCGGCCTCGGGCCACCCTTCGGTACCGTCGGCCAGCTTCAGGCGAATATTTCGGTATTTCAGGCGCATGAGCAGATCGCTGGTGCGAAAGAACAATTCCCGCAGACGTTCCACGGAATACACTTCAAGCCCCATGTCCGAGAGCACGGCGGCCTGATACCCGGACCCCGTGCCTATTTCCAGCACGCGCATGCCGGGCGAGGCTTCAAGCAACTGCGACATGGCGGCCACGACATAGGGCTGGGAAATGGTCTGGCCATAGCCGATGGGCAGGGGATAGTCCTCGTAAGACTTTCCCCGCAGGGCTTCTTCCACAAAAAGGTGCCGGGGGGTTTTGCCCATGGCCGCAAGTACGGCCTTGTCGGTTATACCCCGTGGAGCAAGTTGCTCCCGCACCATTCTGTTCCGGCTGATCTGAAAAGTGTCCATGTTCGCCCTGCCCCTGTATGGACCTTGCACATGCCGATGCCGTCAGGCACGGCAACCTGCGAAAGCCCCTCTGACTGGAACCAAATTTTTTCACACAAGTCAATCAGACATTGAAGCCGGAAATAATAATGCAGCATCAGAGACTGTATAACGGAAAAAATGCGTGTCCGGCAGACAGGGGGGATACTCTCGCAGAGAAGGTGGGGAACAGGCCGACGGCTGCCTGCCGTCCTTGTAAAGGGGGGCGAAGTATGGCATGTTTTGAGCGGCGCCGGATATACCTTCCCGGACAGCCTGCACCTGCAACAAAGGTGACCGCATGATCCGTGTTCAAGATATTATGACATCACGGCTGATAACGCTCAGCCCGTCCGATTCCCTCAAAACCGCCCGTGAGATTATGCACAAGTCGCGCATCCGGCATTTGCCGGTGGTGTCTTCCAGAGGCGGGTTTGTCGGCCTTTTGTCGCAACGCGACATTCTGCGGGCTTCCGTCTCCCTTTTCGCGGACATGCAGCTTGAGGAACGCGACCAGATAGAAGACGGCATACCCATTTCCGAAGTCATGGCCACCGAGGTGCTGACCATCCCGCCGGAGATGCCGCTTGCGCAGGCGGCGGAGTTGTTGCTGGCGCACAAGTTCGGCTGCCTGCCGGTTTTGGAGCACGGGCATCTGCGCGGCATCCTTACAGAGGCCGATTTCGTCAAACTGTGCCTCGCATTTCTGGAAAAAGACCAGCAAGAACCCGGAGAGTAAAGCTACATGTATATTATGTCCAGAAAGCGTTCCAGCTTCCCTGTGGTGACGCTCGTCATTATTCTGCTTGTTGTTCTGGGCGGCGGCGGGTTCATCCTGTTTCAGGATATGAACGCGCCGGAAGTGGTGCTGACGCCGAAAACCGAATACGTCTCACCTACCCTGCCCATGACGGTCACCCTCACAGATAAAAGCTCCCCGGTGAAAAGCGTTGCCATCGCCGTCCGCCTGGGGGACCGGGTAACGCCCATCCTGGAAAAGACCTTTGAGGGAACCTCCCAGACTCAGGAAGTGAACTTTACCCTCCAGGATGCCGGACTGAAGGAAGGCCCCTTCACACTTGAAATTACGGCCCGGGACGCCTCCTACGCGGGTTTCGGCCGCGGCAACAGCGTCACGGAGGTCATTCCCCTGCGCATTGACACCTCGCCACCGCGCATCACCGCCAAAACCAGCACCGGGTATGTCAGCCGGGGCGGCACCGGCTGCATCGTCTACTCCATTTCAAAGGAAGTGAGCCAGACCGGCGTAAAGGTGGATAACTTCTTTTTTCCTGCCTTTCGCCAGAAAAACGGCGACTACCTCTGCTTTTTCGCTTTTCCCTATACCATGTCCACCAGGGAGTACGCCCCCAAGATTGTAGCCATCGATCTTGCCGGCAATATACAGATCAACGCCCTTTCCGCCCACTTTATGAACCGTGAGTTCCGGCACGATACCATCAATATCAGCCCTGCCTTTCTGGAATCAAAAGCTGCGGAGTTTGCGGAAATAGCACCGGGCAGCATGACGGAAATCGAGCGCTTTTTGAAAGTAAACGGTGAGGTGCGCCGGCAGAACGCCCTTACCCTGCTTGAAATCGGCAAGGACACCTCGCCGGACATCCTGTGGCAGGGCGCGTTTCTGCGTCTGCCCAAGGCGGCTTCGCGCGCGGGCTTTGCCGACCGCCGCACCTACCTGTGGCAGGGGCAGAAGGCAGATGACCAGACCCATCTCGGGTTCGATCTGGCCTCCCTCGCCCAGTCCGATATTCCCGCAGCCAATAACGGCCGTGTGGTGTTTGCCGGGTACCTCGGCATTTACGGGAATATGGTCGTCATTGACCATGGCCTCGGCCTGCAAAGCCTGTATTCACACATGAGCTCCATCAGCGTGCAAAAGGGGCAAAACGTCGCCAAGGGCGACATCATCGGCAAGACAGGGGCAACCGGCATGGCCGGGGGCGACCACCTGCACTTCGGCATTCTCATCAGCGGCCTGGAGGTTACCCCTCTGGAATGGCTGGATGCGCACTGGATCAAGGATAACGTGACCGATCGCGTCAAGGACGCCGGAGGCACGGCGCCCGATATCGAGGCAGCCGCCCTGGAGGGAGACTCCACCCCTTCCCCGGCGGCGAAACCGGCAGCCAAGCCTGCCGCGAAACCAAAAGCAAAGCCCAAACAGGGCAAACAGCGGAGATAGTTTTCGCGGCGTCGCCCCCGGGCTTTTGCCGTAACCCAAATATGTTCAGTTCCACCCCTTAAGCTCCGGAGGCGTAAGCTTGGGGAATTGCACCTGCCGGGGCTAAAGCACAAAAAGGAGGCCGCTTCGTAGGCTCTTTACTGTATGTCTGAGACGAAGGGGGGCTTACACCTTTAATCCATGCCGGAGAAAGAGCTATGACCCTTTTCACCGGACCGGCGCGGATCCGGCCTGCTCTTGCCTTGCTTCCGCAGCACGTATGCGCCCTTTTTGCACTCCTGCTTTGTTTTACCGCATATGGTCCCAATTTGCTCCATGCAACAGATGCCGATTCCAGGCAAACACCCACCGAAAAATCTCAAAAACGCTCCTATCTTGAGCAGTTCTCTTATAGAATTTCGCAAGTCTGGAATGAAAAATCTCTCGACATCTATGTTCCTTTCCTTGAGTACCATAACAAATACATTGTACTTGAAAGAGATGAAGATGAAGGCTTCAATGAATTTGCGTACGGCTTTGGCTTCGGGAAGTCCATCCATGATGAAGACGGCGATACCCATGCGCTCGCAATAATGGGGTTTGCCGATTCCCTGTACAATTTCCAACCGTATGCCGGATATCTGTTCCTGAAGAACTGGACTTTCGACGAAGCCGATAACTTTCGCGCAGGCATAGGCCTGACCGTGGGACTGACGGCACGCAAGACTTATAAGGGCGAGGAGATGAATTACTTTCCTCCGCTTCCTCTCGCATTACCGGTCATCGGCATCGAATATAAAAACTTTGCCCTGCAAGCTACCTCTCTTTTTTATGGAGACGGCGGCGCGCGGTCCATCCTGTTTGTCTGGTTCCGCATGCGCGCCCTGGAATGGTAGGACAAGGCCGCCTGCCTGGAAGGGCGTTTCGTAATGGCCCTTCCAGATCCTCCTCCAGGCGGGACGAACCAATGCAGATTGGCAACGCCTATACCGCTCATCAAGAAAGCCCTGCTTCTCCTCAGGGAGAAGCAGGGCTTTCGTCATCCACTTTGGCGCCGTCTACCACTTGGTGGCGCGCTGCACTTCCAGAGCCTTGGCCTGTTCGTCAAAATCGGCGAACCCGGCCTGGCGCAGGGCGTCGTTGACAATGGAGTCCCAGTCCCAGTTGGCGTAGACCACAGGCTTGTGGAACACGCGGCGGAAGTGCTCCAGTTCCTGCCGGTAAAACTTTTCCTTCGAGGTATCCAGGCTTTCGCGCAGGTAATCCTGCAGGCGATTCAGCTCGCCCTCGTACCATTCCTTGAGATCGTCGGCCTGGTTGTACTTCTTGAGAATATGGCCGTAACCGTTTTCTTCCATCAGACCGCACAGCCGAGTGTGGTGCTGCTGGCGCAGCCACTGTCCAAGCTGGGAGGTGGGGATGCTCTCGTTCTCTACCTCCGCCATGTCCAACTTGGTGCGGTAGTAAGTATCCGGCACGACGGAAGCGGAAACGATCCCGGCAATGGCCACCAGTCCGCGCAGGATTTTGCTGTTGGACACGCCCTGGCCGCAGAAGCCCACCTTCTTTTTGTACTTTTGGCCGGAGAAGATGGTGACCAGAATGGCCCAGACGACCGCCGGGTCTTCTTCGTCGTAAATGTGGGAAAGCCGGGCGTTGTCACGGTCGGTGGCGAGGACCATCTGGGTCATGTCGTTGGAGCCGATGGAGAACCCGTCGACTTCCTCCAGAAACTGCTTGGCCAGGATGGCGTTGCTCGGAATCTCGGACATGAGGATGATCTTGAGGCCGTCCTGCCCGCTTTTCATCTTGTGCACCTGTTCAAGATAGCGGCGCATGCTGCGCGCTTCTTCAATGGTCCGCACGAAGGGAAGCATGATTTGCAGGTTGGACCCGCCGTACACCCCGCGCGCCAGCTTGAAGGCTTCCAGCTCCCAGTCGTGCAGGTTGCGGGAAACGCCGCGCCAGCCCAGCATGGGGTTGTCTTCAATCTGTTCAAAGAGCAGACCGCCGACCAGGTTGCGGTATTCGTTGGATTTAAAGTCGGTGGTGCGGTACACGATGTCTTTGCCGTAAAAGGCCATGGCAAAGAGCGCCAGACCCTGGGAAAGGGTCTGCACATAGTGTTCGCGGCCGGAACGGTAGCCTTTCAGCCGGATGATTTCGCGGATTTTTTCAGGGATGGCCTGCACCGACTCAATCTGGGCGATCATGCCCGTGCGGTGGCCCACGTCCTCGCGCAGGATGCGGATATCGTCCAGCACGTCCTTTACAAAGGGAACAGCGGCGGCTTTTTCGGCCATGAGCTTGACCTGGGCGTCTATTTCCCCGCGCCTGCGCACCACTTCGGGGTCCATGCCCACCAGCAGGGCCAGTTCGTCCTCAAAGCCCATGACCTGACGGATATGGGCTTCCAGATCCATGGTGGTCTTGAGCAGATCCAGCCGGCGGGAAGCCATGTCCACGTACTCGTCGAGCTTGCGCTCAAGGTCGCGGCTCTGCCGGCGCAGGGCCAGCACTTCCTCTTCCGTGCCCTTGCCTTCCTGCACGGCCAGCGCTTCGATTTCCGCGGCCAGACCGGTGATGTGCCCCACGTACTCGCGCACGCGCAGGTTCATGAAGACCAGCCCGGCATTGAGCTGGCGGCGCAGGGTTTTTGTCAAACGTTCATCCAACGCTTTAAGATGGCGCTGGATGACCACGTCCAGTTCACCGTTGTCATACGCTTCAAGCGCCAACGGGTGCACGCCGATGTTGCCCAGCATGAACTCCGCCCGCAGCAGGCCCACTTCAAACCCGTCGACGGAGCGCAGACGGGACAGGAACATGGCCTGCCCCACGTCGGCGAGAATAAGGCCGACCTTGGTCTTGGTGGGGGGAAGCTGGGCAAGGTCCATCTCGCCGCCCACTTCGCGCAGGGGAAGCAGCCCACGGTACACCGTGCCGGTGGTGCCGTCCACGGTAACTTCCTGGCCGTCCAGAGCGCGCAGGGCTTCCACCCGCTGGATGCCGATCACCGCCGGAATGCCAAGCTCCCGCGAGGTAATGGCGGCGTGGGAAGTATCGCCGCCCACATCCGCCAGAATGGCCGAGGCCACCCGCATGCCCGGCACCATGTCCGGGTCGGTGCGCTCCGCAGCCAGCACGTCGCCTTTGGCGATACGGTTCAGTTCAAGGGCCGAACGCAGGAATTTGACCGTGCCCTGTCCCGCCCCGCGTGAAGCGCCGTTGCCTTCAAGCAGCACTTCAGCAACGGCCACGGCTGTGGGATCCACCTCTTTGCGGCGCATGAAAATGACGTTGGGGTGCAGCTCAAATTCTTCGTTCCAGCGGGTTTCAGGCCGGGCCTGCACGAACCAGAGATCATCCTTGGCGTCGATGCAGAACTCCGAGTCCATAATAATGTCGCCGTACGCCTTACTGATGTTTCGTACGCCCCTGGCAACGTTTTCCGCATGTGCGATGGAAAGGGACCAGCGGAAGGCTTCCAGTTCCGGCACCTTCACCTTTTTGGTGCCGCCGCCTTCGTCGTAGACGATTTTTATGTCCTTGCAGCCCATCTGGCGGATGACCACTTCATGTCCGTCGTCGCGAGTAAAGACATAGTATTTGTCGGGGGTAACCATGCCGCCCACCACCGCTTCGCCCAGCCCGTAGCTGGCGTCGATGGAGACCAGATCGTTACGCGCGGTGCCGCGGCAGCCTGTGGCGGTATCGGCCGCAAAAGCGGTACCGGAGATGACCGGGTTGATCATGCGCATGATGCACACCGAAAGAGAGGTATGCTCGATTGCCCATTCTTTCTTGGCCTGCTCGGCAATGGTGTCGTCGCCCGACTCTTCCGCCAGAGTGATGGCGTCCAGAATGGCCTCACGCCGGTATGTCATGGAACGCAGGTTGTACGCGGAAGCGCAGTCCCAGTGGTAGGCAAGCGCAACCTGCTCCGGGCCGTATATGTTCAGGTAGGTGTCCTGCAGACCGGCAAAGGCTTTTTTGCGGGAGTCTTCCCCCGCCGCCGAGGAACGCACCGCCACCGGCACGTCTTCTTCTCCGGCTTCGGCGCAAATGGCCTGATAGGCCGAACGCACGGCCTGATCCACCTCTTTGGGCAGTTCAACGGACAGAATGGCCGCCTGCACCAGGACGGAGCGCTTGCGCAGCTGGTCGATGCCTTCGGGAGAGGTGGCAAAGCCCTCCACCACGTTGTTCACAAAGGTACGCAGCTTCACCGCGCTTTGCTGCACAGCTTTTTTCGATTCAGACTCGACCCGGACAAGCCTGCCCAGGTTGCGCACAAATTTTTGCAGGAATTCCGGGTCGCCGCTGATTTCAGGGTCTTCCCAGTCAATGCGCTTATACTCCCTGTCCACCACAGCTCTGGTGAGGGTGGCGTTGATTTTGGTCTCGTCAAGAACCTGATGGAAAGCAATGGAAGAAACAGCCCGAAATTGCGGAGCCTTGATGCCGGGCACCTGACTGATAATAGCGGTATTGTAGTTTTTACCGCCCACCAGCAGTTCGGCCTCTTCGCCGATCAAAACGATGTCCGCCCCGGTGAGGATCAACTGCCGCGTAACGGCCGCTTTATCCGTCTGCCCTTTGTCTGCTGCTTGGGCCTTAGGCTTTTCCTGCGAAGGCTTCGCCATTGAAAGTCTCCTTCTCTAGTAGAGATGAGGAATCGGTTCTGGAGGGAAAAGAGAGAACATATATCCGCAAGGCAGCTTACCATAAAACTTGTTACGCGTAACGTCAATGCCGCCTCTCGGGCGAAAGCGTCCTACAGCGGCCGGACATCCTCCTTGACGCGAGCGGTTTTCGACCTTGTCGCCGGGGTGCAGCCCCATACGCCGAAGCGCATGGACGCGTTCGGCAATGCCTAGAGGGTCAGCCCCGGTTTAACAGGAAGTGCAACGTGCTTGCTATACTCTTCAAGCGACATTCGCACATGCCCATATATATTAAAATATGCAGTTACATTTAGGTCGCAAATTCAAGTTTTGTTGTAAAATTTAGTAACTTATTTTTTAGATACACAAGCTGCATGACACTCTTATTTTTTACAATATATAGGTCAATTTCTGGAGTTAACATCAATTTTTTGAATTAATAATACAATAATAAAGTATAATTTACGTATTTTTATAAAAAAATGTTGACAATTTATGTTTTTTATATATTAAGATGTATTTATCTGCCGTATATTTTAAAAATAAACGAAAAATATCATTAATCTCAGCTCAAAAGAACATCGTTTGAAAATATTCGTGAATGTTGCGAACTATTCATTTAATATGTTTAATTCAAGTAAGTCATGGAGAACTGTGTCTATACGCATACACTCAAAAACAAGTGGCATATCCATATGAAAGGAGTGCAATAAAAATTTATAAAAATACATATTCAGGAATATTGCTTTGTTATATAGCGGGTTATTATAAATCATCTTTAATGCATAAAGTGAATTTGAGTGCAGTGTTTATATAAGTAATATAACTACATGCAAGTATATGATGCAAGTGCATGCATAATTATATTAAAAATACACAATTACTCCATATTTACTTTATACAATACATGAAAAAATTTATTTAAATATGCACTTGTTAATTTTAATATCATATATGACGCATTGTTACTCAATCGAGGGGGTAGCGTATGTCTCAGCCATCAAATATTCATTCCAGAATTACAATGGCCAAAAATCAACCTTCAGGGCAAATTGTGGTAGTCCCACATCCTGGAGCCGGACAGAGCATTACAATTCCTTCTTCCCCGGCAGGGAACCTTGTACTTGAATTTGATCCGAAAAATGCGACATTCAGCCGCGAGGGCATCCATTTAATTTTT
Organism: Desulfovibrio sp.; assembly: GCA_031556355.1. Taxonomy (GTDB): domain Bacteria; phylum Desulfobacterota; class Desulfovibrionia; order Desulfovibrionales; family Desulfovibrionaceae; genus Frigididesulfovibrio. The sequence goes on along the minus strand of JAVBTB010000002.1, from coordinate 58,052 downwards.
GCGATGGAAGACGGCGGACGGGTAACTGTAACAAATTTCTTTGCCGTAGGGGACGAGACGTTACCTATCCTCACCCTGCCCGGCAATATTCAGGTAACAGCTGCCGACTTGCTGCAAGGCGTCAATCTGATCACCACCGCTGGGCCTGAGGCCAGCAGACCTTCCAGTGGCGGGACCAATTACAACGACGACCCCGGCGACTTGATCGACGGGATCGAACGTCTCGGCTCACTGGGGACTGACTACTGGACAAGGGAGACCGGGACTGTCGTTATCGCGGATGAGACTGCGGCCGATCTTCCGGGCGTACCTCCCGCTATTTTCATTGTTCCCGGCACTCCTGATGAGCCGGGCGGCGACAGCGGAAAGCGCCCTGTCTATTCCATTAAGGCTGGCGCGGTAAATGTCGTCTTTGACGAAGGGGCGTTGCCGGGCGGCAGCGAAGCGGCATCCGCCGATGCGCAGTCAAATGCCTCTCAAATAGTTTTTAGCATTAGCTCTAATGATGGCCTTGCAGCCATCACGTTGAACGGGGTCACCTATCCAGTCCTGTCTGACGGCACGCTGGACGGTTTTCCGGAAGGCGGCCTTGAGGGACAGACAGGCTCCTTGAGTAACCCACACATCACCCTTCTCAGCGACGGGCAGTTCCGCCTGGAGTTCTCCTACTCCCTGGAACGCGCCCACCGGCATGAAGGAGAGGTACAGGGCAATGACGTAGCGGACAACGTGGACAGCTTTGCCGTCTCCGCCATCAGTGAAAACGGTGCTGCCAGTGGTGAAATCCAGGCGCACATAGACATCATTGATGATGTCCCGCAAATCCGCTTTGAATACTCCGAAAACGAAGTAATCGAAGGCCGGAGCGTCAGCGGCGAGTGGACCTTTACGGACGCCGACAACCTGGACGAGGGCGATCTCGTTGTCCACGTGGGCCGCGATATCTTCGCTTCCCTCAGCGCCGACTACACTGCTACAGACGCCCGGCAGGGGACGGCCATCTCTGTTTCTGACAACGACGCCAACGCCTCTCTGCTGGTGAGCACCGGCGAGAACGACAGGCTGGCCGGAGGAAGCGGCAACGATGATATCCTTAAGGGAGGCTGGGGCGACGATTCCCTTTCAGGCGGCGCGGGGAATGACGCCCTCTTTGGAGGAAGAGGCGACGACCTGATTTCCGGAGGCGCGGGCGACGATATCCTGTACGGCGACGAAGGCCGGAGTACCTTTGCCTGGGCCTCGGAGGACTACACCCCGAACGGCATTGACATCATCAAGGACTTCAGCTTCGGCAGCGACAAGCTGCGATTCGACAATCTCCTGTCCTGGGAGGCTACCCTGGACGTTGTCGGAGTCAAGGGCCTGCTGGAAGGCGGCTCCATCGCCGTATCCGATCTGGGCAACGGCACCCTTTTGCTCACGCATGAAGGACAGGCCATTCAAATTTACTACGAAAACATGACCGCCCAGCAGGTACGCGCCCTTACCGGCGACAATATGGACGATGCCGCCCAGGTACTCGTCCAGATGCTCATGGCTGCGGCCTGATTGGCACGTCGCATCCTTAACCGGGGGCTCCAGTGAAAGCGGGACCCCCCCGCAACAGCAAAGCCCCGTTGTCCGCAGGCGGACAGCGGGGCTTTGCCATGGCTATATCTGGAAGACTTCCGGAGACTCTGCCGGCTACTTCTTTTTCGTATTTGCCGCAGGAGCGGCAGGGGGGTACTCGAAAAACAGCTCCGTTGCAGCGGTCTTTGCTTCGCGCGCAGAATCCTTGCCGTCCACAACACCGGCTTCGGCGTCTTTTGCCGCCTTGGCGGCCTTGCCCGATGCGCCGCTCTTTCCGGCCTGAACAGTACCGGCCTTGCGTACCGGCCGGGCGTCCACCCGCACCTCCCCGCCGTTCTTCAGACTGCCGAAGAGCAGTTCACCCGCCAGCACGTCTTCCACGTCCTCACGCATCACCCGCGCCAGGGGACGCGCGCCGAACACCGGATCAAAGCCTTTTTTCGCCAGATGCTCACGGGCGGCCGGGGTAAAGCCGATGGTCACATTCCGCTCCGCAAGGTTGGCGCTCATCTCTTTTGTAAATTTGTCCACGATGCGGCCCATGATCCCCTTGGAAAGGGACGAGAACGGCACCATGGCATCCAGACGGTTGCGGAACTCTGGCGTAAAGATCTTTTCCAACGCCTTTTTGGCCTTGTCCGCGGCAATGCCCCGGCTTGTGCTCTGACCAAAGCCGATATTGCGGGCCGACATTTCAAAGGCCCCGGCGTTGGTGGTCATGATGATGATGACGTTCCGGAAGTCGGCCTTGCGCCCGGTGGTGTCCGTCAGGGTGGCGTAATCCATCACCTGCAGCAGCACGTTGAAGACGTCCGGGTGGGCTTTTTCCATTTCATCCAGCAGAAGCACCGCATGGGGCGTTTTGCGCACGGCTTCGGTCAGCAGACCGCCCTGGTCAAAACCCACATAGCCCGGAGGCGCGCCGATAAGACGCGAAACGGCGTGCTTTTCCATGTATTCCGACATGTCATAGCGGATAAAGGCCACCTTGAGGCTGGCGGCAAGCTGCTTTGCCAGCTCCGTCTTGCCCACCCCGGTCGGGCCGTAAAAGACAAAAGTCCCCTGAGGCCGCCCTTCCCGCGTAAAACCCGCGCGGGCGCGCAGAACAGCGCGGGTCACGCCTTCCACGGCCGTATCCTGCCCGAACACCACCTGCAGCAGGTCGCGCTTCAGGTTTTTTAGGGACGCTTTGTCCGCTGCCGTTGCCTTGACGGAAGGAATGCGGGCCATGCTCTCCACCACCTGCTCCACGTCAGACACGCCTACTGTGACCACAGGAGCCCTGGCGCGCTTTCTGCCACCTTTGCCCGTCTTTGCGGCAGACTCCGGCGTAGCGTCTTTTTCAGCTTCGGGGGCGGCTTCCGCGTCTGAGCCGTTCCGGCGCAGCCGCCGGCGGGCTCCCGCCTCGTCTATCAGGTCAATGGCCTTGTCGGGCAGGCGGGCGTCCGGCAGGTAGCGGACGGAAAGAGTCACCGCCGCTTCCAGAGCTGCCGGGGAGTAGCGGACATTGTGGTGGGCTTCGTAGCGTTCCTTCAGACCTTGCAGAATGGCCAGGCATTCCTCGGCCGAAGGTTCGGCCACATCGATCTTCTGGAACCGGCGGGAAAAGGCCTTGTCCTTTTCAAAGTGGTTACGCATTTCCTCGTGAGTAGTGGACCCGATGCAGCGCAGGGAGCCGGAGCCGAGGGCGGGCTTCAGGATGTTGGAGGCATCCAGGGAGCCGCCGCTTACGGAACCCGCCCCGACCAGAGTATGGATCTCGTCCACGAACAAAATGGCCTTGGGTATGCGCTGCAACGCGGCGAGCACGGACTTCAGCCTGCCCTCAAAATCGCCCCTGTACTTGGCCCCGGCCATCATGCCGCCAAGGTCCAGCGAAAACAGCCGCACCTCGTAAAACTCTTCCGGCACCTTCTTTTCCGCAAAGCGCACGGCAAGGCCTTCCGCCAAGGCGGTTTTGCCCACCCCGGGATCGCCCACGAACAAAGGATTGTTTTTACGGCGACGGGCCAGAATCTGCACGGCCCGCTCCAGTTCCACGGTACGGCCTATCAGGGGGTCGATTTCCCCCTTCTCCGCCTTGGCGGTCAGATCGACGGTATATTTGCGCAGAGCCTTGGTATCGGCATCGGCCTCTTCATCTTCGGCATCCGGGTTCACCCCGGGCACATCGCCGGAGATGAACTCCAGCACGTCCAGACGGCTTACGCCCTGCGACAGCAAAAAATAGGCGGCATAGGAGTTTTCTTCTTCCATAAGGCAGGCCAGCACGTCGCCTATGCCCGCCTTGTCCTTGCCGGATGTATGCATATGCCGCAGGGTACGTTGCATTACCCGTTGCAAGGCGAGGGTCTGGACCACCTCTATTTCGGTTCCTGAGCCCATGGGAGTGACGTTATCCCGAAAGAACCGCTCAAGACTGCGCCGCAGGGCGGGCAGATTCACCCCTACCCCGCCGAGAATCGTCTTGCCGTCTTCTTCCAGCAAAATGCCGTACAGCAAGTGTTCCAGGGTAAAATATTCGTGTCTGCGGCTGCGTACTTCATTCACCGCGAGGGTAAAGGCATGTTCCAGATGTATGTCGAGCATGTTTACTCTTCCTCCATGCTGCAACGCAGGGGAAAGCCCGCCTTACGGGCTTTGTCGTGCACCTGGGCGACCTTGGTTTCGGCCACCTCTTCCGTATAGACGCCGCAACTGCCGAGGCCTTTTTCGTGGACGGCCAACATAATGGCGTCGGCCTCCGCGGGCGTCTTGTGAAACACTGTAATCAGAATATCCACCACAAATTCCATAGTGGTGTAATCGTCGTTATGCAGCAGCACGCGATAATTGCGGGGCTCGCGCACCTCAATGTCGACGGAAAGCTCGGACTGCCGGTCTGGCGAAGAAAACTGCGGGCTCATTATCATTTCCAGCGGTTATGAATTGTTGCAGCCATGCTGACTCTACGCACAGAATATATCCTTCTTCCGCAGGGTCAAGCAGAAAATGCCGCGAAGGGAGGTCGCACATACTGGCAGACCGTTCATGCGGCGGCTTTCGGCAACCCTGAACATTCTTTCCAAAGACGTTGCAGCATGCAATCACGAGCGGGAGCCGTACTGTCCCGCAGGTTGTTCTTCCGCGTTTCGGGTATTGGCCACAAAAGAGGGCGGTGGAAAAAGCGGCAGTCCCGTTCAGGACGTTCCCTGGTGTTGCCGCGCCCCCTTACGGGGAAAAAGCGCCTGCTGCATCTGAACAAGGGTACGGAACCCCTTGCCGGTATCATCCGCCGGGCAGACCAGCGGCTGATACCCCAGCCGCGCCGCCTGGCCGGCCCTGAGTGAATGCCCTGCCACCGGCCTGATCTGGCCGTTCAGATCCACCTCGCCCCAAAAGACGGCCCGCTCGGGCAAGGGCATGTCATAATAGGAGGACAGCACGGCGGCCACCAGAGCCAGGTCCATGCCCGGCTCCAGAAGGCGCATGCCGCCTCCCACCTTGGCGTAAATGTCCACCTGGGCAAAGGACAGGTGCAGCCGTTTTTCCAGCACCGCCAAAAGCAGGTGCAGACGATTTACGTCGAAGCCCAACCCGGTACGCCGGGGAATAGCCAGATAGCTCTTGGAAACCAGGGCCTGGATTTCAACAGCCAGGGGCCGCTGCCCGTCAACGGCCATGACCACGGCCGTGCCGGAAAGAGTCGCGTCGCGCGCGCCCAGAAAATAGGTGGAAGGATCGTCCACCAGTTCCATGCCCTGCCCGGCCATCTGGAAAATGAGCAGTTCCTGGTTCGGGCCGAAACGGTTCTTGAGCACCCGCAACAGACGAAAGGCCTGCTGGCGGTCGCCTTCAAGAGAAATGACCGTATCCACCATGTGTTCCAGCAGGCGCGGCCCGGCCAGGGTGCCGTCCTTGGTGACATGCCCTACCAGGAGCACCGTTGTGTGGGCGCGCTTGCAACGCTCCACCACTTCCGTGGCCACGGCCCGCACCTGGCTTACGTTGCCGGGCAACCCTTCGGCACGTGTGGAAGTGAGGGTCTGCACCGAGTCGATGATAAGCAGCGCCGGGGCGTCCCCGCCTTCCAGCATGGGAAAGATATCCTCGACCTGGGAGGAGGCAATGGCAAAAAGATTGTCGTGCAGAACGTTCAGGCGCTCGGCCCGGCTGCGGATCTGGGACAGGGATTCTTCGCCCGAAAGATAGACCGCGCGCTTGCCCGCGGCGGCGACTGCTCCGGCGACCTGCAACAGCAAAGTGGATTTACCGATGCCGGGTTCTCCGCCCACAAGAATGGCCGCCCCCGGCATAAGGCCGTCACCGAGAATGCGGTCAAAAGCGGCAAGGCCCGTGCTGAATACGGCTCCGGCCGCTTCCGGCGCATCCTGCAGCCGCACCAGCGGCTCCGCCCGGCCGGAAAGGGGTGCGCCTTTGGCGGGACCGGCACGCAGTTGCAGCAATTCAAGGGTATTCCACTCCCCGCAGACGGGGCATTGCCCCTTCCATTGGGAAGAGCGCCCCTGACACGAGGCGCATACATAAACTTCGCGGGTTTTTGCCATGCTGTATACTCCGGGGACGGTGTCCGGCGCCCCCCTCAAAAATGCGGTTTTCCGCGGACGGCGGGGTAATGTGGCTGAGCCTCAATAAAAAAAGACGGCCTTGCGCCGTCCCGAAGCACCGGCAAAGCCCTCTCTCGCCGAAGTGCCTATGTAATACGGGAATCCGCCTCGCTTCTCTCTCGCGTCCGTAGCGGTATACACATGCGCCGCATACAAAACCGCGGCGGGCGAATGAGGCGCATGGGGTTATTTGGGGGACTTGTCGGCGGGTTCCGGCTCCGGTGATTTCTTCACGTCGGCTACCTGTATGACATAACTCGCCATGGCATCCGGCGGATGCGTGAACACGACGGTAAAGGGCACGCTGCCGCCGGAAGGCACCTTGATGTTGTTGGTGTAAATAACAACCTTGTTGTTCAGGGCCGCCTGCAGTTCCTGCTCCGACAGAACCTGCAACTGGAACAAGGTAAGCGTGACCCCGCACACCTGGCGCACGGAGACCAGCGGACGCTTCTCCCCGTCCCTGAGCTGCGCTTCCACCGTAATGAAATCCACGGCCTTTTTCAGGTTATTGACGGCAGTGCCCTGTATGACCACCATTCTCCCCAGTTTGTCGTTGTCCACAACAAACTGCTGAGGGGTTCCAAGATCAATGCCCCGGACCAACGCCTCAAACTCGGCCTGCCTGCGGGCTTCTTCCTGCGCGGCGGTCTGGGCCGCTCCGGGTGAAGGGGCCGTGACGGAACGGTAAATCATATACCCGCCATAGCCTATGCCCACAAAACAAATCAGCACGACAGCGGCAATGAGCAACGTATGCTTCTTGCGCACAACCTGGACTTCCGGGCGGGGAGGAGGGGGAGGAGGGACGGCGCCGACGCCGGGAGGAGGATCCTCCAAAAAATCGGGCATGGGAAATACGCTGCCGCAGTTGGAGCAGCGCGCCTTGCGCCCCGGCCTGTACAGGTCATCAGGCAACGCGAACGATGTTTCGCAGGTGGGGCAGGCTATAATCATACAGGCCTCGGGATCTCGCCATCAGTCTCTCGGTTCAACGGTATAAATAGCGGGAAGTTCCCTGTAGCGTTCGGCATAGTCGAGGCCATAGCCCACAATAAAGCCGGAGGAAAGCACAAACCCGGGAAAATCCACTGTAACGTCTACTTCACGGCGCTCTTTTTTATCAACTAATGCGGCAATGCGCAACGACTTTGCGCCCCTGGCCTTCATCTGCCTGTTCAGAAAGTCCATGGTGTGCCCGGTATCCACCACATCTTCCACCAGCACAACGTGTTTATCCACAAGGGAAATTTCCACGTCTTTGGTGAAACTGACGTGTTTGGAAGAAGTATTGCTCGCGCCATAACTGGCTACCCGCACAAAATCAAGTTCAGGCTCCACGGTGATCTGTTTGACCAGATCGGAAAAAAACATGAACGCCCCTTTCAGCACGCAGATGACCACCAGCGGCTGTCCCGCGTACATGACGTTCATCTGCCCGGCAAGTTCCCGCACCCGCTTTGCGATGACCTCCTCGGAATAGAGCACCCGCAACGTCGTATCCTTCATGCGCCATCTCTCCTCATGCATCCGGGACAACACCCGGCCCGGCTCACCGGGCGGCGGGCGTGCGCCATCCGTATATCATCCCGCCAGAATGCGCTGCATGGCTATTTCATCGCAGTCGGGAAATTTCGGACAGTGAATGCAGTCCGCCCATATTTTCTGGGGCAGGATGTCCTTGCCGACTTCAGCAAACCCCAGGGCGGCGAAAAATTCCGTTTTGTAGGTCAGCGTAAATACCCGGTGAATGCCGAGTGCGAGCGCGTCGCTGAAACAGGCTTCCACCAGTTTACGGCCGTACCCCCTGCCACGCAACGTCGCATCAACGAAAAGAGAACGGATTTCCGCCAGATCCTCCCATACGAGGGAAAGGGCGCAGCAGCCGATAATCGCCCCTTCCTCTCCCCGCAGGACATAGAAGTCACGCGTATGGTTATATAGCTGGGACAGGGAACGGGGCAAAAGCAGCCCGTTTTTGGCCGCTTCCAGAAGCAGGGCGTGAATGCCCTTGATATCCGCCACAGTGGCTCGTTGCAAAAGAAGTTCCATGAAAGGCAACCTTGTACGCCTGATATTCGAAAAACTGCCGGCACCGCACAGTACCGGCAGGAAAGCAACACAGACACATTTTTTCGGGCTCAAAGCCATGCCGGGCCGGGGCGTTCTCTGCAAACAAGAAAAGTCTCCAAAAGCCGGCAAAACGTCCGTTCCGCCTCCTTGTGAAAGGAGGGGATTACTTTTCCGCCATGATTTCCTTGACCGCCTTGGTCAGGTCTTCCTCGTCCACAAGGCCCTTGTGGTTGACCACCAGTTCCCCGCCCTTGTTGTAAATAAGCAGTTGAGGCACAGCGGTCACGCCCACCTTCTGGACAAAATCCCCTTGAGCGAGCTTGACCGGATAGTTGATCTTGAACTCGTTCATGAAGTTGACCAGAGCCTTGGGTTCATTGTCCGCGGAAACCCCGATCACGACAACGGTCTCTTTGGGAAAATTCCCGCGTACCTTGATCAGCCCCGGCACTTCTTCGCGGCAGGGGGGGCACCAGGAAGCGAAAATATTGACAATGACGACCTTGCCCTTTTCAGCGGCAATGAGCTTTAACAGGCCGGAAGAGTCGATACCGGGGATATCGCCCGCCTTGACCGCCTTGTAGGAATCAGCGGCATGTCCGTTCTGCACAGCGCCGGACAGCCCCAACCCCACCACACAACAAAGAACCACCACTGCTGCTTTTACAAAACGGTACATACGGCACTCCTTACTGCGGCCATCGTATTGCCTTGCCGTTCCACGGCGTTATCCGGGCATGGCATCTGCATCATTACACACTCAGAACTCAGCGTATACCGTACTTGCCATTCCTCGTCCAGTATAACGGTTATTTTTCCCTGCATTATCAGCAACCCGGCGGGCATCCGGCAGTGGACGCCGCAAGCCGAGAAAAGGCCACCTTGCAGCAGCGAGAGATGGGCCTGCGCCAAGGCATTCTGATTTTGAAATTACTCATGCCAAGGAAGCCATGATTGCGGGATTCCAAAGGGACTCAGTCCTCGCAGGGGCCGGTGCCCCCTTTGGCCGCCGGAGGCAATTCGATCCTTGTCCAATTTCACTATGAATTTGCTCTAAATCAAGCTCTGCGCGAGCCGCACGGCATCCACGGCGTCCTTGGCGTAATGCGCGCCGATGGACTGGGCAAAGGCGTCGGTCACCACCGCCCCGCCTACCATGACCTTTTTGTCCAGGTTTTTCTCCCGCAGCAAACCCACGGTGTCCTGCATGCGCACCATGGTGGTGGTCATCAGGGCGGAAAGTCCTATCAGGGTTGCGTCATGCGCGACAGCCGCTTCCACGATGGAGGAAGCGGCGACATCCTTGCCGAGGTCGATGACCTCAAAGCCGTGGTTGCCGAGCAGCAGGCCGACGATATTCTTGCCGATGTCGTGGATATCGCCTTCCACAGTGGCCAGAATGACGACCTCCGCGCGTTTGTTCCGGCGGACATCCTTCTCCAGCAGGGGACGCAGCACAGCGAAAGCCGCCTGCATGGTTTCCGCGGAACGGATAAGCTGGGGCAAAAAGTATTCTCTGCGCTCATATCTGGCGCCCACCTCGGTAATGGCCGGAATGAGCCGTTCCCCTACGAGGGAGAAGGGATCCGCCCCGGAATCCAGGGCTTCCCGCACCAGTTCCAGGGCAACCTCGCGCCGCCCGGCGATGACGGCGCCCTCAAGCGTCGCGGCATCCCTCGCGGACGGAACTGCGGCGGACTTTCCTCCCTCCGGAGAGGAAGAAGACGGAGAGCCTTGACCGCCGGCGGATGCGCCGCCCTGGGCGGGCGTTCCGTTTTTCCAGCCCGCGTACCCGGCTATAAAGCCTTCCGCCCCGGCGTCGTGCCCCAGCAGCAGGTTGGCGGCGTCCACCGCTTCGGCAATACGCGCGCTTCCGGGGTTGGCGATGCACGAGCACAGCCCCGCCCCGGCCGCCAGGGAAAGAAAGCTCGCATTCAAGAGCTCCCGCGCAGGCAGCCCGAAGGAAATATTGGAAAGCCCACAGGTGGTGGGCAGGTGCAGCACCTCTGCGCAGTACCGGATAAAGGCCAGGCATTCTTTGGCGGCTTCCGGACTGGAAGAAGCGGAAAGGGCCAGCGCGTCCACCAGAGCCAGGCTCCGGGGGATGCCCAGAGCCTCCATGCGCCGGAGCAGGCCTTCCAGAATGGATATGCGCTCCTTGGCCGTAACCGGTAAATCTTTGCCTTGCAGCGGCAGCAGGATAAACGGCGCGCCGAAGTCGCGGCACAAGGGGCCCAGCCGTTCCATGCGGCCTTCTTCCCCGCTGATGGAGTTGACCAGGGCCGAAGCCGGATACAGGGCCAAAGCGCGGGCAACGGCCTCGCTGTTGGAGGAATCCAGAGCCAGAGGGCAACCGTGGCGGGCGGCAAGCTGGGCTGCAAGCTCAGGCAGAAGCGCCGTTTCATCCACCATGGGCGCGCCCACGTTCACGTCCAGAACAGGAGCGCCCGCGGCGATCTGTTCGTCGGCATAGCGGAAGGCGAGTCCGAACTCGCCGGCCTGCAACTCCGCGGTGAGCTGCTTTTTGCCCGTGGGGTTGATGCGCTCGCCCAGAATGCGGAGGGGAAAACCGCTGCCTATGCGGACCAACTGCGAGCGGGATGTCACGGCGATGCCGGAAAAACGCGGACGCGGGGCAAGGGTCTTGCGCGCGGCGGGCAAATCGTCCACGGCTTTCTTCAGGGCGGCGATATGCCCGGGCGTGGTGCCGCAACATCCGCCCACGGCCTGCGCCCCGTCCCCGGCAAACGCGGCGGTAAGCCCGGCGAAGGCGTCCGCCTGCAAAGGAAAGATCGTATGTCCGTTTTCCAGTACAGGCAGTCCCGCGTTGGGCTGGATCAGCACCGGCACAGGCGAGGCGCGCAGCAGTTCCCCGGCCGCGTCCCGCATTTCCACCGGACCGGCGCTACAGTTCATGCCGATCAGGTCCACGCCCATATTGGCGAGGGTGGCCACGCATACGCCAACGCCGGAACCGGTCAGGGTCACTCCTTCTTCATAGGTCATGGAGACCGCCACCGGCAGGCTGCACTCCCGCCGCGCGGCAATGACCACTGCCCTGGCTTCGGCGATGTCAAACTGGGTTTCCGCCAGCACCAGATCGATGCCGCCCTGCACCAGACCGCGAATCTGCTCCTGAAACGCCGCAACCATGTCTTCAAAGGGGATGTCCCCTAGGGGCCGCAGAAACTTGCCGGTGGGACCGACGCTTCCGGCCACAAAGACCCTGCGCCCGGCTGCATCGGCCGCCTTGCGCGCCGCCTGGGCCATGCGCCGGTTGAAATCAACGACAGGGATCTCGGGAGGCAGCTTGAGCCGCGTTCCGCCGAAGGTATTGGTGGTCAGAACGTCGGCGCCGGCCAGGGCGTAGTCCCTGTGCACGCCTTCGAGAATGTCGGGATGCTCCAGGCAGAAGGCTTCCGGGCTCTGCCCGCCGGCAAGCCCGCGGCTTTGCAGTATGGTGCCCATGGCGCCGTCAAAAATAAGGCGCGAACCTGAAGCAAGGGTCTGGCGGAACAATGGCACGGTATTTTCCCTCCGGGACAAAAATCGCTATCGGCAGGTGTTGAGGACATTTGCCGGGGATTTACTGAAAAACGTTGAAAAGAACAAATAAAAAATCTATAGTAATGATCTCGTAGTGTGTAACGTACAAAAAGCGGACAAATGACGACTCTACCCAAGACAGGCAAAACGCGCAAGGCGCAGGGAACCGGCATCCCCGGCTCCTCGTCCCGCAAATACGGCGATGACGTCGGAGGGGCTGCTTCTGACGCCAAAGCCCAGACCCAGGGCGAAAAGAAAAAACGCGCCCCAAAGTCCAAAGACGACCCGCAAGTTGCCCAAAACGGCCGGAAAACCGCGTCTGAAGACGACCGGAAGGCCGGCGCGCTGCCTGTGGTTGAGGCGGAGGTTATTACGGAAGACCCGGAAGAGGATAGCGGCGAACTTGACGAATTCGATCCCCTGAACGCCGCCGATGAGGCGCTGCCTCTTGACCTGTCGGAGGACTTTCCCCACGAAAGCACCCTGCCCGCTCTTGCCCCCGATGCCCCCGGAGCCCTCGCCCTTTTTACGCGCCATCCGCCGGAACGCACACGGGACAGCCTGCACGCCTACTTACGGGAGATAAACCGCTTTCCCCTGCTGCAACCCGACGAAGAGCTGGCGCTTGCCCGCAAGGTCAAGGAAACGGGCGACCCGGATTCCGCCTTTCGGCTGGTTTCTTCCCACCTGCGTCTGGTGGTCCGCATTGCTATGGACTTTCAGCGCCGCTGGATGCAGAATGTCCTCGATCTGGTCCAGGAGGGCAACGTGGGGCTGGTGCGGGCGGTAAGCAAGTTCGATCCCGAAAAAGGCATCAAATTTTCCTATTACGCAACCTTCTGGATTAAAGCCTATATCCTTAAATTTATTATGGATAACTGGCGACTGGTCAAGATAGGCACCACCCAGACCCAGCGCAAGCTGTTCTACAACCTGAACAAGGAACGCCAGCAGCTTATTGCCCAGGGCTACGATCCTGACGCCGCCATGCTGGCGGAACGGCTGAACGTTACCGAAGAGCAGATTATCGAAATGGAGCAGCGCCTCGACGCTTCGGACATGTCGCTGGATGCGCCCATGAACGAAGAGGAATCGGGCGGCGCGACCCGCATGGATTATCTGCCCGCCCTTGGTTCCGGCATCGAGGAAACGCTCGGCAACAGCGAGGTTTCTTCCATGGTGCGGGAACGGCTGGAAAGTCTCGTCCCCTTTCTCAACGACAAGGAGTCCTACATTCTCGAACATCGCCTTTTGTCGGACGAACCCGTCACCCTGCGCGAAATCGGCGATCACTTCCAGATCACGCGGGAGAGGGTCCGCCAGATCGAAGCGCGTCTTCTGCAAAAGGTACGCGACCACCTGTTCCACAACATCAAAGACTTTTCCCGTGACTGGATTGAATAACATGCCTACCCCCCACCCCCGTAAAACTGTCCGGACAGGCATCTGCCGTCTGCTGCTGCTTTCCATGCTGCTGTCCGCATGCTTTACGGGCTGCGCGAAGTCTCCGCAGGTCAGTGAAGCGGCGGAGCCCACCCCCGAGGAGATCATTCGGCAGGCCGATCCCTCTTCCTGGGACATTTCTCCCGAGGCGCAACATCTTTATTATTATCTGCTGCTGTCCGATGCCCTGCGCGAAAACAACCAGGATCTTATTATCGTTGCCCTGCAAGGGCTGTTAAAACTCGAACCCTCTCTGGTCATATACCGGGACAGCGCTACGATGCTGCTCGCGCAAGGTAAAGCGGAGGCTGCCGCGCAAGTTGCCGCAGAGGGGTTGCGCCACTTTCCCAAAGATACGCTGCTGACCATACTGCTGGCGGGCGCGTATAGCGAAAACGAAGATGACGCCTCTGCCGTCGCCCTTCTGGAAGGGCATCTCAAGGCGTTTCCCAAAGCCTACGACGCCGTGCGGGAGCTCATTCGCCTGTACATCAAAACCGGCAGACGGGCCGAAGCGGCGGCTCTTCTGGAGCGCCTTCCCAAAACCGACAACTCGCCCCCGAACCTGCTCTTCCGTGCCAAGGTATTGGGGGCCACCGGCAAAATACGCGAGTCCAAAGCGATTCTGCAACAGTTGGTGAAAAAAGATCCCGACAATGAAGATGCATGGACGGATCTCGGTTTTATCGCCGAAAATGAAAAGAACTTTCCGGAGGCTGTCAGGGCGTACAAACGGGCTGCGGACATCAACCCGGAGAACCTTGAACTCTGGTACCGGATTGCGGGCCTGCAACTGGACATGCAGCAGCCGGACGAAGCCTTTACCACGCTTCTCTCCGCGCCGCAGACGGCCTCCTTGCTGTTGCAGTCCGCTCTGCGCTTTGCCGGGGCTGGTTCGTTCGCGCATGCGGAAACCCTGCTGAATAATGCCCGCGCCAATGGTGCCGACCCCGACGAGGTCTCGCTGTATCTTTCCTTCGTGCGCATGGAGGCCACGGGCGATCCGCAGCAGGCCATACAGCCGCTGGAATCCGTGCGGCCGCAAAGCCCGCTGTATTTCAACGCCGTACAGCGCAAGGTACATTTGCTGTTGCAGGCCGATAACGCGGAGGCCGCCTACAAGGCCGCTTCCACGGCCAGGAAAAACCAGCCGGAGAGAAAAGAGTTTTGGACGCTGGAGGCCTTCGTCCTGCTTAAAATGAACAAGCCCGATGAAGCGGAAGCCCTGCTGCGCAAAAGCCTGAAAACCTATCCTGATGACGAGGAATTGCGTTTTTCCCTGGGCGGCCTGCTGGATGAATCCGGCAAGAAGGAAGAAGCGCTCGCGCTCATGGAATCCATTATCGCCTCCAATCCCAACCATGCCGGCGCGCTGAACTATATCGGTTATACGCTGGCGGAAGAAAACCGCGAACTGGAACGGGCTTTCCGGCTGATTACTGCGGCCCTGAAACAGCAGCCCGACGCCGACTACATAGTGGATTCGCTGGCCTGGGTGCAGTACCGCATGGGCAAGTACGAAGATGCCTGGAAAAGCATCCGCCGCTGTATTGAACTAGGAGGCGAGGATCCCACCATATGGGAACACTATGCGGACATAGCCCTGGCCCTCGGGAAAAAGGACGAGGCCATCAAAGGATACATGGAAGCCATTCAGCGCAAAGCCAAAAATAGCGACGCGCTCCTCAGAAAGCTGGAAGCCCTGCAAAAAAACGGCGGCGGCACACGATAACTCCCATGAAGCCCCTCGTCGGACGGCCGCACCTCCCGGCTGTGTATGTGAGGTATGCGACAGCGCTGCGTTCGCGTCATAACCATCAAAAAACCGGATCTTTTTCCGAGCAGCCTCTTGTTATGAAAAAGCTGTTTGTCCTTTCTCTTGCCCTGCTCTTGTGTTCCGCCTGCTCCCTGCGCCAGAGCGGCAACACCAGGGAGGCCCTGCACAGTTGGCAGGGCTTTGTGGCCCGCGCCAATGCGGAGGAAATAAACACCGGCCCGTTCCGCATTGCGGCCTCCCTGCGGTATACGCCCCACTCCGGCGAGAGCGCGCGGGTTTCCGCCCTGCTCTGGGGTAACGGTTCAGCCGCCAATCCCTATCCTCTGCGTCTGGATCTCATTGCCGGAGTCGGGAACGTCGTGGCCAAAATCCGGGAGGACGAAGGTTCCTTCCTCGCCTATGCGCCCAGTGAGCACACCGCCTACTTTCACCCCCGCAACCAGCGGACGCTGGTTTCCTTTGGAGTGCCCATCCCCCTCGGCATCAGCGATCTCACCCTGCTGCTCACCGGGCGCAGCGGCGAGCTTTTTCTGCCCGGCGACGGCCCCATAAGGACGGCCATGCCCGCGGAATTCACTTCCACGGACAAAGGCTTTGCGTTTACCGTCCGCGGCGCCGAGGTTTCCGGCATCCTGGAACTTTCCTCCAGCGGCATCCCTCTTTCCTGGCGCGAAGAGCACCGGGAAGGCTGGACCATTACCTTTGAACCGGGCGCAAAAAACCCTCTGGAGCCGCACAGGCTGCGCATCGAGCATCCCAGGGGCGATTCCGCCCTTATTGTCGTCAAGGAGATCACCCATCTGGACACGCCGTTTACCGAGGCGCAGCTCGATCTTGTGCTGCCCCCGGGGACGGAAAACCGACCGCTGCACGAATAGGCCCACGCGCGTTCCCCGGCCCCCCCCCGATGTACCGCGCGCCTTTCGGCAGTGAAAAGGATCGCCCATGCATACCGGCAAAACTGTGTTCATCGCCTCCGACCACGCGGGCTTCATCCTGAAAACCGCTCTGACCGCCCATCTCAGAGATGCGGGCTGCACCGTGAACGACCTTGGCGCCCACAACGCCGCAAGCTGCGACTACCCGGAGTTTGCCGACAAGCTCTGCGCGCAGGTGCTGGAAGCCGGGCACAAGGGCATTCTGATCTGCGGCACCGGCATCGGCATGTCCATAGCGGCCAACCGGCATTCCGGCATCCGGGCCGCCCTGTGCACCGTGGAATTCCATGCCAGAGCCACCCGCGCCCACAATGACGCCAACGTGCTCTGCCTGGGAGAACGGGTCACCGCCCCCGGTCTGGCCTGCATTCTTGCCGACGTTTTTCTGGTGACGGAATTTGAAGGAGGCCGCCACGAACGGCGCCTTGCCCTTCTTGACCCTGCCTCGCGTCCCATGTCGCCTGGCGTCCTATAGGCCGCCACCAGCGGCGCATTGCTCTTCTTGCCCCTGCCTGATATACTTGAAAACCCGCCTTGTGAGGCTTGGGCGTTGCCCCGCTTTCGCAAGGGTCGGCATACTCCGTTCTCCCCCGGTCCGGGAAAACGGCAGCGGCTTTAACGCCAGCCTGCCGGGAACGCGCTTCCGCAAACGCGTTTTCCGGCAAGAACGTTCTCAAACCGGAGCATTCATGCAGCTTTACAACACCATGACCCGCCAAAAGGAACCCTTTGTCCCGGCCACGCCCGGCAAAGTGGGGCTGTACGCCTGCGGCATCACAGCTTACGACTACTGCCATATCGGCCACGCCCGGTCGGCCATCGTGTTTGACGTACTGGTGCGCTACCTGCGCTATCTTGGCCTGGACGTCACCTTTGTCCGTAACTTTACGGACGTGGATGACAAAATCATCGCCCGCGCCAACAGGGACGGGGTGGACAGCCGCGAAATAGCCGAACGATATATGGCGGCCTTCCACGAAGATATGGACCGCCTGGGCGTCCTGCGGGCCACCGTGGAGCCTAAGGCCACGGAACATATAGGCGATATGCTCGCCTTGTGCGAAAACCTGATCGCCAAAGGACACGCCTACGCGACGCCTTCGGGAGACGTGTACTTCAGGGTGCGTTCCTTTGACGGGTACGGCAAGCTTTCCGGCCGCAGCGTCGACGACATGCGCGCCGGAGCGCGGGTGCTGCCGGGCGAAGAAAAAGAGGATCCGCTTGATTTCGCTCTGTGGAAAGGCGCCAAACCCGGCGAACCTTCATGGGACAGCCCCTGGGGACCGGGAAGGCCCGGCTGGCATATAGAATGCTCCGCCATGAGCGAAAAACACCTGCCGCTGCCCCTGGACATACACGGCGGCGGGCAGGATCTTATTTTTCCCCACCACGAGAACGAGGTTGCCCAGACCGAGGCCGCCACGGGCAAAGACTTCGCCCGGTACTGGGTGCATAACGGTTTTGTGCAGATCAACGCGGAAAAGATGTCCAAATCCCTGGGCAACTTCAAAACCATCCGCGACATTCTGGAACAGCACCTGGCGGAAGTGCTGCGCGTCTTCCTGCTGGGCAGGCACTACCGCAGCCCCGTCGACTTCACGTCCGAGGCCATGGACGATGCGGAAAAAAACCTCAAGCGCCTGTATGAAACCCTGGCCCTGCTGGATGCGGAACTTGCCCGTCCCGCCCCCAAGGCAGGTACCCTGCCGCCGGAGCTGGATGCGGCATTCGCTGCTCTGGCCAAAGAGTGGCACACGGCCATGGATGACGACCTGAACACCGCGGCGGCTATGGGGCACTTAAACGGGGTCTTCCACCTCGTCAACCGCATTCTGGACGACAAGGCCCTGCGGAAAAACGCGGGAGCGCGCACCCTGCTGGAGACCATCAGAAAAACCACCGCCGCATGGGGCACGGTGCTCGGCATTCTGGGCCAGCCGGCAGAGGAGTTTCTGGCGGAGTTGAAAGCCCTGCGGGCAAAACGGCTCGCCCTTGATATCTCTCTGGTGGAAAGACTCATGCTGGAACGTCTTGCCGCCCGCAAAAACAAAGACTTCGCAACCTCGGACGCCCTGCGCGATCAGTTAGCCAGCCTTGGCGTCACGGTACGCGACACCCCGGATGGTGCCGTATGGGACATAGCCTGAGCCGTTACACGCGATCTGCGCCCTTCCGCGCTTTGGGCTTAGCTTTCTTTGCGCACAAAGGGCTGTGCTTTTTCCTGATCTGCTGGATGACGCTTGCCCAGAGCATGGTCCCTCAAAATGCCGCCGCCTGGGGCGAGTTCACCATCAAGGACGAAAAGGAACTGGGCCGCAAATTCAACGTCATGATCCGGGCTCGCATGCCGCTGGTCCAAGATCCGGAGGTGGTCAAGTACGTGGAGGGCATCGTCAACCGGCTGGCCTCCAAAATGCCGCCCCAGCCCTTTCCGTTCACCACCAGCGTCATCCGGCACAACTCCGTCAATGCCTTTGCCTGTCCGGGCGGCTACATCTTTGTGCACACCGGCCTGATTCTCGCCATGCGGCACGAATCGGAGATAGCCGGGGTCATCGCCCACGAAATGGCCCACGTCACCCAGCGCCATATTGCCGGGCGCATTGAACAAAGCCAGATGGTGGGCCTTCTGTCCCTGGTGGGAGCTCTTGCCGGGGCCTTTCTGGGAGGCGACGCCGGCTCGGCCGCCATGGTGGGTTCCATGGCCGCGGGCCAGGCCGCCATGCTGGACTACAGCCGCTCGGATGAAAATGAAGCCGACCAGGTGGGTATGAATTATCTCACCAAGGCGGGATATTCGCCCAAAGGCATGGGAGGAGCTTTTGAAGTCCTCAGTCGCAGGCAATGGCTGATGGGCTCGAAGATTCCCACCTACCTTTCCACCCACCCCGGCATCCAGGATCGAATCAAGGACATGGCGCTACGCGTCAGCAAGCTGCCCGAAGCCGTCCGTTCCAGAAAGGACGACGACAGAGAATTCCTGCGTATTCAAGCCTTGGTGCGCGCGCGGTACAGCGACCCCGCCCCGGCCGAGCAGGAATTCGCCAAGCAGACGAACGGCCCCAACCGCTGCATGGCCCTCATGGGGCAAGGCATCCTGTCGTCGCGCCAGAACCGCGTTATCGAAGCCTCCAACTTCTTTGAACAGGCCTTGGCCTGCAACCCCAAAGACGAGCTTATCGTGCGTGAAGCCGGTATCTTCCATTACAGCAAAGGGAACAGGAACAAAGGCTCCACCCTGCTCCAGCAGGCGGTAAACATGGATAAGACCGACATCATGGCCCTGTTCTTCTATGCCAGGAATCTCGATGACTCCGGCATGACCGACCAGGCCATCGACTATACCCGCCAGGTGCTGCGCGCCGTGCCAGAAGATGCCGAGGTGCACACCCTGCTCGCCCACCTGTACGGCGAAAAAGGGAGCATGTTCCCCGCCAACCTGCACATGGCCTACGCCGGCCTGTACGAAAACAACAAAAAACGCGTGGACCAGTTCTTCGGCAAAGCCAAAACCATTGCCGCTACTCCGGAGGAAAAGCAGCAGGTTGAACGCTTCGAAACCGAGTACAAGGATCGCAAGGAGTTCTGGTAATGCCTCCCACCAAACATACAAGGAATCCCTCATGGAACTTAAAGGTACTACTATTCTGGCCGTCAGGCGCGGGAACAGCGTCGCCCTGGCGGGTGACGGACAGGTAACTCTCGGGCAGGCCGTTGTCATGAAACACAGCGCCAAAAAAGTCCGCAGGCTGCACAAGGGCGATATCATCGCCGGGTTTGCCGGGTCCACCGCCGATGCCTTCACCCTGTTCGAGCGTTTTGAGGCCAAGCTGGAGGAACACGGCGGCAACCTGCTGCGCGCCGCGGTGGAACTTGCCAAGGACTGGCGCAAGGACAAGTATCTGCGCAGGCTGGAAGCCATGCTGCTTGTGGCGGACAGAGAAAATATCCTGGTGCTTTCCGGCACGGGCGACGTCATTGAGCCTGACGACGGCATTGCCGCCATCGGCAGCGGCGGTCCCTATGCCCTGGCGGCCGCCCGCGCCTTGTGCCGCCATAACGACGCCATGAACGCCGAAGAAGTGGTCCGCGCCGCCATGGCCATTGCCGGGGAAATCTGCGTGTATACCAACGATCACCTCACTGTAGAAACCCTCGGCGGGTGATCCGTGCTCCGTTTTGCCCTGCTCCTTCTCCCCTGCTGTGCCGCCGCGCACCTTTCGCCCTTTACCCGACTGGGCTATGGCGGCTATTTTCAGGCGCTGCCTGAAGGATACTCCCTGCCCCTGCATCGTATGCATACGCACCAGCAGCCCTTTTCCCAGTCCTGAGCGTAATCGGCCATGCCCACCACCATCATTCGCACCGGCTGCAAGATCAATCTGTATTTACGCGTGGGCGCACGCCGCCCTGACGGGTACCATGAGCTGGATACCCTGTTCCTGCCTTTGGCCGAACCCCACGACCTGCTGAAAATCACCCCGCTCGATTCCGGCTCCGGGGAGAGCGCGCAAGCGCCACGGAACGACAGAAGACGGGAAGAGGACAGGAGCGTCGACAGCGCGGCGCCGGGCCTGACCGTTGTCTGCGATACGCCCGGCATCGATCCGCTGCGCAACACCCTGACCAAAGCATACGCCGTTTTTGCGCAGGCCACAGGCTTCGCCCCCGCCCTGCGCGTCGTGCTGACCAAGGGCGTTCCTCACGGTGCGGGACTTGGCGGCGGCAGCGCCAACGCTGCGGGGCTGTTCCGCTATCTGCAAAATCGCCTTCGCACGCTGGAAGGAACGGCGCTTTCCGAGGAAGCCCTTCTGCAACTGGCGGCGAAGACCGGAGCGGATGTCCCCTTCTTTCTGCTGGGGCAACCGGCCGCGGCTACCGGCATAGGAGAAAAGCTGACCCCCTGCGCAAACCCTTTCGGTGGGCAGTTTCTTGTCCTGTTATGCCCGGCCCTGCGGGTTTCCACGGCCTGGGCGTTTGCCGCCCTGGACGAATCACGCGAAGAGAACAAAAATTTTCCGGCAAAAACCTTGACAACGGAACGCCATCGGGCTACTACACCTTTCGCTTACGGAGCAAGCCTTGAGAACGATTTTACGGAAGTTGTCTTCAGGGCTTTTCCGGAACTTTCCCATCTGCACAGGGAACTTCTGGAATGCGGAGCGCACGCCGCCGGGTTAAGCGGCACCGGTTCAAGCCTGTTTGGCTTTTTTCCCGGTGCGGCCCAGGCAAAATCAGCGGCCCGAATGCTGGGCGTGAATTGCCCGGAGGTGTATGTGCAGAGCGTGTGATGCAGGGGTGTAGCCAAGTTGGTAAGGCAACGGGTTTTGGTCCCGTCATTTCGAGGGTTCGAGTCCTTCCGCCCCTGCCAAAATTTTCCGGTCCTGTTTACCAGAACAGAATGCCGGAGCAGAGTGTTCCAGACTGCCGCTACGAATTGTGTGGCGGCAGTTTTTTGCTTTCCCGCGTACCTTTTACTTCCGGACAGGCACCTCATGTATGGCAACCTCAAGATTCTGACGGGGACGTCCAACCCCGTACTGGCAGGCGCCATCTGCAACCATCTGGGCTGCCGGCTCACGCCGGTGCTTTCCGAAACGTTCAGCGACGGGGAAATTCGTATTGAAATCGGGGATAACGTGCGGGGAGATGACGTATTCATCATTCAGCCCACCTGCGCCCCTGTCAATTTTAATCTGATGCAGCTCTGCCTCATGCTGGACGCCCTCAAACGGGCCAGCGCGGGCAGGGTTACCGCTGTCGTTCCCTACTACGGCTATTCCCGCCAGGACAGAAAGGTCACGCCGCGCGCGCCCATCAGCGCCAAAATGGTAGCCGATTTTCTGGAAGCCGCCGGCATGCACCGGCTGGTCACGGTGGACCTGCACGCGGGGCAGATTCAGGGTTTTTTCAACAGCCCGGTGGATAACCTGTTTGCCCAGCCGGTCATTCTTGACTATATTCGCCAGGTAGCCACCGATGTGGTCATGGTATCGCCCGACGCGGGCGGGGTGGAACGCGCGCGTTCCTACGCCAAGCGTCTGGGAGTGACCCTCGCCATTATCGACAAACGCCGGGACCGTCCCAACCAGGCCACGGCCATGCACGTCATCGGCGATGTAAAGGGCAAGACCGCCATTGTCGTCGATGACATGATCGACACTGCCGGTACCATGGTCGCCGCAGGCAAGGTGCTGCTTGAAAACGGCGCCCGCGAAGTTATGGCCTGCGCCACCCACCCGGTGCTTTCCGGCCCTGCCGTCGAGCGCCTGCGCGACTCGGATTTTACACAAATTTTCGTCACGGACACCATTCCCCTGGGCGAAAAGCAAAACGGCTGTGAAAAAATCAAGGTACTTTCCGTGGCCGGGCTTCTGGCCAAGGCAATCCACAACATCCATACAGAATCCTCCGTCAGCGTGCTTTTTGTGTAAGCATTGTTCCGTCATTACGGGACATAGCCGCAGCAAAGCCGCTCCGTCAGCAACGGCACTCGTCATGGCTGAGGATCAAAGGAGAACACACCATGTCTGAACGTCTGAGCCTTAATGCGACCCTTCGTGCCAAAACCGGCAAGAACGCCAACCGCCGTCTGCGCGCCCAGGGCATCATCCCGGCGGTGTTCTATAACGCGGGGGGCGAAAGCAGCCCCATCCAGGTTGTAGAGGCGGAACTGATGAAGCTGTACGGCGTTGCCGGCCGCACCTCGATCTTTGACCTGAAGCTGAACCGCGACGGCAAGGAAGAATCCTTCCCCTGCCTTGTCTGGGATGTGGAATACTATCCTACCAAGCAGCGCTTCCAGCATGTGGACTTCTACGGCGTGGATCTTGACAAGGAACTGAAAATTATGGTGAACCTCGAGTTCACCGGCGTTGCCAAGGGCACCAAACTCGGCGGCAAACTGGAAGTCTACCGCGAGCGCATTCAGGTGTACAGCAAGCCCACCACCCTTCCCAAAAAGATTCTTGTCGATATCTCGGGTCTGGATGTGGGCCAGGGGCTGCGTGTGGCGGATCTGACCATGCCTGAAGGCGTGCGCGCTTCCTATGACGACAACTATGCCATCATCGACGTAGTTATACCCGGCGCTGAAAAGGATGATGCGGAAGGGGGCGCGTAACAGCGCGTTTTTTCCGGCTTCCGGAGTGCACGTACGCCCGTTTGCAGCGGTGGGACAACTCCCCTGCGCACCGAAAGACGGCGGCACGTTCACATGTGCTCCGGTCCTGTACCATAACGTTTACAGCAACACCTCCGGCAATGCCGGAGGTGTTTTGCTTCCCCTGCTTTTCCGGCATGGAGCGAATGTATGGAATTTTCCGGCCTGATAGTCGGACTCGGCAACCCCGGCAAAGAATATGAAGGCACCCGCCACAACTTCGGTTTTCTGGCGGTTGAGGCGCTGCTGCGCGCATGCGAAGACATGGCGGCCATCAGCTGCCTGTCCAGGCAGAAGGATCCCTTTGCCCTCTGGCGCGCCCACTTTACCCGGGGCACACTTGCCGGCCAACGCATACTGCTGACCACGCCCCTTACCTTCATGAACCGGAGCGGCGAGGCTGTGCAGCCTATTGCCGCTTACTACCGCATACCCGCGGGGAAAATACTGGTGCTGCACGATGAGCTTGATCTGCCGTTCGGCCGCATGCGGCTGAAAAAAGGCGGCGGCAATGCGGGCCACAACGGGCTGGCTTCCCTCCAGCAACAGATGGGAACGCCGGACTTCTACCGGCTGCGCCTCGGCATAGGCAAAGCCGCCGGATTCAGCGGCACCTCCTTTGTCCTCGGCCGTTTTTCCCCGGACCAGCGGATCGGGCTTGACGCCGTTCTTGACGCTACGGTGCGCGGATGCCTGCTTTTTCTGGGCGAAGGCTATACCGCGGCACAGCAATTCTGTAACGGCTTTGCTCTGCCGGAGACGACGCTCCCAGCCTAAGCTTTTTTTCCTGGACGTTGCGGGGCTGCGGCTCTCGCGACCCATGCGCCCCGCCCGCAATATCGTGCTGGACGTAAGCTCGCCATTGCGGTATATTCCTGAAGAAAGCAATAAACCGCCCACGTTTCATGTCTGCTCTCAATAGCCGCCTGCCTGTGCCCTTTTGTGTTCGCACGGCTCTCCAGGTTCCTCCACGGAATATCTGAACTATCCGGCACCTCTCCATTCCGGCGGACCAAGGAGTGTATTTGTGTTTGCCACTGACCAGCTTGTCGTATACCCGGCGCAGGGCGTCGGGAAAATTGAACGTCTTGAGCGACAGCAAATCGGCGGCCAGGAGGCGGAGTTTTATATTATTCGTATTTTTACCAATAATGTTACAGTCATGGTCCCTGTCGCCAACGCGGCTGCCGTAGGGCTGCGCGGGCTGTGTACCGCCAAGGAAGCAAAAGGCGTGCTTGCCTCCCTCCAGGATCGCAGCAGTTTTACCGGCTATACCGGACAGAACTGGAACCGCCGGTACAGAGAGTATTCCGAACGCCTGAAAAGCCCTTCCCTGCTGGATGTGGGATACGTCCTGCGCGAGTTGATTCTCATCAGCGGAGAAAAGGAGCTCTCTTTCGGCGAGCGGCGCCTGCTGGAACAGGCCATGGGACTTATTACCTCGGAACTTGCCTGCGTACTTGATAAAGATGCTGAAGAATTAAAAGATATTATTGAAAGTTACTACGCTGACGTGCTGATAAAGCCTGAAAAAACCGCATAATCCACTTGCCATACGCAGCCGCTTAGGCTACGAACCAAAGGCGAATATTTTTCTGCACACCTTAAGTTTCTACGGCGTGAGCGCCGAAATAAATACCCGTCCACCTATTCAGTATGCAACGGCAGGAGATCCTGCCTCGTGTTCTTGTGTGCAAGTCAGACTAGCGAACGTTACTTTTTTCAGGCTGCGCGTTGGCTGGACCTTTTTTTACAACCCCCACCTACCCCCACATTTATGCGGAAAAAGAAAATCGCCACTGTTGAAGAACCCACGGAAACCGGCATGAATCTTTCGGAACTCAAAGTTAAAAGTATGATGGAGCTCATGGCGCTGGCCGACTCCTACAATGTCGAAAACGCCAGCAGCATGCGCAAACAGGAACTGATTTTTTCCCTGCTGCAGAACTGTTCCTCCCAGAACGGTTCCATTTACGGCGATGGGGTTCTCGAAATTTTGCCGGACGGGTTCGGTTTCCTGCGTTCTCCCCTATGTAGCTATATGCCGGGCCCCGATGACATTTATGTTTCCCCCTCGCAAATACGGCGCTTCGGCCTGCGCAAAGGCGATGTGGTTTCCGGCCAGATCCGCCCCCCCAAGGAAGGGGAACGCTACTTCGCCCTCCTCAAAGTCAACGAAATCGGTTTCGAGCCCCCGGCAAACGCCAAAAACCTCGTCCTCTTCGATAACCTCACCCCCATCTACCCCGACCGCCATATCACCATGGAAAATGGAGAAAAGGCGTATTCCGGCCGGGTTATCGATCTCATGGCCCCGGTGGGCTGTGGTCAGCGCGGTATTATTGTGGCCCCGCCGCGCACGGGCAAAACCATTCTGCTTCAAAGCATGGCCAACGCCATTAACGCCAACAATCCCGACGTCTACCTCATCGTCCTGCTTATTGACGAGCGCCCCGAAGAAGTTACCGACATGGAGCGCACGGTCAAAAACGCCGAGGTTATTTCTTCCACCTTTGACGAGCCGCCCCAGCGCCACGTGCAGGTCTGCGAAATGGTGCTTGAAAAGGCCAAGCGCCTGGTAGAGCGCAAACGGGACGTGGTCATCCTGCTGGACTCCATCACCCGCCTTGGCCGGGCCTACAACGCGGTAACGCCGTCTTCGGGCCGGGTGCTCACCGGCGGCCTTGACGCCAACGCCTTGCAGCGTCCCAAACGCTTTTTCGGTGCCGCGCGGAATATTGAAGAAGGCGGCAGCCTGACCATTATTGCCACCGCCCTCATTGATACCGGCTCACGCATGGACGAAGTTATTTTTGAAGAGTTCAAAGGCACCGGCAACATGGAAATCTACCTTGACCGCCACCTGTCGGAAAAGCGCGTCTTCCCGGCCATTGACATCAACCGTACCGGCACTCGCAAGGAAGAGCTGCTGTTGAGCGAAGATGTTCTGAACCGGGTCTGGATTCTGCGCAAGATTCTTGCTCCCATGAGCCCCATCGACAGTATGGAATTCCTGCTCGACAAGATGCGCGGCACCAAGAACAATGCCGAATTTCTGAATGTGATGAACAAGTAGCGCTCTTCGTTGCTTCCCCTCGTCCGAAGTCGGGGCGGTTCGCGCCGCATCCGGAAAAGGAGGCTGTCATGTCCGCTGATTCTCACTCCGACGCGCCTCAGGCCGCCCTTGCCGCCTGGCTGCACGAACGCTCTGACGCCGTACTGGCCATTGAGAAGCAAGCCGGCACGGCCCTCTATGAGGCCAAGGACGAAGACGCCTATCGGGAGCTCATGAGCAAAAAGGCCGCCCTGCTGGCGGCCATAGCCAGGGACGCTTCGCCGCTTCTGGAGCGGCTGCCCGCCTCCGACGAAAAGGAATACCTTACGGATACGCTGGAAGGGTTCTCCCAAAGCGCTGCCAACGCCCTGCGCATCGGCTCCGTTTTTTACATGTCCGCTCTGCTCTACCCCGACGAGCACAAGCCTGGGGAACCCAACAACCTGGAGCTGCTGGCCGCCAGGGCCGGACAACGCGCCCGCTGACCGCTCATTTTTCCGGAATATCGCTTTTTTCCATGAAAAAACCGCCCCGGAGGCGGTTTTTTCATGGACTTCTTGTCCTGCAGGCCGGAAACGGTACCGAAAGAGCCACCGGTTTTCCCGTGTCACGTGGCCAGGGTATACATCTGTTCTTCCTCGGGCGTATACTGCACGGTACAGTTCCGGCCGCTACGCTTGGCATGATACAGGGCCTTGTCGGCGCAATCGATAAGATTGACGAGAAAGGCTCCCTTCCAGCCCGACCACATGGCGGCTACGCCGACGCTGACCGTCACCCTCAACCCGCTCTCCAGCACTTCCCCGTTGGCGTCGCGCAAAAGCAATGTGGAGCCCTCCACAGCTTTACGGATGGCCTCGCTGATCCGCAAGCTCTGCGCGGCAATAGGACCGCGTAGAATCACCGTAAACTCTTCCCCCCCGTAGCGGCACAAGAGAGCTGCCGTCCCGTCGGCGGACAGGGGTTCTATGATGCGTCGGACCTTGCTGGCAAGGGCCCGCAGTACCTGATCGCCCACGAGATGCCCATAGGTGTCGTTGAAATTCTTAAAATGATCAATATCAAAAAGAATAAGCGCGGCAGGGATCTTTTCCTTTTCCCACAACTGGGCCGTGTCTTCTATGAATTCGTCGAAAGAACGCCGGTTGGCGAGCCCGGTCAGGCTGTCCTTGCGGGACAGATCCGTCAGTGTATTGGTGTCCTGCTCCATTTTGACCGCAACATCGCGCAGCGCTTCGCGCAGAGCGGCAAGAATCTCGCGCGGGTCTTCGCCGTTGGCGATTCCCTGCTCCATGGATTCCGCGACGGAAATGACCTCCTGCTTGCGCGTGCCGAGAATCTTATTCACTTCTTCGGTAAGAGCGGCGGCCTCGCGGGCGATCTCACGCAGCTTCAGTTCAAAAGGCGCGTTGACAATAGCATGCATTTCCTTTTGGACATCTGTGTACCGTTCATCAGTAAATAGTTTGTCTTGCAGTGTCCGCAAAAGTATTTCCTGCATTTTGGACTTCTGTACTTCACTCAGAAAACGGTCTTCCTTCAGCCCCCTGAGGTACAGGATCAGCAAAGGCCACTTTCCGTCCAGAGGGACAGAGGCTTTTTGCAATACAGCACAAAACCGGTCGTTGTCCGACCAGAGACAGGTACCTATATTGCATATTCTCGAAGTCATGTACGCAATCCCCTTTCAGGCGCAATCAAAAACGGTTTCGCAAAACATTCCGCAGATACAGGCGCGTGCGCGGCGCTACCGCAGGCCGTATTCGCCTCTTTGCCAAGCGATACAGGCCTTCCCCCTTCGTCCCGCTCCAGCGCCGTGTTAGGTCATACTCAAAAGGATGCGGGACAGTAACACGGGGATTGTTCCCACGCAAGGCTTCTCATAAAAGCACATACTCCGTCTTCGGGCTATATGCACAGGCCTTTTGTACAGCGCCGTGCGGTTGAGAACGCGAAGCCTTCGGGGCGGCCCTGGCGCGCGCTCCGAAGGCTTCGAAAAACGGCAGGCCGGCATAACGCCTGCCTGCCGTAAAGGCCGCCTCGTTTCAGTCCGCGGCAGGGGTGGACTCAAGAGATGCCGCGGCCCGGCCGCCTAGTTCGCGGTCAAGCAGCAGTAGGCCCTGGCCTTCGCCCTTGATCAGCCTGAGTTTGTTGATCAGGTCGGTAAAATTTTCTTCTTCTTCCACCTGTTCCGTGACAAACCACTGCAGAAAGACATACGAGGCGTGGTCCTTGCTTTTAATGGCAAGATCCATCAGCATATTGATACGGCCTGTGACAAACTGCTCGTGTTTCAGGCCGGCCGCAAACACATCCAGGGGATTTTTCCAGACGGCCGGGGGAGCGTCAATGGCCTGGAGGGTCACGCGACCGCCGCGGCTCAGGATGTAATCATAAAATTTATTGGCATGCAGCAGTTCTTCGTCAGCCTGAATACGCATCCAGTGCGCAAAGCCGGAAAGACCCAGATCTGAAAAATAGGCCGACATGGACAGATACATGTAGCTGGAGTAATATTCGTGTTTCACTTGGTCGTTCAGCGCATCAAGCATCTTGGTGTTAGCCATGGCAGAATCCTTTCTTTTCATGGTAAGAGAGTGCTACGGCACCTTTGCAGGGCAAAGGCGGGGCAAACTAGGCGTCGCATAACTGGAAAACGGCGCGATTCCTTCGCGGTAAGACTAATCACAGATTCTCCGGGATGCAAGCATTAATAGTAAAGAATCTTAATAAGGAACCCCCATGTGGAACAGAGTTTCATCTCCCAGAAGCGCCCAGACTACCATCCCCTGCGAACAGTGCGGGGAACCCCTGACCGTGGCGCGGACCTGCCATATGGCGTACTTGCGTTGTGAGCATTGCAAGAAGGATTTTCGCATCCAGGAATATCTGGACAGCATGGATCCCACCATGGAAGCCTTTCTGGAGGCCCTTAACTGCGACCGGGTTTAAAACCGGGCGATGCCCCGCCTTTTGAAACAGAGGAGTTTTCCCGGGAACTGCTTGAGTTACCGGCCGGATCGCAAGGCGGCTATCTCTTGTTTGAAGGCCATGATGCGTTTGTACGAAACCTCAATGCGTGCCGGGGGAATCTGTCCCTCGCGTACCAGTTCCATGACAGTCGCATGCGCTTTGCGCCCTTCACGGGGATCGTGGCTCAGGTTGTTGCCCAGCAGCAGAATGTCAACTCCCGCATTGATGGCCAGGCGAAACGCTTCCTTCCTGGAATAGTGCGACTCCACAGCCTGCATCTGCAAATCGTCCGTTATGACCACTCCGCTCCAGCCGAGTTTCTCCCGCAGCAGCCCGGTAATGATGCGGTACGAAAGCGACGCGGGCAAATTCTTGTCCAGGCCTCTGTGCGCCATATGCCCGGCCATGACCATGGCCGTGGTCTTTTCCGGCAGCAGTTCCCGGTACGGAAGCAGTTCCTCCTGCGTCCAGGTGGCGGTGATGTCGGCCATGCCCAGATGGGTGTCGTCCGCCGCGCTGCCGTGACCGGGAAAATGCTTGAAACAGGCGCCCACGCCCGCGCGATTCAGCCCTTTGGCAAAGGCGCGTCCATGGCTGGCCACCCTTGCCGCTGTTCCGGAAAAGGAGCGCCCCAAAGCGCCGATGGCGGGGCTGGCGGGATTGACGTCCACATCCAGCGCCGGGGCGAAATCAAGGGTAATCCCGGCCTCCGCCAGTTGTACGCCCAGCGCATACGCCTCCTGCTCCGTGGCGGCCGGTGTTCCCTTCCCCATGGCCGCAGGGGAAGGAGTTGCGGCAACCCCGTGCTGCTCCTTAAACCGGCGCACCTTGCCGCCTTCCTGATCCACACCCACCAAAAGCGGTATTGCCGAATTTTTCTGTAAAAGCGCGACCAGCCCTCGGACCTGCTGCAGGGAAACAATGTTGCGTACCGGGGACTTGGTCAGAAAGTCCCGGTCAAACAGAATGACTCCCCCCACTCGCCCCCGGCGGATGTCCTCCAGCAGAAAGTTCAGGTCTTCGGTAAGCGGGGCCGTGCCTGTCCCCCGAAAGCCCGTCATAATCATCTGCCCGACCATGACCTCGATCGGGGGCGAACCTTTGCCCAACGCCGCTTTTTCTGCGGAGGGCGCGGCGAGGCAAAGCCGGGGCAGAAAGGCCAGTGCCAGAATACAGACAAGCAGCGCCCTTTTCACAGCTTTTTGTTCCAGGGCATTTTGACCAGGATTCTGGCCAGTCCGCAAAAACCGGTAATTCCCGCAAAGACAAGGCCCGCGCCGATAAAGGCCGCTCCCCAGTAAAACGCCGGGGTTGCCGCGCCCAGCAGCAGAAACAACAGCACCAGCGCGCCCGCGCCAATCTGTACCTGACGCATGAGGGGCAAGGGCAAAACCTCTTCAATCACCTCCAGTCCGGCGGCCTTCCAGGCTGTAATGCCGCCATCAAGGATAAAGAATCGCTCAAAGCCTCTGGATCGCAACTCCGCCTCATGCTCCTGCGTCCGCCCGCCGGAGCGGCAGAAAAAAACAGCCGTCCGGTGCTGTTCATTTTCCTGCGGCAGGAGGGAAAGAACCGAAAGCGGCATGAGCCGGGCCGTGGGAATACGCAGCCTGCGGTATTCGTCCGGTTCGCGGACGTCCACCAGAACCGCTTTGCCTTCCGCCGCCAGAGCGGCGGCGTCTTTGGGGCTGATACGCGTAGGCATAAACACCTCGTTGGACATGCGCGGAGTGCGCGCTCTCAGGAACGTAGGCAGTGTGCGCTGAAAAAGCATTTTAGGCAACCGCGCACAGCCCCGGTGACGCAATTGGCGCCGCATTTACCGAAATTTGCGCAGAATTCGCTGCGGCACAAATAACAGACAGCGCGCAAGGCCTCGATTCGGACCGGTGAATCAGAGCCTTGTGCGCTGTCTGAGCGCCCGCATTGCCGGTATTTTCTGCGCGCGCCATCGCTCCACAAGACGACACGATCTTTCAGAACGCCGTTTGTCTGTGAACAGGATACGCGAGGAATATCCTATGCTTTGGCCGAAGCTTCCAGTTTGTCCAGCTTTGTTTCGCGGCCTTCGCGCTGCACACTCAGGGCTTTTTCATAGCTTTCCATGAGCGCACGGTACGGAGGAACAATATGCTCGACCATGATCGCCGCAAACTCCATGGCGTCGGGCCGGTTCCAGGTGCTCATGATCTCGGCCAGCACGGCATAGGTGTCTATAGGCATAACACCCGCCTGCACAATACGGGCGATGGTGAGCTCCGTCGCCATGCTGCTCCAGTTGCCGGAAGCGTCCACAACGCAGAATACCCTGTATCCCGCCTCCACCGCGCTCAAGGCCGGGAAGGCCATGCACACGCTGGTCAGCGTGCCGGCAATAATCAGGGTTTTGCGGCCGGTTTTGGCAATAGCCTCGACCCAGACCGGGTTATCCCAGGCGTTTATCTGCCCGGTACGCGGAATATAGACCGCATCGGGGTTGTACTGATGAATTTCGGGAATCAGCGGACCGTTAGGGCCGTCCGGCACCGAGGCCGTGGTAAAGGTAGGCATTTTGCTCAAATGCGCCACCTTGGCAAGGGCCGTTACATTGGAGCGAAGCACTGGCTGCTCCATATCCCGCACCAACTGGAACAGACCGCTTTGATGATCGATGAGCAGCATGATCGAGTCATCGGGATCGATCATCCACCTGTTTTTTTCAACCGCTTTTTTGTCGTACATGACAGCCATCCTTTATGAGGAACCGAAAAGGTCACGCCGGTTTGTGGAGAGGCAGTGCGTCCGGCCCATTACTGGTAAAACCCTCTGCGCAATAAAATAGCTTTACCTATTTACTGGGTCACATAATTGGTGCGCAATGTCAAGGAAGAAGCGGAACCGCCTCTCGAAGATACAATTCGGGCTTGCAGCAAAAATAGTGTTTCCTATGGAAGGGGGGAGTACTCCATGTGACGGCCGTCAGGAAAGCACAAAAGACTCTTACCACTACCCCGCAAGGCATTCATAGAGAGGTTCGTATTATCATTATGATAAAGTAAGAATTACTACTTGGCAGCGGGAAAAAAGCAGCGTAAGGAGATACGCAACAAGCGGCCCTGAATATACTCCATGTCGCACGTTATTTGGCAATCCGCAAACACTCTGCCGGTTTGCCCAAAAGCACTTTTTCGCAAGCAGCGGACAGCGGGTTCATCCTATCGCTGAAGCCGGCTGCATCACACGGGGCAGTGGGCGGGACGGCCCCCCTTTCTCTTCATACGATTGCATCTTGATACCTTGCTGGTGTGAAAACCGGCAAGCCTTATCTAATTTATACATTGCCATACCAAAGGAGTACGTGGATATGAGCGGAGCGGCAAGCAGAAGAGTCTCACGTTCTATTGCAGAAGAGACAATAGTCAGATCCAAACCCCAAAGCCAGCGAGCAGAATCGGCCTTTGCCGGCATTCAGGAAAATTCATTTTTCAAAGTTATTTTTTCAGAAAGTTTGTCGCTTGAAGAAAAAATTGAAGGCGTAACAAAAGCATTAGAGTTTACAAACAATAAAGAAGAAGACAGGGAAAGAGTCAAAGAATTTGATGCCTTTAAAGAATATTTGCAATCTATTTCAGAGGAAATGTCCAAGCAGCGTATCCAGATGACGGATACGGAAGTTTTTTCTGAACTACAAAGAGTCTACTCTGACTTTAATAATGATCTTAATGCATTTATAGAACAAATAAAGCCGCTTACAGATATTACTGATGCTTTGTATACATTACGGCAAAGTGGTGAAACAAGAGATGTTCTGGCGCAAATCAAGGCTGATAAAGAGTGGGAATACGAAACGGAAGAGCAAAAGAAACAATTGACAGCCGCCATTGCGTCCCTTGAATCGCAAATTACCGATCTGACGCATTCCAATTTCCAACTGGCCCAGGATAAAGCGTTCTTCGGCTTCGGCCAGATCAGGCCGGCCTCCAAAGCCCAAATCCTCTCCAATGAGGCCAATATCGCAAAATTGCAGGAAACCGCCAAACGCACCCAAGAGGAACTTGCGACGCTCGACGCACAGATCGAGGAGCGCGAATCGGTGCGTTCGCAATCCTTCGAGGCGCAAAAACTGAGAGAATTGCTGGACCTGACCTCTGAAGAACACACACTGCGCCAGGCCAACATGGTGGCATCCGCCCTCAAATTTGTGAACGAAGGCAAAGAGCGGTTTGGCGCCATCCGCAATCACCTTTCCAAAATGGTCAATCAAATTGAAGGGCTTGGCGACAATAACGGCAATATGATTCAAATTTTCGCGGTGATGAACGAGGCGACCAAAAACGCCGAAAACGTTCACCGCGAGCGCAGAAAGGCTCTGGAGGCGACGGATACCGGCGGCAACCTGGTTGAAAGCATGAAGCATGAAGAAGAGTGCCGGAATCTGGATGAACACATAGACACGATGGCCACCGCGACTGTGGACACCATGCAGACCTACGGCGAACTGACCACGGAAGCCATTAAGATCAGAAACATGCAGTCCGCCACCAAAAAACAGGTTGAAAGCGCCCGGGCCATGCACTCAAGGGGCATTGCCTCTGTGGCTTCCCAACTCAGCGTGGTGGTTACCGCTGTCAACTCGGCCGCTATCAATGAAGCCCAATCCATGGCCGGCAACACCCTGGCGGAAATGGCCAAGGTTACGAACGACATTGCGAAAAATGAAGCTATCCGCATTGCCACGGGACGGGACGAGATCAACTCCGAACTGGAAGCCATGCTCCAGGATCTGGCCGCCTTTGGCGATACGCAGCGCCAGGCTACCGAGATCACCCGCTCCGCCTTGGAAACCATGCGGGTCAATCTGGAAGAAATAGAAAAACTGGCCAAGGACGTCCAAGAAGATACCAAAGAATTTGTGGGGGTAGCAGGCGACGTGATTTCCCAAAAAGCCGCCCCCGGGACTCCCAAGGCCGCGCCAAGCCCGTCTCCATTCAAATTGTAATGCAGGGTATACGCAATGCATCTAATACGAGGAAGCGAGTACCTGGCCAAGTTTCCCGATTTCAAACTGGTAGGCCGCGAACACGATCTTGAAAGAATTTCTTCCATCCTGATCAGAAAAACATCCAACTCCCTGCTGCTGACGGGGCCCGCTGGGGTGGGTACGTCAGCGCTGGTGCGCGGCTTGCAGGCGGCCAAAAGTTTTCCGGACACACCCTTTGATATTATCAGCAAAAAACTGTTTTGGCTGGATACCGACTCGCTGTTTTGCTGTGGCGACGGCCGCAAAATCAATGACGATTTTCAGCGCATGCTGAAACGGCTGGAGAAAACCCCCGGCTCTGTCCTTATCATCAAGGATACCTTCAATTTTATTGAAGCCGCGCAAAACACCGGGAACACCCACTTCATTAACGCCATAAACAGCGCCGACAAGTCCGACAACTTCCAGGTCATCCTTGAAGCTCGGGACGATCAGCTTACTTCAGTGTTCAAATGGAACTCGGCCATTCCCGAACTCTACACGCTGTATGACGTAAAAGAGCCTTCCCGCGCCGAATTGACGAAAATTGTAAGCGCTGTGGCCAACGATCTCGCCTCGTATCATAATATCCAAATAGATCCTTCAGCCATTGACGAGGCCCTGCATTTAACCAGCAAATACAGGGAAAGCCTGGGGCTCGGCGGAGCCCAGCCGCAGCGGTCCATTTCTCTGCTGGACAGAGCCCTGGCAAGTTATCGCCAGTTTACGCACAAACATCACCCCAAGATCTCCGAACTTACCTATCAGATTGCGGGCACGTCGGACGACAAGGCGCGATCGGATCTGCAAATCCAGCTGCACCAATGGGAACAGGACTGGGAGACTCTCAAAGGCGAAATAAACAAAACCTACAAGTGCCAGCGGGATGGAGAGGCCTTGCGGTTCAAATTGCAGGACGAACTGACGGCTTTGGAAGAGGAAAAAAACAACAATCAGCCCGAGTCGTCTGTCGTTAAAAGCTTCGCCCAGTTGACCGCCAATGGTTTTGATTCCCCTGAGGCGGCAAAGATTAAAGACAAAATCCGCCAGGTGGATCAGGAAATAAGCGCGAACGCGGAGCAGCATAAAAAACTGGTGGCCGTTGCCAATCAGGCCCTGCTCCTGACCAGAAAAGAGGTTATCAGGGAATTCAGCCAGATCTCGGGAATTCCCGCTGCCAAGCTGGATGAAAATGAAATCGAGAACCTGATTAACCTGGAAAAAAACCTGCTGTCCCGAATCTTCGGTCAGGATGACGCGGTGAAGCACATTGCCAACGCGATCAAGGTGGCCAAGGTGGACACCCTGGAGGAATCGGGACCGGCCGTGTCCTACCTGCTTTTGGGCCCCTCTGGCGTGGGCAAGACGGAAATGGCCAAAGCCATAGCGCAGTACGTCTTTGGAGATGAAAAATCACTCGTCAGGTTCGACATGTCCGAATATATGGAGAAGCACGCGGTCGCCAAACTTATTGGCGCCCCTCCGGGATATGAAGGATTTGAAGCCGGTGGCATTCTGACCAACTCCGTCAGAAAAAAACCGGTGGGCGTCTACCTGTTTGACGAAATAGAAAAAGCCCATCCCGATGTGTTCAATATTTTTCTGCAGATCCTGTCAGACGGCCGGTTGACGGATAATATAGGCCGCACCGTGGACTTTGCCGACATTATCATCGTCATGACCTCCAATATCGGCCAGCGCTATTACCTTGATTCCAACCTGTCGAACGAGGAAGCGAAGGAACTGGCCACCGAAGAGCTGAATACAACCTACCGCTCCGAGTTGTTGAACAGATTCAACGGACGGGAAAACATTCTGCATTTTAAAAGGCTGCCGATAGCAATCATTGAGAAAATCATTCACCGGGAAATAGCGAAACTCAATGCTTCGTACCAGGCCAGGGGCTTGGAAATAGACATAAAAGATTCATGCATTTCCAATTTTTGCAAGGATCATTACGATATTGTACGGGGAGCCAGAGGCCTGCCCGGTTATATCAAGGCCAACCTACGGCCGATTATGGTTAACTACATTCTCAACAATCCCAATGAAAAGGGAAAGTTTTCCGCTTGCTACAATACCGAGCAGAAAATCTTCGAAGTGTCATTTCTAAAGACATGAGACGCATATGGATGTCATTAAATACGTATTGCAGATAATCATAAGCGCTATTTCCGCTGTTTGGAGTGCCATAAGAACACCAGGCATGTTCATAGGTGAAAAAATCGCCATGGTGCTTGCCTGGTATAAAAAATTATGGGTCAAATTCACGCATAACAAGTATGATGAATTTGTGTATAAAAGAGGCGTTGCCATGATGTCTGCCACATTGGCATGCATCATCATAATACCGACCATTGCAAGCCTAATTTTTCAGAGCTCATACTATCTGGCTACCTGCAAGACAGAAAGAATCTATCTGAACCAGTCGGAAGAAATCTACCCGGACGACAACATCTGGGGCGTACGAGGCTGCTATACCAAGGATTGCAATAGCGAATCATCGCTCTACTACAGAATCAAGCCCTCTCTGTTTCACCATCTGTGGAGCCTCGGGCATAACGGCAACATATTCCTGCCGGATGCCATAGGCTCCAGCGTGCCCACAGGGCTGACCCAATGTGAGGTGGTTTCTTACGGGCTGCGCACACGGGTGCTTATGTCCTTTCATGTCTATCCCAGCATCTTGAAGATAACGTGCTCAGGGAATGACACTCCGGGAAATGACGCCGGCTCCAGTCCCCTGCCCTGAAAAAACAGCCCGCAGAATGCTGCAAAGGCTGTTTCGGTGTTTTTCCCTTGGGGGACTTTCCCGAGAAGGCCACTCTGAGCCCTATCGAATCCGGCCGTCCACGCCCTAAAATCTGCTCCTTGTCCAACGAACAGGGAACAAATTTTAGGGCGCTGCTGAACCTGCCCCAAAAGGGTATTATTGGTCGTGTGCGGCTGGCGTCTTTAAGCCAAGCCGGAAAAGTTGCCTTTGCTCTCCGCGTGCGGGCGGTTCTGCAAAAAGGTGGGCGAGGTCTCCGGGTCTACTGTCCGCTCAGGTAATGATGTCCAGCAGGGCTCCGGTTTGTTCCTCAAAGGCCCGGATGGCGGCGGCGTTGGCGCTGTATGCTGTCTCCGTAAGCGCAAGGTTGGCGAATTCGCGCGGCAGTTCGGTATTGCTCCCTTCTATATAGCCGTTCTCGACCATCACCCGGGCGTCCTGTCCGGCGCGTATTTCCTGGGAATACCAGGAGGCCGCCGTATCCGCCTGCTGCGAGCGGGTAACGTCCTGCGCCTGGGCGGTATCGTAGTTTTCCTGGCTGTCGCGCATGCCCTGGGCCGCCGCATTCTGCGCACTGCGCACATCCTGCTCGGACAGATTGTAGATAACCGCCGGGCCGGGCGTCATATCGCGGTAAACGGCACTCGCCAGCACACCCCGGTCAAGGGGACCGCTTTCCAGTTGCACAACCTGCGCTTTGTACCCGTTGGTGGCAACGTTGGCGATATTGTTCGCTGTCGCCTGCATCACCGTGCCGAACGCGTTCAAGGCCGATGCCGATACGGCGTAGTCGTTCATGGCTCCCCCCGATTTCTTTGTGCCGCGTGCCCATAGCCGCGCGTGTCCGTGCCGGAATAATGTTCCCCCAAGCCGGGACGGAGCGGCCTGTCCGAGGCCGGATCTAAAACACTTCCGAAAGAGCCCGCTTCAATTGCTCCGGCGTTACGAGATCGCGCAGAACCATGGGCTTTTTCGCGCCTTCCCCTTTGGGGAAAAGGGCTATGACCGGTATACTGCCGCTTTTGAGCGACAGCAGAAGGGCCTTGCCCGCTTCCGCATCACGGGTCAGATCTACCCGGATAGTACGCATTTTATATTTTTCGCGCAAGGTAGCCATGCGTTTTTTATTCAATGTCGTATATTCCATGGCCTTACAACTGGGACACCAGTCCGCCGTAAACTCCAGCAACAGAGGCTGCGTTCCCAGCAGTTCGGTAAAAGTCTGCGGATCGAACTCTTCCCAGGCAAAGTCGCGTTTGATGGAGGCACTTCCCCACCAGGCCGTCAGCCCCACCAGCACAATCGCCAGGCCGCGTGAGAGCATCCGCCGCAGAGTGCTCGCCCGCAAATGACCGATCTGCCCCCACAGCCAGGCGGCCACAGCCACCGCGAACATATTGAACAGGAAGGCGGGTACCCACTCCGAAGGCAGGAGCGTCACCAGATAGAGCACACTGCCCATCAGGAAAAAGCCGAGCAGTTGCTCCAGGCGGAGTGTCCAACTGCCGGGACGCGGCAGAAGGTGCAGCAGTCCCGGCCGGCAGGCCAGCACCCCGTAAGGAAGGGACATGCCTATGCCCACGCAGGCGACCGTGAGAATGAGAATAGGCAACGGCTGACGAAGAGCCCAGCCGAGCACGCCGCCAAGCAGCGGGCCGCTGCACGGCGTCGCCAGCAGGGTGGCCAGCAGGCCGCTGGCAAAGGCCTGCCAGTGGGGGTGGCTTTCGCTGGTGATCTTAGGGTCGAAAATAGGCAGGGAAAATACGCCGAACAGGCTGA
Organism: Desulfovibrio sp.; assembly: GCA_031556355.1. GTDB lineage: Bacteria > Desulfobacterota > Desulfovibrionia > Desulfovibrionales > Desulfovibrionaceae > Frigididesulfovibrio. Next base: position 19,361 of record JAVBTB010000002.1, on the reverse strand, counting down.
GCCCCAGAAGAAAAAGGACCAGCCCCAGGCACACGATAACCACGGGGCTCTGGAACATCTCGCCCCAGGCCAGCCCGGCGACCCCCAGGAGCAACGCCAGAATCATGAACCAGGTCATGATGCCCGCTGCAAAAATGAGGCAGTGCACACGAAAGGCCCGGGCCTGTTCCCGCTTGTCCGTCATGGCGGTAACAGCGAGAAGGGCGCTGAACTTCAGACTGATTACCGGCAGCACGCAGGGCATAAGGTTCAGCAAAAAGCCTGCGATCAGCCCGAGAAACATGGCTTTGCCGAGTTCCTCCACCTCCTGGCCGGGCACAAAAAAGGCAGGCTCCAGAGTGGCAAAAAAGGCTGTATGCCGCTCCAGCGCTTTGGCGGCCTCTGTCTGTATGCGCGGCAGAGGCGCCGATGTGCCGGAGGGAACGGCTGTTTCCGTGCCGTTCGTCTGCCGCTCGCCCTCCCCTTCCGGCAGCGGGTCCGGCTGCGGCACTGCAAGCTGCACGGCAGTTCCCTTTTTCCAATCCTGCCACCAGGGCTGCTGTGCCGCAACGGCAAAGGCTTCGACGTCCTTTTGCCCGACAACCAGTTCCAAGGGATTCGTAAAAGGTGTGCAACTGGTCGCCGAGCAGAACAGCCCAGCCACCTGCACCTTGACCGCCGCGCTGGTATAAAAAGGCAGCAGCGAGGGCACTTCGACCCAAAAGGTCACAGGGCCTGGGTATATGGGAGTGTCAGGATTGCCGAAGCCGGTCTGGCTGCCGAAAGGGGTATTTTTTTTCAGAACCGCCATGGGAATGCGGGGTTCAAGAGGCTGCCCGCCCGTTTCCAACAGTTCGGCAAAGGCGGCGGAGGAAGGAGCCGGCCGCGCGGCAAACGGCGTTATGGGCGCATAGCTGACGGAAAAGGAGGTAGGCAGACCGTCCTTGGCGTCCGGCCCGTACAGGTAAACTCCAGGCGGCGTCACAAGGGTGAATGCCAGTAAAAAAGGCCCCGCCGCCGGCTGCGTCACTTCGGCAGTTGCGGGAGCGCTAGTATTGGCTGCCGGAGGCTTTTTGTCCGGAAGACGCCTGGCGGTGGAAACGACCATGCCCCGGCCTTCAGGCGCGGCCGACGCCGCAGCCTTGCCGGAAAGCACAAACCCTTGCCAGATCAGCGCGGATTGCGCGGCCTCCCAGGCAAGGGCCGGTCCGGAGGGAAAAAAGCACAGGCAGAAAAGAAGGAAGGAGAAAACTCTACGCATGATTTCCCTTTATCGCACCACGGCCATTTTCCGGCAAGCGGAAAAACACTGTCTTCATTCCCGCTGATAGTAGGCCAGACGGACAAAAAAGTACACATACCAGCCCCGCCTTAGTGAATACGGCTTTTTTCCGCGGCGTCGCGGGCTCTGTTTTTCTCCGAAAACCGACGCTGAGGAGTGAGGCTGGTGAGCCGGACACATCAGACAGCTGCGGAAATAAAAAAGCAGGACGCCCGGCGAACCCGCTTGACTTTTACTCCGTATACCCGTAGTACTGCTTTCGCGTTTGGGTCATTAGCTCAATTGGTAGAGCAGCTGACTCTTAATCAGTTGGTTCGGTGTTCAAGTCACCGATGGCCCACCAGAAAAATCAAGCACTTACGAAGAAATTCGCAAGTGCTTTTTTCTTTCGTCACCCACCAGTCACCCACGGAAGAGGAAAGAAAGGGCTCTACGCCCAAAAGAGGGGCACAGGGACGAGGGAACCTTTTGGGAGTTTTCACGAGCCCTACCCGCAAAGCACACGAACCCGCAAGCGGTAGTTCTCAAAGTTTCGAAATCCATACGCCCGGCGCTGAATAAGCTTCATTTTCCGATGAATGCCTTCTGTTATCCCGTTGCTTCGTGTAAAGCGAAACATCCTGGCTACCTCATACTAAAGGAAGTCGGGATCCACAGCGGCCGGCCCGTCGGCCAGCATCAGTTTGACGAACTGCACCGTGTGTTCGTCAATCGGCACAATGGGAAAGGCCTGCCGGCATACGTCACAGGTAATCATGGTGGGCTGGGGAGGGGCTACCAGGGGAAGCTCCCTTTGGCAGTAAGGACAGGTGTAAAAAAACACCAGTTCCATGCCTATGGGCTTTACAGGGGAAACAGGACGGCGGGTCATGCGTGTCTATTCCTCCCACAGGCTCTGCCCGGTCATTTCCGCGGGGATATCCATATGCCACAGGTGCAGCACCGTGGGAGCGATGTCGCCCAGCTTGCCCTCGGCGCGCAGGGTGCGCGGCCCGTTCTCATCCGCCAGAATGAAGGCCACCGGGTTCTTGCTGTGGGCGGTCTGCGGGTGGCCGTCGGGAGTGAGCATTTCTTCCGCATTGCCGTGGTCGGCGGTCATCAGCAGCCGCCCGCCCCTGGCCTTTACCGCCGCAAGAATGCGGGCCACGCTTTTGTCCACGGCTTCACAGGCCTTGATACCAGCAGGAATAATGCCGGTGTGCCCCACCATATCCATATTGGCCAGATTGCAGACCACAAAAGTGTACTTTCCCGACTGCCACTCCGCGATCAGCGTATCGGTTACCTGCTCCACGCTCATTTCCGGCTTCAGATCATAGGTCGCCACATCCCGGGGAGACGGAATAAGCCGCCGGTCTTCGAGGGGAAGGGGCTCTTCCACCCCGCCGTTGAAAAAGTAAGTGACGTGGGCGTATTTTTCCGTTTCCGCAATGCGCAGTTGCGGGATGGCCTGCTTGGCCAGCACCTCGCCCAGCCCGTTGGCCAGATCCTGGCGCACAAAGGCGGCGGGCAGGGGCAGGGAAGCATCGTAAGGAGTCATGGTGGCAAAATAGGCCAACTTGGGCTGACGTTTGCGGTCAAACTCCGCAAAACCGGCGTCCGCAAAGCAGCGCGTCAGCTGGCGTGCGCGATCCGCACGGAAGTTGAAGAAAAAAACCGCGTCCCCATCCCGCACCAGCGCGGGCGGCTCTCCCTTGGCAGCGATGAGGCAGGGCTTGATGAATTCGTCGGTATCGCCCGCGTCATAGGCGGCCTGGACGGCGGACACGGGGTCTTCAATGAGCACCGCCTTGCCGTTGACCAGAGCGTCCCACGCTTTTTGCGTTCTGTCCCAGCGCTTGTCGCGGTCCATGGCATAATAGCGGCCGCTCACGCTGGCGATGCGCGCATGTTTGCCGAGTTTTTTCTGCAGCATGCGCATGTAACTGATACCCGACGTGGGAGACGTGTCCCGCCCGTCCATAAAGGCATGTATCGCAACGTGCACTCCGGCTTTTTCCGCCTCTTCCAGCAGCGTGAAGAGGTGATGGATATGGCTGTGTACCCCGCCGTCGGAAAGCAGGCCCATCAGGTGCAGGGTGCCGCCGCCGGCCTTTGCCGCCTGCACCGTCCCCGCAATCACAGGATTTGCGCCGAATGCGCCGTCTTCTATGGCGATGTCGATGCGGGTCATATCCTGATAGACGATGCGTCCCGCCCCGATGTTCATATGCCCTACTTCCGAGTTGCCCATGTATCCCGCCGGCAGTCCCACGGAGCGCCCCGAGCACAGCAGTCGGGACTGAGAGGGGCTCTGCAGCAGAGCGTCCAGCGTGGGGGTACGGGCGAGGCTGACGGCATTGCCGGGACCGGGCGGGGCCTGGCCCCAGCCGTCCAGGATAAGCAGCAAGGTGGGGGTAAGGGCCTTGGGCATTGTCTACTCCTTCTCCCGGGCATCCGTCAGGGTGACGGCGGAAGGCCACAGATCGTCAAGACGATACAGTTCCCGGCTTTCTCCCTGAAAAATGTGCACCACCACATCGTTCAGATCCAGCAGAATCCACTGCCCCACGGTGTACCCTTCCATATGCAGGTATTCGAATTTCTCTCCCTTGCATAAATCCAGAACGTGGTCGGCAAGACCCTGTCCGTGGCGGACAGAAGTGGCGGTGACGATGACGGTAGCTTCCGAGACACTGTTTTCCTTGGAAATATCAAGGGCCAAAAGCCCCTTGGCTTTTTTTTCCCGCAGCCGCTCGGTGATGGCGGTCACCTTTTGCGCGGTGGTTGCCTTTGAAAATGTATGTTGAGACTTCGACATGATCCCTCGTGCTGTTGCAAATATAAAGCGGGCGCATCCAAGTGGTTGCGGATGCCCCTGCGCCTCCGGGGTATATACATATATTAGGTTCTTCATGCAAATACCACAAGTCCCGGCAAAAAACTTTCGGCAAAAAAGCACAGGGCCCGCCATTCCATTGCGGACGGCACCGCCCCGCCGCCCTGTGTTCCTTGTATTTACATCACCCGCCATCATGCCTATACTTGTCCATTCACGGTAACGCCGCACCCCGGCAGGAAGGGAGGATCCCATGACCACTGATGCAGCAGCCCTCTTTACCGAGGAATGGACCAAAACCGTCTTTCCGCCGGAGCGCACCGACGCTTTTTTTGACGCCCTGTTCGGCGAGGCTGAAGAAGGCGCGTACACGATTACCTTGCGCTTTGTGAGGGCCAGCGGCAATACCTACGAATTTGCCTTTGACCTGCACCAAAGGCCCGGCAAGTGCCTGGCCTGCAACCTTACCTACGGGCTTCCGCAGGTATTTGCCCGCCACCCCATCCTGAACGTCAGAGGCGTGGCCGAAGCCGTGGCCAAAGCTCTGGACAAGGATGCGTCCGGCATGCAATGGGAACTGCGCTCCACTCAGGAACAATCCTCCTCTCTGCACAGCATACCGTTAGTCGTCACTGTGTAGCTCCGCCTGCCCGGTAATTTTTTATATGCAGAAAACCCCGCGCCGGGCGCGGGGTTTTCTGCATATAACGAAACAGCGCGGCCTCCGTTGTCGAACGGAGGCCGCGCTGTTTCATGCAGGGCATCCCGGGCTGCCGGGCAAAGTATTGTTACTTGTTGCGCAGGTCACGTACCCGGCTGGACTTGCCCTCGTAGCGGTCCAGGGTTTGCGGTTCCACCAGGCGCACTGTGGCGGTGACGCCGAGAAAGTCCTTGATGGCTTTCTGCAGGCGGCGCTCCCGCTTCTGGATGTGCCTGATTTCGTCCGAGATGAACATGGACTCGGAGAATTCCACCTTGATTTCCAGATTATCCAGGTTGCCTTCACGGGTGACCTGAATCTCGTAATGGGGAGAAACCCCTTCCATATCAATAAGGATGGACTCAATTTGCTGCGGGAAGACGTTCACCCCGCGGATAATCAGCATGTCGTCGCTTCTGCCGAGAATACGCGTCATGCGTACATGGGTGCGCCCGCAGCAGCAGGGGGTATACTCCAGGCTGGTCAGATCCCTTGTCCGGTAACGGATAAGAGGTATGGCCTCCTTGGTCAGGGTGGTCAGCACCAGTTCGCCGACGGATCCGTGCGGCAGCGCTTCGCCGGTAATGGGGTCGATAATTTCCGGAAGAAAGTGGTCCTCAAAAATATGCATGCCGGATTTGGCGTCCGCGCATTCCTGGGCCACCCCCGGCCCCATGATCTCCGAAAGGCCGTAAATGTTCACCGCGGTAATACCCAGCTTGCGCTCGATTTCCGCGCGCATCTCCTCAGTCCACGGTTCCGCGCCGAACACCCCGACCCGCAGGGGCAGTTCCCGCAGATCAATGCCGATTTCACGCGCCGCTTCATACAGATACAGCGCGTAGGAGGGCGTGCAGGTGAGCGCCGTGGCGCCAAAGTCGCGAACTACCTGCACCTGTCGCTTGGTGCCGCCACCGGACATGGGGATGACGGTGGCCCCAAGGGTCTCCGCCCCGTAGTGCACGCCGAGGCCGCCCGTAAACAGGCCGTAGCCGAACGCATTATGCACGAAATCCTGCGAGGTGATGCCCGCCGCGGCAAGGCTGCGGGCCATCAGTTCCGACCAGTTGTTGAGATCGCGCCGGGTATACCCCACCACGGTGGAGCGCCCCGTGGTGCCGGAAGAAGCATGCAGACGCACAATGGTGTCCTTGGGCACGGCAAACATCTGGTACGGATAGCTGTTGCGCAGATCCTGCTTTTCCGTAAAGGGCAGGCGGTGCAGATCGGCCAGGGAATTGATGTCCGCGGGGGTGATGCGGTTTTCCTCAAAGGCCTTGCGGTAAAAAGGCACATTGGCGAACACGCGCTCGCACTGCTGTTTCAGGCGCATGAGTTGCAGTTGGGCAAGCTCGTCGCGCGGGAGGGTTTCTTTCTCCACATTGAATATCATCGTCGCTCTCCAGAATACGCTGACTTTCTTTCATCCCGCCGTCCCAAGCGAGGGAGGCGCCGGGGCACGGAAACGTCCGTTCCGGGGTTTGCAGCCGGGCGGTTTTGCGGTATCGTCTGCCGTCACAGCAGGCCGTAACTGCGAACCATTGCATGAATAATCCCGGCGGGTCAAGCCGCTCCGGAACACCAACCATACTGGGGACACAGGAATATCATGACAGACAAAGACCTTACCTCCCTGCTGACAAAGGCGGGCACCATCGCCATCATCGGCGCCAAAGACACGCCCGGGCTGGACGTTGACCGCGTGGGCCGTTATCTTATGGATGCGGGATACACCGTCATCCCCGTGCATCCGGTACGCAAGACCGTATGGGGGCTGCCGGCCTGCGCGACTCTTGCCGAGGTGCCCGTTCCCGTTGACATCGTCAATCTCTTCCGGGCGTCCCAGTACTGCGAAGAACACGCGCGGGAGACCCTTGGCCTTGCCCGCCCGCCCCTGCTCTTCTGGATGCAACTCGGCATCGTGCATGACGGGGCCTTTCGGCTGATGGAAGCAAACGGCATTGCCGCCGTGCAGGACTCCTGCCTGATGGTGGAGCACGCCCGGCTGTTCGGCAAAACCCCGCTGCATGATGCATAACCCGCCCCTGGCGGCAGCCGGAGCGCCCGCCCTCTCTCGCGGCGCACCCCAGGACACGGATACCATGAAATACGCATTTGACTGCAAGTGCTGCGGGCACTGCTGCGAAGGCCGGGGCGGCATTGTGGTCAGCCCGGACGATCTGGCCCGTCTGTGCGCCCACCTTGCCGTTTCCGAAACGGAGTTCACGGCCCGGTGGGGAGAGATACGCGGAGAAAAACTGCACGTACGTACAGGCCCTGACGGTTCCTGTATCTTTTTCAGGAGCGGCACGGGATGTACCGTGCATCCGGCAAAGCCCGATATTTGCAGAGCCTGGCCCTATTTTCGAGGCAACCTGGTAGATGCGGAGAGCCTGGCCATGGCCAAGGATTTCTGCCCCGGCATTCCCCCCAAAATGCCGCATGCGGCGTTTGTGCGGGAAGGCCTTGCCTACCTTTCCGAAAAGAACCTGATAAAAAGCGCCGCCACATATGAGGCGGGCGCGCTTCAAGTCTCCGATCTTCTTCCCCTGCTTGCGGAAAATAAGAAGAAACGATAGGGAACAGCAAATATACTCCGGACAGGCCGCATAGCGTCGCCGGAGCGTCGGCGTGTGCGCTGGAATTGTTTTGCAGTGTGGGCCCCATAAGGTTTAGACGACTTCCGCCGATACGGACAATAACGCTGCATTTTTCTTCGGAGGCCGCATGACGCGCAAAGAATGCTATGCAATACTCGAGCTTGCAGAGGGTTCTGATCTTGCGGCGGTCAAACGGGCCTACCGCAGGCTGGCCTTTGCCCTGCACCCGGACCTGAACCCGGATGTTCCGGATGCCGCAAGGCGTTTTCAGCAGCTGAACGAAGCGTACGTTCTGCTGAGTCAGGGAGGTCCGGCGGCCAAAGCGGCAAAAGCGGCCAAGGAGTCCGCGGGTAAAGCCGCCGCCGGGGCGGAAGCCTCCGCAAAGGCGCGGGAAGATGCCCAGAAGGCCTATGCCAAAGCCAAAGCGGCACAAAAAGACGCCCCGGCAGGCGACGCCCAAAAGGCACAGGACGGCAAAGGCAAGGAAGATATCCTGCGCGACATCCTGAATGATCCCTTTGCCCGCCGTGTCTTTGAGGATATTTACAGCCACATGCGCTACGAGTCGCAACCCCGGAGTTCGGCGAGCCGGGACACGGAAACGCGCAGCCCGGACGGGCAGCAACGCAAAAAAACAGCCGGCACCCCAAGATCCCAGCCGCAAAGCGCCCGCAAGCGGCCCCCCGCCTATGAAAAGGCCTCTGTGGAGACGGACGGCATGATGGGCAAGCTCAAAGGCTGGCTGCGCAAGCAGATTGATGACGTGCAGGTGCTGCGTCTGCCCGGTGAATCCCTCGTTCCCGGAGCGCGGGTCCGCTTGCAGATTCGTCACGGCCTCAGCGATGAACCCCAGATTGTGGAATTGACCCTGCCGCCGGAATTCGTGCCGGGCAAGGCCATGCGGCTGAAAGGCATGGGTAAGCGGGTAGGCAATTGGCGCGGCGATCTGTATGTGCGCATCGAACCCGCCTGATTAAGAAAGACAGCCCAGCGTGTCCTCCGGAAATGGGCCTTTGTCCCACAAAGCACTCCCCCCGCCGTTCCCCCAGCATCCTTCCATCATGCCGCCTCAAGCGTTGCGCGTCAGGGCGCTTTGCTTTCCGCCTGCACTCCCTCCGCTTTCTTCGCCGTCTTCTGCGCTTCCTTCGCCCGCAGGAACACCCATACCCCGTCGTCATTCACCGCATAGGACGGAATGTACATTTTCTTATACTGATCATTATGCATAATCAGGTATCCGGGGCGGCTCAAGTTATCGAGGATAAAAATCTTGCCGCCGGTCCGGGCTGCCAGCACGGCATGCTGTGAACGACGGGTGGTGTCTGAAAGCAGCACCAGCCACAAATCCTTTACCGGCCAGCCGAATTCCCGCAAGGCGTAGTATTTTATGATGGCGTAGTCTTCGCAATCGCCTCCGCCGGTGGACAAAAATTCCGCCGGGCAGGCCCAGTACTCTTCACGGTTATAGGCCCTGCTATCCTCAATGCCGCGCCATCCGTTAAAAAAACCATTCACGTTACGCAGCTTTTCTTCCGCGCTCATGGACCGGTACCGTTGCTTGAGCGTCTCCCACTGCTTCATGACCGGTCCCGGCATCAGGTTGCTCTCTATGGCGTTCGGTCCCATTTTCATGCGCCGCTCCAGCACGCTCAGCCACATACGCGTAACCGGAGCGGCCTCGTGGGACTCCGACGCGCCCGTAAACAGGCCCTTTACGCCAAAAAGAGTGAGCACGGTATCCGGCGCGGAAGTATCCGCAACTGCCGCCTTTTCTTGTGAAGCCCCTCTGGCGGAAGCCCCTTCCGCAGCTTTTGCGGCACAGACATTCGCCAGAGTCAGCCCAAGCACCAGCAACGCGCACGGCAGCAGCCTCCATCCCCGCGCAACCGCCCGGCCCGCGCCGCATCCCGCTCCCGCAACTCCCATATGCATACCCATGGCTGATATCCTGTGTTGTTATGCGGACTGCTCCGCATCCGTCCTGTATATCATCAACAGCACTGCGCCCATAATGAGGCCCGCTCCCAGCCAGCCCACGGGGGTAAAAAGCTCGCCCCACCACCACCAGGCCGCAAGGGTCGCCAGAACAGGCTCAAGCGTGGCCAGCACCACCGCCCTGGTGAGTTCCAGACGTTTCACGCCTTCACCGTAGGCCCAGTAGGCCCCGTAAGTGCAGAACAGCCCCAGGCACAGCAGACGCGCCCAGTCGGCAAGGCTCTTGTCCGTAAAGTCCACAAAGGGCAGAAGGGCCAAGGTGCCGCCCAAAAGCCAGAAGGCATACAGCGTAATGGCGGAATACCGGGCGAGATACTTTTTGGAAAAAATGTAGTGCATGGAATACAGCATGCCCGCAAGCGCGCCAAAGCCAATTCCAGCCAGCCCCGCCCGCAGGTCTCCCGTGCCAGACGAAAAACTGATGCAGGCCACTCCGGCAAGGCAGAAAAGAATTGCAATCGCTTTCAGCCCCGTAACAGGCTCGTGGAAAAGCAGGCGGGAAAAAACAGCCACCCACACCGGAGCAGTATAGAGCAGCACCGCTGCCAATGCCGCCCCACCGGTCTGCACGGCGTACAGGTACGAAGCGAAAAAACCGCCTATGGCCGTCGCGCCGAACAGGAAAAACACCAGGCCGTCAGCCGGGCGCTGGATGGCGTACGAACGGGTTCCTGCAGCATGCAGGCTAAAAAACAAACAGCCGAATGCGGCTCGCCAGAAAGCGACTTCCAGCGGCGCGACCCCGTTTTGCAACACAAAACGGGAAACAGGACCGATAAGCGCCCACAAGGCGGCGGCCGTCAGGATGAAGGCATAGCCCATATACCGTTGCATCCGGCCTCCTTATGGCAGAGTGCGGCCGCAGCATGCGTCCCAGGCTCAGCCCTCATTAATTTGCTGTCCGCGAAAAGCTGCCTTTTTTCGGGTGGCAAGGAACGAGGGAGAAATTGGGCGAAGTTGTACCGGCATACTATGAGGTCAATTTTTTCCTTGTGACGCAGCCAGCCCAAAAAAGGCAGCTTTGCAGCAGGCGGATTAATGAGGGCTGAGCCCAGTGCGCGACAAGCCGCGTTGTCATGCGGAAAAGCCCCTCGGAGCGAGGGCAGACTGTCTGGGAGGCCTCTGTTTGTGGTGCAAAATCCGGCAATGCCGCAGGAGAACAGAAACCGGAAGCCGACGTTCACGCAGCGTCCCGAAAAGACAGGGTGCTGCCGGTGCACAGTTGCAACGGCGTGCCCCCGAAAAAGACGCAAAGAGAATACAGTCTTTTGTATACAGCGATGGCATAATACATTTCCTCGTAAGGGAGCGCAAGAGGAGGCAAGTCGCTCCACCGACGGGCGCTCCGGCAAAGCTCTTCCGACCGTCGCTGTTGCAGGGCAGACAGCGGCCCCCTTCCGCAGGCCTGCGATCCGGCAGGAACGCCGGACAAGCCGGCCCTTTCGTCGCTTACCGGCGCAGCGGGCAAAATACAATCGCAAATACAGTCCTTTCCCTCTCCCCGGACACGAAATCGTGCGAAATTCCGCAGGGATTGCAGGCCGGATAGGAGAAGTATATACTTTGTCTTTGCAGGCGCGCCGACGCCAAGCCTTACCCTTAAGCCTGTGCTCCGAGTTTGTCATGGCAGACACACAAGCCGACGCCGCCCCGGCGCCGAAAACGCGTACGCTTCTTGCCGTGCTGTTCCTTGCGCTGCTGATCGCCGCGGGAGTCGTGGCGTATTACTGGAGCACCGCTCCTTCCGCCCCCGAGAAGGCAAGAAGCCCCCTGGCGCGGGACGGCAGGCTCTCCGGCACGCCCTCCCCAGTAAGCCCTCCCCCGGAAATTTCCGGACAAATAAGCGAACGGCGGCGCCAGCCGCCTCCCGCATCGGGCATTCCGGTGCTGTCGCCACCCATCCGGACCGCCCCAGAGATCCCGCCTCCGCCCCCTGTAGTAGGGTCTGCGCCCGAAACAGCGCCCTCTCCCCTTACCCGCGAAGAAAGCCCCCCGGCCGGCAACGGCGCGCACAGCGGCCTTCCGCAACAGACCGGTACGCCGGACGGCACCGCCCGAACAAACGCGACTCACGGACAGGAAGGCCGGGAAGCCGCCCTCCCAGCCCGTGAAGGCGAACCCTCCTCTGAGATGCCTCCCCAGGCCGAAGAGCCGCAGACCCCTTCCGTTATCGTGTACGACAAAGGCAAACCCCTCTCCCCCGAAGGACACATCGCCGGGGGCGATATTGACGCGGCCAGTCCGCCTCTTGATGCCGGCCGCCTGTACGGCCCGAGCGCCAGCCGCGCTCCCTCCGCAAAGCCGGTTTCTGCCAGAGGGGAAGACAGCGTCGTCGGCATGGGTTTTATCAATGACCTCGCCGCTTTTCTTGCCGCCAACTACTGGCCTGCCGGAACGCACCCCATGGCGCGCCGCCGGGGGATTACCACCGCCGACGTGCAGTGGGCCAACCTGAAGTTCGGCCGCCACCTGCAAGGGTTCAACGTACCCCGCACCGATGCCCGAGCGGGCAGGGAGCGGGTTTTGCGGTATGTGCTCATGCCCTCCATGATAAACGGCCTGAACCGCCTCTACAGCGAGCGTTTCATTGCTACCCTGCGCCGCGAAGCCCTGGCGCAAAAACGCGACAGCGGCAACGGGCCGCGACCGCTCACGCTGGCGGAACAGGCCGACATGTACCGCATTTACGCCACACAGGCGCGAAGGATTGCCGGAGCCCTTGAGGCCTATCTCAATACCCCCGACATGCGTGACCGGGTCGAACGGCTCAGAGCGGCCGAAGAAGCCGCCGCACAAGCGGGCGCGCTCCATATAGAGCACAGACACAGCGGCCCCGCGTCCCAACGGGCCGCCCTGGCCTCGGAATACAGGCAGGCGCTCCGCCGCCGCGAACAGGCGCGCGACACCATTGCCGCCGCCATGCGGCGCGGCGGGGAAACACAGGGGATGGACACCGAATCCCTTGTATACATGGCCATGTGGCTGTCCCGCAGGACGCCGGACTCCACTCCGGCCCTTTCCGCGCTGGCGGCTGCGCTGACTGAATGCGCCGGCAGGCTGGATGAGGAAAAAAACCGCCTCACGCACACAGCGAACTGAGGTTTCGAGCCCTTCCATGCACACAGAACAGCCGACCTCCCCCACACACGCCCACACCGGGGCGGCATCTCCGCAAAGGCCCCAGCCCTTTATCTTTGTGACCGGGGGCTGTCGTAGCGGCAAAAGCGGCTATGCGCAGGCCGTGGCGGAAGCTCTGGCCCCCCGGGGCCTTTATCTCGCCACAGCCGAGGCACGCGACGCGGAAATGCGCGCCCGGATAGAGGCGCACCGGCAGGCGCGCGGCCCGCACTGGCGCGTGCTGGAGTCTCTCCCGGCCAAGGCGGCGGAACTGTACCGGGAGTTGCCGTGCGCCATAGGCCCCGGCGAGGTGCTCCTGTTCGACTGCCTGACCCTCTGGGTGTCCGGCTGCATGGAGTGCAGGCTTGACGAAACGGCAATGCAGGGGGCATTCCGGGAACTCGCAAACGCCCTGTTCCGGTTGCCCTGCCCGGTGGTGGTGGTCAGCAATGAGGTGGGGCTCGGCCTGGTGCCAGAAACCGCCTCCGGACGCCGCTTTCGCGATCTCGCGGGATTGGCCAACCAATACATGGCGTCTTTTGCGACAGCGGTTGTTTTCGTGGTGAGCGGGTATCCGCTTGCCGTCAAGGGGGTCTTGCCCGCTCGGGAGTTTCAGCCCTCTTGTGCCACATAATAATTGCACCGGCGTGAAAACCGGGGCTCAATGATCTGAAAGATGGAGTAAATGCGCGTATGCCAGTGTCAAAGCCGGGAGATTACATTACCGCCAAATGCGGGCGGTGCAACGATATCACAGGGCATGTCGTCATGCTTGTCCTGGACGGGGCTATTACCAAGGTGGAATGCAAGGCCTGCGGCAGCGTCCACAAATACCGGGATACCACGCAAAAAGCGCCCAAAAAGCCGCAAGGAACCGCGGTGCGCCGCGTACGGGCGGGCCAAGGCCGCGATACCGCTACGGAAATCCGCCCGCCCCGCCTGCATGCGGGCGCCCGAACAGGGGAAGAGATCCGTTCCGCCGCCCGCGCCTCAGGGCAGGAACGGCAACATGCGCGCAAGTCTCCGGCTAAAACAGAAACCGCCTGGCGCGAAGCCATGGCCCGGCACAGTGGAGAAACCCCCGCTCTGTACTCCATGCAAAACTCCTACGCTCTGCAGGAGTTGGTGGAACACCCCATATTCGGATTGGGCGAAGTGATAGCTGTGGTTCGCCCGGACAAAGTGGACATCTTATTTCAAGAGGGAGTAAAGACACTGCGCTGCCGATTATAACAACATCGGCCCGCTCATTGCATAATTAATTTTAACATTGCAGCACAAGGAATATCGTACGTATATACAAAAACACCAAATAAAAATTATCCTATTTTTCCAATAAATGTTCATTTTTCTATTGACGCCGCGTTACGGTTAGGGCAAGTGAGTTCTTAAGGAAACGCGCATTTCCTGCAAGTGTGTGTGCGGGGTTACTTGGGCGCGGAGTTTCATTTTTTTTTGAGAGGTTTTATGATGACTAAGTCTCTTTATGTAGGCAATTTGCCTTGGTCGGCGACGGAAGAAGAAGTGCGCAGCTTGTTTGCGAACCACGGTAACGTAAGTTCGGTGAAGCTGATCAGCGACCGTGAAACCGGCCGTGCACGCGGTTTTGGCTTTGTTGAAATGGACGATGCCGACGCCGCAGGCGCTGTGGAAGCTCTGGACGGTACCAGCTTTGGCGGCCGCACCCTTCGGGTGAACGAAGCGCAGCCTAAAGCGCCCCGCCAGCCGCGCTACTAATTGCCTGTGTCTTGAGCGCCCTGGCCAGCCGGGGCGTTTCTTTTTTAGAAAGGTTCCGGCTCGGCGCGCTTTCGCCTTATACGTTCTTATGACATACCCCGGAAGAATTCGCCTTGTCCGAATCTTCCGGGGTATGTGATGTTTGCGGGAAATACGAGGAGCCGCTCGGCGTTTTCTTGCAGGCGGAACCAGGCAGTGTCGTCACGAAATGATTTTTTGTTCTCCGGCAAGAAAGATGAGCCCGTTATGAAGGGGGGTACTCTGGGGCGGTTTGACCGGAATACAAAGCTCATCTGACGCAGTTGGAGGTAAAAAAGTGCTCGCGACGGTACTGCCTACATGCCTGGAGTAAAGGTAAACGTGCCTGGGGCCTCACCCTGCCCTACCCGCCCGATGCCAGGCTGGGGCAAATGCGCCCCGGCTATGGGAATGTTCTGTTCCGCGGCCAGCTTCATAAGCGCCTTGCGGGTTTCCACAGCCTTGGGCATGTCCATGTCAAAAGACGCGCAAATGGCGGGATCGGGGAACTGCAGAACCGCCCCATGCGTCGTATCTCCCCAAAACAGCATCCGCTCACCGTCCGACTCCAGCATGAACACGGCATGTCCGGGCGTATGCCCGATAGCCGCGACAGCGGTCAGGCCGGGAACGATCTCGTCGCCAAAGGAGAATACGGCAACCCTGTCCCCATACAGCCCAAGGTTGTCGCGGGCCAGCACGGCGTTTTCCATGCGGCCGGGATCTTTTGCCCGGGCGGCTTCATTGAGCCAAAAGTCCCTTTCAATATCGCCCACCAGCACTGCGGCTTTGGGAAAAGCGGCCTTGCCCTTCCAGACAAGCCCCCCCACGTGGTCCCTGTGCAGGTGGGTCAAAACGACCAGAGTCACCGCCTCCGGCGCAGTACCCGCGCCTTTAAGGCTTTGCAGGAGCAAGCTCTGGGGAGCTTCGCTTCTGCCAAACCCGGTGTCCACCAGAATGACCTGATCACCCGTGCGGATCAAAAATCCGTAAATGCCCGAGGGAGCTTTGCCGCCAGGGGCCAGGGCCTGCATTTTCGCCGCATCCGCCCCGCGGAAGATGCCCACCGGCATATCCCGCGCCTCGTCAAGCAGAGGAATGACTTCCATCTTGCCGACCATGAACTTTTGGGGACCGGCCTTGTGCGCATCCTGCGCTTCCGCAAGGGAGGGGAAAAGCCACATGCCCCCGACAGCCGCTATCATCACCATTCCTAACCGTACCGCCACATGCAACAATGCCGTCATAGCCCGCCTCCCTTGCGGCTTCGCCGCAGTCGATCGTTACTCGCTGTGCAATGCACGCTTCGCTGGTCCACGTTACGTAAAGAGATACTTGTTGGTACACACTCTTGACGGGAAAGTCACCTGTGCTCACCTCTTCCATCAATGCAAAAGAGGGATCCTGAGATCCCCCCTTTTGCATTGATGGCTGTTGATGAGGTCTGTGCGAAGCTGCTGCGCTTTTTGTCGCGGCACTCCTCATACCCGCGTGTATGCAGGGACAGAGATGTCGGCGCCGGATGCGCGTTTACGGCACGCTTTTGCTTACTTCTTTTCCGTAAGATCGATGGGCCTGAAAAACACCTGCCCTCTCCGTACCACTTGCAGCAACAACGCCCCGCGGTTCTTCGCGGCTTCATTTACCAGGGAGGACAACTCCTCCTCACTGTTCACGGTCTTTCTGTTCACGGCCAGAATAACGTCCCCGGGCTGAATGCCCGCGCCTTCCGCCAGGCCCCCTTCAGCTACGCCCGCCACAAAGAGACCGGAAGAGCCGGGCAGATCAAAGCGCTTGACGTCCTCAGCCGTGATCGGGCGCACCTTCACCCCCAGACGTCCGGAGGGGGCGTTCTGGTTCTTCATGTCGCCACCCTTTATACCGGCCTGCTTGATGTCGCGTTCCGCCACGGTCAGCGAAAAGGTTTCCTCCTTCCCGTCGCGCCACACCGTCACGTCGGCCTTGGAGCCGGGGGGAAGCAGGGCGACCTGACGCAGCAGGTGTTCCGTATCTTCAATGCGGGTATCGTTGATGGACACGATGACGTCGCCGCCCTTGACCCCGGCCTTGTCCGCAGGCTGTCCGGGCAGCACGCTGCTGACCAGCGCGCCGGCGGCTTCCTTCATGCCGAGGGCCTTTGCCGTGGCCGAATCCACGTTCTGGATGGTAACGCCGAGCCAGCCCCTGCTGACCTTCTTATGGTCCTTCAGGTCCGTGATGATCCGCTGGGCAAGGCTGGAAGGAATGGCAAACCCGATGCCTTGCGCGCGCTGGGCAATGGCGGTGTTAATGCCCACCACCTGGCCGTCCATGTTCAGAAGCGGCCCGCCACTGTTGCCCCGGTTAATCGAGGCGTCGGTCTGCAGAAAGTCGTCATAGGAACCGGACTGGATATTGCGGCCCTTGGCGGAAATAATGCCCGCCGTTACCGTGTGGTCGAGGCCGAGGGGGCTGCCGATGGCAACGACCCATTCGCCCACTTCCAGCGCGTCGGAACTGCCGAAGATCAGGTACGGCAGATTCGAGCCCTTAATCTTCAGCAGGGCAAGGTCGGTATCCGGATCCGCGCCCACCACCTCGGCCGCCAGGGACTCGTCCTTGTTCTTGGTGCTTGCCAGGGTTACGCGGATAGTGTCCGCCCCTTCAATAACGTGGTTGTTGGTGACGATATAGCCGTCCGGGGAAATGATGAAGCCGGAACCAAGAGAGCTGCTTTTTCTGCTGCGCTGGTTCTCGCGGTAAAAATTCTCAAATTGGTCGAAGAAGCGGTCCACATCCGGATGTCCGCGAAACATGTCGAACCCCGGAGGAAGGCTGCGTTCTTTCATCACCCGTTCGGTGTTGATGTTGACCACAGCGGGGCCCGCCGCCTTCACCAGGGCGCGAAAGTCCACGGGGGCAGCAGCCAGGGCCAGGGACGACATGGCCGCCACCAAAATAAGAACAAGTGCCGAAAACACGGCAAAACGCTGATTTACTCGCATTGAAAAACTCCTCGCACAAGTGGCATGGGTTCCCTCCTCCAGGCAGTCCGCTCGCCGCGGAAAAATTCGTCAACGGCGGAAGGCCTACAGCCAAGGGTATCTTTGATAGAAAGGATAGGACAATTCTCCCAAAAGTAAAGGGGTGGCTCCCCGCACTTTTCTTTTGTGCCGCGCCGGGGTACTGCGCCTCTCCCGGTACCTCGCCAGGTACCGCAACCTGTGGCATTTTTCACCCTTCCTTCATGAGCGCCATCCCCCTTGCCTCCTCTGCCGTCCATGCCGCCCTGGAAACCCTTTTCGGCTACCGCAGCTTCCGGCCCCACCGGCAGCCCGTGGTGGACGCCATTATGGAGGGGCGCGACTCGTTCACGGTCATGCCCACGGGCGGGGGAAAGTCCCTTCCGCCCTGGCGCGGCAGTTCCCCCAAACGCCCGTCGCCGCCACCGCCGCCACCAGGGTGGAGGACGACATCATCCGCCGCCTGGGCCTGCGTACGCCCCTTTGCGCCAGGGCGTCTTTCAACCGTCCCAATCATGTGTACCAGGTGACCCCCAAAGAAGACCTGGACCGCCAACTGCGGGACTTTTTGGCGGAAACAACGCCGGACAGAAGCGAGGCAAGAGAAAACGGAGAAGCGGAGCCCTCCGGGCAGCGTGGCGGGCGGAGCAACACAGGCGCAACGGCGCAGGAAACGTTGCGCCTGTGTGGACAAGGCCTTTCGTTGCAGGAGATGGCCCAGGCCGGAGACCTGCATCCCCGCACCATCCTCAGCCACCTGGAGACGCTCGCGGAACAGGGGACGGTGTTTCTGCCGGAGCGCTTTTTCACTCCGGAACGGCCGGAAGAATTTCAAGCCGCCTTTGCCGCGGGCACGGACAACGGCGACGGTGGCTCCCACCGGCTTCGCCCAGCTGTGGAAGCTCTGCTGCGGCAAAAGGGGATGGAGCTTGCCGCTGCGGAGCCGGCCGCGCTGTCGGAGCTGTACCTGGAAGCCGCCCTCGCCCGCTTGCTGCTCCGCCAGGAAGCCGGGCAGTAGCAAAAAATCAGAGGCCTTGTCTCCACCCGCTCAATGCAGGGGAAGCACCCGGCGCTCTCCCCCTCCCCTTCATCCGGCATGAGGCAGAATGCCCAGCATGCGCATAAGCTCTCCGCCGTCAACAGCCAGGTAATCCGCCCCTTCCTGGGCCAGCCGCTCAAGGGAAGTACCCCCGCTGGCCAGTCCCGCCGTGCGCGTGCCGGCCCGTTTGCCCACCTGCACGTCCATGGGATGATCCCCCACCATAAGGGCCTCTTCAGGAGAGCTGCGCAGGGCGGCCAGAGCGCGCACCAGATGTTCCGGGTGAGGTTTGACGTGCAGCACGTCGTCACGGGTCAGCAGGCAGGAACAGTGTTCGTCAAGATCGGGGAAGACCGTGCGCACCGCTGCCGCGCAGTTGCGGGTAATCACGGCGCACAGGATGCTCCGCTCGCGGAAAGCGGCCAACATGGGACGCACAAAGGGAAACAGACTGGACCGGGTGGCCGCTTCCACTTCCATAAGGGCGATGGCTTCCAGGGTAGCAGCGCGAGCTTCGCACGCCGCCTTGGGGGAAAGCAGCGCGCAGACCCGGGCCAGCTCTTCCATGGCAGGCTGCGCCGTACTTACCGGCACGGGGGAATGGGCGGAAAGCGCCTCCATGGCGCGGACGCGCATGAGGATGAAATCGAGGGTCGGCACGGCCAGGGTTCCGTCAAAGTCAAAGACGACGGCCTTGGGGATAAAAGATGCGCCCTGATTCGCGCATAAAGACGTGGTGGCTGTCATGGGTTTTCCAGAAAAGCAAAAGATACGGGAGCAGTCACGGTACACGTTGCAGGAAAATTACGCAACGAACCGCCACCGGGTACCGCGCTTGCGGCCGAGAGAAGTGCGGTTTGCGTCCCTCCAAAAACGGCGGACGCCCTCCGTGCCGGGCACGGAGGGCGTCTGTAAATACTCAGGCGGGGGCTCGCCTAGAGCCTGTTGACACTATTTAACAGCCTCAACGATGAGTGCAAAGTAGATGAACGCAGCGAATACAACATCAAGCTTATCGTATCTGGTCGCTACGCGCCTAAAACCCTTAAGCCTACGGAATAAGCGTTCTATCTC
>JAVBTB010000055.1:0-64735 GCA_031556355.1 Desulfovibrio sp. | reverse complement strand
GCGCAGAAGATGCTCGCGGGGCACGAGATCTTCAATGCACACCAGTTCTATTTTTGTTTGCTGTTCGGTTTTGCGCTTGATCATGGAGATACAAAAACAAAGTCCCGGCTAAATTGCCAGGACTTTGTCAACAGTCTGAAGCGCCTTGGATATTTCCAAGGCGCTTTTCTTTTGCGATTGACCCGCCCCCCAAAAACTGGTCCGCCTGAAAAGTCATAATGAAATTGGACAAGGATCGAACTGCCTCCAGCGGACAAAGGGACTGAGTCCCTTTGGAATCCCGTAATTATGGCTGCCTTTGCAGGAGTAGTTTCAAAATTAAACTGCTCTGACCAGGTATAAAAAAACAGAGCTGGCCATCTCCGGCGCTTTTTCCATCAGAAGTCCATATGACGGCCTGTTCACATTGCTCCCTGCGAGAGTTCGGCGCACACTGCCTCCGTATCCATAACGCGGGCGAACAGTCCGTGCAGCGCCGCCATATACGCTGCCTGCACGTCCGGGGAAGGCACCGTTCTGCCGCTGAAGGACAGGGCGCGCGTCGCGCAGGCGTCGTGAGCGAGGGTACAGGCGAACCCGAGGTCGCAGGCCGCCCTCACCGTGGTATCGACGCACATATGCGTCATCATCCCGGCGATGACAAGCTCCGTTACGCCCGCTGCCTGTAGCTTCCGCAGAAGGTCCGTTTCGCGGAATGCGTTCGGGTAGTGCTTGGTAATGACGGACTCCCCGGCAAACGGGGTCACAGCGTCATGGATGCGCACCCCGTCAGTGCCCGGCAGAAAGAAGCTGGCATCGGGCCGGGTGGATACATGCTGGATATGGAATACCGGCCCCGCCGTTTTCCGGAAGGCGGCAAGGAGTTTTCCCGCCATGTCCCCGGCCTTTTCGCTGCCGTCCAGTTCCATTCTCCCGTCGGGAAAGTAATCGTTTTGTATGTCAATCAGCAGTAATGCCTTCATGGCCGCTCCTTAAAGGGGTTTGGGGGTCGTTTCTCCGTATGGATCCGGCCTGGGGGGAGGCTGCGCCCGCAGGACAGGAAGGTCTCGGCGTGGGCCGTCGGGGACGGCAGCAGCGCCCGCATTCTCGTGCATCAGCCGTACCAGGAGGCGGGAACCGGCCCCGCATTCCGGCGCAAGGTTCTTTTGGCCTGGGTCCGGGCGGGAGACTCGCCGGAATCTTCGCCTTCTCCGGCTGCCCGTCCATGCAGCAGCACCGGCAGACGATTTTCCTCCAGCGCCTTGCTTTGTTCCTGTGCCGTGCGTATCGGGCGCAGGCCGGGGAGCGCCGTCAGAGACCGCTCCAGAACGGCACGCGCCGAAGCCGGAGCCTCGGGCGCAAGCTCGGGCGTGACGACGAGACAGGGGGGCCGGTACAGCGCGGCCTGCCAGCCTCGCACCCAGGGCAAGGACAGCAGCGGGGCATCAAGGGCTGTCACAGGCAGAAGATTGCCGTCCTGCAGGGACAGACGATCACTGAGGCGCCCACGCACCTCGATGCGCCCGAGCAGGGAACCGCAGGCGCATCCGCCCGGCAGGCGCCTGCCCTCGTCCCCGGTGCGGTAACGAATCAGGGGCATGGCCTGCCGGGTGAGGGTGGTCAGGGCCACTTCGCCCCAGCCTCCGCCGGGCACGGGCTGCCCTGCTTCATCCACTACTTCGCACAGCAGATCCGCCTCGCGCAAGTGGCAGCCCGCGTGTTCCCGGCATTCCACCGCGCCGCCGAGGCCTGTTTCCGTCAGACCGTAGTGGACGAACACCTCGCAGCCGAAGCCCTGGGCTATAACCGCGCGCAGGGCCGGGGTGGCGGAATCGCCGCTGAGCAGCACCGTGCGCAGGGTTCGCCCGAGTTTTCCTGCACGCCTGTGCCGGGCCAGGGAAAGAAGCTGTCCCGGAACGCCCACCAGACAGGTGGGGGCGAGGGTGATGAGGGCGTCCATATAGGCGTCTTCCGCCTCTGCGCCGCAGGGCACAAAGCCGGGCACGGCAAAAGGAACGCCGAGCGCCCGCATGCCCCGCCCGAGCAGGTCGCCGACGCTGCCGGGCCGTTCCCCGGACATGAGCAGGGCGAGGCTGTCCCCACGGGCGGGATCCACCATCAGGCGCATGCCGTGTTTGAAAAAGGCGGCGGTTTCCGCGAGGTCTTCCTCTGTGCAGAAGATGCGTTTGCCCGGTCCGGTCGTGCCGGAGGTGGACAGGGAGATCAATCCGGCCACATCGCCATGGGGCACGGCGAGAAAGGCCTCCGGCGCGGCGGCCAGATCGGCGGGCAGGGTGAAGGGAAGAGCTTGCAGGAGCGGCGTCAGGGATTCTTGTAGCGCGGCAGAGAGCGCGTTCTCCTGTTTGAGCGGTTCCGGCGAGGAGGCGCGGTCAAAAAGAGGGCGCGCTTTTTTGACCGCGTCAAGGGCGGCGCTACGGCAAGCCTGCGCCGTTTCGGCGATTTCCGGAAGCCTGCGGTAAAGGAGGCTGTTCTCGTTCGCATGAGCCAGCGTTTCGGCCAGGCAATTGAGCTGCCACACGCGCAGGCTCAACAGGGAAAGAGCGGGAGAACCGCCATAGCGCCGGGCCAGCCTTCCGGCGAACTGCCGGTCGAGAGGCAGCGCGTCCGGCAGCGCGCCCTGCCGGAAAGGGACGGCAGGAGAAGGAGCGGAGGGAACCCGTGCGGCATCCTTCATGCGGGGCCCCCGGTCTTTTCGCGTTCCTCCTTGTCGGGTGTTTCTTTTTGGCCTCCAGCTGAGGCGCGCGTCTCGTCCCGGTGCAGGGGCGTGCCGTCAAGAGCGGTAAGGTTATAGGAACAAAAGGGGACAAGCCGGTCCGGCGGGGCAAAGACATGCACGCAGCACTGCCGCAAGCGTTCAAGATCCGCCGTGCGCGCATCCTGGAAGGCCATGCAGGTGACGCTGAAGGTAGAGGCGCGCGCCTTTGCCAAAAAGGCGTCGAAGGCGTCCAGAGAAGCGCGGGGAGAGGAGGAAGCTGAAGAATCGGCCACACTGTGCCCGGCCTCAGCGGCGTCCGAAACGGAGATCCCGAGTACAGGCTCGGACGGGGCGGCAGTCTTCCCAGGCCCTTGCCAGCAACGCAGGATCACATCAATGGCGCGATCCACGCTGTAGGCGCTCTTGTCCCGGAGCGGGGCATCTGCGGCTCCGGAGGGGGGGGCGGCGTCTTGCGTGTCGGCGGCGGGGCGGCAACGCGAGACGGAAGGAACGGCGCTTACCTCTGTCCGGGGGGAAGGAGACTGTGGGACATGCTTGGCTTCAGGGGCGGAGCAGCATGCCGCCGGGACAGTATCATCGAGCGCCACGCGGCAGAACTGCGCTTCACGCAGAGGAGCAAGCCTGCCCGCAGGGGAAAGGGTGTAGCGGCAATGGAAGGAGCAGCGCGGATGTTCGCAGCTTGGCGGGGTGGCGTGCTCCATGAGTATCTGCCCGTCACTCTGCTCCGCGAGCAGGCGCAGGGTTTCCGGCAGGGTGAGGGGCGGGCCGCTGTCTGGCAGAGTATTGCGGCCCGAGGCGGTCATGGGCTGCAGATGCAGGCCGCGCACCGTCGGGGCACGGGATAGGGCGAGGCGCAGCAGGTTGCCGAGGTCGCGGTCGTTCACTCCCCTGGCGACGGTGGGCACGAGCACCACGCTCAAGCCCGCCGCCCGGCAGTTATCCACGGCGGCCAGCTTTTTGTCCAGCAGGGGCTTGCCGCGCAGGGCGGTATGGATGGCGTCATTTGTGCCGTCGCACTGCAAGAATACCCAGGAAAGCCCGGCTTCTGCCAGTTCTCGGGCCAGTTCCGGCCGTTCCGCCAGCAAGATGCCGTTGGTATTGAGCTGCACTGCCGGAAAGAGCGCGCGGCCCGCGCGCACCAGTTCCGCAAGCTGCGGGTAAAGGGTGGGCTCGCCTCCGGAAAGTTGCAGCACCACCGGCCCTGCGTGTTCGCGTATCCAGACGAGTTGTTCCGTCAGTTCTTCAAGAGAGGCGAAGGGCTCCTGCGCTGGTGCTCCGGGGTTTTCGAAACCGGCGGCGGCGAAGCAGACCGGACAGCGCAGGTTGCAGCGCATGGTGATTTCGAACAGCACCGTACAGGCGCGCTGGCCATGCTCCGGGCAGCGTCCGCAGTCGCGGGGGCAGCCGTACCTGTGTTTGGTTTCACGGCGTACCTCCACAGGAGTGGGGATGCGCCGCTGCCACGCCTGCAGAGACGGTTCGCCCTGCCAGACGGTTTCCGCATACTCCCCGTGTTCCGGGCAGATCCGGCGCAGCAGCACGGCATCTCCTTCCTGCTCAAGGCGGGCGGGCAGCGTGCGCAGGCAGACGGGGCACAGGCTTTGGGTGAAGCGCTCCTGGAAAGGAGCGCCGGATTCGGACGCTGCCCCATGGGCGAAGAAAGTCGTGGGGATCTCTGTTCCGGAGTGAGGGTCTTCGCCTGCCGGAGGCGGCGGGTTCTTCAAGGTTCCTGCCTCCCCTGGGAAGGATCGACGCCGTTCTCTATCAGCAGGGACAGCGCCTTGTCCCATACCGCCGCCACCAGCCCGCCGCAGAGCACCGGCTCCATGGTGCGGCAGGAGGCGTCTTCCTTGCCGTAGGCCGGGCCGCCGCCGAGGATGGCGTCACAGGTGATGTCCCCGCCGCCGCATTTTTCCTGCCGGAACCATTCCACCAGTTCGTTCATGAGGATCGGGCCGTTTTCCAGGGCGGTTTCGTCGTCGTGCCCTTTGCCGGTGTGCAGGGCAATCAGACACACCCCCCCGGCGAGAGCGCCGCAGATGCCGCCGCTGCACCCCACTCCCTGGGCAAGACCCGCCATGGAGCGCAGCAGGTCCGTGTTTTCCCGTCCCATGAGACGAAGCCCCCCGGCCAGTATGATCTGCGCACAGCTGTACCCTTTGCCGCCCAGTTCCAGGACCATCATCTGGGTATCGTTCATGAGGCTCTCCTGCCGTTATATGTCGAAGGCAACGGTTTTGCCTGTACAGCCTGCGAGGAACCCGTAATAAGGGGGAACCGGGGCGAAGTCCCGGCCGCCGGGGGCTCCCTTTCTCGTCCGCCCTCCTATGACACCAGCCGCGCGCCCAGATCAAAGGCGCGTGCCAGATCCTTGGGAAAGACTTCCGCGTGCCGCTTCAGCTTGGCCGGCACGTCCCACACATCCACCTCATACTTGGAGTAATCTTTGAACTGCTTGGTGTCGCAACACAGGAACACTTCGCAGGGCGCGAACAGGCGCTCCATGACCCCTTTGGCAACGGAGATGACCGTGGGCTTGCCGTAGGCTGCCATGTCCTCCTCGCGCACGTTCATGGTGTAGACCAGGGCCGTGGCCTTCTTGCGCGGCGACAGGGGCGGCTTTTTCGCGGAGTACAGGTAGTACTGGAACCACAACCGCTCCATAAAAGCCCGCATGTAGGCGGTTTCCATGCTGAAATAGAAGGGCGAGCCCAGTACCAGCACATCGGCCTCATGGGCCTTTTGCAGCACGGGTTTCAGGTCGTCCTTGAGAATACAGCGCCCATAGGACTTGCCCTCGGGCTGCTTGCAGTGGAAGCAGCTTTTACAGCCCGTGTACGTATAGTCGCGCAGGTGGACGAGTTCCGCTTCCGCGCCTTGCTCCGCCGCGCCCTGGACGACTTTTTCCAGCAGGCTGGCGGTATTCATGCTTTTGCGGGGGCTGCCGTTGACTGCGAGAAGTTTCATGGCGGTGTCCTTTCGGTTTTGTGAGTGCCGGGCGGTACGGGATGGGCTATGTTCCGGAAAAATCCGACGCGCCGGGAAAGTTCTGTTCCGTATACACGTGCAGGCCTGACCTGCGCAGCAGGGCGGCGGTTACCCCTTCTCCGGGAATGCGGCGGCCGCTGAAGGAGCCGTCGTAAATCGTGGTGCTGCCGCAGGACGGGCTGCGGTCCTTGAGAATGGCCGCGCCTATACCGCGACGGCGTGCCAGGGCAAGTGCCAGTTCCGCGCCTTTGGCGAAGGTTTCCGTCAGATCCGCGCCCTCGGTGTTCAGTACCCGGCCGTTGCGCAGTTCGCAGGGCGGGCGCGGCGTGGGCAGCCCTGCCTCTGTTTCCGGGCAGAAGGGGAGGCAGAGCCCCTGTTCCCGCATGTGTACAAGTGCAGGAATGGCTGGTATCCCGCCGTCATACCGGCAGAGCAGGCCGCAGAGGCAGGCGCTGACCAGGTAGAGCGGGCGGGATGTTTCGGGCGTGTTTTCGTGATTCATGGCGCGGAGGCCTCTTTTTCGGCAATGATCAGGAAGTAAGAGAGTTTTGTCGAAGCCATCCTGATGAGATGCGGGCTCTGCCCGCACCCGGCAGGGGGCAACAAACCAGGGCTGCAAAGGTCACTCGGCCAACAATCCTCCCGCGTGCGAAAAACTTGTCTCCGTGCGATGCGGGCCGCACCCCTGCACCCGCGTATTTGGGTGACAGAGAAACTGGTGTCAGCGGCGTCCTGTATACTCCCTCCACCATCGATATCTTTGAGGGGAGCGCAGGAAAAAACGGACGGCAAAGTACTGCCGGGCGCGGGAACCGCCTTCGAAAAGGGACTTCGGCCTTCGGCTGCGCCTTCAGTATAGGCAAGTTGTAAAAAGGCCGCAACGCTGCCCGCGTGCAGAACCATACGGGCGGCCAGTTCGCGCAGAAAACGGCTGCGATCGAGGATATGCAACGGGCGTAGGCCAAGGGAGCGCATCGCTTCCATAAGTTCAGGGAGCGGCAGGGCTCCCGACGCGCAGGAGCAGGTGGACGACTGAACGGGAGCGGCAGGGGCGGGATAATCTTCATTCTGCGGAAGATCGCGCATCAGATCGCTGAGAACCAGCCTGCCGCCGGGGCGGAGCACACGGCTGCACTCCGTCAGAGCGCGGGGGAAGTTACGGGTCAGGGAGAGGACGCACTCGCAGAAAATGCCGTCCAGGGAGGCGCTACGTGTGGGCAGGGCGTGGATATCGGCACGGAGGACAGGCCCGTGGATTCGGGCTTCCGCAGACAGCGAAGGAGAGCGATCAATCCCGAAGGCCGCATGGCCGTGTTGCCTGAGCAAGGCCAGAGTGGCACCCGGCCCGCAGCCGGCATCCAAAAGACGCGAACCCGGCGCAAAGGCGCACAGTTCCAGAGCTTCGCGGGTAAGGGCAAGGCCGCCGGGACGCAGGGTGTCCCCCGCAATCCGCCGCAAGGCCGTGCTTTCATACAGGGACAGGCTCTGCTGCATGGGCGTCATTTATCCTCAAGGATTTTTTCCACCTCAAGCATTTTGCCGAGCGCGAGTTCGGGCGGGATAAAGGTATACCCGCATTTGGGGCAACGCGGCAGTTCCACCTGGAAAACACTGCCCATATAGGCGATGTCCACGGGCAGGCGTTGCAGGGCTTCGTTGCAGCGCCCACAGAGCCAGCCTTCCGCCGAGATTTCCTTGAGTTCCGCCTTCATCCCCACACCGCCTTGACGGCGCAGCCTTCCCCGGTGGCCGGAGTCGATGCGCCCTCGCCGGGGACGCCCGGCACTACCATGCGGTGGCAGTAGGCATCGTGGATGACATAGGAGCCGTCGTCCTGTTTTGCATACTCCACCCAGAAGGCCGTTTGCCGGGGCCGCAGGCTGGCCAGACTGCGCCCGGTTTCCCTGTTCACAAACAGCGGGCCTTCGGCTTCGGCGTGGCGCAGTACGGCCTTGATATCGGCGTGCCGGATGCGCCGTTCTTCCAGAGTGCGGGCGAGATCGTCGGGTATATGCAGCACCATGGCCTCCATTGCGGTATCCTCCTGAGCCGGTTCGTTCCAGACAGTGTGCAGCATGTGCCGTCTGAAATCCAGCCGGGATCGCTGCCGGGCGGAAATGCCCGGCGCCGGGCGTCCAGCGGCCTGTTCCGGGTTTTCTGGGCCGGGAAAAAGCAGGTCGAGCAGGTGCAGGGCCGGTTTACCGACGGCCCGCAGCCGGTCACGGCACATGATACAGTAGGCCAGAAGGGAGTTGTCCGTATCCTCGGCCCGGCTCTTGGCATAGGCCCCGCCCATGGCCGGATTGGCGGCGGAGGCCAGCCCTCCGTACCCGCAGCAGCGGGTCCGTTCCCGGCCCAGGGACAGTTCTTCGACAGGCTGCCCGAGCTGTTGCAGCAGGCCGCGCACGCTGGCGCGGGTGGCGTCTTCCTTCCGCGTGGCGCAAGGATCGTGCAGGGCCAGGGGGGCTTCGGCCTTGCGCGCTCCATCGGGCAGGGGCAGTTCCGCCAGTATGTCCCACAGGGCACGCACAGGAATGCCCCCGAGATGCTCCTTGAAAAAGGCCGTACAGGATGCGCAGGCGAGGATTATGACCGGCCTGCCGGCATCCGTCCAGCTCTGGCGGATGCCGCCGGCCACGCTGCCTGTCAGCAGTTCGCGCCCGGACCAGGCCGCGGGCGCGCCGCAACAGTGGAAAAAGAGGCCCACTCCGCCGGGAAGGTGCTGCCGCAGATGGGCGTACAGCCGCTCTGTGTGCTCCGGCAGGGAAGCCGGAAGTTGGCAGCCTGGGAAGAACAGCCAGGCGTCGGCCTCGGGGGCGGAAGCGTCCTTGCCCGCCGGATCGGGCCGCAGAAAGGCGATGTCCGGCGCATTGGAATATTCCATGTCCAGCAGGGCGAAGTCGTGGGCGGAAGGGGGCATGCGTCTGGCCTGCACCATTTCGCGCCGGGCCTGCCCGCAGAATGCGCCCATGTCGGCTCCGTGCGGGCAGACCGCCGCGCACAGGCCGCACTGGGCACAGGAGTTGATCTGGGTGTTCGCCAGACGCAGGCCGTGCAGCACGGCCAGGTTGTTGTAGACCTGCCGGGCGTATTTTTTGGGGTAGCCCTTGTATGCGGCGAGATACGGACAGCGTTTGACGCATTCCATACATTCGCACCGGATGCAGCGCGCGGCCTCGGCCCTGGCTTCCTCCAAGGTGGGGGTTGCCGGGTTGGCGGGCGTTACCGGAGGCGCGGGCGGCACCCGGGAAATATCGGTATAGAGCAGGCAGGGAACGGGGCCTTCTTTTTCCCGCGCCGTGGAGGGGGACACGCCCTGCAGCAGCCGGTCTATGGAGCCTGCCGCCCGTTTGCCGTCAGCCGCTTCCTGAATGAAGGAGGCCGCTTTGGTTGCCGGCCCGGACGCAGTGCCGGCAACAGAATCCTGCGCCATACCCCCGGCAAACACGCGCGGATGGGCCATGCCCAGAGTAAGGGCGTCCGCCGCCGCGCTTGTCCCGATTCCGGGAAGGTCCGCCTGCCAGGCCTCCCGCGCGGCTTCGCCCACAGGAGCGTCGTCCAGCCCCAGGTACACGGCCCCGTAGCCGGGGTTGTCCGGGGAGGGCGGGGCAAGAGCCTCCGCCAGCCAGGAGGCGGTGAAGTCTTTCATCTCCCGGAACTGTACCCGCACCGCCGCAAGCTGTTCCAGCGCCGCCGCGAGGGCGGCTTCTCCCACGGTTTCACCGCCGAAGGAGGCGAAGCCGGACACGCGCAGCCTGCCGCCCACAGGGCCCATGTGGAAGACGGTTACCGCGTGCCCTTTCCTGCCCAGTTCAAAGGCCGCCGTGAGGCTGGAGAGACCCGCCCCGGCGACGGCCACGAATTTGCCCGTGGCAGGCATGGGCATGGGTTTCATGGATCGGGTGGCGGCAACGCAGGCCCGTTCGAGCAGGGGAATGTTCACGGAGGCATCCACTTCCCCCCGGCGGCAGCGCTCAAGGCAGGGGCCTTCGCAGAGCAGGCCCAGCAGGGCGGAGAGGGGCATGACCCGGTCCAGCAGTTTGCGCGCGTCGCCCGTTTTTCCTTCCGCTATAAGGCGGGCCAGGGAGCGGGCGTCCACGTGCAGCGGACACCTGCTCTCGCAGGCGGGGGGCTCTTCCTGGATACACTGTGCTTCGAACGCGCGTAGCGTAGATTGTTCCATGGCAAGGCAACCTGTTAGCGTATTGAGGATGTGAATACCGCCCGTCGCGGGTGCGTCAGGACTATAGAGTCACTCGAGCAAAGTACCTTTGAAATTTTTCACTTTGGTCGGACAAAAATGGGGTTTCCAAAGGGATGCAATCCTCGCAGGGGCCGGTGTCCCCTTTGGCCGCCGGAGGCAATTCGATCTCTTGGACAACTTCAAAATTACTCTGCTCTAAGTGAAACGAACCAGACCCTCTCCCTTGGTAAAACAGCGTCTGCGCACCAGTTGCAGCGCCGTGACGGAGCTTAACGCCGCGGAAGCTGTAAGCACCAGCATGATAACCAGTTGATAGCGGATGGCCTGCAACGGCGGCGCGCCCGCGAGAATCTGACCGGTCATCATGCCGGGCAGGGACACGAGCCCGACGCCCATCAGGGCGTTGACCGCGTTAATCATGCCTGCCCGCAGCGCATTACGGAACATGTCGCGGCTCGCTTCCGACGGGGTCGCGCCCAGGCAGAGGGCGGCTTCCACCTCCGCCCGGCGGAGCTTCAGTTCTGAAAAGAACCGCTCCAGGGCAATGGACAGGGCGTTCATGGAGTTGCCGGCGATCATCCCTCCAAGGGGAATGAAGTATTGCGGCTCCCACCAGGGGCGAGACTGCAGCACAACGCCGGACACCAGCGAGGTGATGAAGAAGCAGGTCGTGAGCATGGCCAGAAAGGTGGGTATCATGATCGATACCCCCTTGGTCTGCACCTTGCGCTTTGCCAGATGCGTGGCGAAAAAGGCCGTCGCCGTATACATGGCCAGCACCGGCCAGGGCGACTCGATGGCAAAGATGATCGTCAGCAGATAGCCCACGACGGCAAGCTGGATAAAGGCCAATACCGCGCCGACGACGAGGTCGCGCTCCAGTCGGAGCTTGTACATCACCGACAGGACGCCCGCGAACAGGATGAACCCGGTTGCCAGGAGAATCTGCCAGTACTGGACATGGTTGTAAGTGTGCGTTCCCGCGGCGGCCAGCGCCTCGTGGGAGGTGAAAAGAGACTTGAGAAAGGTCAGGGCGCTATCCATACGTACGCTCGAGGGTACCGTTGTCCAGCGCATACCGGATATGAGGGAATGAGGGCACATACCCGGAGTGGTCTATCTGGAGAATGGTCGTGCCGTTGTTCGCCTGCATTTCGGCGGCTATTCCCAGGACGATATCGCGGCTTTCCGCGTCCAGGGCGCTTGTGGGCTCGTCCATGAGCAGGGCCGCGGGTTCCAGAAGCAGGCAGCGGATGAGGCAGAGCCGCTGCTGCTGACCGACGCTCAAGTTGACCGCGTGTTCTTTCAGAGGAACGTCCCCCAGTCGCAGGCGCTCCATCCAGGCTGTGAGCTGGGCGTCGTCCGGCGGAGTTTTCCCGTTGTTCCGGGCGAACCCCCACGGCAGGAGCAGGGTTTCGCGCACCGAGCCGGGGAAAAGGGTAGGGGACTGCGGCAGTAGCAGAACCTTGCGGCGCAGCAGAGTGGGCGGGTATTCCGCCAGGGGTCTGTCCTGAAAGTAAATGACGCCGGAGTCCGGCTCTTCAAGACGGGTCAGCAGGCGGAACAGCGTTGATTTGCCCGCGCCGGACGGGCCCACGAACAGGGTGTAGCTGCCCGGCTCACAGCGCAACGTTATGCCGCGAAGTTCTCCCCGGCCCGTTGCATAGGCAAAAGAGATGTTGTCGCAAAACAGTGTCGGCATAGCTGCCCCGCTTACCCGGTATCGGGGAAAACCCGGTCGCCTCCGCGCCGTTGCCTGTACGGCGGCAGTCCCGAGCCTTTTGCCCCGCTGTAAAGGACAGGGTAACCCTCGTCCGGGGCAAAGGCAAGGTGAGCCGCCGGATCGTGCCGCATTCTGAAAAAGCCCCCGACGGGCGAACCCGCCGGGGGAACGGGGTTCCGGGAAACTACTTTTTCATCGCGGTCAGTACCGCCTCGGGCCGTGCGGGTATGCGCGTCACGCGCGCGCCGCAGGCGTGGTAGATGGCGTTGAGGATGGACACGTGGGGCGAGGTCAGGGGCATTTCGCCCACCCCGGCCGCGCCGTGAGGGCCGAACTCGCGGTGTTCCTCAAAGTAGTGCAGTTCGATGTCGTCCGGGATGTCCTTGATGTAGGGGAGGCCCGCGCCGATCATGGTGGCGTGCTTTTCAATATCCTCGAAGTCTTCGGACAGGGCGAGGCCGATGCCCTGGGCAATGCCGCCGTAGTTCTGGCCGTCGACGACCAGGCGGTTGTTGATCTTGCCGATGTCGTTCATGAGGGTCATCTTGTCCACCACGGTCTTGCCGGTAGCTACTTCCACAGTAACTTCCGCCATGAAGACGCCGTACATGTACACCAT
Source organism: Desulfovibrio sp. (assembly GCA_031556355.1). Taxonomy (GTDB): domain Bacteria; phylum Desulfobacterota; class Desulfovibrionia; order Desulfovibrionales; family Desulfovibrionaceae; genus Frigididesulfovibrio. The sequence continues at coordinate 52,485 of JAVBTB010000055.1, read as the reverse complement.
GAAGGGCTTGCCCTGGCCTTTTTCATCGCAGGGCACGCCGGGGACGGAATAGGTGCCGTCGTAGCGGGTGGGCTTTCCGGCGGCTTTCAGTTCCGTATAGTTCATATAGCCGCCGTCGGGCTTTTTAGCCCCTGCCAGCAGGGCTTCGCAGGCGACGCGCACGGCCCCGCCGGTCATGACCTGCGAGCGCGAGCCTCCGGCCGGGCCGGAGTTCGGCCCTTCGGTAGAAGGCCAGGTGAAGCGCAGGCGATCCGGGCTGACCTTCATGGGAAGCAGGGTTTCATGGGCGGTGCCGATGGCCCCGGCATCCGCGCCCTGGCCGTGGTCTTCCCAGGCGGTGCCGATGGTGATGGTGCCGTCGGGATTCATTTCCGCATAGGCTTCCGAGGTGTCGGGACCGTCAAGGCCACAGCCGTACACGCCGACGGAAATCCCCACGCCCTTTTTATGGGTCGCGGTGGATTCCTTCTTGGCCTTTTCAAGGGCGGCCTTGTACTTGGGCCGCAGGGCGTCGATCATCTTGGGCAGGGAGTAGGAGTCGGGCTCCTGTCCGCTGATGTTGGTGCTGCCTTCGCGGTAGACGTTCTTGTAGCGCAGTTCCAGGGGATCCATGCCCAGCTTTTCGGCCAGTTCGTCCATGGCGATTTCAGAAGCCAGGAAGGACTGGGGCGAGCCGTAGGCCCGGAAGGCCGAACCCCAGGCGTGGTTGGTACAGATGGTGCGCCCTTCGCCCCGGATGTTCGGGATGTCGTAGCCGGAGCCGGTAAACTGGATGCCGCGCAGGGTCAGCAGGTCGCCGAATTCCGAGTAGGGGCCGTGGTCGACGTCGAAGTCGGTTTCCATAGCCAGCAGCTTGCCTTCCTTGTCGGCGGCGAGCTTGATGTTGATGTAGAAGGGCGAGCGCTTGCCGGTGTACTGCTGCTGCTGGCGGTAATTATAGCGCAGGAACACCGGGCGTTCCGTGGCCATGGCCGCCGCGGCCACCAAGGCTTCCATGGTGGGGCTGAACTTGTAGCCGAAGGTGCCGCCCATGGGGTTGGCGATCAGCACCAGCTTTTCCGGCTCGATGCCGAGGCCCGGCGCGATCATGGCATGGTGCAGGTGCACGCCGATGGATTTGGAGTGCACATACAGTTTGCCGTTGTCGCCGAAGTAGGCGAAGCCCACGTCCGGCTCAATGGGCATGTGCGGCTGACGGCTGGAGATGACGTTTTCCTCCACCGTGACCACGTCGGTGCGGCTGAATATGGGCGCGGTATCCCCGCCCTTTTCCAGCTTCTGGGTGAAGTAGTGGTTGGGGGTGCCGGGGTGAATTTCAATGGCGTCCGCCGCTTTGGCCGCCGGGATGGAAAGATAGGCGGGCAGCACTTCCAGATCTACCTTCACCTTTTCGGCGGCGGCTTCGGCCTCGGCAAAGGTGGTGGCGCAGACCATGGCTATGGCATCGCCGTACTGGAATACCTTTTCATCGCACAGAATGGGGCGGTCCCAGCCGTCTCCCTTGTTGGTGGGGAAGGTAATCAGGCCGGTAATGCGGTTTTTGCCCTTGACGTCCTTGTGGGTGACCACCTTGAACACGCCGGGCATCTTTTCGGCTTCCGAGGTATCAATGCTCTTGATGTTGGCATGGGAGACCCTGGCCTGCACGAGGGCTATATGCAGGGTTTCCGGCGGCATCTTGAGGCCTATGTCGGCGCCGTAATCAAGGGTGCCGGTGACTTTGGCCACGGCGGTCGGACGGGGGTATTTGGAGCCCCAGATGCGGCCGTCGGCGGGCAGGGTAAAATCCAGGGCCTCGGGTTTCATTTCGCCGCGCAGCACCTTGGCGGCGTCCATGACGGCGTCCACCAGGGGAATATAGCCGGTACAGCGGCAGGCGTTGCGGTGTTTCTGGAACCAGTCGCGCGCGTCTTCGCGCGAGGGGTTTTTGTTTTCATCAAGCAGGGCTTTTGCCGAAACGATGAACCCGGGGGAACAGAAACCGCACTGGGCGCCGCCGTGCTTGATCCAGGAACGCTGTACGGGGTGCAGGTTTTCCGGAGTGCCCACGCCTTCAATGGTGGTGACATGGGCGCCGTCGGCGACCCGTTTCATTTTGGTGATGCAGGACCGCACCACTTTACCGTCCAGTATGACGGAACAGGCCCCGCACTGTCCCTCTCCACAGCCCACCTTGGTGCCGGTGAGGGCGAGCTGCCCGCGCAGCACCGCCGCAAGAGAGGCTTCTCCATCAACAAAGACGTTACGCTCAATGCCATTCACGAAAAATCGTTTCTGTATCATGAGATAGTCTCCTTGGTTGAGAGGATCAAAGTGAAGCCGGTAACAAGGGCGAGACGGGTCTGGCGTTACCGAAAAAACATAGTTCTAAGCTATGCTCTCTTGAGCATAACGACAAGTAAAAAAAGAAACTATTCATCTTTTTATTTTAGGTAGATAGATATTCGTACGATAAAACGCCGCACGCGGCAAAAGACCGTCCGGATACGGGCGCTGTTTTTCAATGTCGCCCATGAATGTGCTTTCCTGGATAGGGTCGTCACGAGATAGACGCCAAAGAAAAATATACCTGATGTGAATCGCTGCCAGAAATGATGCGGTATTCTTCGCATATCTGGTCGCGATTCCCCGCAAGCAATACGCAGCGCTATTTTACATTGTACCAGCGGGTGGCCGCGATGAGCGTGCTGGTTTCGGACTCCATGCCGTGCATGAATAATGCCGTGTTCAATATCACCCTTTTTAGCAAGCACTACAGCCTGAAAACGCTGGATGCCGCACAGGAGTCGCTGGATCAATTGCAGAGCCTGGCAAGGAGCGGTTTGGGCACCAGCCCCACCGAACAGGCGGCCAACCTGGCTCAGGAATCCTGGAGCGCCCTGGAAGAGATTGCCCGCCTTGCCAAAGAGACCCCCCAGATGATTGCCGGCATCGCGGCGGCGGGGAGCAGCGCAATTCGCCCCGTCCGGGCAGGCTTTGCCACATGCCCTGCAACGCGCGCCGTCCCGCCGGGCCAGGAAATACGTGTACTTGGCCTCAAGTCGCGGCGGCCCGCTTTACTTCATGCTTCGTCCGGCTTATACTGACAAGCGAAGCCACAAGGAGCGACATAATGGCAATCGGCACGCAAGGCGTCGGAACGACACGGGATGCCTCCGACCTCGTCATACCCATTCCGCCTACCCGCTACGAAACGATGCCGGGGGATCCGTCCTCCGCGCCGCCGCCCTATTCGTCGCTGTTTGACGACGTGCTGATCCAGGGGACGATTTTCAAGCGCACGGACGTCATCCGGCAGGCTGCCGAGTCGCCCCTCCTGCCCCGGCTCGGGCAGGAGGATCCGGCGAACGGCTGGCTCGGGCGTTTCGCAACGCCGGACACGATACCCGAGGCCAGGGGCGGAGCCATTGTCTCCAACTTCATCTGACGAATTCCGCTGTCAGCCCTCCCGGCAGGGCGGCGCACCCGGAACCACACGCACCCGGGACACCATTGTAAGGAACAGGCATGAATCAGGAAAAACAGCCCCTCCGCATCCGCTATGAATATGAGCAGGATCCCGAAGCACGGCTGCACTATGCCCACGGGGTGTGGGGCGGCATTAACCCCCAGGGTGAAGTGGAACTGAATTTTTATACGGAAAGCGACAAGCTGCCCCCTTACGCGGAGCGTATTGTCGCCGCGGACGGTTCGCTGGGGCATGAAGTGCTCCCCGGCGATGAAAACGTGCGGGTGGTCACCCGCCGCATCCACTCCAAACTCCTGCTGAACTACCACACGGCCCGCGCCGTTCTGGAGTGGCTGGAAGAAAAGGTGGACGCCCTGGAAAATGAAGGGGACGGCCCCATTCTGTTCGAAAGCGACAACGATTTTACGCAATAAGGGTTTGCCCATAGATACGCGTTTCGCGGCCATGTACTTTGGTAAAGCCGCTTTTTGCCCAGTGGAGTGCCATAACTACACTCCCCCTGCAAAAAGCGGCTTTACCCCGTCTTTGCCTCGAGATCCGCGTATCATGGACAAGCCCTTACCGCTTTGCTGCGCTTTCCTGCAGAATGCCGAGAATGTTGGGCAGCGGCGCGTCCGGGTTCCCCCGCACGCCCAGCAGGCTTTTCCTGCCCTTCCATACGTGCAGCACGCCGCCGCGTGAGGGATACGAACTTGCCCCCCGGCGCGTTGCGGTCCGGGCGGAGGGTTCCAGGGCGAAGAGTCCGGCTTGGGCACCCCCTTCCACATACAGCGTCACTGTGGCGCCCAGGGACATGTTCTGTACGTACCAGGCAAATCGGGTGGCTTCCAGCGGTTCCTGGCTCAACAGAAACAGGATGCGTCCCCTGGTGTCTCTGGCCACGGCCGCTATGCTGTGCTTCGGTCCACCCTCGGGCCAGAGGGTTTTGCCCCGGCTGTCCACAAGGCGGTAGTTTTGTACCGCAAGGCCGTACTGGTCGAGCTTTTCGCGCCAGCCCGGCGCATCCCGTTCCAGAATGTCCGCGCGGGCGAGCTTGCCCGCTGTGGGTTCCGCTACAAAAAACGCCCCCAGCTTTCCGCCGATGCGGCCGTTGTTCACATGAGCGCCGTTACGGGCGTAGCCGATGCTGGTTACGGCATCGGGCAGGTACATGCCCGCGTTGATGCCCGCGTACAGGCCGAAATTTTCGCTCCACTCCCGCAGAGAAAGCGATGCCCCCGACTTTGAGGCCATGTTGAGGGTAAAGGCGTACCGGGACGGGTCAATGCGCAGAACGATGAAATAGGCCTCTGTGCCGGCTTCTTTACTTTCGGGCAATTGCGCGCAGCCCAGCAGAAGACCGGGCGCCAGTTCTTCCCATTGCAGGGGCGGCACTTCGCCCGTCGCGGCGGCGGAAGGCGCCGTGCCGTGCGCGGCAGGAGATGCCGTGTCGTTTGTTGCCGGAGCAGCCGTGCCGTTTGTTGCCGGAGCGGCTGTGCCGTTTGTCGCGGGAAGAGGGGACGTGAGCGTTTCGGGAGCGGACGGCTCGGCCGGAGCCGCGGATACGGAGCCGCTCTTGGTCGCGGAGGCGGCGTTCACCGGCAGAGTGGCGTTTGCCGGGGAGGGAAGGGTGGTACTGTTCAGGGACGTGAGGGGGGGGGCTTCCGGCTCGGAGGCAGGCATGCCTGCGGCCGCGCCCGCTTCCTCCGCATACCAGCAGAGCAGGCACAGCAGCAGCGTCGTGGCTGCCGCGCGCAAAACATTATGGAAACTCTGAGCACACTGCATGCTGTCCGCCTCTGCAAGGGCTCCCTCACGCGGTTCCCGTCACTACCGGCAGCGGAGCGTTTGCACGCTCCGCTAAAAGATGCCCGCGCCGTGGGAGGCGGAGGCCAAGCTCAATGAGCCCTGAAACTAATTCCCATCTATTTACGGAGCATAAGCGATAATTGCAAGGGGAACAATCTATATTGACATATCAAGCTATCCTGATATATAAAATGGCACTCGCAAAATAGTTCCGTTCACGCTACTCGTAAGCACCGTCACCCTTGAGAGGTCATTGTGAAGATCATTCGGCAGATAGCGTCCCGCAGCCCTTTTTATTCCCTGGAGTTTTTTCCGCCCAAAGAGCGCGGCAACTGGCCCGGCTTTTTTGAGACCGTGGATGCGTTGCGCGCCCTGAATCCCCTGTTCGCTTCGGTAACTTACGGGGCCGGGGGCGGCACCCAGGCCAACACCCTGGAGATAACGGCCCGCCTTGCCGATAAGGGAATTATCCCCATGGCCCACCTGACCTGCGTGGGAGCCACAACGGAAAGCATCCGCTCTTTTCTGTCCAGTCTTGCGGCCTCCGGGGTCCACAATATCCTGGCCTTGCGCGGCGATCCCCCGCAGGGGCGGCAGATGCGCTGGGAAGACGGGGAGTTTGTCTACGCCAGCGATCTGGTGCGCTTTGTGGCCAGAGAGTTTCCTTCCTTCGGCATCGGGGTCGCCGCCTACCTTACCCCGCATCCGGAATCCCTTTCCTTTGCGGAAGACCGTAAGGCCACTGTGGAGAAGCTGGACGCAGGCAGCGACTTTGCCGTGACCCAGCTCTTTTTTGACCCGCGCGAGTATTTTGAATATGTGACGCAGATGCGCGCCCTTGGCATGACCAAACCCGTTCTGCCGGGCGTGCTGCCCATCCAGAGTCTGGAATCCATTCGCCGCGTGCTCTCGCTCAGCGGCTGCAATATTCCGGCAAAGCTCTATCTTTCCATTGAAGAGGCCCACCGCAAAGGCGGCAGCGAAGCGGTGCAGGAAGCGGGCATTGCCTTTGCGGCGGAGCAGATTCGCCGCCTTATTGACGGGGGTGCCCCGGGGGTGCACCTGTATACCCTGAACAAGGCCGATACCTGTCTGCGCATTGCCGAGGCCGTGGGAAAATTGTAATCTGCTGCCATGAAAGACACTCCGCCTGTTTCCGAAGCGTCTGTCGGCGCGCGTCCCGTTCTTTTTCCCAATCCTGAGGAAGTCCGGCGCATCCTTGTCTGCCAGCTCAGGCAGATGGGTGACGTGTTGCTTGCCACCCCGTCCGTCGAGCTTCTGGCCCGGCATTTTCCCAAGGCGGAAATCCACTTCTTCACGGAACAGAAATGTCTGCCCCTGCTTGAGGGCAACCCCCACATCCATACCCTCTGGCCGCTGGACAAGAAGGCTCTGCCCACGTTGATCCACGAACTGGTCTATTACCGCAAGATCGCCTCTCAAGGGTTCGATCTGGTGGTGGATTTCCAGCAGCTCCCCCGCATCCGCTGGGTGGTGGCTTTTTCCAGGGCCAAGGTTCGTCTGACCTTTCCCCCTCCCTGGTACCTGCGGCCCCTCTATACGCACTGGGAACAGCCGACCCAGGGGCACGCGGTGTCGCGCAAGGCCGGCATACTGGCTCCGCTCGGCATCCACTGGAACGGCGAGCGGCAGCGCATGTACCTGACCCAGGCGGAACGGGACGAGGCGGCGGCCCTGCTTGCCTCTCTGGGGCTTGCCGGAACGCCGTTCATCACGGTGGACCCCACCCACCGGCGATATACCAGACGCTGGCCCGCGGCCCACTTTGCCGCCCTGATGGACATGATGGCGCAGGCCAGGCCCGATCTGCATTTTTTTCTCACCTACGGGCCGGGGGAGGAGGAGTACGTGCGCGACGTGCGGGAGCGTTGCGCCTGCAAGGAGCGCGTGCACGTCCCCCCACGTATGACCTTGCGCCTTCTGGCGGCCTGCATGGAACGCGCGGTCATGCACATCGGCAACTGTTCCGCTCCCCGGCACATGGCCGCAGCCATGGATCTGCCCGCGCTCGGAATCCTTGGGGCCACCAGCGGCGGTTGGACCTTTCCTGCGCCGGACCAGCGCTATGTGGAGGCCAAACAACTTATGGACATGCCTTGCCAGAACTGCAATAAAAATACGTGCCCATACAACTTGCGTTGTCTCACGCAACTGACTGCGGAACTGGTGTTTCCCATAGCCATGGAGCATCTGGAGCGGTTTGGCAGAAAAGTTTCCTGAGCCTCCACCTTCACACACGGCGGAATACGTTATGCTCACTCCCCTTGCCGCCCGCGGCATTCCCGAAATAGAAAAGATCACCGACGCTCTGTGCGCCCCGGCTCCTTACCAGACCATGATGTATGAATCGCCGGGCGATTCCCCCATGCCTTCCCTGGAAAGCATGGGCGAGATTATGAGCAGGCTGCGTTCGGCCATTTTTCCCGGCTACTTCGGCAACACCCGGATCCAGCCCAGCTCCCTGCGCTATCACCTTTCCGCCAACCTGGATTCCATTTTCCGCCTGCTGGCGGAGCAGATCCGGCGGGGCATCTGCTTTACCTGCGCCGATACCCACCAGCATTGCCCTCAATGCGGGCGCGAGGCGGAAGAAAAAGCCCTGGCCTTTCTGGGCCGCCTGCCGGAAATTCGCGATTTGCTCGCCAGCGACGTGAAGGCCGCCTTTGAAGGCGACCCCGCAGCAAAAACGCCGGGCGAGACCATTTTCTGCTATCCTTCCATCACGGCCATGACCAACCACCGTATCGCCCACGCCCTGTACCGGCTGGAGGTGCCGCTCATTCCGCGCATTATCAGCGAGATGGCCCACGCCCGCACCGGCATAGATATTCACCCCGGCGCGCAGGTTGGCGAGCAGTTTTTCATCGATCACGGCACGGGCGTGGTCATAGGCGAAACCAGCGTCATCGGCAAAAGCTGCCGTATCTACCAGGGCGTGACCTTGGGCGCGCTGTCCTTTTCAAAGGACGCCGAAGGTATTCTGGTCAAAGGTAAGCTCCGCCACCCTGTTCTGGAAGACAACGTCACGGTGTACGCCGGGGCCACCATTCTCGGACGGATCACCATCGGGGCGGGATCCATCATCGGCGGGAACGTCTGGCTCACCCACTCGGTGCCGCCCGGTTCGCGCCTTGTGCAGCAGCGTTCTGCGAGTAACGGCGAAGCCGAGGCTGTGGCGAAGTAAGAGACGTTGTCGAAGCCATCTTGGTTCAGATGTGGGCTTTGCCCACGCCCGGCAGGGGGAAACAAACCAGGGCTGCAAAGGTCACTCGACCAAGAATGCTCCCACGGTGTGAAAAACTTGCCCCAGTGCGATGCGGACCGCACCCCTGCACCTGCGTTTTTGAGTAAGTTCGCGATTACTGTGCTGTAACCTTATCACGGAGGCATCATGTACGTACTTGCGGTGAACGGAAGCCCGCGCAAAGGCGGCAACACGGAAACACTGCTGCGCGCGGCGCTCGCTCCCTTGGAAAAGGCCGGATGGGAGACGGAACTCTTTCAGATCGGCGGCAAGGGAGTCCGGGGATGTCTGGCCTGCAACAAATGTTTCGAGAACCAGGACAAGAAATGCGTGCAGGTCAAGGACTGTTTTAACGAGGTCATGGAAAAAATCCTGCGCGCGGACGCCCTGATTTTCGGTTCTCCCACCTATTTTGCCGACGTATCGGCGGAAATGAAGGCCCTGCTCGACCGGGCGGGCTACGTCGCCTTTGCCAACGGCAAACTGCTGCGCGGCAAAATCGGGGCGGCCGTCGTCGCGGTGCGCCGAGGCGGGGGCATCCACGTCTTTGACACCATCAACCACATGTTCATGATGTCCCAGATGATAGTCCCCGGTTCCACCTACTGGAATCTGGGCTTCGGCCTGAACAAGGGCGAAGTGTCGGGCGACGCCGAAGGCCTCGCCAACATGAAGAATCTGGGCAGGACCATTGCCTGGCTTGGCGCGGCCATGGCGCCGCACAAGGAGAGCTTTCCGAAATAGCGCTTTGGAGCATTCGGAGGGTCGGTATCAGGCCCGCAGGAAGGTTCCCGCGGGCCTGCCTTTTATACGTTTGAGAGCAGGATTGCTTTCAAGGGGAGAGATACTGTAAAGGAGCGGCTGGCAATACCGGAAATACCTAAAAAGTACATGCGGCATACTTTTGGGTCGGGACAGCACTTCGGGGGAACATGGGACTGCGAGGCTGGGTGCCGGGCGGCGATGCCTCGGCCTTTTTCCGCGCCGCCGATCTGCGTCGGCTGCTGGTCGGCTCGCGCCTGCATGGAGGCGCTGTTCGTTATCCCGGCTCTCCGTACCAATGACCGGACCGAATAGCGGACGCAGCGCGGAAAAAGGCCGAGGTCTGCGCCTCCCCGCAAGCGTTGCGCGGCCCATGCTTTTTTTTTGCATTTTTTGTCTTTTTCCGGTTAGTACCCCGTTTTCATCCCGGTTTTATTGGGAGAGCCGTGATTTCTTCAAGGCTCCTTCACCGGAAATACATGGGGCGGCATTTTTACCGGGCATTTTTTTCTTGCCGTTTCCCCCCTCAGAAGGTAGGTACATACCCCCGCTTTTGTGCGGCCGTGTTTTCGCCTCTGTTTACAACCTTCAGCGGGCAGCTTTTCGCCGCATCCAGCGCGGCTCTGCCGGATTACCCCCATGACGAAGCCATACAACGACTCCCTTCGCAACATCGCCATTATCGCCCACGTTGACCATGGAAAAACCACCCTGGTGGACGCCCTGTTCCGCCAGAGCGGGGTGTTCCGCAACGGTCAGGAAGTGGACGAACGCATCATGGACAGCATGGATCTGGAGCGCGAGCGCGGCATCACCATCGCCGCCAAAAACTGCGCCGTGTTCTGGAAGGGGGTGAAGATCAACATCCTTGACACTCCCGGCCACTCCGATTTCGGCGGCGAGGTCGAGCGCGCCCTGTCCATGGTCACCGGCGCCATTCTGCTGGTCGACGCCTCCGAAGGCCCGCTCCCGCAGACCCGCTTTGTGCTTAAAAAGACGCTGGAAGCAGGCCTGCGCGTCATTGTGGTGGTCAACAAGATTGACCGCAAGGACGCCCGCCCCCAGGAAGTGCTGAACGAAATCTACGACCTGTTCATCGACCTTGGCGCGAACGAGGAGCAGCTTGAATTCCCTGTCCTGTACGCCATCGGGCGCGAAGGCATTGCCATGAAAAGCGTGGAGGAGCGGGCGGAGGATCTCTCCTGCCTGTTCGACGCCATTCTGGAGGAAATCCCCGGCCCTGCCCATGACCCGGACGAACCGTTCCAGATGCTGGTGTCGGACCTGGACTATTCCGACTACCTGGGCCGCCTGGCTGTCGGCCGGGTGATGCACGGCACCGCCCGCGTCAAGGACGCCCTGGTGCGGGTGGATGAGGCGGGCAACCACATTTCTGCCCGTATCACCAAAATGCAGGTCTACAGCGGCCTGCAGCTCGCCGAGGCCGAAGAGGCCGCTCCCGGCGACATCGTGGTGCTGGCGGGCATGGAAGAGGTGGGCATAGGCGACACCATCTGCACTCGTGAGCATCCCCGCGTGCTGCCCCGTATCGAGGTGGATGCGCCCACGGTCGCCATGTACTTCGGCATCAATTCGTCGCCCTTGGCCGGGCAGGAAGGCAAGCTCGTGCAGTCGCGCAAGATCCGCGAGCGGCTGCTCAAGGAAGCCCAGCGCAACGTCGCCATCCAGGTGGAAGACGCCGCGGATAAGGACGGCTTTATCGTCAAGGGCCGGGGCGAGTTCCAGATGGCCATCCTCATCGAGCAGATGCGGCGCGAAGGCTTTGAACTGAGCGTGGGCAGACCCCAGGTGATCATGCGCGAGGAGGGCGGGCAGAAGCTGGAGCCCATAGAGAACCTGCTGGTGGACTGCGACGAGGCCTTTATGGGCGTGGTGACGGAAAAGCTCGCCCACCGCAAGGGCCGTATGACCGGGCTTGTGAACAACGGCTCCGGCCGGGTGCGCATCGAATTTTCCGTGCCGTCGCGCGGGCTTATCGGGTTCCGCGACGAATTTCTCACCGACACCAAGGGCACCGGCATCCTGAATTCATACCTTTCCGGGTATGAGCCGTACCGGGGGGAGTTCCCCACCCGTTTCACCGGCTCCCTGGTGGCCGACCGGCCCGGACATGCCGTGGCCTACGCCATTTACAACCTGGAGCCGCGCGGGATCATGTTCATCACGCCGAACATGCCCATGTACGAGGGCCTTGTGGTGGGCGAGCATAACCGTGAGAACGACATCGACGTCAACCCCACCAAAGAGAAGAAGCTCACCAACCTGCGCGCCTCCGGCAAGGACGAGAACATCATCCTGACCCCCATCCGACCCATGACCCTGGAATGGGCGTTGCAGTTCGTGGCTGACGACGAGTTGGTGGAAGTAACCCCCAAATCCATCCGCCTGCGCAAGACCGAGCTTAGCGCCCAGAGGCGCCATCAGATCGCCGGAAAGAAGAAGACGGCGGAATAGGCATAACTGCCGGGAAGACGCCGCTTTTCCACAACTGTCTGCAAGATCCCTACGGGGCGCGGCTCGTCACGGGGCCGCGCCCCTTCTGATTGTTTCTTGACGGGCAGGGCGTTTTGCGCAAAGGTTGCAGGCCCGCGTGGCGCACGCGCGGCATTTGCGGAACATATGCCGGGGAGGAACCATGGCTGACTATACGATAACGGAACTTGCGGCCGAGCCCTATTTTGATCTGGAACTGCTCATGAGTACCAGTCAGGAGTCGCGCATCGGCGGCGACATGATGGACAGAATTTCCGCTGCCTGGGATCGTTGGCTGCCCCACACCCATGCCCGGCAGATTGAGGGCAGGGGCGTTTCCTACTTGCTGGTCTGGCTGGACGAGACGGTGGAGGACGAGGTGGACGACGCCTGGGAGGATACCCCGTCCGAGGCGTTCATGTTCAACGCCCTGGCCCAGGTCATGTGCATGGGCATGGTGCACGCCCTGGTGCCGGAGGTGGAAGACGCGGGATGCGCGCCCGCGCCCCGTCCCACGGAAACGCTGGCCCGCGCGCTGGATGAGGCGGGGGTGCCGTACACCGGCGCCGGGGAGCCGGGCCTCAGCAGACGCTACGCGGTGGTGACCCACTTTCCCTTCAAGGGCGGGTGTGAAATATGCACGCTCCAGGCTAACTGTCCCAAGGCGGGCGGGGCCGGGGGGCCGCATACGGTTACACTGCCCGGGTTTGAATAGAGCGCGCGGCGTCCGCTCCGGCGGACAGAGATTAATTCAGGAGTGCGCCCGCGCGCTACCGCATACACAACGGCCGGGGAACTCCCCGGCCGTTATAGATCCGATTACACTGTCAGGAGGCCATGCGCCCTCTGCCGGCGGGACGTCAGTTGGACGAGAGCATGGAGCGCATTTCGCGGATTTTTTCTTCCATCTTGCTGCCAAGCTCCATGAGCTGGGTGGGGCTCACCGCCAGAGCCTCCCAGAGTTTGTCCGCCACCGGCAGCACAAACACTTCACCGCTGGAGCCGTAGCCGAGCGCCTGGGAAAGAAGATTGGCAACAGGCAACGTGGCGGCGTCGGGGGTCACTTCCACGGGGGGCAGGTCATGGTGATATTCCACCCGCTCCACAAGTTCTTTGGGGCAGAGCCATGAACGCAGCAATTCCGCACTGAGCCGGTCATGGGTGAACCCCAGGGTTTCCTCTTCAAGGCTGCGGACGGAGACCTGCCGGCGTTTCGCCTCGGTGAGCAGATGCAGACCATGGACGGGCAACTGGGTATAGATGAGCAGTCGTGAAATATCGTGCAGCAGGCCGGCCACAAAAAAGCTTTCCGGCTGCTGCTGCCCGCGCGCCTGGGCAAGAAGCCGCGCCGCCACTCCGCAGCCGATGGAGTGACTCCAGAACGACTGCATGTCCACGATGGAAACGGGCATTCCCTTGAACGCCGTGACCAGGGTCGCGCCCATGGCCAGCATGACCAGTTGCCCGGTTCCGACCAGCACAACAGCTCGTGAAATGGTGTCAATACGTGTGGGCAGACCGTAAAAGGGGCTGTTGACCAGGCGCAGAAGCTTGGCGGAAAGGGCCGGATCGGTGGCGATAACGTCCGCGGCATCCGTTGCGGACGCGTACGGGCTGTTGATGATTTCCACCAGCCGGTGAAAGACCATGGGCAACGTGCCCAGTCTTTGTCCCGCGGCGACCAGCGGTTCCATACGCACCGGCTTGGGACGCTGGGTCTGAAACGCGGGCGAAGGTTTGCCCGCGGGCGCCGGCTTGCCCGGCTTGCTCAGCATGATGCGCCCCTGCCGCTCAAGGGCCACCTGGAACACGGCATCGATATAGGGGTTGCTGAGATCCAGCATGCTGAACCGTTCCACCACCTTTTCCCGCGCCATTTCGCGGACGTCTTCCGGCGTGGAGGGATCGGCGAGGACGTGTTCGGGCTGGCCCGTTTCATTCGCGGGGGCATCAGCGATGGTGAGGTGGGCGATGCCCCAGTTTCTCAGCTGATTGAGAGAGCTTTCAGACAAAATATCACCGGCCGCGAAAAGAAGCTTTCCTTCCGAGGTAAACACGGCCCTGGCGAGACGCGAACCAGGGGGAACCGAAGCGATGTCTAAAATTTGCATACTGCCTTTCAGCCGGAGGCGCACAGCGTTTGTTCGGACTGTAGTGAGCGGAAAGAATGTAATCCCGTACCACAAGTTATGGGGGGCATAGAAGTATTAATATTGGGTTCTGTAACGCAGGGCAGACATTGTGTCAAATTTTACCTTCCGGTAAGACGCCGTTATTCCGCGCAATTACTGCATGTACGCGCTCCGGTCAGGTTGACAAACGCGGCCAGATTGCGGACAACTGCACTGTTTGCAATCTGGCCTGAAATGCCGGCGCGGGCCTGTGGGGCGGCTTGTCTCGGCCGGTTTGCGGCACATATGGGGTGCGGCGCGTTCCGAAAAGCAAAGAGCGTTGCTCGGGGAGGCAGAGTGGAGAGTAATTTTCTGGATATTGGCTTTGGCATTGTTCTTGTGCTGTTTCTGGTGCGGGGCCTGCTGCGGGGCATGGTGCAGGAGCTTGCGGGGCTTATAGGGCTGTTCGCGGGTTTTTTTCTGGCCGGCCGGTTTTATATGCAGCTTGCGCCTCACCTGAATTCTCTTGTAGGGGATCGGGACTGGGCGGCGGGGCTCGCCTACGGCCTGATTTTTCTCGGCACCCTGGTGGCGGTGGCGATTTGCGCGGCGCTCTTGCGCAAATTCATGAGCTTCACCTTTACCTCCTGGTTGGACCACCTTCTGGGGGGCGTTGTGGGGGGAGGCAAGGGGGTGCTGTTGTGCGCCATTGCGCTTGCCGTCATGAACAGGTTTGTTCCTGATTCCCCTTTCCTTAAAAATTCGCTGCTCGCCCCGCATATTGACGCGATAACCGTGTTTGCACGATCGCTTGTACCGGCTTTTCTGTAATCTTTTTTTTCTCCAACTCGCATAAGGATGCCGTATGACCGCTGATTCCGCCCTGCGCGATTTGCAGGCTGTGATCGATGCCTTGCTCGCTCCCGACGGATGCCCCTGGGACAGGGAGCAGACTCCCGAATCCCTTTGTGAATACGTGATTGAGGAGGCGCACGAACTGGTTGAGGCCATCCGCCACGGCAGCGCGGCCGATGCCTGCGAGGAACTGGGCGACGTGCTTTTCTTGCTGCTCTTCATCACCAGATTGTACGCCGCCAAGGGCGGCTTTACCCTCGAAGAAGCGCTCAAGGCCAACGCCGCCAAAATGATCCGCCGCCATCCGCACGTGTTTTCCGGAAAGACCTTTGCTTCGCTGGAAGAGCAACTGCGCGAATGGGAACGGATCAAGCGTTCGGAAAAGAGCAATGCTGACGGTGAAAAGCCGGGCATTTTTGCCGGGCTTCCCAAGGGACTGCCCCCCTTGACCAAGGCCTATCGCATCCATTCCAAGGCGGCCAGAGCAGGCTTCACCTGGGATTCCGACCAGGATGTGGAACAGCAGGTGGAAGCGGAATGGCTGGAAGTGCTGGAGGCCCTGCACGGGGACGACCCGGCGGCCTGGGAGCATGAACTGGGGGACATGCTGTTTACCCTGGTGGAACTCGGCAGGCGAAAGGGAGTCAAGGCGAATGCCGCCCTTGATGCGGCCAACCATCGCTTTCTGGCCCGTTTTACGGAAATGGAGCGTATGGCCAGGAGCCAGGGGAAAGATTTCGCCGACGTGCCCATGGATGAAAAGAATGCTCTGTGGGAACAAGCTAAAAAGGAGACCCCGTGAGTACTCCCTCCCCCCAGCCCCCCGTGAAACCGTATCCCGCGGAACAGGGCGCCGGTGGCGCGGAACCTGTCCCCGCTCCGGAATGCGGCGCTTCCGGGGCCACTTTTCCTCCTCCGGCTCCGGGAAAAGAGAAGCCATCTTCCCGGAACGGTATGTACGGGCTTCCCAATGCCGGCGAATTTCCGGCGGGGGGCAAGCTGTTCATGTGGTTCTTCCTGGGGCTGTTGCTCTTTTCCTTGTTTTTGCTCTACGCCCTGATGAGGCCTTTCCTGCACAGTATTATCCTGGCCTGCGTTTTTTCCGCCATCAGCTATCCCTTCTACAAGCGCTGCCTGCGTCTTACGCGCAACCACAAGGTTCCGGCGGCTCTGCTGGTGCTGTTGCTGATGCTCGTGCTGGTGGTCATCCCCATATGCCTGTTTGTGGCGGGCCTCATCCCCCAGGCCAGGGACAGCATCGCAGCGGTCTCGCAGTGGCTTGCGGGAGCGCACCTCGGCGAAACGCTGAAAACGTATGTGGAGCCGGTGTTGGGGTGGGTGCACACGCATTTTCCGGAGCTGGATCTCGCGGGCATGGACATCAGCGGCGGCATTCAGGCCGCTTCAAAGAATATCGGGCAGTACCTGCTGAGCTACGGTACCTACATTTTGGGCAATACTCTGCTGTTTGTCGCCCATACCCTCCTGATTATGCTGATTATGTTCTTTCTGCTTATCGACGGGGAAGCTTTGGTGCGCAAGATCGAATACCTGTGCCCCCTGAAGCCGGAGCAAACCTCGGTCGTTATCGAGAGCCTGCGCCGCATGTCCAGGGCGGTACTGGTGGGCGGGTTCTGCGTTGCCGCCCTGCAGGGGTTGGTAGGGGGCATCGGTTTTGCTCTGGCGGATATTCCCGCCCTGTTCTGGGGCACGGTCATGGTGTTTGCCGCGCTGGTGCCGGTAGTAGGCACCGGGCTGGTATGGGTGCCCGCGGTTGTGGCCCTGCTCATTATGGGTGAAGTGGGGCGCGCGGTTTTCCTTCTGGTGTGGTGCGGCGTCGGCGTGACTAGTATTGACAGCATTCTGCGCCCGCTGCTGATGCGCGGGGGGGCGAAGGTGCCCGTGCTGTTTATTTTTCTGGCGATTTTGGGCGGGGTGAATGTTTTTGGCATGCTGGGACTGCTCTATGGTCCCATGATTCTCGGCCTGGTCGCTGTTATGCTGAACATTTACGACGAAGAGTACCACGCCATTCTGCAAAACAGGATGCTGGACAGGAACTCTTAGAGCAAATTAACTTTAAATTTTCCCACCGCTGCCGGACAAAAAATGGGGTTTTCAGAGGGATTCAATCCCTTTGGCCGCCGGAGGCAATGCAGATCTTGGGCAACTTCAAAATTGATTTGCCATAGGCTCAGCACTCATTAGAGCAGTTTAGCTTTCAAATTATACATAAATCGTTTCGCAAACCGCATCATATTGTTCCCATAATTCAGCGAAGTCATAAGATATGAACGACACGCTTCGCGGGCATCCGCTACGCGTATGCCGAGCAATTTCACTTTGAAATTGCTCCAATCCGCTTGCCGCAAAGCTGCTCAGAGCCTGAGTCCCCGGCCTTTTCCCGGCTGGCTGCGTCACAAGGAAGAAATTGATCTCCTACGGTATTCTGATACCGCTTCGTCCAGTTTTTTTCTTGTTCCGTGCCATCCGAAAAATGACAGTTTTTCGCGGATGCAAATGACCGGGGGTTGAGCACAGGCTCAACCCCCGGTCATTTGCCGTCCGCCGCGCCTGCGTGGTTTTCGGCAAGAAGAGCGCAACGAAGAGCTATTGTGCGTCCTGGCCTTGCAGCACGCTTTGGTAGCTGCGCAGCTTCAGGGGCTTGTAGGCGGGTTGCCGGGGGGCCTTTTGGGCCACGGGAGGGGGGGGGGCAGCGGTGACCGGCTCCGGAGCGATATCCTCCGGCACGGACAGGCCGAAGGGGGCAAAAGCGTCGGCGGAATTTGTGATGCTTTTGGCAAGCTCTCCGGATGCAAAAATCAGGGACGGATGGTCCGGGGGCAACTGCGCCATGATGGCGGCGACCGGATCCTCCGGATGGGTGGCGTTCCCCCCGGTTACGGCCGCTGTCCTCTGTTGTCCCGCTTGCGCTGTTTTTTCCGGCTCCGCGGCTTTCTGCTGCGGGGGCTTTTGCTTTTCTGCGGAAGCGCTTTCCCGGTCGTGAGGGGAGACTTTGGGAGAAGATTCGGCCGTCTGCCTGTCCCCGGCAGGTTCCGCTGCCGCGCCGTTCCGGCCGTGGGTTGCCCCGGGCGTATCCGGGACCGGTTCCACAAGGTGTTTTTCCCCGGCTGCGGTCCGCTCTGCCGAAGCGTTCCTGGCGGTTGCGCCGCCTGCCGGGGCCGCTTTGGGCTCGGCGGATGCGGGAAGATGCGCCGTGCCCCCCTGGGCGGAAGCTTCCGTCATCCCTTGCGGGGCGGGGGCCGCAGGTTGGTTCGCGGCGACCAGGGACGTCCCGGTGGCATTGCCGGAGGCAGCTTCCGCGCCCGCGGGCCGTTCCGGCGCGGGGGAGGAGGGGCTTTCCTGCGAAGGAGCGGCAGCCTGGGCCGCCTTCTCCGGTAAAGAGCCTTCCGGAACCGGGGACTGCGCTTCTCCCGCAGTCGCATTTTGAGCCGTTTCTTCCCCGCTTTCACCCTCCTCCCGGGCTGCTGTGGCATTGGCAGGAGTTGCGGGATCCGCCGGCTTTTCGGGGGACGTTTGTTTCTGGTCTCCCCGGCGCAACACGTGCATGAAGTCGTTGCCGGTCTGTCCGGTAAAGGCAAACAGCACCCCGTTGGAAGCGCGCAGCAGGCTGACGTGGGCTGTGCCGCCGTGGATGCCCACATAGGCCGGACGCGCTCCTGACTCCATGCTCACCCATCCTGTGCGGGGAGGCACCAGGGGGGCGAACTCCAGAAGCTCTGTGGTCGTCGCCGCGGAAAAGTCCACCTGGCCGGAACCGGCAAAAGAGGGAGGAGCGGCGGCCGACGTTGCGTTCCGGGGCTCGACGGCTGCTTTGGCCGACGCTGGAGACGTCGCAACACCGGAAGACGCGGCCGCCTGCTGGGGCGCCGTCTGATTTCCGGCCGCTGCCGCCACCGTGCGGGGCAGGGCCAGAGAAAGCAGTGCCCCCATCGTACAGAGGGCGAAAAAAACGGGGGTTGTTCGCATGATGCGCATGTTCCTTGAGGGAAGGCAGGAACGTCAAGGGAGGACGCAGTGCCTCCCTCGTCTCTTTGCGGGATGTAAGGAGTCTTACCGGTTATGTCAAGAGCAACCCGCGCCGCGTAAGCGACTGCGCCCCAGACCTTGCGGGAATGCCGGCGCGTCGGGACGCGTCTTGGTGGCAGCCTCGGCCTCCGCCAGCCGGAAAAAGCGGGGGCTCAGGCCTCTGGGCAGCTTTGCGGCTGGCGGAGCAATGAGGCAGAGTCTGGGCGTCGTCGTCGCGGGTGATTTTTTGTTATCCGGAAAAAAGATAAGCCCTTTATGAAGGGAGTGTACTCTGACGGTACTCGACCGGAATACAAGGCGAAAACTGACGCAGCCGGGGGCAAAAAAGCGCCCGAGGCGGAGTTGCCTAACGCGGCCGCTCAAAGTCCCGGCAGACCCCGGTGCAGGAGGGCATGGCGAGCAGACATGCCCCGTCGCGCAGGTAGCGGCAATCGGGATCGCCAGACGAAGGAGGCTTCTCCGGGGAGTCCTCGGAAAAAGCCGGCGCCGGGGGGCTGCTCTTGCGGCCCGGCTGCGGAATACCCGCCGCTTCGGCGGCCGGACACAGGGCGCGGGCTTCGAGGGCGGGGTGACGCCTGCCGTTCCAGATGCGGGCGGTGGCGTCTTCTGAAAGGCCGAAGGCCTCGGCGCGGTCGAGAAAGGCGTCCCAGGAGAGGACAAGGGCTTGCAGACGCGCGCACCGCAGGCGCGCGTCGAGGCCCGGATTCAGCATCTCAGCCCGCAGGCACCGCCCCACGGAGAAGAACCGGCAGTAATGGCCGGGAAAGGGAATGGGCATATCCGTCCTGTCCGGTTGCTGGTGCAAAGCGCATTGCCCTGCACCATGCGCGGTTCACGCCGCGTGCGGTCATCGTGCGGCGGGCCTTGTCCTGGATGCAGGCAGGGTGCCGTTTCCGGCAGGCGCGGTGGCATTCCGCACGGCCGGGGCTGTGGCGTTTTTGTCCGGGGAGGGCTGGTCCGGATTTTTTTCCGCCACAAATCCCGACGGCTCGGCGGGGGGGAGAGGGTTGCCGAGTACTGCCTGGAAAAAAGACACCAAAAAGGCGTCGCGCTGTTCCGCCGCCGCTGCGCGTTCGTCCTCAGGGAGCCTGCCGCAGGCTTCGCGCAGGCTCGCGTGCAACTCGTCCGCACAGGGAGCATACAGGGAAAAGTGGTCCGCCTTTTTCACCCGCAACACCTCGGGCTTTACGGGCAGTTTGGCGGTATAGGGAGTGGAGTGCAGGGCGGGAGCATAAAGCCCGTCGTTTTCCGCTTCCACGATGGCAACGGGAACGGTGACGGCGCTCAGCGAGGCGCGGGTGAACAGCATTCCTCCGGCTGGAAGAAGAAGGCCGATGCCGCCGATGCGTCGGACCGCCGCCGGACGCCGGTAGACCAGGGACGCGGTCACCTTGGCCTGCGAAGGCACGGGAGAGGCAAGGGTGGAGGAAATGTCTTCGGCAACTATCATGCGAAACTCCGGCGAGTCGGGCGTGGCAATGTGCACGAAAGGCTCGCCGGAATCCGTGCCTCCAAAGAGCGGCCCGCCCTGAAAGTCCAGCGCCGGCAACTCGCGCGCCGCTCCCTGCGCAAGGGGCGCGGCGGCCCGTTCCTGCCCTTCCGCTTCGGGGGCCGGTTCTTCCTCCTCCGTCTCTTTGCTGAAGAACCGTTGCCAGAAAGAGAGCCTCCGGTCTTCGTCCTTTTTAGGCTTTTCCGCAACGGCGACAGTCGGTGGCGGCAGGGGAGCGGCTTCCAGGGGAGGGGCAAAGAGCGCAAGAGGGGGCCGCAAGGCGTTTATTCCGTATTCCTTGTCCAGGGCGGCCATGCCCGCAGGCATCTGCGCGAGGCGTTCCGCGGCCCAGGGAGCGCAGAAGGGATCCTCGTTCCGGATTTTCGAACAGTAGGCGGGCAGCAGGGAAAAATCCGGTTTCGCCCCGGCGAGTTGGAGTACGGTAAGGCTGCCGAATCCCACGCCGAGAAGACCGATGCGCGATTCATCAATGGAGAGAGAGAATTCCTGGGTGCCCAGAAGCGTATCAAGGGCGCGGAGCAGATGGCGGGGGCGGGCAAACAGCGTCTCGGGCGTATACAGCTTGTCGCTGTTGTTGTAGCTGTCGCCGTTGTGGGACGGGGCAATGACCACGAAACCGCTTCCCGCCAGGGCCACGGCGATGTCGCTGTTGGAAAAGCGCCCGTCGGCGGTATCATGGGAGAGCAAAATGACTGGGTAAAACCCGGGGATGATGCGGGAGTTGGCGCTTGCGGCAATGCTGCGCCCTTCCCTCACGATGTGGCTGTCCCGCGAGCCGCCGGGGTACCAGACCGCAAAGTCGAAGCGCTCCTTGGTGTCGGCATCCCATACCCCATAGGTACGCATGGCAACGGGAAACGTTTTGGGGCTGCCGCCGGATGCCCGGGCCGCGCGCGGACCGTTTGGGAGGGCGGGTTCGCCGAAAAGAGCGGATACGCAGGCGCTCCAGAGGACAAGGACCGTTACGAGGCAGCGCAGAGAGAACCGCGATTTCATTACAATGACAGCCCCATCTCCCGCATTTGCAGGTATATGGCCCGGCTGGCCCAGGCATCCGTCGCGGCATAGCGGATTTGCCGGGGGGACAGTTCTCTGTTGCCCCAGTTGGAGCACTGCTCGCCTTTGGAAATGCGGATGTGCAGGAAATAGGCCGCAAGGCCGCGCAATCCCTGGTTTTCGACCTGGTTTTTACGGGCCATGTCTCCCAGATCGACCACCGAGCGCGGGGAAAAGGGCGCTATCTTGGCAAGAAACCGCATATCATCATGTACGGCAACGCCGGTCTTGATGATGGCGCTGTTTTCAAAAAGCGCGATAAGAGGCTGGGTAAGGGGGAGCCATTTCAGCTGGAACAGAAACACCTCGTCTTCCGCCGCCAGCTGGATCAAAGAAGGGCTGTAGCTTTTTCCCTTGCTGAAGCTGGGGCGGGTCTCCGTATCAAAGCCGAGAATGCTCTGCGCGCCCAGCACGTCGCTTGCGCGGGCGAGGTCTTTTTCCGAACGCACTAGCGTGACCTTGCCGCTGTAATGGAACAGCGGCAAGGTGTTGATGTCGGATTTGCTTATTTTGGAGCGCGTTATCGCTTGGCTGTTCATAGGTAACACATATTTTGCGGAACAAGGAAACGCCCGGTTCACGCATTCGCCGGAAAGGTTCGGTTGCTGTTTCCGCATGCGCTTGTGACCCCTATCTATAGCCATAACCTGCGCCGCGAGTAAAGCCGGTACAGGCTATTTTTCTTCCATATTCCGCTTTTTCCGCATCCCGGAAGAGCCCTCCCGCCGTGCTTGGTCCCCTTTCCGGCCCCACTCTGACCCCCTTCCAGCCTGTTTTCCCAAAAACAGCCTCTTATGATGCGCACCGCTGCCGATAACGGCGGCGCAACACTCTGACGGAAGCGTCGTACCGGAGACGGGATGCGCCGGTTTTGCGGCGGGCGGCACAAGCTCTTTTGTTCCGCGTGCGGCGCTTCAAGGAGGCATGTATGGATTGGAAAGAAGTGGCATCGGCAGTTGCCAAGACGGCGCCGGTTCTGGGAGCGGTTCTCGGCGGACCTGTAGGAGCGGTGGCGGGCGCCGCCGGGAGCGTTCTCGCCTCTGTCCTCGGGGTAGAGGCGGACCCGGGCGCCGTTCTGCGGAAAATGGCGGACCCGCAAAGCCTGGTCCGTTTGCGGGAACTTGAGGTCCGTGAGCAGGCCCGTCTGCTCAAATGGCAGGAGGAGCAGGTGGCGGCGGAACTTGCCAACACCAGGGATGCGCGTGCGCGCGAGGTGAGCCTTGCCAAGGCTGGGCACAGCGGAGCCTGGGTGACGGGGATGGTGGCCCTGGTGGTAGTGGGAGGCTTCTTCGGGATGCTCATGGCAGTACTGGAGCAGGACAAGGTCAATGAACCCGCCCTGTTGCTTCTGGGGTTCCTGGGGACGGCCTTCGGGTCCGTGGTCAACTACTACTTGGGGTCTTCTCTCGGTTCGTACCGGAAAAACTCTCTGCTCACGACGGGGCAGCCGCCATCCCCCAAAGGAGACCGGTGATGGGCTCCTTCAGGGAGGAGGCACTCCAGACCCGGGGCTGGCGTCTGGACCGCAGGCTCTCTCTTTCGGCGCTGGCGGCAGGCATCAGCGGTCTGGTGACGGCGGCGGCGCTGATTGCCGGTCTGGCCATCCGCGTGGAGCACCTGGAAGTGCGCGTCGGCGCGCTGGATGCGGAGGCCCGCGGCGCCAGGGGCATAGCCATCGGCATGGCCCGCCTGGAGGAGCGTCTGGAAGCGCTGCAACGGACTCTGGAGGAACTGCGGGGCGACATGCGCCGCCTGGGGCGGGAAGTGCCCGCTTCCCGATCGGATGCGGACGCGTCCGCGGGAGAGGCCGAGCCGGGCGCCGCGCGTGAAGGGGCCCGGAAACGGTTGGCGGCTCTGTGCGGACTGCCGGGAGCGCTCGCGCCGGAACCGGAAACGTCCGCCGGAAACGCCGCCGCGCCGGAATACAGGGAGGAGCGTCCATGACTGGAACGAGACGGCGCGGAAAAGAAGAAGCGGCGGGGACGGAATGCCCGCGCTCCCCGGATCTCTCCGGCAAACCGGCGGGCGGGCGGAAGAAGGCGCGGGAAGACCGTGCGGCCGTCGTGCCGGGAGCGGGCGGCGGCAAAGCAGCGTCTGAAGCCGCATTCTCCGCCCCTGATCAGGGCAGGGTGGTGCAGGAGCTTTCCGCCATTGCCTTTGCGACGGTTGCCGACCTGTGCCGGTGGGATGAGGGCGGCGTATCTCTGCTGGACTCTTTGCATTTGAGCAGGGAACAGGCCGCCGCCGTGGCGGAAATTGCCGAGTCCAGCACAGGCAAGGGGGCAGTGCGCATCAAGCTGCACTCGAAACTCAAGGCGCTTGAGATGCTGGGGAGGCACCTCGGCATGTTCACACAGGAGGGCATGAAAACCGGGGAGGGGGAGTCTCCCGCGCCTCTTTCCGCAAACCTGCGCGAGCGGCTTGACGCGCTCTTCCCCGTGTCCGGGGCTGACCCCGGCGATAAGGATGAGTCGGAAGGGGAAGATCAGAATTAGAGCAAATTCATAATGAAATTGGACAAGGATCGAATTGCCTCCGGCGGCCAAAGGAGGCACCGGCCTCCTGCGAGGACTGAGTCCCTTTGGAATCCCGCAATTATAGCTTCCTTGGCATGAGTACTTTCAAAATGAGAAGGCCTTAAGCCTGTCTGTGCACAAAAAGAGGGCAGCCACGCCGCATGGCTGCCCTCTCAATTTGACGACAAACCCGAACCTGCCGCCCCATCACCCAAAATACGGGGGTGCAGGGTACGGCCCGCATCGCACTGAGACAGGTTTTTCACACCGCGGGAGGATTATTGGTCGAGTGATTTTTGCAGCCCCGGTTTGTGTCCCCTGCCGGGTGTGGCGGAGCCGACATCAGATCCAATGGCTTCGACAAATTTTTACACGCAGAAGAGCGTCGCGATCTGCTCCATTTCCCGGCTGATGGGCAGACCCTGGGGGCATTTGCCCTCGCATTCCCCGCATGCGACGCACTTGTCGGCGCGTTCCTCGTCTTTCAAAAATCCCTTGAAGAGGAACCTGGCGCGATTGCGGCTTTCTTCGCTGTCTATGAGAAAGTAGTCGTTATAGACGGTGAAGTTGGTGGGAATGTTGACTCCCGAAGGGCAGGGCAGACAGTAGCCGCAGGCGGTACAGTTCACCTTCATGCGTTTGGCGAAAAAGGCGCGCACCTGATCCAGGGCCGCAAGATCTTCGCCGGTGAGCCCGTCCGCGCGGGAAGAAGCGGCGATGCGCAGGTTTTCGTCCACCTGCGCCATGGCGGTCATGCCGCTCAATACCACGTGCACTTCCGGCTGGTTCCACAGCCAGCGCAGCCCCCAGTCGGCCAGGGACCATTCCGGCCGTACTTTGGCCAGCAGTTCCCGCATTTCCTGCGGCATGTGGTTGATTAAAAAGCCGCCGCGCAGGGGTTCCATGATGACAAGGCCCATCCCCCTGCTTGCCGCCAGCTTCAGCCCTTCCTGCCCGGCCTGGTACTGAATATCAAGGTAGTTGTACTGGATCTGGGCGAACTCCCAATCGTAGCTTTCCACAATATCCTTAAAGACCTCAAAGCGGTCGTGGAAGGAAAACCCGGCATGCCGGATGCGTCCGTCCCGGCGCGCTTCCTCCAGAAAGGCGGTTACGTTGTGCTCCTGCATGGCCGCCCAGGAGCTGGCCTTGAGGCTGTGCACCAGGTAAAAGTCAATGTGATCGGTTTCCAGGCGTTTGAGCTGGGCGTCCAGAAAGCGGTGCATGTCGGCCTGGCAGGTTACCGCCCAAGTGGGCAGCTTGGTGGCCAGGTGCACCTGATCACGGTACCCGTCCCGCAGGGCGTACGCGACGGCGGGTTCGCTGGCCCCCGGCTGCGTGAAGCCGCCGGTGCCGTGATACGGCCAGGCGGTGTCAACATAGTTGACCCCCTGATCCACGGCCTTGCGAATCATGCTCCTGCTCAATTCCAGATCGATGCAGGAAGCGTCCGGCCCGTTCAGGGGCAGGCGCATACAGCCGAAACCCAGCAGGGAAACCTTTTCCCCGGTTTTGCCGAAAATACGTTTTTCCATGGTGGAGACCTCGGGAGAGTTGCGGTGTGGGGCCGGCGTGGAACCGGAATGTGGGAGCGCATCCGGCGCCGCCGGGGCAAAGAGAGATTCGGGCGGTGTTCAGGTGGTACGTGATGCGCTATACCACAAGAGCATGCGCCTGTCTTCTGCCATAGGCGATCCTCCGCCGAAAATCCCCGGCAGAGGGCTTTCCAAGGAAGAGTATTGCAAGCACGCGAAAGCCCTGCAAGATAGCCAAGTTTTCAAAGACACTATAAAGCAGATGGTGGCATTGACGCAGGCGAACAACGTGGAATACTCATGTTGGTTCGTCCAGGAAGCAGATGGGATAATTCGGGCAGTGGGTCCGAAGACAGACGACCTGGAACTGTTCGTTGATCCGGGAGAGAGACCGGAGGGAGCAATCGGCCAAGCGCATACGCATACCAGGGGCGGGCATCCGTCCGACGCTGACGCCGAATATTATACGACGCAACCGCTTGAAAATCGCCCCTACGTATACATTGTAGCTCTCTCTGAAAAAACCTTGTGGGCTATGGATGATGAAGGCAAAGAACTTTGGTGCGATTAATCGCTTACTACTGGCGTTACTCCTTGTTATGCTGCCGACTTTGGAGGTGAGTGCTGATATGGATTTCTGGCATCCGCGACACGATATCGAACAGGAAGAGATTGACCGCTATGCCGCCGTGGTGGCGGCATACGTCAAGGAAAAGAAGGGGTGGGAACCGGGGGAATACCGCATGCGATTTATTATCGCCATTGCGGACGCGCCTCTGGCTGCTTTCAATGTGATCCACAATAAAGGCTTGGAGGAGCTTCGCCAGTCCCCGCCCAAGGGACAGGGCTTTCATCCGCTTGAAATGCAAGTATACGTGCAGACCGAGGAAATGCGCGCGTTTGATGATGGCCGAGAGTATATACGGCTCATTGAGGAGGCTCGGGAAAAGAAGGGCAAGAAGCCCTGAGCCACGCGGATGAAGGCGCGGCTTTATGAGAACTCGTTGGAGAAAAAGACCGAAAATAACCCTGGTGACAGTCCTCAAAATCAGCATTTTTACAGGCCGTTTTGCGCCGTATTTGACGCAAGGCCCAGAGCACCAAAAGAACAGAAAAGGGGGGAGGAAATCCCTCCGAAATTTTTTAGCGGGCCAATGTTAAATTGCGTATTTGTAGTGTTGGATCGTTCCGTTACTTACAGCCGGTGCAAAGAGAGATTCGGGCGGTGTTCAGGTGGTACGTGATGCGCTATACCACAAGAGCATGCGCCTGTCTTCTGCCATAGGCGATCCTCCGGGTGGAGAGGTGAGCCGGAGTGCCGCATCCGGGGGCTGTCCGCGCGGCGGGAAAAGGCGTTTTTACCCGTTGTTTTGTCGGCATCCCCCTGCTATATATGGAACCACGCGGCATTACCGGGCAGACGCAAGTTTTTGAGATGTTTCCCCATTGCAAGAGAGGCTTCATGGGCATTCCTGTTTTCTACATCCCTTTGCTGCACAGGGAGCTTGCTCCCTCGCAGACTCCCCCTACGGTGATCTTTTTCCCGGCGGGGCTGAAAGAAGAAGCTCCCCGCGCTCCGCATGCCGCTGATCCGGCCGGAGAGCAGGCAAGAGATGCCGTCCGAAAAGCCCTGCCGCTGAACGCCGGAGAAGCCCGCAACGTCCTGGCGGAGCTCCTCCGCCTGGGCAATGACCTGTCCGGAACGGGAGATTTGCTCCAAATGGCCGCGCGAGAAGCCTTCGGGACGGAAGCGGGTTTTTCTTCAGGGGTTCCCTTTGCCCAACGGGCGGATGAGCGCGCGGCCCTGGAAGCCTTTGCCGCCACCGGGGAGGTTCCCGCAGAGAACCCGGCGGGGGTCGCCGTATCGCCCTGGGCGGTTCCGGGGAACAGCCGGGCGAAGAGTCCGGACGTGTGGCCGGCACCCGGGATAGAAGCCGCCCCGGATGCCTTGCAGCCGCGCCACCGGCTTGTGGACTGCCAGAAGGCGCTGCTGTTGGCCCATGCACAGGAAGAGAACACGTTGGAAATCCTGCGGGCCGAAGAGCGTCTGCGCAAGGCCGAAGTCGCCCTGGAAGAGAGTCTGGGCGGGGAGGAAGACGAAGAGCTTGCGGCGCTTCTGGCGGATTCGGACGCCGGGGCTGTTCCGGATGACGCGGCTGCTGAAGAGGGTGAGGCGGAACACGGGGCCAGGGCAACTTCCGGCCTGCCCTCGTGGCGCACGGTGCTGGAGGCAATGAGTCCCTTTTTCCCCGAGCCCTGTGTCCTGTTTACCGCCGACGAAGCTATGGCGCGGGACTTGCGCGACGCCGGCATGCTTGAACCCTTGCCCGAAGACCGGGCGGCGCTCTGCGCGGACTGGCCCGGTGCCCTGGTGGCGGGGCTGTTGTGGACGGCGCTTCCGGTCTGGAAGCTGGCGGGCCGCAGAGGCCCGGCGGCGGAGCGGCCCTGGCTGGCTCGTACCCTGGAAGTGCTGGTCGCCCGTCCTGCCGGGGGGTGGCAGGAGGATGCTCACCGTAAAGGGAACGCGGGAGAAAGACCGTGAACACCCCGTCCCCCTGTCTTCCGGACGATGAGTTTCCGCACGGCCTGCAAGGTCTTGTCTTTGACGTGGACGGCGTGCTGTTCGATTCGCGCAACTCCAACCTGGAATTTTACAACCTGATCCGGCGCGCGGTGCACATGCCTCCCCTTTCGGTCGAAGAAGCGGACTTTTGCCATATGGCCTCGGTTGAAGAGGCCTTTGCGGCGATCGTTCCGGAAGAACTCAGGGACGATGCCCGAGAGGCGGCCCGTCAAATCAATTATCACGAGCAGATTCTGCCTACGCTCTCGCCCGAGCCCGGCCTGCTGGAAACCCTGCACTGGCTGCGCCAGTGGAAAGTGCCCATGGCCATCTGCACCAACCGCACCAATTCGGTAGACGGACTGCTGCGCTATTTCGGGCTGGAATCATTTTTTTCACCGGTGAAAACGGCGGGGAACTGTCTGCCCAAGCCGAGCCCAATGGGGCTTTTGCAGATACTGGAGGAATGGGGCGTTTCACAGTGCCATATCGCCTTTCTCGGCGATTCCAGGGTGGACGAACAGGCGGCCAAAAACGCGGGGGTGCCTTTTTGGGCCTTTCGCAACGAAACTCTCTCTGCCCGGCTGCATTTTCAGGATTTTTTCAAGCTGATCACCCTGATTACCCCTCTGGTGGAAGGCAGGGGATAACAGTATCGTGCATGGCCGTCTGCTGTCCGGCGGGGAAAGTATGCAAAGACGGCATTTTTTGCTTGCTTCTTTCTCCAAGCGGAGGAAGTATAGCGGCGGACGGCAGGGTGGTTGCAACAGGCGCCTGCAAGAGCGCACGGAGGGATAATGGTTGTTATTGCAACATTTGTGGAGGCGCTGATCTACGTTGTGAATGCTCTGGTCTCGGTGTATTCCTTTGTGGTCATTGCCGCCTGCCTCATAAGCTGGGTCAACCCCGACCCTTACAATCCTATTGTGCGGATTTTGAAAAATTTGACGGAACCCGCCCTGTGGCGCATACGCAAGTACATGCCGTTTACCTACACGAGCGGGCTGGACTTTTCACCCGTGGTGCTTCTGATACTGCTGCACGTGGCCCGCATCGTGTTCAACAGGCTGGCCGGGGCCCTTCTTTCGTAGGGCGCGGATATGGCCGGCAAGCGCAGCGATCTTCCAACTTTTTCGCGCCGCCTGCGGGGGTATGCGCCTGAAGAGGTAGACGACTTCCTGCAGGAAGCGGCTGATACTATCTTCCGTCTGAGCGACGAACGGGTACGCCTTACGGAACAGGTTGCCAGGCTTGAGGAACAGCTTGCCGAGCAGGAACAGCGCGAAGCCGCCCTGCGTGACACCCTGGTTGTCTCGCGCAGGATGTCGGAAGAGATGCAGTCCCAGGCCCAGCGCGAAGCGCAGATAATCATGGAGGCCGCCCAGAGAAGAGCGGAAAGCCTGACCAATCAGGCCGCCGTGCGCCTGGCCCGCATTCTTGATGAAATTTCAGAAGCGCGTAAATTGAAAGCGCAGTTCGAATTCAAGGTGCGTTCGGTGATAGAGGGGCACCTCAAACTTTTGGAACTTGGACAGGTGGAAGACGCGCATATGGAAAAGGCGGCGGCTTTCATCGGGCGTCCCGCCCCGGGCGTCGGGAGGCGGGATGGCTGAGCCTTCCGGCCCCGCAACCGCGAGGCTTCCGGAATACCTGAGCCGGGGCGAAGAAGGCTGGTACCTGCTGGTGCGGGTGCAGCCGGGAGCAAAGAAATCGGAATTCGCCGGCGTCATGGACGGGCGGCTGCGCATCCGTCTGGCGGCTCCGGCCGTGGAAAACAAGGCCAACAAAGCCCTGGTCGCCTTTATGGCAAAGGCCCTGGGCCTGCGGGAAGCCAAGGTACGGCTCGTTTCCGGGGAAACCGGGCGGCAAAAGCGCCTGCTCGTTTTGACAGAAGCCCCCCCGGACGTAAGTCGCCTTGCTCCGGAAGATACATAACCCCGACCGGGCGCTGCCCGGCGTTGCCCTGAGGGCATGATTTTACCATTACTGTGACAACTACTTCCTGCGGGTGCCGCTCCATGCGGCCCGGCCCGCCGGAAGCCACCCTGACAGCAGACCCCGGAGGTAAACTATGGAAAAAAAGGAAATGGAACTGCTCGCAAAACTGGCCCCGGAGCACCCCGATCTCCAGACCCTATGGGACGAGCATATTCTTTATGAAAAGCAGCTCGAGAAGCTGGAAGGCAAAAGCTACAAAACGCCCGCTGAAGAACAGCAGGTACGCCAGTTGAAGAAACAAAAACTTGACGGAAAAACCAAACTGGTGACCCTTATCGACAAGTACGCCAAGAAGGAGGGTTAGGATTCATGGAGCTCACGGGAGCCCAGATACTGCTGGAATGCCTTAAGCGCGAAGGGGTGGATCTCCTGTTCGGATATCCGGGCGGTGCGGTCATTGACATTTATGACGAAATTTCCCGTTGCGATCTAAGGCACGTCTTGGTGCGTCATGAACAGGCCGCTGTCCACGCCGCCGACGGCTACGCCCGCGCGTCCGGCAAGGTGGGCGTCTGCCTTGTCACCTCAGGACCCGGGGCGACCAATGCCGTTACCGGCATTGCCACCGCCTACTGCGATTCCATTCCTGTGGTCATTTTTACCGGCCAGGTGCCCACAAAGCTGATCGGCAACGACGCCTTCCAGGAAGTGGACATTGTGGGTATTACCCGGCCCTGCACCAAGCACAATTACCTGGTCAAGGACATCAAGAACCTGGCCTCCACCATACGCCAGGCCTTCTACCTTGCCAGAACCGGCAGACCCGGCCCCGTGCTCGTAGACCTGCCCAAGGATATCATTACCGGCAGAACGGAGTTCATCTGGCCGGAAGAAGTGCGCATGCGCAGCTACAACCCCACCTACAAGCCGAACCTGGTGCAGCTCCGTCGTGCTGCGGAGCTGCTCCTCGGCGCGCGCCGTCCCGTCATCATGACCGGCGGCGGGGTCACCGGATCCAATGCGGGTTCCGTGCTCACGGATCTGGCCATCCGGTACCAGATTCCCGTGGTCTCCACCCTGATGGGGCTCGGCGGGTTCCCCGGCAACAGCCCTCTGTGGACCGGCATGGTGGGCATGCACGGCGCCGTGGCCGCCAACCGCGCGGTAAGCGAGGCTGATCTGCTGATCGCCGTGGGCACCCGGTTCGCCGACCGCGTCACCGGCAAGCTCTCCGCCTTTGCCAGCCATTCGCGCATCATTCATATCGATATCGACCCGACCTCCATCCGTAAAAACGTGAATGTGGATGTCCCGGTGGTGGCGGACTGCCGCGAAACCCTCATCGGGCTCAGCGACCTGCTGTCCGCCAGGGCGGCGGAAAAGGACTGGGCGGCCTCTCATGCGGAGTGGCTCCAGTACCTCGGCCGCCTGCAAAGGGAGCACCCCCTTACCTTTGTGGAAAACGGAGAAATCAAGCCCCAGCAGGTGATCAGAAGCATCTACGACATCGCGGGCGGCGACGAGACTATCATCGCCACCGAAGTCGGCCAGCACCAGATGTGGACGGCGCAGTTCTTCACCTTCACCCGGCCCCGCACCTTCCTGTCTTCGGGGGGACTCGGCACCATGGGCTATGGCCTGCCCGCCTCCATGGGCGCGCAGTTCGCCAAGCCCGACAAAAAGGTTGTGCTCGTCGCCGGTGACGGCTCCATTCAGATGAACATCCAGGAAATGGCCACCATTGTGCAGAACAGACTGCCCATCAAGATTGTCATTCTGAACAACTGCTACCTCGGCATGGTGCGGCAGTGGCAGGAACTGTTCTTCAAGCAGAACTACTCCTGCACCTGCATGGAAGCCCAGCCCGACTTCGTCAAACTGGCCGAAGCGTATGGAGCGGAAGGCTACCGCATCACCGACAAGGCTGATCTGGTCGCCACCCTGCGAACCGCCCTCAATTCGCCGAACCCGGCCATCATCGATGTGCGGGTTTCGCGCGAAGAAAACGTCTACCCCATGGTTCCTGCCGGCGCAGCCCTGGACGAAATGCTGCTGGTGTAGGAGGCCCGCCATGCGACACGTACTTTCCGTTCTTGTGGAAAATGAACCCGGTGTGCTCTCCCGCGTGGCCGGACTCTTCAGCGGACGCGGGTTCAACATCGAATCGTTGAACGTGGCCCCCACCCTTGAGGCCGGGGTCTCGCACATGACCATTGCCACTTCCGGCGACGAGCAGATCATTGAGCAGATCATCAAGCAGCTCCGCAAGCTGGTGACGGTTATCAAGGTCGTGGACTTTCAGGATCTTTCCGCCGTCGAGCGGGAGATGATGCTGATCAAGGTGCAGGCCGACGACTCGCGCCGGGGCGAGGTGCTGCGCATTGCCGACATCTTCCGCTGCAAGGTGGTGGACGTCAGCCTTGCCGACCTCACTCTGGAAGCCACCGGCAATCAGGAAAAGCTGGCGGCCATCATCAGCCTGCTGGCCCGCTTCGGCATCAAGGATCTCACCCGCACCGGCACGATGGCGATGCGGCGGAGTATGCAACGCGAATCCTAGGTTGCACCGGCATTCAGGTCTTTTTGCCCTCTGCCTGCGTCAGGCTGCGCCTTTTATTCCGGTCGAGTAGATACCAGCATAAAAGGCTTGCCTCCCTTGGCAGAGGGCAAAAATCCTCTGCATGCCGGCACAACCCGGGTGGTGCGCTTTTGTCAAAAACAGGGCACTTGCCCGTTTTTTCATCACGTAATCTCTCAGGGAGCGATAATGAAGGTCTATTACGAAAAAGATGCGGATCTCAATGTGCTGAAGGGAAAGACCATCGCCATCATCGGGTACGGCAGCCAGGGGCACGCCCATGCCCAGAACCTGCGCGACTCCGGCCTTAACGTGGTGGTGGGCCAGCGTCCCGGCGGGGCGAACTACGACCTTGCCAAAGAACACGGCTTTGCCCCCATGTCCGCGGCGGAAGCCGCCTCCAAGGCCGATCTGATCATGATCCTGCTGCCCGACCAGCACCAGGCCGCCGTCTACGCCCAGGACATCAAACCGCACCTCACGGCGGGTAAGGCCCTGCTCTTCGCCCACGGCTTCAACATCCATTTCAATCAGATCCTGCCTCCCAAGGACGTGGACGTCTTCCTCATCGCGCCCAAGGGGCCCGGCCACCTCGTGCGCCGCACCTATGTGGAAGGCGGCGGCGTGCCCTGCCTGGTGGCCATCCACCAGAACGCCACCGGCAAGGCTCTGGACATTGCCTTGGCCTACGCCAAGGGTGTGGGCGGCGCGCGTTCGGGCGTCATTGAAACCACCTTCCGCGAAGAAACCGAAACCGACCTCTTCGGCGAGCAGGCCGTGCTCTGCGGCGGTCTCTCCGCCCTTATCCAGGCCGGGTACGAAACCCTGGTGGAAGCCGGCTACGCCCCGGAAATGGCCTACTTTGAGTGCCTGCACGAGGTCAAGCTGATCGTGGATCTGATCTACGAAGGCGGCTTCGCCAAAATGCGCCACTCCATCAGCGATACCGCCGAATACGGCGACTACGTGACCGGCCCGCGCATCATCACCGAAGACACCAAAAAGGCCATGAAGGCCGTGCTCAACGATATCCAGCAGGGCGTGTTCGCCCGTAACTTCATCCTCGAAAACCAGGCCAACATGGCCAGCTTCAAGGCCATCCGCCGCCTCCAGTCCGAACACCCCATCGAAAAAGTGGGCACCGAGTTGCGCGCCATGATGCCCTGGCTGAAAAAGAAGTAAGCGAGGAGAGAAGAGAGAGAATGAATGCCTCCGGCGGGCAGGACGCTGTCCTGCCCGCCGGAGGCATTATGGCCCCTTAGCCACAGCCCCCAGGGCTATGCCGCCGAGTATCAAACCGCTCGCGGCGAGGAGGGGCAGGTCGAGGGGCTCTCCGATCATGATGAGGGCGCTGAGTATGCCTACCACGGGCACGGCCAGGAGGCAGAGAGAGGTCATGACTGCCGGGAGGGTTTTGTTGATGACGGTGACGCTCCAGAATCCGAAGGCGGTGGCAAGAAGGCCGCTGTAGGCGAACTGCACGAGCAGGGTGGGGGTGGGAGTGAAGGAGAGCGGGCCTTCCAGGGCCAGGGCGGCCAGGGACAGGACGACGGTAGCCAGGAGGTTCTGCCAGAAGACGAGTTGGAAGGGGGTGGAAACCCAGGTGTGGGCGCGGACAAAGAGGATGGAAGCGGCCCAGAGCAGGGAGGCCAGCAGGAGCAGGCCGTTGCCGGTAAGGGCGCGGGTGTCGCTCCAGTCCAGCGCCAGGGGATTGAAGAGCACCAGCAGGCCGCAGATGCCGAGGAGCACCCCGATAAGGCGGGTCGGGGGCATGGGCTCGCGCAGAAGCAGCCAGGCGGCGGGCGTCACCCACAGCGGGGTGGTATAGCCGAGCACTACGGAGCGGCCTACGGAGACGTACTGCAGACCAACGGCCATCAGCGTGCCGAAGGCGATCATGTGCAGCAGGGAAACAACGAGTATGATGGATATGTCCCCGCGTTTGGGGATGACGAACTGGCGGGTGGCAAGCTGGATGACGAGCAGCGCGGCTGCGGCGATGGCGGAGCGCAGGGCTGTGGCCCAGATGGGAGGAACGGTCTGGACGATCAGTTTGGTGACGGTCCAGTTGACGCCCCAGATAATGATTACCGCGATGAAGAGCAGGAAGGTGCCGTGTCTGGTCATGCTGTCGCCTTGCGGTGGAAAATGGGGCTCCTGCCCTGTAGGGAGAGTCCTCATGGGGAACGCATTGCCCCGGGAAGCCCGGTAAACGTGGGCCGGACAGGACTATGCAGCGAAAATGCGCGAGAGGCAAGGGAAAGAGGGGCGCGGCGGAGGGATGAAATCGGCGTTCCAGGGCCGGGAATAGAAAGCGCCCCGTGCGAAGGTTCGCGCGGGGCGTGTGTATGCTGGAGAAGCAGCGCTTCAGGCTTTTTTCTTGACGATTTCCTCGGCAAGCTGCTGGGGCACGCGCTCGTAGTGGTGGAACTGCATGGTGAAGTTGGCGCGGCCCTGGGTTTTGGAACGCAGGTCCGTGGCGTAGCCGAACATTTCGGACAGCGGCACCTGGGCGCGCACGGACTGGGAACCCACGCGGGCTTCCATGCTCTGTACGCGGCCGCGGCGGCTGTTCAGGTCGCCCATCACTTCGCCCACGTAGTCGTCCGGGGTGACCACTTCCACGTCCATGATCGGCTCAAGCAGCATGGGCCCGGCTTTCTGCATGGCGTCCTTGATGGCCATGGAACCGGCCACGTAGAAGGCCTGCTCCGAGGAGTCCACGTCGTGGTAGGAGCCGAAGACCAGATTGACCTTGACGTCCACAGTGGGGAAGCCCGCCAGCACGCCGCTCTTCAGGGCGTCCTGGATGCCCTTGTCGATGGGGGCGATGTATTCCTTGGGAATCACCCCGCCGGTGATGCTGTTGATGAACTCGTAGCCCTTTTCCGGGTTCGGCTCGATCTCGATGACGCAGTGGCCGTACTGGCCGCGGCCGCCGGACTGCTTCACGTGCTTCATGTCCGACTTGGAGGGCTTGGAAATGGTTTCACGGTAGGCCACCTGGGGTTTGCCCACGTTGGCGTTCACGTTGAACTCGCGGGTCAGGCGGTCGACGATGATTTCCAGGTGCAGTTCGCCCATGCCCGCGATGAGGGTCTGGCCGGTTTCCTCGTCGCCCTTGACGCGGAACGAGGGGTCTTCCTTGGCCAGCTTGTTCAGGGCGGCGGAAAGGGCGTCGCGGTCGGCCTTGGTCTTGGGCTCGATGGCCACTTCAATGACCGGCTCGGGAATATCCAGGGACTCCAGCAGCACGGGACGGTTCACGTCGCAGATGGTGTCGCCGGTGGAAACCTGCTTCAGGCCCACAACGGCGACGATGTCGCCCGCGCCGGCCCATTTGACTTCTTCGCGTTTGTTGGCGTGCATCTGGAGCAGGCGGCCGATGCGTTCCTTCTTGCCGGTATTGGAGTTGTATACGGTCTGTCCGGACTCAATGGCGCCGGAGTAGATGCGGAAGAAGGAAAGGTGCCCGATGTAGGGGTCGGAAAAGAGCTTGAACACCAGACCGGCCAGGGGTTCGTCGTCACTGCTGTGACAGATGATTTCCTCACCCTCTTTGTCCGGGTTGGTGCCGACCATCTGCTCGATGTCAAGGGGCGAGGGCAGGTAGCTGACCACCGCGTCCAGCAGGGGCTGCACGCCCATGTTGCGGAAGGCGGAGCCGCAGAGCACCGGCACCACTCTCTGGGCGATGGTGGCCTTGCGGATGCAGGAGCGGATTTCGTCTTCCGTCAGCTCTTCGCCGCTCAGGTACTTTTCGAGCAGGACTTCGTCTTCTTCGGCGACGGAGTCCAGCATGACCTGGCGGGCGGCTTCGTATTCGTCCTTCAGGGAGGCGGGCACGTCGGTCACGGCAAATTCCGCGCCTTTGCTGGCCTTGTCAAAGACAATGGCCTTACCAAGAATCAGATCCACCACACCTTCAAATTTGTCTTCGCTGCCGATGGGGATCTGCAGGGACAGGGGAAAGGCCTTCAGCCGGTCGCGGATCATGTCCACGCAGCGGGCATAGTTGGCGCCGGTCCGGTCCATCTTGTTCACAAAACAGATACGCGGCACGCCGTAGCGGTTGGCCTGACGCCACACGGTTTCGGACTGGGGCTCGACGCCTGCCACGGCGTCAAACACGGCCACGGCGCCATCAAGCACACGCAGGGAACGTTCCACTTCCATCGTGAAGTCAACGTGTCCCGGGGTGTCGATGATGTTCAGCCGGTGCTCTTTCCAGAAACAGGTGGTGGCGGCGGAAGTGATAGTGATGCCGCGCTCCTGCTCCTGCTCCATCCAGTCCATGGTGGCGGCGCCTTCGTGGGTTTCACCCAGCTTGTGCGACACGCCTGTGTAGAACAGGATCCGTTCGGTGGTGGTGGTCTTCCCGGCATCAATGTGGGCCATGATGCCGAAGTTCCTCTGCATGGTAAGGGGGGTTTGTCTCGACACTGTATCTACTCCAACTACCAGCGATAGTGAGCGAACGCTTTGTTCGCCTCGGCCATGCGGTGGGTGTCTTCACGCTTTTTCACGGCGCCGCCGCGGGCATTGAAAGCATCAAGAAACTCGGCAGTGAGCTTGCTGGTCATGCTCTTTTCACCACGGGCGCGGGCGTAGTTGATAAGCCAGCGGATGGAAAGAGAGACCTGGCGGTCAGGGCGGACTTCCATGGGAACCTGATAGGTGGCGCCGCCCACGCGGCGGGCCTTTACTTCAAGGTGCGGCTTGACGTTGTCCAGCGCTTTTTCGAAAGCGCGCAGGGGCTCTTCGTTGGTCTTTTCGGCAAGACCGGCCAGAGCGGCATAAAAAATCTTTTCAGCAACGCCCTTTTTGCCGTTGTACATCAGACGGTTGATGAAACGGGCGGCCAGACGGCTGTTGTAGACGGGATCGGGCAGAACTTCTCTTCTCGGAATCGGGCCTTTACGCGGCATGAAAGTACTCCTTATTTGGGACGCTTGGCGCCATACTTGGAACGGCTCTTGCGACGATCGTTGACGCCTGCGGTATCAAGGGTACCGCGCACGATGTGGTAACGCACGCCGGGAAGGTCTTTCACGCGGCCGCCGCGGATCATGACCACCGAGTGTTCCTGAAGGTTGTGGCCTTCGCCGGGAATATACGCGGTCACTTCAAGGCCGTTGGTCAGACGCACACGGGCGACTTTACGAAGGGCCGAGTTGGGCTTTTTAGGCGTGGTGGTATACACGCGAGTGCACACGCCGCGCCGCTGCGGGCAGGCCTGGAGAGCGGGGGTCTTTTTCCGCTTCAGGATAGCCGTGCGCTCTTTGCGAATGAGCTGATTGATGGTGGGCATGATGCTCCTCCGGTATAGTGATTCAAAGCGGGAAATGTTCCCGAAGCAGGCTTACATAGTCTAGTGCGAAAGTCTTGTCAAGGGAAGCTGTGCGGAGTCTTCGGTTTTGCGCCGGGCGGGCGGCGCTTCAGCGTTCCGTAAAAACCCAGAATTTGTACCCCAGAAAATTGGCGGCCAGGGTAAAGGGCAGGGTAAGCAGAAAGGCCGCGGCCCTGCCGAATCCGAGTTGGGTAAAGGCATACAGCAGTGCAAGTCCCAGCAGAAGGCTCGCCAGGTTGACCGTAAAGAAGCGCAGCAGGGGGCGGGGGCCGGCATCATGCGTCTGGAAGGTCCAGGCGCGGTTCACGGCGTAGCTGAACAGACAGGCGAGCACCCAGGAGACGGTCCGGGCCGGGTAGATGGGCATGGCCAACGCCAGCAGAAGATAGCTGCAAAAATCCACCAGAAAGTTGGCCGTGCCCACACAGCAGAATTTCAAAAACTGCATGGCGTCACCTGAGGGGCGTGGGTTGCTTTTTCTTGGGCTTGGGTTCGGGCGCCGGCAGAAAGGTCACCACCCCGGTGTCGTCGGGGCCGTTATCTATGCGGTAGCTCGGCGTTTCCAGAAACAGAGAGAGGGCCGCCGGATCGATGTTCTTGGGCGGGGGCTGGCGTTTTACCTGCACGCCGAAGGTATGCAACTGTTCGTAGCCCCACTGCCAGTCGCGGGTCAGGGGCACCGTCACCAGCCGTTTGAGCAGCGGGTACTTGCGGGCCGGGTTCACAGCCAGAGGAGAAAGCCCCACGGAGCCCACAAAGAAAATTCTGCTGCTGCCCGTTTCCTTGATGTAGCGATTCAGATCCGAAGCCAGCAGGGACATGCGCGACATTTCCCACTGGTTCTGGGCGTCCAGCAAGTTCCCGTACACGTTGGCGAAGACCAGCAGCTGCATGGCGAGCAGGCCCTGCACCACAATGGCAGCCCGCCTGGGGAGAAGAGCGGCGAACGGACCGGAAAGAATCCCGGACGTGCGCGCGGCAGGCGCGTTACCGTCAGATGCAGGGCCGGAAGCAGCTGATCTGTGGGGAGGCGCATACTTCCGGAGAGCAGGAACGTGCCGGGACAGATCCTTGGCGCGGGCGACGGTGTGGAGGCTGAGCAGCATCAGGGACACCATAATGCCGAATCCCTGGAAGGTCCGCGGCGTCCACACGGGGTCCACGAGAATGTACTGGATGCCGAAGGGAGCAAGCAGGAAGCAGGGCAGCAGCAGGACAATAAACAGAAACCGCGGCCAGGTTTGGGGCGAAAAACCTCCCATGCGCGCGGCGGTGAGCCGCCGGGAAAACAAGCGCAGGACAAAAAACAGGAAGAGCAGGCACATGAGTGCGCCAAGGCCGTTGCAGCGCCAGTCCTGCACCAGAAGGCTGGTGTAGGAGGCAATGTTGGCGGCCAGTTCGGCGGGCATCTGGGACAGGGAGGGCAGCAGGGAGTGCTGCGTCACATAGTCCGCATACTGGGAGTGCGAGAACCAGAACCGCGCCTGCAGGGCGTATGCCCCCACGCCCACGATAAAGGGCAGCAGCAGGCGGGCGGCCCGGCGCGCCACGCGGGAAAAGCGGGCGC
Source organism: Desulfovibrio sp. (assembly GCA_031556355.1). Classification (GTDB taxonomy): domain Bacteria; phylum Desulfobacterota; class Desulfovibrionia; order Desulfovibrionales; family Desulfovibrionaceae; genus Frigididesulfovibrio. Next base: position 13,079 of record JAVBTB010000055.1, on the reverse strand, counting down.
GCGAGGCGAGATCCACAAGGCACATGTAGACGACGACGCACAGGTAGCAGCCCAGGGCAGGCTGGTAGAACGAGGCTGAGGCGAAAAGGCAGAGGGCGGACGCCAGAAAGGAGAAACGCCCCGGACGGCGCGCGAGACAGCAGGGCAGCACGGAAAAGAACATGGCCAGGGCCATGGTGGGGGAGTCGAATTTGTAGGAAAGATTTTCCAGTCCGTAGGGGCTGAGGCCCACGGGCACGGCACAGATGACAGCTCCCCAGGAGGAACGCACGCGCAGGGCTTCCAGCAGAAGCACGGCCGTTACGGCCAGGATTACGACGGCGATAATCTGGGTGAGGGGCGAGGCGTCTACCGTTATTTCCCCAAAGTACAGGAACCAGGAGAACAGCTCGGAAAGGGGCCGCGCCGCTGCCGACCAGTCCGCATACCCGTAAAGGGCGCGGCCCAGATCGTCGAGGTAGGAGCGGTTGGAGCGGATAATGGAAAAGATGCCCAGCAGGTACAGCGCGAGCAGGGCGGCGAAATAGCGCGAAACCACGCGGTGGCCTATGCGTTGCCAAAAGGAAGTCATATACGGTTCTCCGCTGTCGGGGCAGGGGGGCTTGCGGGGGCGGGCAGAGGCCAGCAGGAATCATATAGCCGCATAAGATGGTGATATTCCGCGGAAAACAGCATGCGGGCTTCGGCCTCTCGGGCAGGGGATCTGTAAAAGGCGGCGTAGGAAAGGCCGGGGGCGTTGGTATCCACAGGTGCCTGTTCACCGGGATGGAGCATGATTTCCACCAGGGCGTCGTCCCTGCGGGCCAGAGCCCGCACCCGCGCAAGCCCGGCCCGCAGGCGGGGCAGGGTCATGGACCCGCTGCAGAAGGCCCCCAGAAAAAAGTCCGGAACGGTAACGCCGTATCGCCGCAGCAGGGCGCGCAGGGGGCCGCTCCAAAAGGAGAGCAGTTCGCGGCGCAGGGTTCCCGTAATGCACAGGGCAAGCGGAACGGGAGGCAGGAAGCGCGGCTCACGGGGCACGCGCACGCGGGCCACGGAATACCGTTGCAGCAGAGATTCCAGCACGGGCCGCAACGCGGGCAGGGCGTGCACATGCAGATGCCCGTCCAGGTACAGGGGCGGAGTCGCGGGAGCCCTGCGCGCGGAGCCGCCGGGTGCGTGTACTTCTCCCGGCGGGACGATGCCGTTGTTTGCGGCGGAGGTATCTTCCTCCGGGATGTTGGGGCACAGCAGGCTCTGCACGCACTCGATCTGGGCGGAGAATTCGCGTTCCACCTGGGTGAGCAGGGCTTCCTTTTTCCGTCGGGAGGAAAAGGCGAGGGCGGCCCACAAGGAGGCCAGGGAATGCCGGAATATGCCCCGCTCATCCGCCAGCAGGGGAATGTCGCGGGCCGGGGCCGAGGCGTTGCCTTCCAGCAGGTTGAGGTGGATCCCGATTTCGGGAGGCGTTGCCATTCCCCGTCTGCGGGCCGCCAGGGCGAGGGCGGCTTCGAGGGTGTTTGCGCCTCCGGCCAGGATGGAGGTTCCGCGCAGCGCGCCGGAGTCGATGCCGCGCAGGATGGCGCGGGTAATGCCCGGCGATATGCCGCAGTCGTCGGCGACAGGCAGGCAGCGCATGGCGGTCAAAGCGCCGTTCCGGCGTTCAGGCCGGGGCGGCTGTGCGGCCCGCGCGCGCGGCGGGCGGAAATGTGCGGGCGAAAGGCCCGGCCGGGCTGCCGGCCTGCCCGCCATGGATGGGCGTAGAGGGGGACGGCGTGTTCTTTTTTTTCGGCAAAGCCCAGGCGTTCACCCACCAGGTAGCGGGGGCGGTTCTTCACTTCGTGGAATATCTGCCGGATATACAGGGATAGCAGGCAGATGGAGCCGAGAATGGCCGCCCCGGTGATCAGAATGAGCAGGATCACGGTGGTAAAGCCGCTGACTGCCTTGTCCTGGAACTTCATCCACAGGGCTTCGCCTCCCACGCCCAGGGAGAAGGCGGCGAACAGAAGGCCCATGAGCCAGATCAGGGACAGGGGTTTGGCCGTATAGGCGCTCAGGGAGTCCAGGGCCAGCATGAGCTTGGCGAAAAACGACCACTTGGAGGTTCCGTTTTCGCGCTCGGCCGGCTCAAAGAAAATCGTGGTCCGTCTGAAACCCAGCCAACTGCTCATGCCGCGGAAGAAGACCCGGCGTTCGGGCAGGGCTTTCCAGGCGTCCAGCACCTTGCGGTCCAGCACCTTGAAGTCGCTGGCGTTGCGCAGATCAAAGGCGGCGACGCGGGCCAGCAGCCCGTAATACAGGCGGGCGAACAGGCGGGAGGAAAACGATTCCTTCTGGCGAACCGATTTTTGCGCCTCCACGATGTCGGCTTCACCCTGCCGCCAGAGTTCCACCATGCGGGGAATCAGTTCCGGCGGGTGTTGCAGGTCGCTGTCCAGAATGACTACGGCCTTGCCGGAAGCGGCTTCCAGCCCCGCTACCAGGGCGGCTTCCTTGCCGAAGTTGCGGGAGAGGCGCAGGCAGCGCAATACGGGGCGGCGGGCCGACTCTTCGCGCATGCGCAGCCAGGTGTCGTCGCCGGAGCCGTCGTCCACCAGGATAATTTCGTAGTCGAGGCGCAGGGGACGCAGCACCGCTTCCAGCCGGTCCAGAAACGTTCCGAGGCCGGCGGCTTCACAGTATACGGGGCTGACGACGGAAAGGGCGGGAACAGGGGCGGCGTTGGGGCAAGGCTTTCGCATGGTGCGTATCGCTGGGCGGTTGTTCCGGCCGGATGCTCCCGGTTCCAGGTCCGAAGAGGCTTCCGGAAAGCCGTGGGGAAATCGGACTCCAAGGAGATGCGTTGTACGCCTGGTTTTTGCTAAAATCAAGGGAGCGCGGCAGAAAACGCCGCCCGCCCGGCAACCAGAAAACAACCGGTTGCCGGGCGGACGGGAGAGGATCTTGCTGCGGATTTGACGAGAGCGCTGCTGCCAGATTGTGATAGGCCCGCGCTCTGCATCCTTATGCTTTGCAAATATGCGGGTGCAGGGGATTCGGGGACACAGCCCCTGTGCGTTGTCCCCTGCCGGGTGCGGCGGAGCCCACATGTGATCATGAAGGCTTCGACAAATATCTCTTTCTCAACAGCCTCTACTTTTCATCCGCGCATTTGCCCGCCAGGGCGGTGCCAAGGGCTTTGCCCATATCGAAGCATTCCTTGAACATCTCGTGCTTGGGCACGAATTTGGCTTTGACCGGAGGCACGGGCAGTTCCATACCCATGCTTTCCAGCCAGTCGCTGATGATCTTGACGCATTCCCCGGACCAGCCGAAGGAACCGAACGCGCCGCCGATGCGGTTCTGCGGGCGCAGCCCCTTCATATAGGTGAGCATTTTGGCCACTTCCGGCAAAATGCCGTTGTTGTGCGTGGGGGAACCCACGATCACAAGGCCGCAGCGGGCCAGTTCCGTCATCACAGCGCTGTGGTGGTTGCCTTTCAGGTCCATGATGCGCGAAGGCACGCCCACGCTGTTCAGCCCTTCCGCCACGGCATAGGCCATATGCTCGGTGCTGTGCCACATGGTGTCGTACACGATAAGGGCGCGTTTCTGCGGCTTTTGCTCGGCAAAGCGCCTGTAGCTTTCAAGGACGTAGCGCACGTCTTCCCGGCCCCGGAAGATAAGGCCGTGGTCCGGCGCGATCATGTCAATGTCGAGCTTGAGTTCCTCAACCTGGGCAAGCACCTTGAGCACTTGCTGGGAGAAGGGCAGGACAATGTTGTGGTAGTATTCGGCCAGGAGGGTGTCGAGCAGGCCGCGGTTGATTTCGTCGGCAAAGCGCTCGGTGGTGGCGATGTTCTGGCCGAAGGCATCGTTGCAGATCAGGAGCCTGTCTTCGGGAATGTACGAGAACATGCTGTCCGGCCAGTGCAGCATACGGGTTTCCAGAAAGTGAATGCTGCGCTTGCCGATCTTGATGCTCTCGCCCGATTTGACCACCTTGACGGGCCAGGCGGCGATATCGAAATGCGCCTCCATGGCCTTGAGTCCCATGGGGGAGCAGAAGACGGCCTCCGGCTTGCAAAGTTCGATCAGCTGCGGCAGCGCGCCCGAGTGGTCGAGTTCCACGTGGTTGACCACGATGTAGTCGATTTTTGCGGGCTCGATAACGTGCGCCAGGCGGCAGAGCAGGGCATCGCTGAAAGGAGCCTTGACCGTGTCGAAAAGAACGTTTTTTTCGTCTTTGACCACATAGGCATTGTAGGTGGTGCCTCGGGGAGAGAGGGAATAGCCGTGAAAGTCGCGGCTGGCGAAATCAACGGCGCCCACCCAGAAAACGTCTTTTTTTATCTCAAGGGGTAGCATAAACAGGTTCTTCCTTCATTGGGTTACGGTGCTTCAAGTATCGCCGCAGATAAAGGGAAGCGGACTTCTGCCGCCCTGCGACAGAACCACAGTGCAAAAACCGACTGGCACCGCGCAGGCTGAAAAGCAGGTGCGGCGTAGTCAAATATTTTCCGGGCGTCAAACGGCCGGGTGCGGCATGGCCTCTGACAGGCACTGCGCCCGCCAGGAGCAGAAACGGCCCCTCATGGGGTGAGGGGCCGTTTCTGCATACAAGCCCGAGGGCCTTTTTTAGGCAGGCTCAAAATCAGTCTTGGCCGCTCCACAGACAGGACAGACCCAGTCGGCGGGGATGTCTTCAAACTTGGTGCCCGGAGCTATGCCGCTGTCGGGATCGCCCTCGGCCGGATCATACACATAGCCGCACAGGGTGCACACGTACTTTTTCATCAGGGGCTCTTCCTTTATGCGTTGGCTTTCCAGTGGCCGTGCAGGTTACAGTATTCGCGTGCGAAGACGTTGTTGCCGGAAACGCAGAATTCGGCTTCGGGGGCATCGCCCGGCTTCAGGAAGCGGGTATAGGAAATGCCGTCGGCAACCAGTTCGATCCACTGGATCCAGTGCTTTTCTTCCATGGGGTGCGCGACAGCGCCGACTTTGACCTTGTAGCCGTTGGCTGTTTTTTCCACAACCGGAACGTGCTTTTCCTTGGCGGCGTCGGTGGTGCCTTCGGTCATCAGCTTCATGTTTTCGCCACAACAGACGAGATCGCCGTCACCGGCATTCAGGACTTCCACAATGTTTCCACAAGCGGCACACTTATACACTTCGAGCACTTTCGTCATGGTATCCTCCTGAACAGGCTTAGCAAAACAGGTTACAGAGCATGCACACTCCGATGCCGCTTGTTGTGCTAAAAGCGGCATATTTGTGAGAATAACTCCTGATAAGCTCGGAAGCAAGCAGAAAGTTTAAAAATATCTTCTATTACTCCCCGCTCTTATCTAAATTATAGGGCCGTTGAACTTTATATCGATTATCTCATATAGTATTTTTCCGCGGGGTGCGTCAACTGTCGCCTCATCACCGACTTCTTTGCCGAGGAGCGCCCGGCCTACGGGAGAAAATACGGAGATGGCGCCTTTTATCTTGGCGTAGTCGGTTTCATCGGGGCCGACCAGCGTATACTGGCGCTCTTCTTCCGTATCAAGGTCGGCAAGACGCACGGTGGCTCCGAAGGTAATCTTGCTGCCTCCCATGGAGGCGAGATTGACCACGTTGAAACGCGGCATACGGGATTCGATATAGGTTATTTTTGCTTCCAGCATGCCCTGGCGCTCGCGTGCCGCGTCGTACCCGGCATTTTCGCTGAGATCGCCTTCCTCCCGAGCTTCCTTGATGGCCTGGATAACGCCCGGGCGTTCGCTTTTCAGGCGTTCAAGCTCCTGTTTTACCCGTTCAAATCCTTCCACAGAAATGGGAATGCTTTCCATGATCCTATCCTCTACCTTCTTGAAAATGGAGTCTGCCGTTGTGTAATCTTTGTACGGCATGCGGCTGCGCGGGCAAGGGAAAAAAGTACCCGCCGCTCGCAGCCAACAAAAAACCAGAAGCGAAAAAAGTTCGCCTCTGGACGGCACTCTTGGGTGTGCTTCCCGGCAGGGTTAATGCACGGGGGGAAATCTACAAATTAAAATATAAGCCATCCCCATGATAAGGTCAAGCACTCCGTGGAAACGGCGCAAGCCGCGCAAAGCGGGGCGCGGCTCGACCTGAGATGCGGAGGGGTGCAAGACCAGGCAGCGCTTCTTTGTTGTTCAAGCTTCCACGGGCCAGCGGCAGAATGTTCCACTCGGGTTTTCTGCCGGCACGGACTCTTGAGCATCCATGCTCCACCAGGGCGAGTATGGCAATATCCCACCTGTGCCGCAATGAACGTCTGTTCTTTGCAAGGGAAGGCGCATACCCCACGATGGCCTCGTGCATCTTATGCGGATGGGGCGCGGGGGTCAAAACGTTTCGGGGAGGCGAACGCCTCCCCGAAACCTGTGCGACGAGTTTTTAGTTCGTTTTTCCGAACAGCATGCGATAAACCGTGCCGCCCAGGAAGCCGCCGACAAGCGGAGCCACCCAGAAGAACCAGACCTGGGCGAGATACTCGCCGCCGGCAAACAGGGCCACGCCGGTGCTGCGGGCAGGGTTGACGGAGGTGTTGGTGACAGGAATGCTGATCAGGTGAATAAGAGTAAGGGCAAGGCCGATGGCGATGGGCCCGAATCCTTTGGGAGCCCGCTCGTCGGTGGCGCCCATGATGACGAACAGGAAGAAGGCGGTCAGGACCACTTCGGCAATCAAGCAGGCCATGAAGGAGTACTGTTCAGGCGATGACGCGCCGTAGCCGTTGGAAGCGAACCTGCCCAGGCTCTTGAAGTCGCCCTTGCCGGAAAAGATCAGATACAGCACGCCGCCAGCGAGGACGGCGCCGATAACCTGCGCTACGATATACGGCAGCAAATCCTTGCCGCTGAACCGCCCGCCTGCCCACAACCCGACGGAAACAGCCGGGTTGAAGTGCCCGCCGGAAATATGCCCCACCGCGTAGGCCATGGTCAGCACGGTCAGGCCGAACGCCAGGGAGACTCCCAGAATGCCTATGCTGTGCGCCGCCAGGACGGCACTGCCGCAGCCGCCGAAAACCAACCAGAACGTTCCGAACACTTCCGCCATATAACGGTTCATAGAGTAGCTCCTCTGTATGCCGGGTTATAATATAATAAAGTACCTGTGCGGTGCACTATCCGCACACTCCTTTAGCCGCAGAAGCTGTTTCTGTAAAGAGGAAAATAGATAACGGCGTGGTAGTGTTGCCGGACAACGCAAAAAATGCATACACCAGCATGCGGTAATAAGAGAATGCGCTGCCCGTCAACGTGTGGAAAATAAATATCTGTATGCCCTTATGGAGATGGGGGGGAAATACAACGTGGATGCAGCTTTTGAAGAAGGCAGGCAGGAGAGCTATACGTGTTCAGGGCGGGCAGGTCCACGCCGTCCGTGAGCCGGGCGGCTCGGAAACAAAGTGTCCCGCCTCGCGTCGCAGGACACGCGATACATCGCGGCGCGCAACGCGGGGGCGGGACTGAACGTCCGCTGCTTTCTTCCGGCGGGATAGGGCTAGCCCTACGCGTTTCGCGGCCACATACTTCGTTAAAGCCGTTTTTTCGCTTCGGCGAGTGCCTTAAGAGTACACTTCCTCCGTCAAAAACGGCTTTTCTTCGTCTTTGACTCGCGCTCCACGTATTTATGGACAAGCGCTAGTAGCCGGTATTCTCGGCGAACACGCCTCCGTAGCTTGAACGGCCCTGCACCCCCCAGCGTTCGCCGATGCGGGTGATGATATACAGGCTCTCAAAGGAGGAAATGAACACGTCGTTCACCGTGTAGCGGGAAATTTGCAGAGTAAAGTGCATTTTGCCGGGGCCGAACTGGACAAGGTTGCGCCAGTCCCACTGGTTGTAGCCCCAATTAATCCGCTTTACCAGGCGGCTCATGTCGTTGTCCCTGGCAAACGCTTCCCTGGTTTCCCATACGCGCACCACGTCGCCCGCGATACGCACGTGCGGGTAGTGCAGTATGCCGCACCAGCGGTGCACGTCGCCGCTGTTAAACGCCTCCAAATACTCATCCAGAACCTTGCAGCCAATGGCCGCGTATTCAGAAAGCTGCGCTTCACTACAGGTATCTTTAGGCATGGGGGTTCTCCTTGCTGAAAGGCTCTGTACAGTAAAGGGCCTCAACGACAATAAGAACTGTATTCCGGAAATACGGCAGCGTCAACTCTCCGTGACGGCGGAAAGGGAACGGGCGGAGGGGGAAGACCCGCGCGCGTTTGTGAACGCATGGTATGCTACGGGGGCGGGCTATTGGCCTTGAAAAAAGAGATCCAGCACCCAGAAGCTGATTGCGCCTACAAGCGCGGAGGCGGGTATGGTCAGCACCCAGGCGATGATCAGGTTGCCCGCCACGCCCCAGCGCACGGCAGAAAGGCGTTTTGTTGAGCCCACGCCGAAGATGCAGGCGGTGATGGTATGCGTTGTGCTGATGGGAGCCCCTACCAGCGAGGCGCATCCGATAACAGCCGCGGCGGACGTTTCGGCCGCGAATCCGTGTTCCGGCTCCAGCTTGAAGATCTTATGACCCATGGTCTTGACGATTTTCCAGCCGCCCATGGCGGTTCCGGCGGCCATGGTCAGGGCGCAGGCCAGTTTTACCCACAGCGGCACGCTGATGGTGTCTATTTCTCCAAAAATGAGCAGGGCCAGGGTAATGACCCCCATGGTCTTCTGGGCGTCGTTCAGTCCGTGGCTAAGGGCCATGAAGCCCGCGGAACCGAGCTGGGCCTTTTTGAAGATGCGGCGCACAAGGGAGCGGTTGACCCGGAAAAATACCAGGGAGAGCAGATACATCAGCACATAGCCCATGATAAAACCGGCCAGAGGCGAAGCCAGCAGCGGCAGGATCACCTTTTTGAGTATGGACAGGCCGTTCAGGGCATCCGCCCCAGCATGGGCCATGGCAGCGCCCATGAGGCCGCCGATGAGGGCGTGGGAAGACGAGGACGGTATGCCGAAATACCAGGTGATGCTGTTCCAGGAGATGGCGCCAAGCAGCGCCGCCAGCACCAGGATGTGGCTTCCTTCGACAACTTCAGGCCGCACGATGCCGCTGCCCAGGGTATGGGCCACTTCCGTGCCCAGAAACGCGCCGATAAGATTCAGGGAGGCAGCCATGACAATGGCGGCACGCGGGGAAATAACCTTGGTGGACACCACCGTGGCGATGGCGTTGGCACAGTCGTGCGCGCCGTTGGTAAAGTCGAAGATCAGCGCCGCAATGACGATCAGAACCAGCAGGAGAGGAATTTCAAACATTTTTCAGAACCGCTTCTTCAATGGCTTCGGCAAGGTCGACCACCTGATTGACGGCCAGTTCCATGCGGTCATACGCCTGGCTCCACTTGAGAATGCCTATGATCGCCTCCGGCGTGGGGGTTTCCGGATCGTGCAGTTCTCCAAGGCCCATGCTGAGGAGCATTTCACATTCGTTGCGCAGTCTGCGGAATTCCCGGGTGTTGTGGCTGTCCCGCTTTTGCGAGAGGCCTTCCAGCATGGCGCTGGTCAGCACGGTCATGTCCTTCAGGGTGCGCGCCAACTGCAGCATGGGAAACCGCATGCGGGTAAATTCAAAAATATACAGCCTGTTGGCCATATTGTAGAGCAGGTCTATGGCCTCTTCCTGGGCTTTATTGATGTGCAGGATGTCTTCGCGGTCAATGGGGGTGATGAAGGTTTGGGCCAGATGCCGGGTCACGGTCGCGTGGAGGGCGTCGGCCTCTTCTTCCAGGGTGGCGATTTCCCGGTGCGGCTTGTCGAGGATGGTATGGTGCTCAAGAATTTCCACCAGGGTGGCGGCTATGGTGCACAAAATTTTGTTCTGCTGGAGGAGAAGCTGAAAGAACGGCGCCCCCTTGGGCAAAAGAGCGGTGAACATAGAAGGGTGCTCCCTTAGTATAGAGATGTTCTCATGGGGTCATCCGGCGCGCCATGCCGCAAGGGATATTTTTCAAAAACGGTCTGATCCCAGGGGATGGGTCCGAAGTTTTTTTAGGGTGAAAAGCCTTTGGGGGCAAGCGAAAAACGCGAAAACTCCGCAACATGGCGCAATGCCGCTCACAGCGCCGGATTGCCGGGATTTTCGGCGCTTTGGGGGAAGCCTTGTTTCGAGGGCGGCACCCCGAATCCAGGATAAAATTGCCGAAAGCCTCTTTCCGGAAAGCATGGCGGGCATACACCCGTTACGGGACGGCTTTGGAGGAAGGCGCGGCCTTCCCGCATATCAAAGGAGACGGTCTTGTGCCTCCGCGGCCAGGCGCGCGCTCCCCCGGCAAGTACCGCCCTTGCTCTTTGCCGCAACGGAAGGAGCGGCCCGTTTCAGGCTGCCGCGCGCGATTTCGCCCACGACGCCGCGCAGGAAGAAGACGATACGAAACTGTTCGGAACTGCTGTCCATGGGGGCTTTGGGCCGGTGGCGGCGCAACAAGAGATGGAGAAATATTCTCTTCCCCCTTTTTTGCTTGCCCGGTTTGTGGTATAGGAAGGCGACACCGCACAGTTCCCAGGTGAGGCGAATCGATGACGTTTCGTACACTCCCGCTGCCCGGAAGACGGGCGCAACTTGAAATGGCTCCGCGATACCGGATGTCTTCCCTGCTGCGGGAAGCGGTTCCCGCCGGAGCGGTCGAGGCCGCCGTGCTCGTGCTGCTGACGCCCGCCTGCCTGGAGGAGGGAGTGGAAGATCCGCTGGAGTGGAATGTGCTGCTTGTGCGCAGAAATTGCTATCCGGGGGTGCATTCCGGGCAGATTGCCTTTCCGGGCGGCAGGCGCGAGGACGAGGACGCCGGGCTTTGGGAAACCGCCTGCCGGGAAGCCTTTGAAGAGGCGGGCATTGCAGCGTGCGCCCTGGAAAGGGCGTGCTCCCTCACCAGCCTGTACGTTCCCCCCAGCAATTTTCTGATCTATCCCTTTGTCGCCATCAACCGCGCCGCCGCGCCTGTCAGCCCGGATATGCACGAAGTGACCGGCTACAGGCAGATTCCCGTACGGACGTTTAATCCGGTGGATGCGGTACTGGTGGATTTTGACTACCAGGGCGAAAAACGGGCCGCGCCTGCCTGGCTCTACGCGGACTATACCATCTGGGGCGCCACGGCCATGATTCTGGCGGAACTCTACCGCCTGCTCGAACGGGGCCGGCAGGGCTGAGCCTAAGTTTTCTCCCGCGCGCATCCTGGTCATGAAAGGCCGTGTCTTTCTCCGTCGTCGGCTATTTACCTGTCCTCGCGTACGGGACAGGATCGGCCAGACCATTGGCGGCAAAGGCTTCCAGACGTTCGCGGCAGGTGCCGCACAGGCCGCAGCTTTCCCGCGTCCGTTCATAGCAACTGCGGGTCAGGGCAAAGGGAACGCCGAGAGCCGCGCCTTTGGCGACGATATCCGCCTTGGTCATGCCGCCAAAGGGAGTGACCACGCGCACCGCGCCCGCGCTGCTTTCCGCAATCACCGCATCAAGAGCCCGGTTGAACGAGGGGCGGCAGTCCGGGTACAGGCTGTGGTCGCCGGAGTGGGTGGCCAGGGCGATGCGTGGGATGTGGCGGCTTTCGGCCATGGATGCCAGCACCCCTGCGAACAGAAGGTTGCGGCCTGGAACCACCGTCTGGCTCATGGAAGCATCCCCGTAAGATTCCCTGGGAATGGGGCGGCCGTCTTTTTCCAGCAGGGCGCTGTGGGCGTGCGCGAAGACGGCCCGCATATCCACTGTTGCGAGAGGCACCGCGCAGTGGGCCGCCACGGCATGTGCGGCCCGCTCCTCCCAGGGGCCGTGCGTGGAGCCGTACTGAAAGAACACCGCCTCCACGGATCCGGGGCCGTTTTCCGCGAGGAGGGCGGCGCACAGCACGGCGCTGTCCAGACCGCCGCTCAGACTGAGAAGATATTGTGCCATGCCGCCGCCTTGTTTTTTCAGGTATTGCACCGGGAAACCGCCGCGCGGGATGCGCGCGCGGAAGCGCTTGTCTGTTCTGCTACTTCCAGCCCATGAACCGGGCGATGTTATTGTAAAAGATATTTTCCAGGTGGGGCTCCGCAAGGCCGCAGACCTGAGTACGCAGAATTTCCACGGCATAGTGATGGAAGGGAGCGTCGCTTCCCCAAAAGATGCGGTCGGCCCCCACCCGTTCGTAGGCTTCCTTGATCTTGGTGTGCATGGGCATGCCGGAATTTTCAAGATACAGGTTCGGGTACTTGCGGGCCATGTCGATGGAGGCCTGGATGTATACGCCGTGCCCGTGGCCCATGTGGACCATGACGATGCGCACGTCCGGGTATTCCTCGGCCAGTTGGGCGATGCTCCAGGGCAGGGAAAAAGGCGGGTGCCCGCAGTGGATGAACACCGGCAGCCCAAGTTCCCGCGCGCAGTCCATCAGGGGGTACACCACCGCGTCGTTGGCGGTATAGGCGTTGAACAGCGGGTGCAGCTTCAGTCCGCAGAACCCGGCATTCGTGACCAGACGCCGGAATTCCGTAACGGCGGCTTCTCCTTCGTGGGGGTTCATCCAGGCCAGGGCGGCAAACAAATGGGGAGCGAAGCGCAGGGCCTCCGCAGTGACGGCGTTGTCCGGATAGCTAATAATACTTTTGCTGATGCCGTATCCACGCATGGCATGCAACATGCCTTCGGCGCTCAGCCCCACGTCGCACCAACTGCCGAAATATCCCACGTGGGCGTGGGCATCGATTTTTTCCACGGTGTCTCTCCTTATCGCGGCCGGTTGTCGGGAGGCAAGGACGCCAATGTCATGGGCGAGTGCCGCTTTGCCTGCATAGTACGCCGGCGTTTTTCTCACAATGCGCGGGAAAGCGGGAACCGCCGTTGCGGGCCGCCGGGTATGTGTATATGCTCCCTGGGGACACGAGGCAACAGGAAGTGAAATTCAAAAGCAGGTAAAGAAAAATTCTTACCTGCTGCTATCATCTGTCTCGCCCCAGTATTGCGAGGCCCCGGGAGTTTTCCCGGGGCTTCAGACTGTTGACAAAGTCCTGGCAATTTAGCCGGGACTTTGTTTTTGTATCTCCATGATCAAGCGCAAAACCGAACAGCAAACAAAAATAGAACTGGTGTGCATTGAAGATCTCGTGCCCCGCGAGCATCTTCTG
>JAVBTB010000024.1:0-4978 GCA_031556355.1 Desulfovibrio sp. | reverse complement strand
GTCGGTCAAAGCCACCTTCTCAAAAAGTTCCCTGCACCCCCCCCCCCACCCCCTTCCTCTTCCATCAACACTTTTTGGTGGGGGGGTGGGGGTGGTGAGGCGCAGGGTATTGCGCAAGCGGAGAAAGAAACTTCGCAGGCTTACCGGAAGGTTGCCTGAAGGAACCGGACTATGTGCAGCGCTGTAAGCTATGAATGGCGGCCCATCGAGAACCTTTCGGAAGACTGGGAGGCTCTTGAACTGCCGCATCTGCACAGCATTGCGCAATTGTGGCGCAAAAGGCGCGAAGAGGAACGGCAGGCCTTTGAGGAACGCCTGAAGCGTGAATGGGCCGTTGAGACCGGGATCCTCGAGCATCTGTACACCCTGGACGAGGCTGCCGCGAGGCTGTTGATAGAGCGGGGCATCCACGCCGACTACATCGGTTCCGCCTCCACGGATAAAGCCCCCGAGGCGGTCGCGCTGCTCATCGGCGCCCAGCAGGAAGCCCTGGAAAATATCTGCGCCTTCGTCAAGGACGACCGGGAACTCGATACCGCGTATATCAAGGAGCTGCACACGTTGCTTACCCGGCACCAGGAAGAAGTGACGACCGTGGACGCCCAGGGGAACATCGTGCGCACCTCCATGCTGCGCGGGGAATGGAAGGAGCGCCCCAACAGCCCCGCCCGCCCGGACGGCAAGCTGTATCTTTACTGTCCCCCCGCGCACACGGCGGAGGAAATGGACCGGCTCATGGAGATGCACCGGAAGCACCGGGCGGAGGGCGTGCCCCCGGAAGTGGAAGCCGCCTTCCTGCATCACCGCTTCACCCAGATCCATCCCTTTCAGGACGGCAACGGCCGCGTGGCCCGTTGCCTGGCCTCGCTGGAATATCTGCGGGCGGGGTTTCTGCCCCCGGTGGTGCCGAGCGCCCGGCGCAAAGAGTATGTCCAGGCCCTGGGCAAGGCCGACCAAGGCGAGTTCGCTCTCCTGGTGGTGTTCCTCGGCGGATGCGTGGAAAACGCCCTGACCGCGGCCATGGGACACAGAGAGCACGCGGCGGAGACGCCCCCGGAAGAGGCGGCGCGGCGGTTTGCCGAAATGCTGGCGCTCAAGAAACTTCAGGACAGCGACGCTGAAAAACGCCTGGCCGCCCACAGTGAAGCGCTGCTGACGGCTGCAAGGAAGCGGCTGCGCGATGTGGAGTATGAGCTGACGAACGCTCTGCGGGAGAGAGGATTTTTCGGAGCCGCAGACAACGCGGCACCGCGCGGAACCGACTCCGCGCGGCCTGTGAAGCTGACCTCCGGCGTGGTTATGCTGCAAGATGCTTCTGCCTGGCTGTATAACGATCATTTTCTGGTATGGCCGGACAGAGAAGCCGGACGCCTGGCCGTCTGCCTGCATGCCGGGCACGCCGCGCTCGCCGCGCCTGAACCTTTTGTTATAACCTCCGGCGATGCCCTGGAAGACCTGATTCCGCTCTTCCATACGTGGCTGGACAAGACCCTGGTGAGACTTTTTGAAATACTGCAGGAACGGATTTGAACCCGGACTCCGGCTTGTTTGACAAGGAGAACCCATGTCCCTGAACGATGAACTCAAATCAGCCATCAAGGCCGCCCTGCCGGACGTTTCCTGCGTCATCGGCTGGGGCGCGGGGCCGGACGCCCTGCACGGCGCGCCGCTCTTCATGCGTGACGAGGCCGGTGTGGAGGGGTTTCAATCCGGCTTTTTCGCCGTGAACAACCCGGCGCTGTTCCTGCCGGAATACAAAGGCACCAAAGTGGCCGTGGTGGTCAAAGGATGCGACGCGCGCTCCGTGGGGCAGCTTCTGGCCGAAGGGCTGATCAAAAAGGAAGAAGTGCGCGTCATCGGCTTTCCCTGCGCCGGGGTCATTGATCACGACAAGGTGGACGCGGCCCTCAGGGGCAGGGTGGAGCCGGGTGAAGTGCGGGCCGCCAAAGAGGAAGGCGCCGAACTGGTGCTGACCTTCCCCGGCAGAAACGGCGGGGGAGAGCAGGAAATCCGCCTGAAAAAGGCCGAGGTCACCGCGGACAAATGTCTGCGCTGCCTCTACCCCAACGCTCTGGCAGCGGATACCTTTGTGGGCGAAGCGCGCCAGCCGGCTGTTGCTGCGGATGACTATGCGGATCTGGCCGCTTTTGAAGCCCTGCCCCTGGAAGAGCGCATGGCCTTCTGGGAAAAGGAGATGTCGCGCTGCATCCGCTGCTATGCCTGCCGCAACGCCTGCCCCCTGTGCGTGTGCCGTGATCACTGCATTGCCGCGAGCCGCACCCCGCAGTGGGTCACCCAGGCTGACGGCGTGCGCGACAAGATGTTCTTCCAGATCATTCACGCCTCCCACCTGGCCGGCCGGTGTACCGGCTGCGGCGAATGCCAGCGGGCCTGCCCGGTGGGCATTCCCGTGCTGCTTCTCAAGCGCAGCCTTTCGCGCCGGGTGGAGGAGCTGTTCGCCTACCGGACCGGTGTGGATGTGGAGGGCACGCCGCCGCTCCTCACCTTCAACACCGAAGAAGCCCGCATCAAAGAGAGGGACTGGTAATGAGCGCGCACTACTTTATCGCAACGGATGCTGTCCCCGCGTGGCTGGCCGAACTGGCCGCAACCCGGACGGTCTATGCCCCACGCCGCGAAGGAGCGGCCGTGGTCTACCGGCCCTGGAAGAAAGGCGATGCGCTGGAGCTTGCCCAGCGCCCCACGGAATCGGCCAAACACACGGTTTTTCCACGTGCGGAAGAACTGTTCCGTTTCCGGTACGCCGGGGATCCGGAAGTGGCCGGGCGCAAAAATCTTACTCTAAAGGAACCCGAGGAACCCGGCCCGGCTGTGGTCTTTGGCGCGCTTTCCTGCGACGCCCGGGGCTTTTTCGCCTTTGATCCGGTCTACGACGGCTGCGGTACCCAGGGCATTGCCAGGGATACCTATTACCTGAAACGCCGGGAGCGGACGGTTCTTGTGGTACGGGCCTGCAAAACGGCTCTGGCCACCTGTTTCTGCCATTGGACCGGAGGCGGCCCGGCCAGCCGGGAAGGCGCGGACGTGCTCGCCACCGACGTCGAGGGCGGACTGCTCCTGGAGCCGTTGACGGAAAAGGGCGCGGCCCTGCTGGCAGATACAAAGCCGGCCGCGGCTTCCGACGCCCAGGTCAAGGCCGCGGAAGAAGCCAACGACCGGGTAACCAAGGCCATGGGCCCGGCGCCGGACATTTCCGGCTCGCCCGCCGCCCTGCTCGCCCTGTTCGACAACAAGGAGTTCTGGCTCAAGGAGTCTTCGGGCTGCCTCTCCTGCGGGGCCTGCACCTATCTTTGCCCCACCTGTTACTGTTTCAACATTACCGACGAGAGCAACGGCATATCCGGGGCGCGTATCCGCTCCTGGGACACCTGCATGACAGCGCTGTTCACCCTGGAAGCCAGCGGACACAATCCGCGCGACGGCAAGGCGGCGCGCCTGCGCAACCGGGTGGGGCACAAGTATTCCTACTACCCGGAACTGCACCAGGGCCGTGTTTCCTGTTCCGGCTGCGGGCGGTGCATCAAGAGTTGCCCCTCGTCCATCGATATCCGCAAGATCGTGCAGGACGCCCTTGCCTGCGGCAGTGTAAAGGAGGCCTCCAATGGCTGAAAAAAAAGGTAAAAAAGCCGCGGGCGCCCCTGTCAAGGGCGCAAAGCAGCCCGTTGCGGAAGTATCCATGACCACGAAGGGGAAGGCGGGTTCCATCACCATAACCCCTTCGCCCACGCCCGAGGCCGCGAAGCCCGCTGCCGTGCCTGTCGAAAAAAACGTTGCGGTTCCTGCCGTTGTGCCCGCCGCGAAACCGGCAGCCGCCCCTGCAAAGGCGGCCCCCGGCAAAATTCCGGCGCGGCCGGCCTTTGTTTCCGGCACGCCCAATCCCTACCTGCCCATGCTGGCCACGGTGATCGAGGTGGTGACCGAGACGCCGAACATCAAGACCTTCCGGGTCATTCTGCAGGGTGACGGAGCCATGGAGGCCTTTACCTTCCAGCCGGGACAGGTGGGCCAGTTATCCATCTTTGGGATTGGGGAGTCGACCTTTGTCATCAACTCGCCCCCTACCCGCAAGGGCTATCTGCAGTTCAGCGTGATGAAAACGGGCGAGAACACCGCCGCCCTGCACCAACTCGTGGCGGGCGACACCATCGGCGTGCGCGCTCCCCTCGGCAACTGTTTCCCCTACGAGAGCATGAAGGGCAAGGACATCGTCTTTATCGGCGGGGGCATCGGCATGGCGCCCCTGCGTACCCTGCTGCTGTATATGCTGGACAACCGCAAGGACTACGGCAAGATCAGCCTGCTCTACGGAGCGCGCTCGCCGCAGGACATGGCCTTTTCGTATGAACTGCCGGAATGGACGGGGCGCGACGATCTGGACTGCGTGCTGACCATTGACCGCGAGGCCGAAGGCTGGACCCACAGGGTCGGGCTTATCCCCAACGTGCTGCTGGAAATGGCCCCCAGCCCCAAAAACTGTGTGGCCATCACCTGCGGCCCGCCCATCATGATCAAATTTACGCTCCAGGCCCTGGAAAAGCTGGGCTTTGCCCCGGATCAGATCATCACCACGCTTGAGCGGCGCATGAAGTGCGGCATCGGCATCTGCGGGCGCTGCAACATCGGCGACAAGTACGTGTGCGTGGACGGTCCGGTGTTCACCCTGGCGGAGCTCAAGGGGATTCCCAACGAACTGTAGCGTCTTAGAGCAAATTCATAATGAAATTGGATAAGGATCGAATTGCCTCCAGCGGCCAAAGGGACTGAGTCCCTTTGGAATCCCGCAATTATGGCTGCCTTTGCAGGAGTAATTTCAAAATTAAACTGCTCTAACCGGCTTTTGCCCGAAACGAATCGGGGGGGGGCGGCAAAGGACAGACCCCCGGAGAGTTGGTGGGGGGATTTGGGGGGTGAAAACCCCCGGGTGAAACGGTCACCGGTTACCAGGCCCCCCCACAAC
>JAVBTB010000048.1:0-4204 GCA_031556355.1 Desulfovibrio sp. | reverse complement strand
CTGCGGGAGCCAGCCTGAACTCGTCCCCCCCGGCATTGGCGTGGTTATGCGCGGCGTCCGTACCGGCATTGATGACTACCTTGCCGGAAGCGCCCACCACCCCGTGGATGTCGGATTCAAAAACCAGGGCGGACGCGCCGCCCGCCTCAGGCACGCCACCCTCTATGCTTACCCGCAGGCTGTCCGTGACCGAATCGCCGTCCCCATCCGTCACGGTAATGGTATAGGTATATTCGCCCGCGGGGGTTCCGGCGGCAACGGCCAGGGAGGTCTCGCCGGTGGCGGGGTCCAGGGTGATCACGGAGCCGTTCACATTGAAGACCCAGTTGCCGTTCCCTTGCAGCGCACCCGCATAGGCTCCTGCTCCATTGACCGAAAGGGTCATACCCGTGATGCCGTCCGCGCCGCCGTTGCATTCCAGGTTGCCCAGGGTGCCGGTCTGCCCGGCCGTGATGGCCCCCATATCGTCAACATCGTTGTACCCGTTGGCGGTGTTCAGCTCGAAAATGGGGCGGTCATCCAGGATGGTCACGGTCAGTTTGTCCGTAGCCACATCGCCCTTCATGCCTGTGGCCACAATCTCCAGTCCCAAAGCGGCGCTGTCCGCGCCGAGGGCATGCTGGTAGGCGGAATGCAGCGAGTATTTGTATCGCAGCGTATACGCGCCGTTTTCGTTGATGCTGAATCCCGTGATCTCCAGGCTGTAGCTGTCGCCGGGGTTGGTCACCTCAACGGGCAGACCGGATCCCCCGCTTCTGATGGGAATGCTTTTGCCCCCTATGGTCAGGGTTTGCAGGCCCTCGCGCCAGGAATCAATAGTAAAGCTGCCGGTACCGCTGATGGAGTGCGGCCCGGCGTCGGCCACCTCTGTGCCGTTCGGAAGTCCATCCTCATGCAGGGTGAAACTCAAGGAACCGCCTATTCCGGGCCGGATTTCGGGAGCGGCCATAATCCCTGCTCCTCTCCCCGAATCACCGGTAAAGCTTGCGGAAGAAGATATTGCAGCCGCAAGGGTTTGCGAAGAACCCGGTGTAGAATTCCCTGACAGGCTCCGGGAGTTCACAGATCCGGGTGCATCGGCAAAGGTTGCGCCATACGTATCGTCCTCAGTGAAATCTGTTAAGCGGGAAGTTGCACGAACGCCTTTGCTGGAAAGGACAGGGCGTAAGATCCGGGCCATACATAGCTCCTTAAGTAAAGAAGATTAGAACGATGAGGGAGAAGCGACCGTGAAGATACGGCATGGCCGCAACGCCAGACGCAAAGAAAAAAACACCTGTGCAACGTACGAGAAAAACGGAAGTACCTGTAAAATACGCAACGGGCCTACAGCGTCCGCTACTGACGGCGGCATCTCTCAGGGGCTGTTTCCAAATAAAAGATTTCGCGCCAAAGACAAGGAAAACGGCCCTTTTTGCAAGGGGTGTCCTCTTCTGGAACTCGACCGAAGAAAAATGAGCCGTTTGACGCAGTATGTGGACGAAAGATTTATTTGAGAAACAGACCCTAAAACAGGCCGAAACAAACGTGGAAAAAACGCCGGTACGATGTCTTGCCGATCAAAGGGCATAATGGAACCCGTGGACCGGCAACCATCTCTGCACACAAACTATTTTTCCGCGCTGCATCCGTCTTTGCTGCGGACTGCAGAAATAGAGATCCGAAACGTGCTGTGTGCCGGTTACCCGGCAAATAAGCTGGGGTGAGGCGAATTCCGGCTGCCGAAACTCCGGGGTAAACTCAGCAGGAAAGCAGCAAACAGCATATCAACTATTTTTGCTCCACTTTTCAAGTGACGTAGACAAAATCTGCGAAAATATCAATAGTATTTTCGATAATAATGTTTATTTTCTCATATTAAGACATGCAAATAAGTTATAAACAAGTATAATCCGCGCAAAGAGACATGCTCGGGTACAAGAGGGAAAAACGCCGATACGAGCGCAGGCAGTTCCGCAAGGCCGGGGGCCGCGCACACTACCGCCAAAAGGCGAAACCGCGTCCCACAGCGCCGCTGAAAGGAAAGCAACAGAGGTTACGCCTGCCGGAACCTTCTCCGTCTTGCTGTGCGGTTTGCGCACTGGCAAACAATGTGCTTTAGAAAGTCAATTATAACTATTAGCAAATAAAATATCAATAACTGTTTAAAACAATACGGCTTTATATATTCCATACGCTTTTGTGGTGCGACAGTTGCCTTCCGTCGCGCCTGAGCGCACGAGAGCATGCTTCCCTCTTGATTATATCCGCGACAAAGGTAATGTGTGCCGGGCCTTATCTACTGACACCCCCGTTACTTTGCCGCCGGAATGGTGACGCATGCCGCCTGAAGCCTCTCTACGAAAACGCTACCTTGTCAAACTGGCGTCCAACATGGCCTCCGTACCGCTGTATCTGGCGATGGAGGCTATTTTGCCGCGCGCGCTTGGCCCTGCCGGATACGGCAACTTTTCCTTCTCCACCAACCTCTTCCAGCAGCTGGTCGGCTTTGTGGACATGGGCTCGTCCAACTGCTTTTATACCTCCCTGTCCCGCCGCCCGCAGGAATCCGGCCTGCCCGCCTTTTACGCGCGCATCGCCTGCGTCGTACTGCTCATCTGCCTTATAGCGGGTCTGGCCATGCTGGTACCGGGCATCGGAGCCGCCGCCATGCCCGGCGTACCCTCGCAGATCGGCGTCTGGGCGGCGATGCTGGCGTACTGCTTCTGGTTTACCCACATCTCGCGCAGCATGAACGACGCCCTGGGGCAGACCACCACAAGCGAGTTGGTGCGCATCAGCGTCAACCTTGTGGCCATGCTGGCGCTGGTAGCGCTGTACGCCGCGGGCATTCTGAACCTGGCGGTGCTGTTCTGCCACCAGTACGCCCTGTACCTGGCCACGGCGGCCGGGTATTTCTGGTGTCTGCGCCGGGCCTGGCCCGGGTTTTCCCTGCGCCTCGCCCCGGAGCGGACCCGGGCCTATGTCCGGGAATTTTCGGCCTTCAGCCTGCCGCTCTTCTGGCTGGCCCTTGCCTCCATCGTCTTTCTCGCCGGAGAACGCTGGTTGCTCCAGTTTTTCGGCGGCAGCGCGGCCCAGGGCTATTTCACCCTCTCCCAGAAGGTGGGCATGGCCTGCTTCTTTTTCGTCACCGCCATGACCCCGCTGATCATGCGCGAGTTTTCCCTGGCCCATGCGGACAATGACGTCCGGCGCATGGCCTCGCTCGTGGACAAGCACGGCCCCATGCTGTACGCCCTCTCCGGCTATTTCTCCTGTTTTGCCGCCGTGGAAGCGGAAACCGTGGTCCGGCTGCTGGGAGGAACGGAATTTACCGAAGCCATCCTGCCGGTGCGCATCATGGCCTTGTGCCCCATGCACCAGGCCTATGGGCAATTGCTCGGCTCGCTCTTCTACGCCTCGGGGCGCACGATAGCCATGCGCAACAACAGCGTTGCCGCGCTCGCCACAGGCTTGCTGGTTTCCTGGATCATGCTGGCGCCCCCGTCTCTGTTCGGGCTGAACCTGGGCGCCCTGGGTCTGGCCATCAAAATGGCCACCGTCCCCTGCCTGTTCGTTAATATCCTGCTCTGCTTCGCCCATAGAACCATTCCCCTCAAACTGGGCAGCAACCTCGCCCACCAGGCCCTCTGCCCGCTCACTCTCCTTGCCGTTGCCTGGACAAGCGGCACCCTGGCCGAGGGCGCGGGCATTACCGGCACGGCGCGCGTATTCGTGTCCCTGGGCATCTATACCGTATTTTGCCTGGCGATCTTCTCCGTCATTCCCTGGCTGGGTGGTTTGAGCCGCGAGGAATTGCGCCGGTTCTGGATCGACGCGCGGAACTCTCTGTTCAGGAAACAGTAGACGGCAGTGCCGCGCCAAGGCTTTCGCCTGCCCCGCCTCTTGCGGAAGCGGCGTGCGAGACACCGCGCCGCACAAACAACACCGGGCTTTGCAGAAGGAAAGCGTTCCCGCCGCAAAGCCCGGATACCAATCGGGGTCGGACAAAAATGGGGTTTCCAAAGGGATTCAATCCCTTTGGCCGCCGGAGGCAATGCAACTCTTGGACAACTTCAAAACTGCTCTAGGTAGTGTAGTCACGAGATTGATGCCCAAAGAAAAATGCACCTGATATGAATCGCGGCCAGAAATGATGCGGTATTCTTCGCATATCTGGTCGCGATTCCTCGCCATCGTTTCAAGTGAAGAAAAGCATTTTCGA
>JAVBTB010000059.1:0-40292 GCA_031556355.1 Desulfovibrio sp. | reverse complement strand
TAGATTATCCACGTGTTACTCACCCGTGCGCCGCTAAGCTTGGGAGCAAGCTCCCAAACTTCGCTCGACTTGCATGTGTTAGGCACGCCGCCAGCGTTCAATCTGAGCCAGAATCAAACTCTCCAGTTAATAATAACCTTCAAGATTGACCTATTTCTAGATCAACTCTAGCTGAATCTCATTTCGTCTTCAGCTACCCTGCGGCAGCCAAAAACGTTCCCTTCCACTCACTCTTCACTTGTCAAAGAACCGGTCGTCACCAGAGCGACGCTCCTTGCCCGGTAGAAAAGGCGCGCAATAAAGTCGCCTTTCCCGTGCGGGAAATGCACTATGCGTCAACTCGGCATGCGAGTCAACTCTTTTTTTGTGAATTTTTGACGTTTTTTACAACTAGATAATATTACTATGAATATGCTACACATCTTCACTGAATTGCCGGGCAATGGCGGCAAATTTGTCCTGCACTTCCAAAAAGACATTGACGACTTCGGGATCAAAATGGGTACCGCTTCCGTCCCTGATAATCGTCACGGCATCGTCATGAGGAATCGCTTCCTTGTAAATTCGCTTGGTTATAAGCGCGTCATAGACGTCGGCAAGCGCCATAAGCCGCGCGGAAAGGGGAATCTCTTCCCCGGCCAGCCCCTGCGGGTATCCGGTGCCGTCCCATTTTTCATGGTGGGAATAGGCAATGTCGCGCGCCACAACCAGAAAGCTTTCCGGAGCTTCCAGGCTCTTTTCCGCCGCAATGATGGCGTCACGCCCATAGATGGTATGCCGCTTCATTTCCTCGAATTCTTCCGGCGTGAGCCGGCCGGGTTTGAGCAGAATGCGATCGGGAACCCCCACCTTGCCGATGTCATGCAGCGGAGCGGATTTGTATAATGTGGCGATGAACCTGTCTTCCAGAAGCACGGCAAACCGTTCCTGCCTGCGCAGGCGGAGGGCCAGCTCGCGAATATAATGCTGGGTTCGGCGGATATGATGGCCGGTATCGTTATCGCGCGTTTCGGCGAGGGAGGCCATGGCGATGATGATGGCATCCTGCAGGGCGGCAAGCTGGCGGGTGCGCTGCTCGACCTGTTCTTCCAGCACTTCGTTCTGCCGTTCCAAAAATTTGCGGGCATCCTGCAGCGCCAGATGGGTATGCACCCTGGCCATGAGAATGGGCGGGGTGATGGGTTTGGTGATATAATCCACCGCCCCGAGTTCAAACCCCTTGGTTTCGTCGCCTTCCTGAGTCTTGGCCGTCAAAAAGATAATGGGAATATGCGCCGTGCGTGAATCCGCCTTGAGTTGGCGGCACACTTCGTACCCGTCCATATCCGGCATCATGATGTCCAGCAGAATCAGATCCGGCTGCGGGCTGTCCAAAGCTATTTTAAGGGCTCGAGGCCCGTTGGTGGCGACCTTATTCCTATACTGCTCTCCCAAGAGAGAGCACAGCAATGTAATGTTGTCCGGCGTGTCGTCTACAACCAGAATAGTCGGTTTTTCCATTACCTGATCCACCCTCGTTTCCCCCAAAGCGCTCCGCCCGGCAGTGCAATACACCCGCCCGCCGCAGTCTGCCGGAGGCATTTACAGCCTGGTTACTGGCAGCGGGTATTTTTATAAAAGTTATGCATATATAGATGCTGTTTGAAGCTTTGGCAACGATTTTCAAAAAATTATAACAAGAGCCCCCCATTCCCCGCAGGCGCCCGCCTGTTGTGCCGTTTCTCCCTTCCGGTCCCTCCTTGACGCACAAGGCCCGGACACGTATTTTCCATCGGGGTTCACCTGGAGCTTTTCAACTCCGCGGCAACACACAATCTCTTCCGGAGCAACCGCATGAGAGTAGCCCTGACCAATGACGACGGCATTCATGCCGTCGGCCTGCGCGCCATTTACCGCGCCCTTCTCGAAGCGGGACATGAAGTGGAGGTTATCGCTCCCATGACGGAACAGTCCGCCGTGGGGCACTCCATCACCATACTCGGCCCGCTCAGGGTCAAACGTCTGGAAGAGCCCGACTTTTCCGGCTACGGCATTTACGGCACACCCACCGACTGCGTCAAGCTTGGCATCAGCGAGCTTATGGAAGGAAAGCCCGATATTGTCGTTTCGGGCATCAACGCCGGGGCCAACGTGGGGCCGGACATTCTGTATTCCGGTACGGTCGCGGCGGCCACGGAAGCCGCACATCTCGGCTATCCCGCTCTTGCCGTTTCCTACGATTCCTTCACCGCCGCCGATCTGTCCGGGCATGCCCGTTACGCTGTCCGCATTATGGAGCAAATCCCCTGGCCGGAACTGCCCCAACGCCGGGTCATGAACCTGAATCTGCCCAACCGGCCGGTCGAAGAATTTCTGGGGTTGTCCCTTTGCCCGCAGACATCCGCCATCTGGCGCGACTGGTACCACAAACGGGAAGATCCGCGCGGCAGGCCCTACTGGTGGCTTGACGGCTCCATTCCACCCGACAGAGTGTCCCCCGGCTCCGACAAGGGGCTGCTTACAGAGGGTTGGGCCACCCTGACGCCCTTGAAGTTCGAATTCACCGACGCCGCCACGTTGGAAAAACTGCGCGTGCTGTTGTAGCGGGGAAGCCGAACTGCCCGCCCCCTGTGGCCGGCTGAAGATTCCCAAACGGCGGGTTTTTGTGTACACTGCATCCGCACGGAACCTCTCACATCTATCCGGAGGAAGACGCCCATGCCCTTAGTCAGCCCGAAAGCCATGTTTGAGAGAGCCTATAAAGAAGGCTACGCCATCGGCGCATTCAACGTGAACAACATGGAAATCATCCAAGGCATCATGCAGGCCGGGGCGGAAGAAAAGGCCCCGCTTATCCTGCAGGTTTCCGCCGGCGCCCGCAAATACGCCGGTCAGAGTTATATTGTTAAACTGATTGAAGCCGCCCTGATGGAAACCGACCTGCCGGTGGTGCTGCACCTCGACCACGGGCCGGACTTCGAGCTGTGCAAAGCCTGTATCGACGGGGGATTCACCTCGGTGATGATTGACGGCTCGCACCTGCCATATGAAGAAAACATCGCCGTTACCAAAAAGGTTGTGGAATACGCCCACCCCCGGGGCGTGTGGGTCGAAGCCGAGCTCGGCCGCATTGAAGGCGTCGAGGACGACGTTGTGGCGGAAAAAACCATCTACACCGACCCGGATCAGGCTGTAGACTTTGTGCAGCGCACGGGATGCGACTCGCTGGCCATTGCCATCGGCACCAGTCACGGGGCGTATAAATTTAAGGGAGACGCCAAGCTGGACTTTCCCCGCCTGGAAACCATCACCAAGAAGCTGTCCGGCTTCCCTCTGGTGCTGCACGGCTCGTCCAGCGTTCCCCAGGAATTCGTGGAAATGTGCAACAATTACGGCGGCAAGGTCGGCGGCGCCCGCGGCGTGCCTGAAGACCTGCTGCGCAAGGCGGCGACCTTCGGCGTCTGCAAAATCAATATCGACACCGACATTCGCCTGGCCCTGACCGCCAGTATCCGCCGGCACTTTGCCGAACACCCGGAAGACTTCGACCCCCGCGCCTACCTCAAACCGGCGCGCGAAGCCGTCAAGCTGATGGTGCAGCACAAAATCAAAAACGTGCTCGGCTGCTCCGGAAAAGCCTGACAGGCGCACTGCCGCAGCGTATACCCGGGCGCAACCCGTACCGGACGATCATAACCAACCGCAGACTTCAGGGAGGATTCCATGCCCGTCAGAATTGGGCTTAACGGATTTGGCCGCATCGGCCGTTACTTGCTGCGCCTTCTTGCCGACGATCCGGATATCCGGATTGCGGCCATCAACGCCAGAGCCGACAACGCTTCCCTGGCCCATCTGTTCAGGTATGATTCCGTGCACCGCATCTTCCCCGGCCGGGTGGAACACCACGATCACGGGATTGTCGTGAACGGCGATCAGGTTGCGGTTACCCGTTTTCCCACAGGCGAGTGGAAGTGGGGCGATCACGGCATCGACATGGTGGTGGAAACCACCGGCACCCTGAAGGACGGGGCGGGTCTGGCCAAGCACATAGCCTGCGGCGCGAAAAAGTCCATTATCAGCGCCCCCGGCAGCAACGTGGACATTACCATCGTCATGGGCGTCAACCATGACAAGTATATTCCCGCGGAACACCACGTCGTCTCCAACGCCTCCTGCACCACCAACTGTCTTGCGCCCCCGGCCAAGGTTCTGCACGAAACCTTCGGCATCCGGCACGGCCTGATGACCACCATCCATTCCTATACCATGAGCCAGCGCATCCTGGACGGCTCGCACAAGGATCTGCGCCGGGCCCGGGCCGCCGCCGTATCCATGATTCCCACCACCACCGGCGCGGCCAAGGCCACGGCCCTGGTCATTCCCGAACTGCGCGGCAAACTGGACGGCATGGCAGTGCGCGTGCCCACCCCCAACGTGTCGCTCGTAGACCTTACCTGCGAACTGGAACGCGATACCACGGCCGAAGAAGTAAACGCCACGCTCAAGGCAGCCGCCGCCGGAAAGCTGTACGGCTACATGGGCTATACCGAAGAACCCCTTGTGTCCTGCGACTTTATCGGCAGTTCCTTCGGCGGGGTTGTTGACGCTTCCTGCACCCACGTAATCAACGGCCGGATGCTCAAACTCATTGTCTGGTACGACAACGAAGCCGGCTTTACCCACCAGTTGATGCGGCTGCTGAAGATGATGGCAAAAAGCCTGTAGCCGCGCCCGGACGCAACCGTTTATGACCGGAGTCGGGAGGAGTATCTCTCCCGGCTCCGGTCATTATATTCTTCTGCCATTAGAGCAAATTAACTTTGAACTTTCCCACCGGTGCCGAGCAAAAAATGGGGTTTCCAAAGGGATTCAATCCCTTTGGCCTCCGGAGGCAATGCAACTCTTGGGAAACTTCAAAATTATTCTGCTCTATATTGCTGGAGAGGCCGCATGCATCTATCGGGAAATCGCCGGGAACCTGGGCATACCCGAAGCAGCGCTGGAAACATTCTGCCCCATAGAAATCATTGATGCCGGGCTCAGAACGCTGATTGTGCCCATCGCCACCCTCGACGACGAAATCCACATGTTCCCTGACGAGCAGCAGGTTAAGGCATTCTGCATACACAATGATATCGACATCGTTCTCGTATGCTCCCGGGAAGTGGACGAGCAAAACCATATTGCGCATGCCCGGGTTTTCGCTCCCCGTTTCGGGTACCTGGAAGATCCCGCAACCGGCTCGGGCAACAGCGCTCTTGGGTACTACATGCTGAAGAACGGCCTCTGGAACGGCGCCTATGCTTCCATAGAACAGGGAGGCGCGGACAGGATATATAATGTTGTGAAGCTGTCCCTGCTGCACGAACGAGTTCTTTTCGGGAGGAGCGCCACCACCAGAATCAGCGGCGTCTATTATCTCTAAAGAATAGCTACACGGCTGTTCTGCCGTAAGCAGCCGTCTACTCTCTCGCTTTTGGATGCGCCTTGTCGTAGACCGCCATCAGGTGGGCCAGATTCAGGTGCGTATAGCGCTGCGTGGTGGTCAGGCGGGCATGGCCCATAAGTTCCTGCACGCTGCGCAAATCCGCGCCGGCCTCCAGCAGGTGCGTGGCGAAGGAATGGCGCAGCCCGTGCGGCGAAACCGGCTGGGGCAGCCCGGCGCGCCTGCACAAATCCTCGATAATGCGTTGCGCTTCTCTCCGGTTCAGGCGTTTGCCGCGCACGCCCACAAAAAGAGCCCGCTCCCCCGCCTCCGCAAGGGTTCCCCGGACCGCCAGCCAGCGCTCAAGGGCTTCCCGCGCGCTGTCTGTGAGCGGGGCCAGACGTTCCTTGCCCCCTTTGCCGAGTACGCGCACTGCCTCCGACTCTCGCGAAATGCGCTTCGCATTCAGGCTCAACGCCTCTGAAATGCGCAGGCCGGAGCCGTACAACAGTTCCGCAAGGCAGATGTCGCGGGCATGGACGGCCTGTCCTTGCGCGTCGCAATCAGACCCCGGCGAATCCTCCTCTCCGGTTCTTGACGGGGAGTCCTTCTGCCGAAGCGTCTCCCGGGTTTTTCTTTTGCCGGGGGGCTCCGCAGCAGGCGCCCGCCCGCCCGCAGGCGGCTTTTTCTCTTCCGTCCCTACCGCAAGCACCGCAAAGGCCTGGTCCACATTCAGCAGATCCGGATGGCGTTTCTCCGCCTTGGGATTGCCGATGCCTTCCGTGGGCAGGGAGCTGACCAGGCGCATGCGCGCGCAGAAGCGGAAAAAGGAGCGTAGCGCCGAGAGTTTGCGCCCCATGGAGGTTTTGCTCATGCCCTGCCTGTGCAAATCCGCCAGAAATTGCTGCACCTGCCGGCGCCCGACAGAGGCGGGATCGGCCAGAGTATTGCCATACCGTTGCAGCACAACCTCGAACTGAAGCACATCCTGTCCATACGCGGCCACCGTGGCCGGGGAATAGCCCTTTTCCAGTTCCAGATGCGCCAGGAACATTTCCACGGGTTCGGGGGCAGGAGGCAGGGGTTCCATCGTCGTACTCGGGCTTTGCAGACGGTTACGGCAGGGAATAGAGCATGCCGGGCGCGCGCCGCACCAGCCCCCGCACTTCCAGGACGGCGAGCAGGCCGCTCAGGCGGGAGACATCCACGCCGAGCCCCCTGGCAAGCGTGTCAATGTGCCGGAGCTCGGTATCCAGCGCCTCCAGCACCACGCGTTCCTCCGGCGTGAGGAACGCAGGCGTGGCCGCGTTTCCCGGCATTGTGCCGGGCGAGGGGCATTTCGCAGGCGCAGCATATACAGCCGCGGGAGATTCGCCCTCCGCTTTCCGAGGAAGACCAGTTCCCTCGCTTTTCCGGCCGCCCGTCCTTTTCCGGACCGCCCCGCCCTGGGCTGCCAATTCGGCCGGGCCGCCGGGATGCCGCCCTTCCCGGCCGGCCCTTCCGCCCGGCGTGGCAACACTCGCACCCGGCTCCACCGGCTGCTGCGGGGCTCGCCAGGGCAGGCCGTCTTCCGGCAGCACGGCGGAAGACGCGGCAAGCAGATCGTCATACGGCTGTTTTGCGGGATCGCGCGCCGGGGCAGTTGAAGAGCGAGCCTCCCGGCGGCGTTTCTCAAGAGCTTTCACAGCCTCCCGTGTCAGAAGCGGCGCCAGATCCTGCAAAATGTCATCCGCACAGAAGACCGCCTTTGCCCCCTGCCGGATCAGTTCACGGCACCCTTCCGATATCGCCGCCATGGTGTGCCCGGGCACGGCGAACACCTCGCGCCCCTGTTCCAGGGCAAGGCGGGCGGTAATCAGGCTGCCGCTTCGGGCCGCCGCTTCCACCACCAGCACTCCTTGGGAAAGGGCGCTGATCAGCCGGTTACGTATGGGAAAATGCGAAGCCCCGGCCGGTGTGCCGGGAGCAAACTCCGAAAGCAGCAGCCCGTCCCTTGCAAGAACCTTGGCCAGATCGGCATTATTGGGAGGGTACACAACATCAATGCCCGTGCCCAGCACGGCAATGGAGCGGCCCGGCCCTTCAAGGCCGGCCAGGTGCGCGGCCCGGTCAATGCCTTCCGCCATGCCCGACACAATGGCCACCCCCGCCCTGGAAAGGTCGCGCGCAAGAAACGCCGAAACGGCAATCCCTTCCCTGGTGCAGCGCCGCGCGCCCACAACCCCGACAGCCGGGCCGCGCAGCAGGCGAATGTCGCCGCTGTAGTAAAGAATAAGAGGGGCATCGACGATCTCGCGCAGCAGTTCCGGGTACTCCGGGTCAGTGAAGAGCAGAAAGGCACTGCCGTTCTTCTGGATGGCCCGCCACTCCACACCGGCTTTGTCCCGCCATTTTTCAGCGGCAAAGGCGCGGGCCACTCTCGCGGGGGCGGCGCCGGTCCGGCTCCAGGAGTCCGGCGAGGCCAGCCCGGCCTGGACCGCCGCAAGGGCCGAACCGAACGCCTCCACCAGCTTTTTGGCCCTGCGCGCGCCAATGCCTTCCGCATGGCGCAGAGAAAGGCAGGCCCACAATTCCGCCTTTGCGTCCCGGCTCAACGCTGCAAAGGTTCCCACAATGCGATCCTATAATTTGGCCAGGCGTTTGCGGGCCAAAGCGGCGGGTTCGGAGGCGGGGAAGTCGTCAACAAGAATTTGCCAATAAAATCGGGCATTTTCCCAATCCTTCAGATTGGCGTAGGCATACCCCATTTTGAGCAGAGCGGCGGCGGCTTTCGGATGTTTGGGGTATTTGTCCGCAACATCGCGAAAAGCCATGATGGCCTGGTCGTACTTATGCAGGGAATAGCAGCACTCTCCAGACCAATACAGGGCATTGGGGGCGAGCGGGTGCGTCGGATGCTGTTGCAGAAATGCGGAAAACCCCGCCAACGCGGTGTTCAGCCTGCCGCGGTCATACGCGGCAAGAGCTGCATCGTAGGCGGCCTGAGCACCGGAACGCGCGCCGGAACCGGACGCGCCCGTCCGGGAGGCGGCGGACGGCCCCCCGGGCGTCGGCGGGGGAATTTTACGCGGCTGCGCCGGGGGCTTGGCAAGAGGCTTTCCGGCCTTCTGCGCCGTATTCTGCGCGCCGGAGGATACGCCGACCGCGTCTTCAACGCGCGCGAGCCGATCTTCCACGGCATCCAGCCGCGTATCCAACGCCTGCTGGGCCTCCATCCGTATTTCAAGATCCGTGAGCCGCTCATCCACGGAGCGTGCCGTGCACCCGGCCAACGGCAGGAACACTCCGGCCAGCGCTAAAAACAGCATCACACTGCGCATCAATACTACCTGTCTGCCTTGCGGCGTTGTACGTGACGGTTCGCGGTCTTCGCCTCATGCATTCATGCCACAATAGGCCAAATCGAGTCCCTTTTCAAGAAGTCGAAAAAGAAGAGCCTGTTGCACAAGCCTGTCATATGTCCTTTCCGGACATGCAAGGATGTTTTCCGATACCTGTATTCCATGGTTTATACTTGACCTTGCGTCTCTACCCGGATACTAAAAAGAAAAAAATAGGAAAAACTGTAACCATGGTTTTTTGTTGTCCCGCTGGGGCAACAAGAGTGCGATGCTTCCGGGTTGCGGCGGTTTACAGCGCGTTGCGCACAGGACATGCCCGGACGCTTTCCGGGGAGTTGAAATTTTTGTCTGTATGAAGGAGCTTGCCATGCGATTTCTCGTGGTGGACGACGATTTTGAAACCCGCAGGCTGGTCCAGAAGTTGCTGCGTCCCTACGGCGAAGTGGACGTTGCCACGGACGGGGAAGAAGGCGTTGAAGCTTTTGCCAGAGCGTACAAGGAGGGAGAACCCTATTCCCTTGTCACCATGGATATCATTATGCCCAATGTCAACGGGCAACAGGCGTTGCGGGAAATTCGCGAAATAGAGCGGGAGCGCGGTGTTGGGCAGGAGGAGCAGGCGAGGGTGATCATGATCTCCGGGCTCGATGACTCGGAAGAACTGCACGACGCCTTTTTTCTAGGCGAAGCAACCAGCTATATGGTCAAGCCCATTAATCACACCGTCTTCTTGCAGGAAATCGCAAAAATGGGTATTCCATTGCCTGCCAAGACAGGCTGACCCGCTCGTCTTGCGCGCGCCCGAGGCGCGCGCCGCTGAATACTCCCCCTTGCGCATGCAAGGCTTCCGGCGGTGCGGTTTTTCAAGCACTCCTAACCAGCCCAGGAGCACGTGCATGTCCGTAAAACCCAACCTGTTGTATGCAGCCTCCCATGAATGGGTCCGTATCGAAGGCGGCGAAGCCGTCATCGGCATTACCCATTTTGCCCAGGAACAGCTCGGGGATCTCACTTTTGTCGAGCTGCCCAAGGTCGGCTCAACCCTCACCCCGGGCGGGGAAATGGGTTCCGTGGAGTCCGTGAAGGCCGCCAGCGAATTGTACAGCCCGGTTGCCGGCGAAGTCATCGCCGTCAACGAAGCTCTGAACGACGCTCCGGAACAGGTCAACGCTTCTCCTTACGACGACGGCTGGATGGTGCGGGTACGCCTTGCCGCCCAGCCCTCCGATCTGCTTGACGCCGCCGGGTACCAGGCGCTTATCGCCAAGGAAGGGCACTAAATCCGCCGCGACTTCCGCATGTATTGCCCTGGAACAGTGCATCCCTGTTTTGCCGAAAACGGCAGCGCCTTTTTCTTTGCCTTCACCGGCACTGAAAGGAGCGTTTGCCGTTTTTTTATGTAACCGCTGCAGCGCCCGGCCTTGCGACGCGCCGCCGGGCTCCGTGCCACGGCGCGGCCGAAACGCCGAACGCCCTGCCCGCTAAAGGAACTTCTTATGCCGTACATTCCCCACACCCCTGAAGATACCGCCGCCATGCTCTCCTGCATCGGCGTGCGGAGTCTGGACGAGCTTTTTGCGGACATTCCCCCGTCCATGCGCCCGCAAAGTTTCGCGTTGCCCGAAGGAAAAACCGAATACGAGACCCTTGCCCACCTTGACCGCATGGCGGCCCGCAATGCGCAAGGGCTGATCAGCTTTATGGGGGCGGGCGCATACGACCACACTATTCCCGCCGCCGTGGACGCCCTGACCGCGCGGGGGGAATTTTACACCGCCTATACCCCCTACCAGCCCGAAGCGGCCCAGGGCACCCTGCAGGCCATTTTTGAATACCAGACCGCCATGTGCCGCCTGCTGGACATGGACGTGGCCAACGCCTCGGTCTACGACGGCGGCAGCGCCGTTTTTGAAGCGGCCATGATGGCCGTGCGCGCCACCAAAAGAAAAACCCTCGTGGTGGATGCGGCGGTCAATCCCCTGTACCGGGCCATGCTTACGACCCTGACGGCAAACCTCGGCCTTTCCCTCGTCCTGGTGCCGCACGCAAACGGCTGTCCGGACATGCGGGGACTGGCCGCCGCCCTCACCCCGGATGTGGCCGCCGTTATCGTCCAGAACCCCTGCTTTTTCGGCACGGTCCATGACTTTTCGGAACTTTTTGCTGTCGCCCGCGCCGGAGAAACGGTTTCCATCATGCTGGTCAACCCGGTCATGCAGGCGGTACTGAAAACCCCCGGAGAAATGGGGGCCGACATTGCCGTTGCGGAAGGGCAAAGCCTGGGCCTGCCCCTTGCCTTCGGCGGTCCCTACCTCGGCATCATGGCCTGCACCAAAAACATGGTCCGCCAAATGCCGGGCCGCATCGTCGGCAGGACGGAAGACCTGAACGGCAAGCCCGGCTACGTGCTCACCCTGCAGGCCAGGGAACAGCATATCAGAAGGGCCAAGGCGACCTCCAACATCTGCTCCAACCAGGCCCTCTGCGCCCTGCGCGCCCTGATCCACGTCTGCCTGGCCGGGCCGGAAGGCCTTACCCGCGCGGCGGAACTTTCCATGCAGCGTGCCCGCGAAGCGGCCGCCGCGCTCACCGCCCTGCCCGGAGTCTCCCTGTTCTGCGACGCTCCCTTCGGCAACGAATTCGCCCTCAGGCTGCCTCAACCGGCAGAGCCCCTCACGCGCGGCCTTATCCTGAAAGGTATCGCCCCCGGCGTGCCCATAGGCCGCTGGTACAGCGGGTATGAAAACGTCCTGCTGGTGGCCTGCACTGAAAAAACCACACCCGCACATATTGCCGCTCTGGCCGACGCTCTGGGAGGTGCCCTGTGAAAACCGTATTCGCCAAATCCGTAGCGGGCCGCACCGCCGTATTGCCCCCCAAAGCCGATAAATCCGCGGCCGAGATGCTCCCTGCCGGGCTTCTGCGGGCGAAGCGCCCCGCCCTGCCCGAACTTTCCGAACTGGACGTGGTACGCCACTTCTCCCTGCTTTCCAAACGCAACTACTCGGTGGATACCAATTTTTATCCTCTGGGTTCCTGCACCATGAAGTACAACCCCAAATTCACCGAGCAGGCCGCGGCGCGTCCCGCGTTCACCGGCATGCACCCCCTGCTCGCCCAAGTGGAAGGGGCGGAAAGCGCCGTTGCCGGAAACCTTGAAGCCATATGGGAAACGGAGCAGCTGTTGCAGGAAGTCACCGGCATGCAGGCCTTTACCTTGCAGCCCATGGCGGGCGCGCAGGGAGAACTGACCGGCATTCTGCTCATTGCCGCCTACCACCGGGCCAAGGGCAACAAAAAGAGCAAAATCATCTGCCCGGATGCCGCCCACGGCACCAACCCCGCCACTGCGGCCCTGGCGGGCTACGAGGTGGTGAGCATCGATTCCAAGGACGGCGTCATTGATCCCGCCGCGCTTGAGGCGGTGCTTGACGATTCCGTCGCCGGCCTGATGATGACCTGCCCCAACACTCTCGGCCTTTTTGAAAAGCACCTGCCGGAAATCGTCCAGAAGCTCCGTTCGGTTGACGCCCTGCTCTACTATGACGGCGCGAACTTTAACGCCATTATGGGGCGCATGCGTACGGGCGACGTGGGCTTTGACGTGGTGCACCTCAACCTGCACAAAACCATGGCCACGCCCCACGGCGGCGGCGGCCCCGGCTCCGGACCGGTGGGCGTTTCCGAAAAGCTCGTGCCCTTTCTACCCGGTCCGCGCGTGGTCAGGCATGCCGACGGCAGTTTCGGCCTCAACCACGATCAGCCCCTTTCCATCGGCAAGATCGCGCCATTCTACGGCAACTTCAGCATCTACCTGCGCGCCCTCGCCTACATGGTGCGCCTCGGCAAAGAAGGGCTCGCCCGTGCCACGGACTATGCCGTCCTGAACGCCAACTACATGCTGGCCCGCCTGCGCGAGCACCTGCAAATCCCCTACGACCGCATCTGCATGCACGAGTTTGTCGCTTCCGCCTCGCCGCTGGGCGCACACGGGGTGCATGCCCTGGATCTCGCAAAAGCCCTCCTGGATAAGGGATACCACGCCCCGACCATCTATTTCCCGCTCATCGTCAAGGAATGCCTGATGTTCGAGCCCACGGAAACGGAAAGCAAGGAAACCCTGGACGCTTTCTGCGACGATCTCATCACCATCATCCAGACGGCCAAAACCAACCCGCAGAGCGTCCTTGACGCTCCTCTCACCCTGCCCGTGCGGCGGATGGACGAAACAAAAGCGGCCCGAAGCATGATCCTGACGGACGAGGAGGGCCAGACACCATGAGCACCGGCAAGCACTTTGACCTGATTGTCATCGGCGGCGGCCCGGCCGGAAGCAAAGCGGCCCAAATAGCGGCTCAGGGCGGCATGAAAACCGCCCTGAGCGAAGCCGGTTTTCTCGGCGGCACCTGCCTGAATTCCGGCTGCGTGCCTACCAAATACCTGCTGGGAGCCACTTCCTTTGTACCGCTGCTGGAAGCCCAGCAAGCGAGGGGAACCGCCTCCGGAACAGTGACGGTCGATCTTGCCGCCATGCAAACCCGGAAGGATGCGCACATCAAAGAATCGCGCCAGGCCCTGCAACGGGAACTGGAACAGGCGGGGGTCGCGCTCTTCCGGGCCAAGGGCTCCTTTACCGGCCCCCGACGTCTGCGGATAAAAGGCAGCGACATTGACGAGGAATACGGCTTCACCCGCTGCATTGTCGCCACGGGCTCGGTGCCGGCGGTGTTTCCCGGCATCAGGCCCGACGGCGCTACCGTGCACTCCCCCGCCAGCATTCTGAACATCAAAAAGGCGCCGGAGAGCCTGATCATTCTGGGCGGCGGCGCCATAGGCCTGGAAACCGGCGAACTGTTCCACCGTCTGGGTACAAAAATCATTATTGCCGAAGGCGCGCCCCGCCTGCTCCCCGGAGAGGAGCTTTCCACCAGCAGGGCCGTGTACGAATACTTGACCGGCAAGGGGTGGAATATTTATACCGGTAAACGCATAACCTCGCTCAGCACGCAGGACGGACGTTCTCTTCTGGAGTTTGAAAACGGCGAAACGCTCACCGCCGCCTGCTCTCTGCTGGCTGCCGGAAGACGGCCGGCGACGCAGGGGCTCGCTCCGGAAGCGGCCGGACTTGCCGTGCGCCCGAACGGCTGGCTGGAGACGGACGCGTTTTTGAAAACCTCGGAACATGTCTACGCCGTGGGGGATATCAACGCCCGTCTGATGATGTCCCACGCGGCGTATGATCAGGCCCGCTACGCGGCGCGGCACGCCCTGGGCGAAGAAAAAGGCCCGTACAGCCCGCCCGTGACCCCGGCCTGCATATACGGCACCATCGATATCATGCGGGTAGGCCCCACAGTGGCGGAGTTGCAAAAATCCGGCAAAAACGTCGCGGTGTCCCGCGCCTTTCTGGCTGAAAACTCCCTTGCGCAGAGCTACGGACACCCGGAAGGGTTCGTAGAAATGTCCTGGGTGGAAGGTGAACTCGCCGCCGTCAACGCCGTCGGGCATGGGGTTTCGCATCTGATGACCGCTGCCGCCCTGCTGGTGGAAAAGCGCGTGAAAAAAAATTTTTCATGTGGCGCTATTTTTGCGCATCCAACCCTTGACGAAGCTCTTGAATCGGCTATGCTGGCACCATTAGTCGAGTTCTCATTGTGACGACGGCGTGTATTTTGTGCTTCAGTGCAGAAAGAAATGTCAATCTCTATATTTTCTGCGCAAGGACTTGTGTTTTCCGGAGAAGACGGCTATTCTGCCACTGGCAAATGAGACTGATTATTCAAGAAAAGCCCGTTCACCTTACCTTTTTGGAGGAGTTCTCATGAAGCGTTTTACCCTGATTGCCCTGGCAGCCATGCTGGTGCTGGCCTTTGCAGCCACCGCTATGGCCGCCCCCGCAGCCACCGGCTGCACAAAACGGAAGGTCGAAAGCTTCGACTTTCTCGTTGACCATTCCGGTTCTATGATGATGAACCACAAGCTGCTGAAAAAGACAAAATTCGCACTTGCCAAAGCCATTCTGAAGCGCGTTAACGACCGCATTCCTGAGCTTGGGTATACCGGCAGCATCCACACCTTTGCCAACGTGAACCAAGTGCTCGGCCAGCAGACTTATCAGCGCGAAATTTTTGCGCGCGGCTTTGCCAGCATGAAAGAATATTACGAAGTGTTCAATCACCTTACCCCCATGGGTAACGCCATTGAACGCATGAGCGACCGCCTGTACAGCAAAATGGCCGCTCCCGCCGCCGTCATCCTCGTCACCGACGGCGAAAACAACCGCGGTATAGATCCCTTGGTGGCCGCCCAGCAAGCCATCGCTTCCAACCGCAATCTTTGTTTCCACGTCATCTCCCTGGCCGACAGCCCCGACGGGCAGCGCGTGCTCGACAGCATCACCGGCCTGACCCCCGGTTGCAGCGTCTCCGTCAAGGCGGCCGACATGCTGGCCAGCGACGAAGTGGTCGACAAGTTCGTGCGCGACGTCTTCTGCGGTGGTTACACCGGCAAGATGGTGCTGCGTAGCGTCCAGTTCGCCTTTGACTCTTCCGAACTGACCCAAGAGTCCAGAGTCATTCTGGATGAAGTTGCCAGCATCGTGAAGCAGCAGAACCGTCCGATCGAAGTCGACGGCCATACCTGCAGCATCGGCACCGATGAATACAACCAGCGTCTGTCTGAACGCCGCTCCGCTTCCGTTAAGAAGTACCTCGTTCAGAAGGGCATCTCTTCCGCCGACATCACCGCGCGTGGTTATGGCGAAAGCAGACCCAAGTACGACAACAGCACCGAAGAAGGCCGCCGCCTGAACCGCCGTGCTGAAATCGACTTCAAGTAAGTCTCAGCGTCACTTGGGTTGATCAGGTCTACGAGGCCCGGCGGATTTCCGCCGGGCCTTTCATTTCCCTGAGAACGGAACTTTCTCCCGGCCTTGGCCAGATTCCCTCGGCGTCACTTTTCGCAGCGCGGCGGGCCGGCTTCATACCGGCACAAGGAATTCCGGGCGCGTTTCCTGTACGGACTGCGTAGCGAGCTATCCCAGTTTCCTTTGTCCCGCAAGGCATATACAGTGCCACAGCGGTCTCTATAAAAAGTCTTGAAAAATTACGCCACATGCGTATACTGCGTATCCATATATAGCTTTATAGTTTCAATGTATGTTTTCGATCACCGGAAAAATAACGCACCCGGTTGTCGTTGGCTCGACCTCTTACCACAGGAAGTTTCCTCTCATGAACACGTTCCCTATGTTACGTTCTCTTCTGCTGGGTGCGGCCCTCAGCCTTCTCCTTGTCGCCCCCGCTCTGGCTGCCGAGGTAAAACCGGCCCCGAACGCCAAACCCGCGGCAAAAGCCGCCGCGAAACCGAAGGCTAAGGCAACATCCAAAAAAGCTGCCAGCAAAAGCACAACTACGAACAGCGCGGACCTTCAGGCCCGTCTGGACGAATTTGCCAGAAATACGGTCGCCTCCATGAACCGTTGCGTACTTCCCTCCTGTGACAAAAAGGAAGTACGGCAGAACGCCGACGGCACCTTTACCGCCAGGTACATTGAAATTGACCCCAAATCCATTGAAACCTCGTACAAAAAGCCGGAAAACTCCAAAATCGTCAACTACATAGGCTACATGAACTATGCGGAGATTGAATACGTCTGCACAGCCGGAACGAAAAACGCCGCTCTGGCCGGCCCGTTCACTCCCGCGCGCAGAGAACATATGACGGAACTGGTGAAGTACATGAAAGGAAAGTGGACTTACTAAACATTACTTTTTATAACATCCGCCCGGCGTTTCCCCGCAAGGAAATGCCGGGCGGATGCCGTTTAGCGGATGATTTTTTTTCTACGCGGGCTGTTTTTTTTCACTTTTTACTTATACAAAGTGATGTAAAGCCCTTACGGCTCCTGTATGCCATAGGAAAGAGACCGGCCGCTTAGTTTGTAACATAGTTGACCACAGTTCTGTTGTATGAAAAGATGCAACCCAATGAAGCTGTTATGAAAAGGCCCCCTTCCGGACACGCCTTTACAGCGGATGCCCGGACCGGGACGTGGAGAGCTCATGTCGCCCAAAAGTTCCTTATTTTTTGATGCCAAGGATCACGAGATCCTGAACGTCGTGAACCGGTTTCTCAACCGTGACGCCCTTGTCCCGCAGGAAGAACCGGCTCACTTCTTCCACCCGTCCCTGCACCCGCACGGCATCAAGGAATTGGCCATTTCCCAGGAAATCAGAGTCGCCTATGCGGTTATCAACCTCCTGGATACCCTCGAAATCGGCCAGGTGCATGAACGCATAGAAGCTCTGCGCGCCCTCCATGACGAGGTTTTGTACTCCGCCTCCAGCTCTTTCCGCTACAATACCGGCCGTGTTCTTATCCAGATCATGAAAAGCCTAATACGCGCCCACGGAAATCCCGCGGAGCAGCTTCGCCTTGCCCATGATTTTCGCCGGGCGGCCAGCGGCAGACGGCGCGTCATCCGCGAAATGCTGCGGCGGTTTTACCTGCTGGAAATGCCGGAAGAGTGGAACCAGCTGGCCTTTGACAACCACGTGCACGACGCCAATACCAAGGGCCGCAAATCGCCCACCCATCTGATTATGGACGCCTGGATCAAGGGCATCCGTAAGCTGGATGTGGTCTACTACAACTTTGTGGAGCATTCCGCCGTGGCGGAACTGCTGCAGGCGGCGGAAATAATGGGTATTACCGTTCGCGTGGGGGTGGAGTTCCTGGCCAAATTCCGTGATCGCTATGTGCAGTTTATCTGGCAACCCTATGGCTTTGCCAACTATCACGACATGCTGGCCTTTATGGAGGAAAAGCCCACCCGCCATCTCATGCGTATGGGCCGCGAGGCTTCCCAATATCACCACGACTACGTCATGCTTTTGCTGCAAAAGTATAATGACCGGCTGCGCTTTGACATCGGCGGCAAATACGGCGTTGAGCTGACGAAGATATCCAAAGAGGAGATTCTCTCCTTCGTGGGCATTGGACAAACCTCACGCACCCACCTGGCCGAGCTTATCTTCCGTCGCATCCGGGCCGCATTCGCGGAACAATTCGACGCTTTGCAGGCGGAATACCAAAACGCCGATCCTGAACGCAAAAAGGCCCTCCGCGGGTTGACCGCCCAGATCAACGAACTGAGCACGGAAGGCATTATCAACACCTGGCTTTCCGAAGCCAAAACCCCGGACATTCCTCTGCCCCATCTCACGGACGAAATGCAGGACGTGCCCGAAATACTGCGCCTCCTGCCCACGACCCTGATTGACTGGCTTACCTCTATCCGGTCGCCCTGCAACATC
Organism: Desulfovibrio sp.; assembly: GCA_031556355.1. GTDB lineage: Bacteria > Desulfobacterota > Desulfovibrionia > Desulfovibrionales > Desulfovibrionaceae > Frigididesulfovibrio. The sequence goes on along the minus strand of JAVBTB010000059.1, from coordinate 22,230 downwards.
GTGCTCAACCTGTGCTGCCTTTCGGTGGAGGACGTGCTCGAACTGCTGTATGAATGCGAGGGCATGATCACCCATCTTGAGCTCTTCAACCTCAAGAACTACCACGCCGGAAAGATGGATGACATTGAGGCCATCAGCGAGTTGCAGACCGCCATTAACGAGGGCAGCGCCATCGCCCTGAAACGCCTCATCCGCAACCTTATCAAGGAAATCGGCTGCTCCGGAACGACGGAAGCCCCCGAACGCTGCCGTATTTTCACCGAAATTCTGCGCAACATCCCCAAACTGCAAGGCTACTATACAACCACTCCTCTCAAGACGCGCATAGGCAGCGACTCCACCAGCCGCTCCTCCCGCCTGCACGGCATGGGCTTTATCATGCCCGACACCTTGCCCGGCAGGGCCAGGAAAGTCCTGTTCAAAGAGCCGGACTCGCAACGGCGTATGGTCCCGCTCTCGCAGGAAGTGTATTCCTGCACCTGTTACTACCGCAGGCGGCATCTGCCCCTGGGCAAACCCCTTACCCGCTTTTTGCGCAAGATTCCCGGCCTCAAATACCTTGGCATGCGCCGGGAAGAAGACTGGCATGTGGATGAAAAAACCGTCCACTACTGCAAAGAAGGGAACATAGCCACCCTCGGCGGTTTTCAGCGCAACGTTGCCATGGAATTTCATCTGGAGCAGGAGCAGACGGCGAAAGAAGACACGCACCCTTTCACCTACATGAATACCACCGTCAAAAACGTGCTCAAGGTTCTTTTCGGGTTCGCCCTTACCGTGGTCACCTTCCAGTATACCCAGACCTGGTGGTTCCTGGCCTGGCTCGGGCCGATTATATGGTTCGCCATCACGGGTTTTCGCAATATCCTGCAGGCAACCCTGGGCGGAGGCGGCATACGCCGGACGCCCCTTCTGGGGTGGAACGCCTACCTGAGCTGGTCACGCCTGTGCGATTCGCTCATGTTCACCGGTATTTCCGTGCCTCTGCTGGAACTCGGCGTGCGCTGGCTTTTTCTGGAACAGGTGTGCAGACTCGACCCCATCGACAGCCCCACCCTGTTCTATTCCATCATGTCTTTGGTAAACGGCGCATACATAGCGGCCCACAATATCTACCGGGGGCTGCCGCGGGAGGCTGTCGTCGGCAATATTTTCCGGAGCTTCATCGCGATCCCGGTATCGGTCTTTTACAGTTTTCTTGCGTATGAAACGCTTGTGCTCTTCGACCTTCTTGTCTACACGCCCATCCTGCAGCAATCGGCCTCGGTCATTGCAAAGCTGGCTTCCGACTCCGTGGCGGCGGTAGTGGAAGGTCTGGCCGACAAAGCGGAATATCTGCGCATGCGCCATTGGGACTACAGAGCAAAGCTCTCCCATCTTTTCAACTGCGTTTCCCGCCTGGAAATCCTGCTGCCGGACGAGGATATTATCGAACTGCTCCACCGCCCCAAGGACTTCATCAAAACGGTGGGCAAGGAAACGGAAGATCTGGAAAAGTCCATTATCGTCAACGCACTGGACCTTATGTATTTCTGGATGTACCAGCCGAGAGCAAGAAGCACGCTGGCCCGCCTGATCACCACCATGACAGAAGAGGAACGCGCTATTTTTGTCAACGCGCAGCTTGTGCTCACCCGCGTTCAGGAGGTCAGCCAGATGCTGGTGGACGGGCTGGCGGGCATAAACTTTGCCAAGCCGCTGGCGTTTTACCTGGCAAGACACGAACAGTACCTGGACGATATGTCGAGGCTCACCGGCATTAACCTGCGCCAGCATGCGGCCTGACCGCCTTGCCCGAAACTTTCCATAAAAGAAGTCAACCCCAAAGGAGCCTTCTTGCTCCTTTGCCTCCCTGCCGGCTATACTTGGCCAGGCGCTTTTTCGAAAAGCGGACGTAGCGAGGCGACAAGGCTGTGCATCACATCTATGGGAATGCGCGTGTAATAATAATCGGTTACAAGAGAGCCCTCTCCATGCCGCCAATGCCCGCTCTGTTCAAAATACCGCATGACGGCCTCCTGCTCGGAGGTGGGCTGATGGTTGCCCTTTCTCAAAACAGCTTCTCGCATGATCAGAGCCAAGGCCTCAACGAGAACAAAAGCCATGTCGTGTCCGCCGTCAGGGGAATGCGATCCTCCGGGGCACAATCCCGAAACTTCGGCAGCCAGTTCCTGGATAAAAGGAGCTGCCGTCTTTACGCAGGATTGATAGGCGTAGTACTGATGGGCATACTCCCGCAGGCCAAGGGAGCATACTTCCATTAAACGCGGCTCTCTTGCCTGGGAAGCCAGAAGCATCAGACAATCGGCGGCCTTAAGGCAGGTAGCCCTGATTTGTTCGGGTATTGGCTCAGGCATAATTTTTTGCTCCCTTTGAATTTGCCAGCCTATATATGTGATGTTATAATATAATCGAATAACTACTTCAAGGCAAAAAATACTATGAAGAGACACTCTGTTACACTGTCCTGTTCCCTGTTACTTTGCCTTGTTCTTACTGCATGCGCCTCCACAGAAACCGTTCCAACTGCTGCCCCTCCGGATCTTGTGGGGTATTCCGGCAAAGTATCGCCACAGGCAGAATTGCTGTTTTCCCGAGCCAGAGTTCTCTGGCGCGGTTCCAAAGCATCTTCCGTAACCGCCGCAGTCGTGTGCTCCAACCCAAAAGAAGCGCTCTCCCTGCTTGACCAGGCCATTGAGCTTGAACCTTCCTACGCCGAGGCCTACATATGGCGCGGACTGGCCAAAAGCGAACTGGGCCAGCGGGAAGAGGCCTTCGGTGATGCCACGGTGGGCATCCGGCTTCATCCGAGCGCGGAAGCCTATGCTTACCGGGCGCTCATTTCCATGCGCGGCAGAAGCTTTTCCGCCGCCCACAAAGACATTGACTACTCGCTCCAACTGAATCCTTCCCAACATCGGGCCTGGAGCTTTGCCGGCATGCTGGCTCTTTTGGAGGGCAACAGCAAGCTGGCCTGCGAGAATTTCGCCAACGCCTGTTCCGCCGGGGATTGCGGCCCCAAAGAGGCCGCCCAGGCCGATGGATTGTGTAAATAAGACCTTGTCCATACGTACATGGAACGCGGGACAAAAACGAGGAAAAGCCGCTTTTTGCAGAGGGAGTGTTCTCTTACGGTACTCGACCGGAGGAAAAAACTGCTTTTGCGGGGCATTGGCCAGGCAAACGCGCATTCGGGAACAAACCCTTATTCTGGTGCATAATTTGCAAGGCAGACCCAGCCGCTCAAAAAACTGACGTACCTGTCTGACTGCGGCCCGGGAAACGGCGAAGCACCCTTGGTACACGCATACGCGGCCTGTTCCCGGCAACCGGCGCCGGCCCGACGCCGCGCCCCTGCACGAGGATTGCCATGCAGCTTGCCATGCCCGAAAAAGCCGCGCCCCCGCGCCAGCGGCGCGCCGCCGTCCTTCTTCTGCTGTTCATTGCCGCCGCCACGGGGGGACTTTACTGGTACTACAGCGGCAGAATAGTACTCCAAGGAGAAGTGGGCACGCTGTCCCTGACGCTGTACCCGGAAATAGCCGGCACAGTCAGCAAGGTGACCGCGCGCGCGGGAGAGCAGGTCCAGGCCGGACAGCCCCTGGTATTTCTTGACGCGAGCGCTCTGCAAACTACCTTTGCCGAGGCGCAGAATACGCTGGCCCGCCTTGAGGCCGAGCTGCCTCCGGAACACCTGCGCCGTTCCCGGCAGACCCCCGATCCCCAGCAAGAAACCATGGAGCAGCTTCTGACCCGCCAGTTCCGGGAAGAAGAAGCCGCCCGGCGTGCCTTGCACGAGGCCTCCACCGCAGAGGCCCAAACCGCTTTTGCGTATAACCGGGCAAGCATTCTGGCTGCGGAGGGCAAACTGCCGCAGCAGCAAAAAGAGGCCACCCGGCAGAACAACCTGGCCGCCAGAGAACGCCTGGCACGCTCCCGTGCCGAGTTCGAGGCGGCAAGCCTGGCCCGCGCCGCCACAGAGGCTGATATACGCCGCAGCAAGGCGGCGCAGAAGCAGGCGGGCGTTGACGAGGTGCCCGCAAACTTGCGTATCAGGGCCTATGAGGCCCAGGCGGCAAGAACCAGGCAAGCCGCCGCCGCCCTTGAGGCAACGGTCGTGCGCGCGCCCCGCGACGGCGTAGTGACCGCCGTGGAGGTGGCGCCCGGAGCGTCTCTTGCCGCGGGGCAGCCCGTTCTGTCCATGATCCCGACGGACGCCCCGCCTGCTATCGTCGCCTTTGCGCCCGAGCAGGATGCGGCAAAAATACGCGTTGGCCAGCCTTGCTCTGTCGCCATCCCTTCTTCGCCCCACAGCCCCTTTACCGGCAAAGTTCTCGCGGTGTTGCCGCGCGCGCGTCCTTGGCATGCTAACGCTACGGAACTGGAGGCATTCAGCCGCAGCCGAATGCAGGTGCGCGTCGCCCTGGACATTCCCGCCTCCGCATCCGGAGAAGCCGCGGGAGCGCAGGCTATTCCGGAACAGCTGCTCCTGCCGGACAACGCTGACGCCGTCATCACCGTATATCTGCGTGAACCTTTGTTTTCCGGCAGCGCACGTTCAGAAGAAGCCGCCGGGCCGTCCTCCCCGGAGCAAGGCCCGGAACAAGGCAGGATGGAAACCGTCCCTCCCGTTTCCGCAGACACCCCTCCGGCAAGTCTCTCCGCCCCGATACGGAACAACCGGCCACCGGAGCCTCCTGCAGACGGACGCTGACCGCCGGCAGGACAACGACGGTTCCGGCATACGTTGAAAAAAGGCGCTCCCTCCTTCTTGCCCTCCCGCCGGGAACGGGGTAAGGGATACCGGTCGGGGCCTCTCCCCACGACATCGCAACGAAAGGACAGACCATGAGCAGCACGATTGAAGAACTGACCGTTGCCTACGAGGAAGACGGCATAGAAGTGGTGAAGGAACTGGACAAAGCCGTCCTGACCAAAGGCACCTGGGCTACCCTGGTCTTTCGCTACCAGCAATGGGAACCGGCCAAAAACGCCTACAGCGCGGATAAATACACCGTCCGCCGCTACAGAAAAATGGGCGGGGAATACCGGGCGCAGTCCAAATTCAATATTTCCGGGCAGGAACAGGCACAGAAGCTGATCGAAATTTTAAGCGCCTGGGTCAAAGAGTAAGCCCGCCGCTATAACCAGGGTGAAGACCGGGCTTACCTGCGAAAAACACCGCCTGTCCGGTAACGCCGGTCCGGAGTCTCGGACGCCACAAACCGGTGCCTTCCGGGAGCTTTCGCTGCGGCATCGTAGAAGCCGCCTCACAAAGGGTACGCATTCCCGTAACGTCTCCCCGCTTGACGCGGAGGCGTTACGGGAATGCTGTCTATGTGGCGCGGTGACGCCGCTGCGCAAATACTTGTGGAACGGTTGGGCAGTCTCGTCACGAAATGATTTTTTGTTCTCCGGCAAGGAAAATGAGCCTTTTATGAAGGGAGTGTACTCTGACATACCCGACCGGAATAAAAGGCGAAATCTGACGCAGCCGGGGGCAAAAAGGCGCTCGTGACGGCACTGCTTAGCGCTGTCTTGCCAGCGAGCCGCGGACCACCCCATGGCTGGTGAGCTTTTCCGCAAGACCGGCATCCTCCTTGGCCAGTACAAGCCTTGCGCGTTCCAGCTCCTTGGTGGTCAGAGAATAGGCCACGGAACCGGCGGGATAGAATCCCGGCAGTTGCTGCTTGCCCTGGATCTTGAATTCAATGACCATATTCCCGAGGAACAGCGACTTGCCCGGCGTGATGGTGAACCCGGCTATGAGCGGGGTTTTGCCGTCTTTGGCAAGTCCCTTGCTGCGCAGGGCTGAAATGGTGGTGTCCGGCCCGGACTCGTGCTTGATGAGCCTGGTCTCGATTTGCCCGAGGCGGGTGACCCTGGACTTTGTGGGATCAAGATCAAAGGGAGAGGACGGCCAGGTGCCGAGGGTACCGTCGGAATACATGACCCACACCAACGCGTAACGGCCTGCGGGCAGAGTCACTATATCGTACTCCCGCGCCTTTTCCTGGGTATTCGCGCCGAACTGTGAGGTAACCTTGTACAAGTTGCCTGTCTCCACATGAAGCCAGCGGGTTTCCGCCGGGCTGCCCCAGGGGGAAGAGACTCTCATCATCACAAGAGATTTTTCGCCGTTGTTCACGGCGCTGACATCCACATCCGACATTGAGTTGACCATGGGTACATGTACCTTGCTGCATGCTGCAAGCAGCACTACCATACCCACCAGCAGGAAAAAGCGTTTCAGCAACATACGAGACTCCCCGGTAAAATTTCAGGTGTTACACGCGAAAGCGAAGGCAAAGCACGCCGCCGCCTTCCGTTATTCCCTCGCCCTCTATGCGACCGCCTTTTTACGTTGCGGGAAAACAACTTTTTTAGTACCGCATCTTGTATATACGATAGCATATTTTACACAAAGCGCAAACGGATAAAAGACTCCCCCCAGCTTTGTGCGGTGCGGGGAGTTCCAGGTAAAAGCATTCCGCATCATCAGGGCAGCAACGTAACCACGGTGGGGTAAATAGGCATGCCTCCGGAGCCGCCCCTGCCGCCGCCCTCGCCGGGTGTCTGCAACAATGTGCTTACTTCGCCGTTCACATCCACGGTCATGGTGGACATGGCGATCACCTCCCGCGAGGAGGTAAGCACCATGCGCATGTTAAACCGCACGTGCTTCGGCGTTACCGTGTACGTGCCTGTCACAAGCGCGGCGCTGCCCACCTTGTCGGACTCCAGCAGCGTGCTGCGCCGGGTGAGCAGCATCTCCCCTGTGGATGGCTCAAACAGCAGGTCCGCTCCCTTACGCACTTCCTGCACCGGGTACCCGGCCTGGACAAACCACCGGGCCAGTTCTTCCTGTACCTGGCGGGCCAGGGGATTGGAAACCTCCAGGTTGTTGTTGTCCACAGGAGTCAGCACCACAAGGGAAACCCCCTGGGCAGGCGAATCACCTTGCTGCAAACGCTCCACCACCTGCCGATCCATCTCCCGCCCCATGGCGGAGATAACCTGCGGCACCGTGGCGGCAAATGCGCTGTGCGCCGTCATAACAACAAGACAAAGAACCGCTATCGAAACGACACGCATACCGCACCTCACCGCTGGGTCTTGATCATCAGGTCCACGGATTGCAACTCGTGAGCCACAAGGGTTCTGGTTTCCGCATCACTGCTGGAGGCAAGGGCCATCAGATAATGCTCCTTGGCCAGTTCGTACCGCCCCTGCGCCACATAGTCGCGCCCGAGCTTGAGATTCCACAGGCTGTTGGCGTCATAGGGCGCCACAGCCATCCGCTCGTCTGAAAAATGCGCGCTCAGTCCGCAGCCGGACAGGGCCAGGCAACACAGCATCGATATACATAGACTGCGTTTCATACAAATATCCTTATTCCCGGTTACCCGGCCCGTATTCTCCGCGAGACGCGGTTCCGCTCTTTCCAGACGGGCTGAGCTTAGAGTAGAATAATTTTGAAGTTGCCCAAGAGTTGCATTGCCTCCGGCGGCCAAAGGGATTGAATCCCTTTGGAAACCCCATTTTTTGTTCGGCACCGGTAGGAAAATTCAAAGTTAATTTGCTTTAGTGAATGTCCTGCCCCTGATCAAAGGGAGTCGCTTCCACCGGTGTATCAACTTCCCGCAGATCACGGATGTGCATGACGCCTTCTTCCATTTTTCTGACGGACCCTTTGGCCAGCAGGCGCTTGGTCAGCTGATTGGGCTGCAAGATTAGATTTGCCGTGCGCAGCACTCGCCCGTCCCTGGGGCGGATGAGGCGGGCGTTCACAAAGACGGCATGCCTGTCGCCGGAATAGGTGCCGGCAACGACCACGGAATTGGGAGAAGTGGCCGCTATATTGCCGATGGCCCGAGAGAGATAAAACTCTCCCTCCCCGTCCCGGACGGAAATATTGCCCGGAATGCGGTACTCGCGTACCGGAAACCCCCGCTGATTGAATTCATAGAACAGCTGCTCCGCCACAAGGCGACCGAAACTGGAGGTCTGCTCCAGGTTATCCAGGTTCACAAAGGAAACCGGCAATGCCACGGCGCCGTCCCGCGAGCATCCGGCAATGAGCTGTTCCGCCATTTCGCGTATCTTCAGCTTCAGTTCCCGGGCGTCGACATAGTCCGCGTTCTGAGGCTCTCTGGACACGCCCGGCACCCACACCACGCCGCCGGAACCGTCGGGCAGCACAATGCCGCTATCGATATTCGTGGCCTTGATGGAAGAAACATCCTTTCCCTTATACAAGGCGCGCGGCCCATAGGTTCCCACCAGCGCCGCGGACGGCTCCAAGTGCGCCTCTTCGGACTGCGCCTGCATGCTGTCAGGCATCTGCGGTCCCGAAAGCGCGGTCTGCTCCGCCCCGAAACACCCCGCCAACGCGAGGGACAGGCATACGGGCAAAAGCCGCAGGTGGGACAAAAGGCCTTGCGTATAGGCAACCATGCAATTCTCCTTAAAGCTCTCTATGCATACACACCGGTATGCCTGCCTTATCGGCCCCGTTGCGAAAATATTTAGCCGCGCACGGGCAACGGCCGCCTCCCGCAGGCGACGCGGAAAAGAATGCCGCTGCCCGAAGGCAAGCAAAAACCATTCCAAAAAACTTCAAATACCCTTCCCCGCCCTGCTGCGTTGCCCGGAAAAAACACCCTGAAAATTCCATTCTCTCCCGCACAATGAAAAAGCAGCGCCGTCACGGAAAACCATGACGGCGCTGCACTATTACGGAACAGACCGGCGAAACCGCCGGCTGGTGCTGGAAAAGACTACCCCCAATCCTCGGGGCGGGAAAGGGCGACGATTTCACGCAGGAGCTTCAGCGTTTCTTCCGCGTCCGCAGGGTCCAGCTTGCGCAGGGCAAAGCCCGCGTGCACGATGATATAGTCGCCGGGCTGCAACGGCTCGGGCAGCAGAGCGGCGGAGGCGGTCACATAGGTGTCGCCGTCGCCGACCCGGCAGCGGGCCATGTCGCCATTCTGAATTTCCGTCACTTTCATGGGAACGGCAAGGCACATACTGATATCCTCACAAGGTTCGCGTTCGGGTATGCCTGTACCATGAATGCATCCGGGCGTACAGGGGAAAAGGGCGTGTGCTCTGGCTGCGCCAGACAGCCTGGGTACGATCACGCCGCCGGTGCTCCCCGCTCCAGCAGACCGCTGAGAATCCTGCTCACGCTTGCCGGGCCGAAGCGCCTGGAAATCTCGCCCGCACGGACGGGCAGGTCCGGGTCTGTTCTGCATTCCGCCACATCCTTCATGGCGGAAGCCAGCACGTTCGCATCCACCCTGGCCCAGCGCATATCCGGGGTAAACCAGGGAATGCGCCGGCTCATTTCCTCGGATACCGGCTCCAGAACATACGGCAGCGGCACGCTGTTCCCGGCGTCCATGTACTCCATATTGCCGGAATACCCCGTGGCGATGACCGGTCTGCCGAAAGCCATGGAAGCCGAAAGGCCGAGCCCCCAGCCCTCCGCGTGGTGGGCGCTGACATAGGCGTGGCAGACGGCGTGCAGGGCGGCCATTTCGGCGTTCTCCAACTGCCCGCTCAGGCTGACCACATCCGGAAAGGCCGCCAGATCAAGGGCCGCCCGGTACTGTTTCAGCACCAGCCGCACCTTGCGCGCGACCCGTCCGCGCAGAAGGGAAAAAGCGGCCAGAAGCGTGGGCAGGTTCTTGCGGGGATTAAGGGAGTCTACAATGGAAAAAAAGAGAAAGGCCCCGTCCTCCGCCCCGGTGGCGGCTCTGGCAAAAGCAAGGGCCTGCGGCGTCAGGGACGGACGTTCCACGATATGCGGCAGGACGGCCACACGGGGGAAATGCTCCGCAAAGGCGCGGCGGCAGAACTCCGAGCAGGTCCAGATTTCTCCCACCCGGCTCAGGATGCCGACATATTCCCCGGGCAGGCGTTCCGTTTCCCACACGCAGTAAGCGGCGGTACGCATGGAGGCAAGCTGCGGCAACCGGTCGAACAGCGGCGGCAAGGCCAGGGGATCGTCATGCAGGATGGCAAAATCCGCAGTGCCCGCCTCCGCCGGATCGGTAAGCACCGTGTGGCCGAGTTCCCGCAGGCAGGCGATATAGGCCTCCGCCGCAACACGATGGCTGATATAGCTGCTTATATGGTAAAATATGCGCATGCCCGCTCTCCGGACCGGGTGCCGGACCGCGCGGCGCAACTGCCATACCGCGCTCCTGCATCCTGTTCTGCATAGGACATATTGTGTCTTCAGCACACAACAATAGCCATCGTATACAGAATAACGTGTGATACACAATGATATTCCCTTATGCGGAGGAGATGTACAGCAGGAAACGAAAGGGGGCGGATTCCCGCAATGTGAAAATATTCCCATGAGGCAGGGGCCAACCGCCCCACTCCGGAAGAAAAAAATGGGCAAAGCGCAAAAAAAGCCTGTTCCGCAACATCCGCTGCGAAACAGGCATATTTACCGGGTTTCTTGACGGGCCTTGCTACAGACCGCGTAATTATCCCTTGAAGGCGGCTTCAAATTTCGGAACCACGTCCTTTTTGCGGCTCATCACCTTGGGCAGCCACACGGACTTGTCGCCGTCAACGCCGAAGGCCTTTTTCACAATGCCGCCGTCTTCGGTGCAGATCAGCATTTCAGAGCCTTCTTTCATGATGTCGGTCAGAAGCAGGAACACGCTGTGGCGGCCCTCCGCCTTCACTTTGGCGATTTCAGCGGCGAGGTCGGCCTTCACCTTGTCCAGCATGGACAGGTCGATGACTTCCAGTTGGCCGATGCCTACCTTCTTGCCGCTCATCTCAAAGTCCTTGTAATCGCGGAACACGAGGTCGCGGGCGGAAACGCCGTCAACGGCGGACTTGACCTTGAACATTTCCATGCCCAGGGCCTTGTAGTCGGTGACGCCGGCGATTTTGGCCAGGGCTTCCACCGCTTTTTTGTCGTCGTCGGTGGTGGTGGGGGACTTGAAAATAACCGTGTCGGACAGGATGGCGCAGAGCAGGCCGCCTGCGATGTTCTTGGGCACTTCAATGCCGTAGAAATCATACATGCCCTTGATGACGGTGCCGGTACAGCCGGCGGGCCACACCCACATGAGCAGCGGGCTGGAAGTGGTCACGTCGCCGAGCTTGTGGTGGTCCACAATGGCGATGACTTCCGCGTCCTTCAGATCCGCCGGAGCCTGGGGCAGGTCGGAGTGGTCGACGAGAATCACTTTCTGGCCGGCAACGGAAGTGACTATTTCAGGGGCGTTAAGGCCGAATTTGCCGAGCACGAAAGCGGTTTCCGGGGTAACGGCGCCCTGGGTGATGGCCTTTGCTTCAACGCCGCGTTTGTTCATGAGATCAGCGACAGCAATAGCGGAAACGACGCTGTCGGTATCCGGGTTTTTATGACCTACGACAAGTGCAGCCATGGTATCCTCCGTAGCGGGTTGTATGACGCGGCAAGTGCCGCAAAAAATCTCACACGAACTTTGTGCCATTTAGCACAAAGTCCGCTCTTTGCCAAGCCCCCATCAATCGCGCTTGTGATGCGCGCGCAAAAAACCCCGCCTGCCCGACCGCAAAAGTACGGGCCATGACGGGGCTTGCTCTGTCCGCAGCCGTGTACAAACAATGAAGAGAGAGCCGGGGCTGAGCCTGGCCAAAAGACCGCGCTACCGCCCCTTGGCGGACGCGTCGGTCAGGGACGACACGGGCGGTACCGGATTATAGGTACGGATAGCGCGTTTGATGGTGTCGAACATGAACTCGTCCCGCAGAGCGTTGTACGAGCGCGACGGCGCCGCGGGAGGGCCGAAGACGGGGTACGCGAAGGACACTCCCGTCTGTTGCAGTTTGGAAGCCGCCATGACCGTAAGCCTGCGCTGGGAAGGGGTTTTGCCTCTGGCGAAACCCTCGCCGGAGGTCTGGAAAGAATCCCCGCAGATCACCAACACCGGAAGGAGGGGCTGCCTGCGGGCTTTATTCCCCGGAGTTCCACCCGCCTTGCTTGCCGCCTCAATGCGCGCGGGCAGCCCTTTGCCGCCGGCTGCGCAGGAAATCAAAGTATAGTCCTGCCCGGCAGCGATGCCGCCCGCAAGAACCACAACCCCGCACTTTCTGCCTTGGGCGTGGGCCTCGGCAACAGCGGCGCGCAGTACGGCGGGGTTGGAGGTCGCCACCCGCTCCGCCCCGGAAAAAGTCCAGGCTTCGGAAGTGAGCAGCGCCCCCGCTTTCTGCATGTGCGCCGTCACTTCCTCCGGCGTGGCATACTGACTGAGGTCAATAAGAATATCGAACCCGACCAGGGAGTTGGCCTTTTGCAATGCGGTACGCAAATCGTGCCAGGCAAGCACCGTATCGTGCGAGGGCAAATGCCCCGCATCAAGACGTATGCCGCCGTGGACAAAGGTAGGGGCCAATTGCGCCAGAGCCTCGTATACATCGGCTTCGCTCATGTTCGGCAGCAGCCAGACGTCGTCGGCCAGCACCGAAGCCTGTACGGCCCGTTCAAAACGCAGCATCGTACCCCGCACGGATACCGGCACGAGATTGCGCGGCAGTTCCATGTCTTCGACCAGCACGGCGGAATCAAGGCTCCAGTCACGCGGCCTGGTCGCGGCTTTCCGTGCGCGGCCTCCGGACTCTTTCCGGGACGCGCTTTTTGGGGAGGCTTTTGCCGCCTTGCCGCCGGAAGCGGACTTTTTCCCGGCCTGCTTTCCCTTGTCCGCCTTCCCAGCGATCTGTTTTTTCTGGACCGAGGTCTTGACCGCAGCCTTCCCGGCCTCTCGATGAGCGGGCGCGGCCACGGACACGCCGCCGCAGGCGAACATCAGCAAAAGCAGACCCGCAAGCACAATGCGGAATACAGGCATAACAATCCCCGGCTATATGTGAAACGGACACGCGGCCCTGTCTCCGACGGAAAACAGGGCGCGCGAGGAGGACAGTATACCCTCCGGCATCTGCCTGCGCAAGACCGCGCGGCAGGGAGCACCCGCCTGCCGCAGGCTTTTTTCGCCTTCGGCGGGAAAAGATTCCCAGCCCTCTTGCCTACCATAGCCCTGACTGATATGGAAACAACGCCAATATGCTTTTGAAGGAGCTCCCATGACCACCGAGGCACATACCGAGGATCCCCAGGCTGTCCAGCCTGAGCCTGTCAGTTCTACTTCCCAGAGTTCCCCTGTCGCGGGAACCCTTCCCTCTGCCGCAGAGGCCGCCCCCCCTGCCGCCGAGCCGATGGAAGAACTTTCCTTCGCCCAGATGCTGGAAGAGCATGAACGCGACGAGCAGCCCCAGTCCCGCCTCTCGCCGGGGCAGCGGGTCACCGTACGCATTGTCGCCATTACCAACGACACCGTCTTTGTGAGCACCGGCTCCAAAGTGGACGGCATCGTGGATCGCGAGGAGATGGAAATCGACGGGGAGCTGCCCTGCCAGGTGGGCGACAGTGTCGACCTCTACGTGGTGAATGTGAGCCCGCAGGAAGTGAAGCTCTCCAAAATCATCCGCGGGGCGGGCAGCCTCTCCGCCCTCGAAGAAGCGCGCGACGCCGGCCTGCCTGTCGAAGGCAAGGTTACGGCCCAGGTCAAAGGCGGCTATGCCGTCGAGATCATGAAGCGCCGCGCCTTCTGCCCCGTGAGCCAGATTGACCTGCGCCCCCTGGACGATCCGGAAGCCGTTATCGGCAAGGTATTTCCCTTCCTGATCACCCGCCTGGAAAAAGGCGGGAGGAACATCGTGGTGTCCCGCCGCTCCCTTCTGGAGCGCGAACAAGCGGAAAACCGCGAGGCCCTGCTTGCCGAACTGCACGAAGGGGACGTGCGCGAAGCAGTGATCACCCGCCTTGCGCCGTTCGGCGCCTTTGTGGAACTGGCCCCCGGCGTTGAAGGCCTGGTGCACCTCTCAGAACTTTCCTGGTCGCGCGTGGCCCAGGCTGATGAAGCCGTGAGCGTCGGCGACCGCGTCCGCGTAAAAATCATGTCCATCGACGCCGCTGAAAAAGGCACCCGCATTTCCCTTTCCGTCAAGCAGGTCATGGACGATCCGTGGAAAGATGTGGGAACCCGCCTTGCCGCGGGCGACGTGCTCACCGGCAAAGTGGTGCGCACCGCCCCCTTCGGCGCGTTTGTGGAAGTGCTGCCCGGCATCGAAGGTCTGGTGCACCTTTCCGAGCTTTCCTACGAACGGCGCGTGATGAAGGCGGAAGAAGTGGTCGCCGCGGGCGACGTCGTTTCCGTCAAGGTCAAGGAAGTGGACCTGGACAAGAAGCGCATTTCCCTCAGTCTGCGCGACGTGGGCGGCAACCCCTGGGATACCGTGACCGAAACCTTTGCCGTTGACGCGGAAGTGACCGGCACGGTGGAAAAACGCGCTCCCTTCGGGCTGTTTGTCACCCTGGCCCCCGGCGTCACCGGGCTTTTGCCCAACTCCGCCATCCAGGCAGGCTCCGCACGCCGCGACCTTGAACGGCTGGGACCGGGCGAGGCCGTTGCGGTGAAGATCCGCGAAATCGACACCAAAAACCGCCGCATCTCCCTTGCCCCGGCAGGCGCGGAAGACGCAGCCTCCGCCGCCGAGGAAAAGGACTGGAAGCGCCACGCTCCCAAGCCCCAGCCCGCTCCGTCCATGGGCGCCCTCGGCCTTGCCCTGCAGGCGGCCATGCAGAGTAAAAAGAAGTAATAAGAGTATTTGCCGAAGCTATCTGGTTTTGATGTGGGCTCCGCTCACACCCGGCAGGGGGCAACGCACAGGGCCTGTGTCCTCGAGCCCCCTGCACCCGCGTATTATGACGTGTCCCCAATAATCGAGGGGTGCAGGGGAAATCATTTCCCCTGCCGGGGAGTTTGAGGGGCAGCGCCCCTCAATCCCGCCTTACTACCTCCGGGGGAACTGTGCGGCACGTCCTTGTGGTGCAACTTGCCAGAATAGGCGACCTGGTGCAGACCAAGCGGCTGCTGCTCTCCATCGCCGCGGAACCGGATACCCGGGTACACCTGTGCGTGGATCCCCTGCTGGCCGGTCTTGCCGCCCTGCTCTATCCCTTTGCCGAGATCCACACCCTGCCCGCCCACAGCATGGGCGCGGCGGACCCGGCGGCCGTCTTTTCCCGGAGCCGGGGAACGCTCGCCGCCCTGCGCGACGCCGGCTTTTCCGCCGTATACCTGCTGAACTTCTCCCCTTTAAGCTTCGCTTTAGCGTCTCTTTTTCCCCCGGAAATCTGCCACGGCTTTGCCCGGAAAAACGGGCAGAACCTTTACGGCGCCTGGCCCAGGATGGGCCTTGCCCTCATCCGCAGCCGGGCTGCCTCGCCCATGAACCTGGTGGATTTCTGGGCGCATTTCCACCCGTCCCCTGTCGCGCCGGAAGCGGTCAACCCCATTCCCCGCGCCAAGGGCGGGCAAGGCGAAGGGCGCATCGGCATCGTCATGGCGGGGCGCGAATCGCGCCGCTCCCTTCCCCCGGAGCAGCTTGCCGAGTGCATTCAGGCCGTGTTCCAGGCCAGGGGTGGCCCGTCCCTGGTCTGTATCGGCTCGAAAAGCGAGCGTCCCCTTGTGCGCCGGCTGGCCCGGCTGCTTCCCCCGCAGACGGCCAGGCGCATCGAAGACACCACCGGCAGCACCACCCTTACGGACCTGCCCAATCTGATCAGCGGCCTGGACATGGTGCTCACCCCGGATACCGGGGCCATGCATCTTGCCGCCCATCTCGGCGTGCCGGTGCAGGCCTTTTTCCTGTCCTCGGCCTGGTGTTTTGAGACCGGACCCTACGGCTTCGGGCATAAAATCTGGCAGGCCGTGGCGCCCTGCTCGCCCTGCCTGGAATCCGCCCCCTGCCCGCGCGGGGTTATCTGCCTTTCCCCGTTCAGCCACAAGGGATTCCTCGCCCATCTCGCAGGCAGGTATGACGCGGAATGGCCCGACGGCATGCTGGGGATGATCAGCATGCTGGATTCCCTGGGGGTCACCTACCGCTGCGTGGACGGCGAAGACCCCCACCATGCGGAGCGCCATACCCTGCGCACGGCCCTGGAGGAGCATCTGCATCTGCCGGGCGAACGTTTTATCCCGCCGGAAACAGCGGACGCCCTGTACACGGAAGCCGACTGGATGCTGCCCGGAAACTGGTGATATTTCCTGAAAGACCGCTTTCGCCAATAGCAGGAAGAGATACCACACAGAACCTCCTGTTAATACTCAGGAAACAAGATGAAAAAGTTTAGGGGAAAAGAGAATGGAGGCGTGGGGGAAAGAGCTTTCATCATATGTCCACCTTCGCTGCGCTCAGGATAGACGGCCCCCTTCCCAAAGGGAGTTTTTCTCCTTCCCCCACAAACTCTCAAGGAGCGACGACCATGCTGCGAGTTCTTGTGGTGCTGCCCATGTACGGCGGCTCGCTGCCCATAGGCCGCTACTGTGTGGAAGGCCTGCGCGAGGCGGGCTGCCTTGCGGAAACCTTTGAAGCTCCGGATTTCTATCCGGCCTTTTCCGCCATCAGAAACCTGCGCATCGCCCCGGAAAAGCTGGATGCCTTGCAGAATGCCTTTTTGCAGGTGGCATCGCAGGCGATCCTGGCCAAGACCGAGGCCTTTGCGCCAGATCTGCTGCTCTGCCTGGCCCAGGCTCCCTTGAGCAGGCAAGCCCTGAAGCGTCTGCGCCGCGAAGGCATCCCCACGGCCATGTGGTTTGTGGAGGATTTTCGCCTGTTCACTTACTGGCGGGCGTTTGCGCCGCTGTACGACATCTTCGCGGTCATCCAGCGCGAGCCCTTTCTGACGGACCTGTCCACCATCGGCGTGGAAAACGTCCTGTATCTGCCTCTGGCGGCCCAGCCCACCGTGCACAAACCTCTGGGGCTCTCCCCGGCGGAAAAGCGGGAATTCGGTTCGGAACTGTCCTTTATGGGAGCGGGCTATCCCAACCGGCGCAGAGCTTTTTTGCAGCTTTTGGGAAACGACCTCAAGATATGGGGCACGGAATGGGAAGACACCCCGGCCCTGGCCCCGCTGGTGCAGCGAGGCGGGCAGCGCATCAGCCCTGAAGATACCGTGCGCATCTACAACGCGGCCGCCATCAACCTGAACCTGCACTCCAGCATCCAGAGCGCGGAACTGGTCAGCAACGGCGATTTCGTGAACCCGCGCACCTTTGAACTGGCCGCCTGCGGCGCGTTTCAACTGGTGGACGAGCGCAGCCTGCTCCCGGAGCTCTTCGCCGAGGACGAACTGGCCCGCTTCTCCAGCATGGACGAGCTTCTGGCAAAGATCGCCCATTACAAGAGCCACCCGGAGGAACGGACCGCCATGGCGGCGCGCGCGCGGGAGCGCGTTCTGCGGGAACACACCTACGCCCTGCGCATGCGTACCCTTCTGGACTATGCGCAGGAACGTTTCCCCGGCATGGGCAAACGCAAACAGCAGCCTTGGCCCGAAAGCATGCCCGAAGATATGCAGCAGGCCGTCTCCGACCTGCTGGACGATTTGGGACTGCCGCACAGCGCGGGCTTTGACGACCTGCTGACGGCGCTGCGTAGCAAAAGCGGGCAGCTCTCCGATGTGGAAGCGGCCTTGCTCTTTCTGGACGAATGGCAGAAGCTGTATAAAAAAGGGTGAGCCCTGCCGCCGCGGCACTCTTGCTCACCCCGCAGAGCGCGCCCCTGTCTCAGCTGGGGGTTGTTCTTTTTCTCGGGGTGTTTCCCAGCGCCCTGGCCTATCTGCCCTGGGCGAAAGCCCTGGCCTGCGCCGCCAGAACAAGCACGGCAACCAACTACATGTACCTGACGCCTTTTCTGGCCCTGCTGCTGGAGTACCTGATCATAGCGGAAACTCCCGGCCCCGGAACCTTCGTCGGGGAGCCGTCATTCTCGGCAGCCTGCTGCTGTTTGCAAAAGCGGGGAAAGAGAAGGGATAGCTCCGGGACTCAGGGCAGCTTTTTCCACGAGGCCTGAAGCTCCTCAATCAGCAGACGCGTGACCGCGGCAAGGATGTCCTTGCGCGGCGGCGCGTCTTTTTGCGGCTGGGTGAAATAGATTGCCAGCACCACGGGCGCTCCTTCCGGAGGCCAGATCACGGCGATGTCGTTGGTGGTGCCGTAGTAACCGCTCCCGGTCTTGTCCCCTGCCTTCCATCCCGCGGGCAATCCCGCCCGAATGCTGGCGTCGCCGGTGGTATTGCCCCGCAGCCACGTCAGCAGTTGTCCCTGCTGCTTTGAGGCCAGCGCATCGCCGAACGCGAGCAGCCCGAGGGTCTGTTCCATGGCCGCCGGGGTGGAGGTGTCGCGCTCATCGCCGGGCACGGCCGAGTTCAGCGGCGTTTCCCAGCGATCCAGACGAAAGACCGTATCTCCTATCGAACGGGCGAACGCGGTTACCGCCTTCGGCCCTCCGAGCAGCTTCATAAGGAGGTTCGACGCCGTGTTGTCGCTGTAACTCAACGAGGCGGCGCACAGATCCTCGACGGTCATTCCCGCTCCCGCAAACTTTTCCGCCACCGGCGACCAATACACAAGCTCCTTCTTTGTATAGGTGATGCGCCGCCCCATGAGATCCGCGTCCTCCATGCTCTTCCGCAGCACAGCCGCAACCAGGAGCACCTTGAAGGTGCTGCACACGGGAAAGCGCTCGTCCGCGCGGTACTGCATCCGCGTTCCGGTGAGCCTGTCCTGAAGGGAGATACCGAGCCGCCCGCCGGATTCCGCTTCGATCCGCGCCAGTTTTTCCTGCAGGGACGCGCCGCCATCCTCTGCGGCAAAGGCAGCCGAAACGGCGCAGACGAGGGCGAAAACAAGCGCGGGCAGCAGCAGACGGCAACGGGACAACGGCAACACGTTCATGAATATCCTCTCAGGAATGCGAGGGGGAGCACAATGGAAGGAAACTTCCGGCCAGGAACAGCCCCAAGGACTTTCCTGGCCAGAGTCTGCCTTACAAAATGGGGCAGCGGCCCCCGCGCGGGGGTTTCCAAAGGGAGTCACTCCCTTTGGCCGCCGGAGGCAATACGACTCTTGGGCCACTTCAAAATTGATTCGCTCTACCGGCCCGTGTACTCGGACTGGGGAGGCTGCATCATCTGCCCTTCACGCGGGCGGCGGCCGATAATTTCCGTACCGACCCCGGCATCGGTAAAGAGTTCCAGCAGAATGCAGTTTTCCACCCGCCCGTCGATGATCATGGCCTTTTCCACCCCTTCCTGCAGCGCCTCAAGGCAGCACTTCACCTTGGGAATCATGCCTCCCTGCAAGGTGCCGTCGGCAAAAAGCTTCCAGGTTTCGTCCACGGAAAGGGAGGAGATCAGTTCCTTTTCACGGGTCAGGATGCCCGGCACGTCGGTCAGGAGCAGCAGGCGCTTGGCCTTGAGGGCCGAAGCCACGGCCCCTGCGACGGCGTCGGCGTTGATGTTGTATGTCTCGTTGTCCTCATCGACGCCGGTGGGCGCGATGACCGGAATATAGTCTTCACGCGAGATGATGTGCAAAAGGTCGGTGTCCACGCCCATCACTTCGCCCACCCGGCCAAGGTCGATGATTTCCGGCGGGCGCGCATCCGAGGTGACCACCATTTCCATCTTCCGGGCGCGGATCAGTCCGCCGTCCTTGCCGGAAAGCCCCACAGCGCGCGCTCCGGCCAAGTTGAGCTGGCCCACGATCTCCTTGTTCACCTTGCCTACCAGCACCATTTCCACCACGTCCATGGTGGCGTCGTCGGTCACCCGCAACCCTTCGCGGAAGGTGGACTCGATGTGGAGTTTCTCCAACATGGTGCCTATCTGCGGGCCGCCGCCGTGCACGATGACCGGGCGCACTCCCACGTATTTCAAAAGGGCCACGTTCAGGGCGAAGGAACGCTTCAGCGCCTCGTCCTTCATGGCATGGCCGCCGTATTTGATAACCACCACCTCGCCCCGGAACTGGCGGATATAGGGCAGGCATTCAATAAGCATCTGGGCGTGCATGGCTTGGCGTTGCATATGTATTCTCCGGCAGTGGGATATAAGGAAAAAGAAAACCGCTTTGCGCGGGGGAAAAATCCTACTGCATATCGCATACGAATACAATGCGCGGGGAATACGCAACAACATGCCCGCGCACAAAGAACCGCCCGGGGCAACGTCCTTGCATACGCGCAAAGCTGGCGGGCAGAGCGCCGTTGCTCCCGATATTTTCTCTTGTCTGATCTGCCGTCTCTTCGATAGAGTGGGTACACCCTCCCCAAACTTTTTTCTTGCAGTTCTTTCTTGCAGGAGCCCTTCCCTATGCGCGCTCTGATCGCCATCCTTTTGTTGCCGATGTTGCTGCTTCTTTCCCAGACCGATTACGGAATCGCCGCGATTGTCAAACGGGACGAACTCAACCGCCTGATGAATTCGGAAGAAGCCTTTTATATCAACAATCCCCCGCCTGCGGGGGAAAAGAGCGCGCCCATTCCCGTTATAGACGCCTATGATGATTGGGGCACCACCCAGTTGATCAGAGCCGTGCGGACCAATGATCTTGAGCAGGTGACGGCGCTCCTGCAGCAAAATGCCGGCCCCAACGTGCGGTCCGCGGACGGCATAACACCCCTGGAGATAGCCGCGAAATACGCGGACGTGCCCATGATCCGTCTGCTGCTCGCAAAGGGGGCGGACCCCAGGCAGGGCAAGCCCTATGCTCTGGCAAAAACCGATGAAGCGCGCACTCTGCTTGAAGAAAAAGGCGCAACCACCGTTTTTGAAAAAAGGCCGGCAAGAGTAGAGATTCGCCTCAACTCTCCGGAGGAACTAGATGCCGTGGAGGCCGTGCTTGAAGGAGAAAAGAAAACCGGCAAGCTCACAGATTCCCTCGTCATTTCTGTCATCCTGGGACGCAGTCCCGAACGGCTTACGGAGCTTGCCGCTCACGGTGCGGACGTGAACGCGGTGCATCCGCTTCTGGGCACTGCCCTGGAACAGGCCATACGACAAAGGAGAGGAAGCACGGTCATCTCCTGCCTCCTGAAACTGGGCGCGGATCCCAACCTGTCCCCCCACCCCCATACCTCGCCCCTGCATGATGCGATGAGTGACGGCGCGGAGACAGTAACTCTGCTCCTGGACGCCGGAGCACGACTTACGCCGCCGGACCCGCGGGATACCCCCTACCTGATACAAGCGGCCTGCAGCGGCAATGTTGCGCTTATTGAAATTCTGCTCAAGGCCAAAGAAGACGTAAACCTGCGCGCAGAGGATGGCAAAACGCCGCTTTTAGCTGCCTGTGCTTGCCCCCACTACAACCGATCGGTCGAAAAGGCCCTGCGCCTGCTTCTGAGCAATGGCGCCGATCCCAAGGCCCAGGACAATGAGGGCAACAACGCCCTGGCGCTGCTGCCCTGGCATCGGGAAAACCGCGACGAGATTATGGTGTTGCTGGAAGCCGGCGTGCCGGTGGACGACAAAGCCCTCCCCGTGCGGTATGAGGAAGGCACACTCCTGCATCTGGCCATCACCTATGATGACCAGGAACTGTTCCAAGCCCTCCTCAAGGCAAAAGCCGACATCAACCGGAGAGACCAAGGCGGCACCAGCCCTCTGGCTCTGGCGGTTGAGTCCGGCAAACCCTGGTTCGTCAACGAGCTTTTGAAAGCCGGGGCGCCGGTGAACAATAGCGCCACCGCGCCCAGAGATAGGCACATTCCTTACTTAGACAAAGTTTTTAAGGCCCGCGATGATATGCTCTGCCGTGCGGTGTACAAGGGAGATATGGAGGTCATACGCCTGCTTATCGCAGCCGGAGTGGATGTGAACGCCCCCACCAACAGGGTATATGACCGGCTCACGCCCTTGCACGTGGCCGTGGACAACGGCCGCCAGGACATTGTGAACGCCCTGCTCAAGGCCGGCGCAAAAACCAACAGCCAGGATAACCGCGGGCGGACCCCACTCCACTACGCCGTCAGAATGGACGACGTGGAAATCGTAAAAGCCCTGCTCAAAGCCGGAGCAAAGCCCAAGGTCCGGGACAAAGACGGGAGAAGTCCGCGAGATCTGGCTCGCGAACACGGCGAGAAGTCAGACATGGCCACTCTGCTGAAATAATAAGAGACCGCCAGAACTCTCCCTGAATAGCGGAAGAGTCCTGGCGATCTTCTAGAGCCTGTTGACACTAATTGTAAAATTCATTGAACTTCTGTAATGTCTTTTTATGAAACTAACAGAAGAACAATATTCCTTGGTTAAGGATGCTCTTCCGCGCCAGCGCGGAAACGTAAGTATGTCAAACCTTC
>JAVBTB010000079.1:0-22159 GCA_031556355.1 Desulfovibrio sp. | reverse complement strand
CGAAACCCTGCGCTTGAGCCGCAGCTTGGGCTATGAACCTGTGGTTCCGCCGAATCCCAATCGGTTGAAGCCGTGGGAGTATGACAAAGAGCTATACAAAAAACGCAACGAAGTTGAGAGGTTGTTCAGACGACTCAAAGGCTTCAGGCGCATAGCAACTCGCTATGACAAGCTGGACGTAATGTTCATTGCCTTTGTCGTTTTTGCTCTCATTGTTGAGGCTCTCAAATAGTGTTAACAGGCCCTAGAAGACGAATGCCTCCGGCGGGCAGGACGCTGTCCTGCACCTGCAAGGGGCCTGAGGCCCCTTGACCCCCATAAGGTCTTTATGGGGCGCTGTGGCGGACCGGTTTGTCGCGCTCCGGCCTTGCTCCCGGTAAAAAGCGGGATGTTCTGCCCTGAATGCTAAAAAGCTCAGGGACCGGGAACAGATCTCAAAGCGATGCACAAGAATGTGTTCGTTTCAAGATCCGTCCCCGGTCCCTGAGCTTTTTGAACTCTGCGGCACGACCTCCTCCTCGCCATCGGGAGCATAGCTGAGGCAGGACAAAGCAAACCGCCACAATGTCCCACCAGAACCTGAAAGGGGTTCAGGGGGCAGTTGCCCCCTGGCAGGTGCAGGACAGCGTCCTGCCCGCCGGAGGCATTTTCTCTTCTCTCTCCCCCCTTCTACGTGCCCGGCCGCGCCACGCGGGTCAGGATGGAGGGGGGCACCTGGAAGATGGAGGGGGTGCCGGTGAGGAGCATGGCGGCTTCGAGTTCGCTGCGCATGGCGTGCAGGGCGAGGGCCACGCCTTCCGCGCCTGCTCCGGCCGCCGCGATAAGCAGGGGGCGTCCCACGAGTACTGCGTCCGCGCCGAGGGCGAGGGCCTTGAGGACATCTACGCCGCTGCGGATGCCGCCGTCAAACAGGATGGTCAGGCGTCCCTTCACGGCGCCCGCGATGGCGGGCAGGGCGTCGGCGGTGCCGGGCATTTCGTCCATGACCCGTCCGCCGTGGTTGGACACCACGATGCCGGAGACGCCGATGTCGGCGGCGAGGGCGGCCTCGTCGGCGGTCATGATGCCTTTGAGAATCAGGGGAACGGGCACGGCGTTGATGACGGCCTGGATATCCTCGGGCTTTTTGGGGCTGAACAGGAGGCCTTTTTCATCCCTGGCCGGGAAGGCCGCGGCGTCAATGTCGATGGCCACGGCGGGAGCGCCTGCTTTGACGGCTTCCTGGGCCATCTGGATAATCAGGTGGGTGGCGCGGGGCTTGATGGTGGGGATGCCCATGCCGCCGGATGAGGAGAGGAATTTGAGAACGGTTTCGAAAAAGGCCGGGCTGACGCCGTCGCCGCCCCAGGGCAAAAGGCCTGCCGCGCGGCTGCCGGAAAAGAGGGCTTCGAGCATTTCGTCTTCCGTCATGGCTCCGCCGAGGTTCTGCTCCGCCCCGGCCAGAGGAGCGGCCATAATGGGCGCGGCGAGGGGCGTGCCGAACAGCGTGCAGGCGGTCTCGAGCTTTTCCAGTCCGTGCAGGGTGCGCATATTCAGTTTGTAGGAAGAAAGGGCCTTGATGTTCTCCTGAAAGGTGGTGCCCGAACCCCGGCCACCCATGCCGGGGACTTCCCCGGCGCAGGTCTTCCCGTTACAGACCGGGCAGACGCGACAGAATCCGTGGAGTTTTTTGCGGGCGTTGTTCCGGACTTCCTGAATATTCATGCTGCACCTTCTTTTTAAAAGGGTGGAGAATGAAGAACGCGCGGCGCGCCATTCAACGGCCGTTGCCGCTCTTCTTTTTCTCATTAAAAAAGCGCAGCCGCAAGGCGTTGGTCACGACCGAAACCGAACTGAGCGCCATGGCCGCCCCGGCCAGCATGGGGGACAGGACCGGCCCGCCAAAGAAATGGAAGACCCCGGCGGCAAAGGGAATGCCGATCACATTGTAGGCAAAGGCCCAGAACAGGTTCTCGCGGATATTGCGCATGGTGGCCCGGCCCAGGGCAAGGGCGGTGAGGACGGTGGAAAGGCCGTGGCGCATGAGGACAACGTCGCCGGTTTCCACAGCCACGTCGATGCCGCTGCTCATGGCAAAGCCGACATCCGCCCGGGCCAGGGCCGGGGCATCGTTGACCCCGTCGCCCACCATGCCCACCACCTCTCCTTGCTGCTGCAAGGCGGCAACGGCCTGTTCCTTGCCGTCGGGCAGCACCTCGGCGATAACCCGCGTTATGCCCGCCCGGCGGGCAACAGCCTCGGCGGTACCCCGGTTGTCCCCGGTGAGCATGATGCTGCTGATGCCCATATGCCGCAGTTCCGCAATAATGTGGACGGCTTCGTCCCGCAGGGGATCGGCCACGGCAAACACCGCTGCCGGAACGCCGTTGAGCAGAAGAGCCACCGGGGTTTTGCCCTCTGAGGAAAAATCCGTCAGGGCTGTTTCGAGAGAACGGGCGTCTTCCGATGCTTTCTCCGGAGAATCGGGTGCAGAGGCGCAGGAAATATCGGGATGCAGACGGCGGTATTCGTCCGCCTGTTCGCGGGCAAAGACGGCATTGCCGAGGGAAGCGGATACCGGCCCGGAAGGCATCGTGACCATGCCCCTTACTCCCTTGCCGGGATGGGCTGCAAAGTCTTCCACCGGCAGGAGACTGAGATCTGCGGCAACAGCTCCTTCCACCAGAGCGCGGGCCAGCGGGTGTTCCGAGGAAACTTCCAGTGAAGCGGCTATACGCAGCAGATCGTCGGGATGGATGGGAAACGCGGCCGCTCCCGCCGGGTCGGGGCAAAAATTGTCCAACGGCAGCACGTCCGCGAGAGCGGGCTTACCCTTGGTAAGCGTGCCGGTCTTGTCAAAAACCATGGAGGTGATGCGCGAGGACTGCTCCAGGGCCAGCCCGTTTTTGAACAGTACCCCGAGCTGCGCGCCGCGTCCGGTGCCTACCATGATGGACATGGGCGTTGCCAGGCCCATGGCGCACGGGCAGGCGATGACCATGACCGAGACGAAGATGCGCAGGGCAAAGGCGGCGGAGCCGTCATACCCCCACCAAAAGATTCCTGCTGCGGCCGCAACGGCCATGACCGCCGGCACAAAGTACAGGCTGACCCGGTCGGCCATGCCCGCAATGGGGGCTTTACTGCCCTGGGCTTCCTGCACAAGGCGGACGATCCGGGCAAGCACGGTGTCCGCGCCCACGCGTTCCGCCCGCATGATCAACGCGCCCTGCTGGTTCATGGTGCCCCCGGCCAGGGGGTCGCCGGGCGATTTTTCCACAGGCATGCTTTCACCGGTCAGCATGGATTCATCGACAAAGGACGAACCTTCCAGAACCGCGCCATCCACCGGGACGCGCGCTCCAGGGCGGATTTGCAAGAGGTCGCCCTCACGCACCTCGGCCAGGGGAACGGTTTCATACTGCCGCCCGGAGGGGTCCGCGAGGCCGTGCCCCGGCATCTCCGTAACGATGCGTACCGCCGTTTCCGGGGCCAGATCCAGCAGTCCCTTCATGGCTTCGGCCGTACGCAGGCGCGAGCGCGCCTCCAGATACTTGCCGAGGGAAACCAGAGCGATGACCACGGCCGCCGATTCGTAATACAGTTCCACGCCGTGCGCCATGTGTCCGGAGCCGAAGAGCATGTTCCAGAGCCCGGCAGCCTCCTCCTGCACATGCGGGGAGGTTGCGGCTTCCCTCACCTGGGTCCGGGCTGCTGCGCCGGCGGATAGAAAATGCTGTTGCCATTCCGGCGGCATGGCCGCCACAAGGGTATTCCAGAGGCTGTAGAGAAAGGCCGCCCCGGTGCCGAGGGCTACGAGAGTGTCCATGGTGGGACTTCTGCGCAGCAGGGCCGGCAGCCCCAGTTGAAAAAAACGCCTGCCGGAATACATCACGGGCAGGCACAACAGCAGTTGGACGAGGGCGAAACGGAAAGGCGAGGTTGCCGAAGAGAGAAAAGCCGGCAGCGGCATGCCGAGCATTTCGCCCATGGAGAAGATAAGCAGAGGCAGGGCAAAGGCAAAGGCCGGGAGCAGCTCCCGCCGCCGGGCGGCCATTTCCGCCTGCTGGTCCGCGCTACGCTTTTCCCAGCGGGCCGCCGCTTCCGACAGGCCCCCTGCTCCGCCGCCCGCCGGGCGCAAAACTTCCGCTGTAAATCCGAGACCGGCGATGGTGCCGGTGATGAGGGCCGCTGTGGAATCCACGGCCACGCCTTCATTCAGGGCAAGCTGGGCGGTATTTGTGGCGAGGCTGACACTGATATTCCTGACCTCGGGCAACGCGCCCACCACCCGCTCAATGCGCGCGGAGCAGGACGCGCAGTGCATGCCGCCAATGGCCAGTTCCATGCGGCCAAGGTCAGCCCCGGCGCCGCCGGAGCGTTCCAGCAAGGTCGCCGTGAACCCCAGGTTCTTGACGGTGTCCGCGATGAGGCTCGCCGCGTCGTTGCCGGGAACACCCTCGCGCAGAGAAAGCCGCGCCGTATCCGTGGCCAGACTGACGCTCACCTCCGCCACCTCCGGCAGACCGCCCACAACTTTTTCGATGCGGGCGGAACAGGCTGCGCAGTGCATGCCGCCGATAGTGAATTCCAGCTTTTCCTGAGGCATGGGGATATCCTCCGGGCATTCCGCATACCGCAAAAAAGTCGGATGCGGCGGTGCGGCCCCGCACTCTGCAAGACAGCGCCGGCATCTGTGGCCGGTTACCGGCGCCTGCCCGTGTGCGGAATTCCGGGCGGGCGTCCGCTATGCTACTCCGAGTCAAAGCCTATACGGCGAATAGCTTCGCGCACCTGCTCCGCTAACACGGGAGACTTGGGATCCGCGTCCTGCCAGGAGGCTTTTGCTTCCTGCAAATTCACATCCACCGAAGCAATGCCCGGAACCTTGGCGACAGCCTCGGTGACCGAACGGCGGCAATTGTCACAATGCATTCCCTTTACCTTCACGCTGGGCATGGCGACCTCCTGTGTCTGCATCGTTATCGCGGCATCACTATTCACAAAATCTAAGTATCGCCCGGAATACGCGCAAGGGCCGTGCGGGCGGCAGTTGATAATATATTTCGTGTACCGGGAAATAGCTACCCGAAAATCGTCACAGCCACACGGACGGAAAAAATGCGTCGTCCGTGCATTTCTCTCTTGCGGACGCCGGGAAAGCGATCTATATTGCCTTCCGCCTGAGGCCGAACAGGCACGGGGATGTAGCTCAGCTGGGAGAGCGCCGCGTTCGCAATGCGGAGGCCAAGGGTTCAATCCCCTTCATCTCCACCAGAATTTGGTTCGCAAAGAACCGCAAAAGTCCGCAAAGCGAGCAGCAGAGCGGACTTTTTGTTTATCCACTGTTCATCCACTTTCACTTAGGTTCGTGACATACCCCTATTGGGGGTAACTTTCGGGGTAAGCGCAGGGAGCAAAAAAGAGTTACCCCCAAAAGCCGGATAAGCAACGGGAGCAAAGCATACACAGTTACCCCACCGAGGGGAGTTACCCCGGTACCCCGCCAAGGAGTTGCCCACGGAGAGCGCAACAGCATCCGGGCAGCGTATAACCGCCCCGCCCACACCGCGTATGACCAAGCCCCTGCTGTTGTGGTGGGGGCTTTCTTTTGCCTGGTGTGGGCGCTATAGTCCTGTTGCCATATCCAACCTATCGAGGGCTTACGATGAAAGACTCCATTGCCGTTTTTGAAGAGAACCATATTCGCCGCGCGTATGACGAGAAGACCGAAACCTGGCTTTTCTCCGTGGTGGATATTGTGCAGGTGTTGACGGAACAGCCGGATTTTCAGACAGCCCGTAAGTATTGGAATAAGCTGAAGGAGCGCCTTAAAAAAGAAGGAAGCGAGGTGGTGACAAATTGTCACCGACTGAAGCTAACAGCCCAGGATGGCAAGAAATACCTCACAGACGTTGCCAGCGCCGAAACGCTCCTCCGGCTTGTTCAATCCGTGCCGAGCCCCAAGGCCGAGCCTATCAAGCTGTGGCTCGCCAAAGTGGGCTATGAGCGCATCCAGGAAATGGCAGACCCGGAAATCGCGTTGAACCGTTCCAGAGTGCTATGGCAACAGCATGGTCGCTCGAAGAAGTGGATAGAGCAGCGCATGCTGGGCCAGGAGACGCGTAACAAGCTCACGGACTACTGGAAAGAGCACGAGGTCAAAGAGGGACAGGAATATGCTATTCTGACCAATATCATTCATCAGGAATGGTCAGGTATAAAAGTAAAGCAGCACAAGGATCTGAAAGGGCTGAAAACGCAAAACCTCCGTGACCACATGACCGAAGCGGAGTTGATTTTTACTGCCCTGGCGGAACTCTCCACCCGGCAGATAGCCGAAAGCATGAACGCCACAGGGCTCAAAGAAAACGCGGTGGCCGGAAGGAGGGGCGGCGGCATTGCCAGGCAGGCCCGTGAGGAGTTGGAGAAAAAAACGGGGCAAAAAGTGGTCACCGGCAGCAGCAATATTCTTCCACCTGCCGGAGATGGGCAACCTGAAAAATAGAGTGACCCCGCCTATAGGACACCGAAAGTTTTTGGGGGTAACACAAAATCTCACATCGTAAAATATTCATTAAATATATGATGTTATAGAAAATCTTCAATCCCCTTCATCCCCGGAATCGTTGATACAAACCGATTCCAGGGTTTCTCTTTTCCGCCAAGGTTCCGTGGAGACCTGGACAATCCGGCTAAAAAGGGGACAAGAAAATAGGATGCTTGTACCCTTGGCGAGAAGTTTGTACCCTTGCAGTTTGCGCCTCCAGAAAGCAGGAAGGAGTAAGACGTGGACAAGATCACTGACCTCACGTTGAGGAAGATACAAGGTATCCTCTCCGCCGCTCCACACAGATGAGCGAATGTCGCAAACGCCAAGCCACGAGGTGACGTATGAAAAGTAAAAGCCTCCAGGTGTGCATTCTGGCCGGAAGCCCGCGCAAAAAGGGCAACACCGCCTCTCTTCTGAAGCCGTTTACGGAGGAACTTCTCAAGCGCGGCGCGGCTGTGGAACATATCCGCCTGCACGAACTGCATATTGAAGCCTGCGTCGCCTGCAGGGCATGCCAGGATGTTGCAGATCGCTTCGGGTGCGTTCATGATGATGATCTGCAGGGCGTTTTTGAATCTGTGGCCAAATCCGATTGCATCGTGCTCGCGACCCCGATTTATTCCTGGTACTGTACCGGCCCCATGAAGCTCACTCTTGACCGCTTCGTCTACGGTTTCAACAAGTACTACAGTTCCATCAAGGGACTCTCTTTATGGAAAAACAAGCCCCTGGTCATCTTTACCACCTGTGGCTACCGCATTGAAAACGGTACCGGACTTTTTGAGGGCGGCATGAAGCACTATTGCAAACATTCGCAACTTGTTTACATGGGCATGTTTGCCGCACGTGACCGGGGCTATAACACGCCCTTTGTCACGGACGAAAAGGTCGCCGGAGCAAGGGAGTTCGCAATCAGACTGCATGAGCGCCTTGCGACGGAAGACGCGGCACCGGAAGAGCCCATCTCCGTGCGTGTGGAATAAAGCCCCGGCAGGTGCGGACGGCGGCCTTTCCCTTGACGCCGGCAAGGCCGTTGCCTGCTTTGCGGACTTCCCCGATGCATTACAGACGAAGAGCGCACTCCCCACATGGCTTTTGCACCTTTTGGGTATTGCGCGGTTATCCTGTACAGGTATAAGGAATCCTTCGGAGCCCGCACGTGACGGCCGGCATGCGGGGCGAGGCGGAACTCCCGCAGTCCGCGCCGTTCCCTGCTCTTGCGCCGCACACCCGATCACCGCGATATTCCGTCAGTTCTTATTCCGGGAATGGAGAAGCAAATGCGCCTTACGTCTGTCCACATGGTCCGTGGAATATTTTTCGCCCTGGTCTTGTCCGTCCTGCTTGCCGCCGGGGCGCCGGGCGCTTTTGCCGCCGCCCCCGCGCCAGCCGCGGACGCTCCGCCCAGTTCCGAAACTCCTTCCAAAACGGACGAGCCTGCAAAGGCAGACGCTTCCGCCAAACCGGACGCCCCTGCCAGGAGAGAGGCATCATCCAGGGAAAATGCGCCCCCCAAGGCGGATGCCGCCACCAAGGGAGAGGCCCCCGCCAAGGCGGATGCACCGGCCAAGGGCGAGGTTCCGCCCAAAGGCAACCCCCAGCCCAAACCGGATACCCCGGCCACGGACGACTCCCTGGCCCAGCTCTGGAGTTCCCGCGCCGGGGATCTTGCCGCCCTGGTCAAAGAGGCATCCAGCCTGCGCACCAGCGCCGAAAGCATGGCCGCTCCGCTGGCCGTAAGCTTGCAGGACGCCAGAACCCAGGCTTCCAGGCTGTCCAGCCTGTTCCAGGCCTCGCGCGGGCACCCCATGGAACAACTCACCCTGGCACGGCAGATGCACAGTCTGCGGGAAAAGCTGCACAACCAGATGAAGCCCCTGGAAGATATCGCCGCGACCATCAGCCAACGCCTGGAAGATATCGCCGCGCTGCAAAAGGACTTGGACGATTTTTCCAGGGATAACGCGGGTGATGCGGCAGTGACAGCGGCGGAGCAGGCGGAGTTGAAGAACTACACCCGGATCATGGCCGACGCCCGGTCAAAACTGGCCAGCGCCGCCACCCGCCTGGACAAGCTGCTCGCCCCGGCCAAAGCCACCAGCACGAGACTCGACCAGTCCATTACCAGCATCGAAGGCAGCATGGTAGCGATATGGGAAAATTACTACCTGACGCCCTCCAGCTATGATCTGGGAGCATATATCTCCGCCCCGGCCCAGCTTTCCGAGTGGGCGGCCTCCTCCGGCACGCGCGTGCGCTTCGCCTATCCGCAAAATCTGGCCGACTGGCAGGAAGCGGGCCAAAGCTTCACCATAGCTGTTATCATCATGGCTCTTTTCGGTTTTTTGGTTTCGCGCAGCGCGCACATTCTCTCGCAACGCTGGCATCAGGCCTGTGTGGATATTTTTAAAGGCGCATGGCTCGGGGTGGGGGGCGGCGTTTCCTTCCTGGTGGCTTCTTCCGACTCCTCGGGGGGGTTTTACAGCGCCTTCGTCCTGACAGGAGCGCTGGCCATCGTCGCCGGAATTGCCGCTTTGAGCTGGCGGCTCCGCACAACAGTCAACCCCGCCTTGAAGGACATGCCGTCCCCCCTCAACCGGCTGATGCCGCCCGCGTTCATGGGCGTGTTCATGCTCTTTTCCGATTTGCCCCCGCGCATTCTCAGTCTTGGCTGGGGGGTGGTCATGCTCGCGTTTCTGGGATGGATATACTTTCTCAACCGCAAGCGCGGCAGCGTTTCTCTGCCTCTTCTGGAGCGGCTTTCTTACGGCTGCGCATTCTGGGTAGGGTTGGCCTCTCTGCTCACGGCCTTTGCCGGATACGCCCGTCTGGCCATCCTGCTGTTCATGGCGCTGTTCGCCCTGGTGAACACCTGCACGCTGGGCAACGCCCTCACGGCCCTGCTCCAGAACTTGGGAGACACGCTGTTCAACAAGGAAAAACAGCCGGTCCGCAACGCCATAGCCGACGCCCTGTCCATTCCCGTGGCCTGGCTGCTTTCGCTGCTGTGCACCCTGCCCTGGCTGTGGGCCGTGCCCGGCGCGCGCTACCTGCTTCGTAGCGCCATGGAGGCCAACTACACGCTGGGGGAAGCCAGCTTTGATTTCTCGCGCCTGCTGCTCATCGTCGTGCTGTTCTTCCTGGTGCGTTCCTTCATCAGCCTGTCCACCACGTCCCTCAACCATCTGCCCGACCATATGCCCCATATCGAACGGGGGGTCATTCCTCCCTTGCGCACCATGGTCCGCTACCTGTCGTGGACGCTCTTCGGTCTTATCGTCCTGGGAAGCCTGGGGGTCAACTTCACCAGCCTTGCGGTGGTGGCCGGGGGCCTGAGCGTGGGCATCGGCTTTGGCGTGCAGAACCTGTTCAACAACCTGATCAGCGGGCTTATCCTCATTTTCGGGCGCACCATTCTGATCGGGGACTATGTGGACGTGGCCGGGATTTCCGGTACGGTCAAGGCCATCAACATCCGTTCCACCACCATAGAAACGCCCGAGCGCGCCCTGGTATATGTGCCCAACTCGTCCATCATGTCCGGCCACTTTTCCAACTGGACGCGCAACAGCCGCATGGTGCGGCGCAGCGTCCTTATCGGCGTGGCCTACGGTTCGGATACCGAACTCGTGAGCAAGCTGCTGCTCGAGGCGGCCAACAAGCAGGAACACGTGCGCAAAATTCCGCCGCCCGCCGTGTACTTCACGAACTTCGGCGCCAGTTCCCTGGACTTTACCCTCAATGTGTTCATAGACGACATTGATAATAGCGTCGCCGCGCTGTCCGCCATCCGCTTTGATATGGAAAAAGCCTTTGCCGAGCACGGCATCGAAATACCTTTCCCGCAGTTGTCGCTGCACATGACGGAATCGGCTTCAGGCCTGCTGGCCGGCGACGTGGGCAAGGCCCCGCCGGAACCTGAACCGCAGGGTTAGGGCAAATTCTTTTTGAAGTTGTCCAAGAGATGGAATTGCCTCCGGCGCCCAAAGGGAGTGACTCCCTTTGGAAACCCCATTTTTTTGTCCGATCCCGGTAGAAAACTGCAAAGGTAATTTGCTAGAGTATTTCACACTTGAAATGCTCGCAAGGATTTGTCGGCAAATCCTTGTCGCCAAATAGGCGTAGGCTGGCTTTGCCCGCCGTTAAGCGACTATTTGAAACGTAAACTGCTCTAGCGGGTATGCGCGGCAAAAAACCGTCTGGAATCTTCAGGGGCTTCTGTCCGGTCGGTTTCTGTGTACTCCCTGATTTTCGAGGCCACGGTAATCGTGTACCCTGCGAACAAGGACGCGTGCCCCTGGCGCTGGCTTATGCGGTGCTGTATGCCGTTCCGCCATTTTTTCACAGCCTGTTCGTTTTCCCAAACGGACAGGCTGAGCAGCTTCCCCTCCTCTGCAAGGCTCGAAAACCGCTCTGACCGCACATACCCGTCCGCGCGCTCAAGTTCGCTTTTCAGGCCCGCCGCCAGTGCAAGATACTGCGGCATGCCTTCTTTTTTCACCGTTACTTCAAACAGAACAAGTATCATCGGCGTTCTCTTTTGGTTGCGCTTTTGGCCGTGGTTTTACTGGGCGCGTCCGTTTTCGGAGCGGGATCCGCATACCCCGCGCACGCGCCGCCCGCGAGCGCCCACAGATACAGACTGGCCACCGTTGCATAGGGGGAATAGCGCTTTTTGTATTTTGCGAACAGCGCCGGAGTGATTTTGCGGTGCCGGTAGAGCATCCTGAGCCCGCGCTGAATGGCCAGATCGCCCCAGCTCAACACGTCCATCCGCTGCATGGAAAACGTCATCAGCATTTCCGCGGTCCATACGCCGATGCCCTTTATGCCGCTCAGGCGTTTGCACACCGCCTCATCATCCATTGCGTGCAGTTGCGCCAGGTCAAGACTGCCGGAGAGGACGCTCGCGGCGATTTCCTTGATGTACGCGGCCTTTCTCATGGATATGCCGCAGGTTTGCAGCGTTTCCGCCGGGAGGGAAGCCATGTTTTCCGGCGTCAGCGGCGAGAACATGGTTTTCACGCGCGTCCACACGGTGACATGCGCTTTGGTGGAAATTTGCTGCCCGACAATCGCGTTCACAAGCGCCATGAACATATCGGGGATGACTTCCCGGCGCACATGGCCCACTTCGTCCATGACGGCGGCCAGCACGGGATCTCTCGCCTTGAGGTACGCGACTTCCTTTGCCCCGTATTCCAGGTAGAGGCTATCCGCTGTGGCGCTGTGGGGTTCGCGGATTGCTTCCATCGGCGGCGGCTTTTTCATGGCTCACGCGTCCTGACGCCACTGTTGCAGCATACTGATTTCCGCAGCGTACCCCTGCTCGCCGACCGGCGTTTCGAGGTAAAAGGGAAGGCCACGGAGCGCTGGGTGATTGATGATGCGCGTAATGGCCGCCTGCCCGATGTGTCCCTGGCCGATAAGCTCATGCCTGTCTTTGCGGCTCCCGAGAGGGTTTTTGCTGTCGTTCAGGTGGATGGCCTTGAGCCGCCCCAGGCCGAGTATCCGGTCAAACTGCTCCAGCACTCCGTCAAGATCGTTCACAATGTCGTAGCCCCCGTCAAAGACGTGGCAGGTATCAAGGCAGACGCCCAGATGATCCTGCAACGCAACCCCGTCAAAAATCGCCCGCAACTCCTCGAAGGACCGCCCGATCTCGGTTCCCTTGCCGGCCATC
The DNA here is from genome assembly GCA_031556355.1 of Desulfovibrio sp. GTDB lineage: Bacteria > Desulfobacterota > Desulfovibrionia > Desulfovibrionales > Desulfovibrionaceae > Frigididesulfovibrio. The sequence continues at coordinate 9,944 of JAVBTB010000079.1, read as the reverse complement.
GTCTCCAGAAGCAGCATCGTGGACTGCTCCGGCCTGATGACCTCGTTCAGCATTGCCACGATGTTCGCAATGCCGGCCTCAACGCCCTGATTGACGTGGTTGCCGGGGTGAAAGTTGTAAAAACACCCCGGGGTGCGCTCCAGGCGGGCAAGGTCATCCGCCATGGTTTCCTTGGCGAACGCGCGCGTGGCGCTTTGAGCGGCGCAGGGGTTAAGCGTATACGGCGCATGGGCGACAAACGGCAGCAAGCCGTGCTCTTGGGCAAAAGCCAGATACGCCGCTATGTCGGCTTCATCAACGGCCTTGACCGCGCTGCCGCGAGGGTTGCGGGTGAAGTACTGAAACGTGTTCGCCCCCAGCCGCACAGCCTCTTTGCCCATGGCAAGAAACCCTTTTGACGACGACAGGTGGCATCCGAGCGCAAACATAGATCGATCCTTACATGCGAGAGCAAATTCTGTTTGAAGTTGTCTAAGAGCCCGCATTGCCTCCGGCGGCCAAAGGGACTGAGTCCCTTTGGAAACCCCAATTTGTGGCTGCATAGTTCTTATTGGCCGGGTGACCTTTGCAGCCCTTGTTCCCTCCTGCCGGGTGTGGGCAGAGCCCACATCTGATCCAGATGGCTTCACAAGCAAATCGTTGTCGGCAGCCCGCATGGTGCCGCGTTATAGCGCCGTCCCCTTGCCGGGGACGAAAAAGCGGGACATATCCACCCCTTCATGCTCCAGCAACGCCACTTTCTTGCTGATGCCCCCGGCGTACCCCGTCAAACTGCCGTTGGAGCCAACGACCCTGTGGCACGGGATGATGATGGAAATGGGGTTGTGCCCCACAGCGCCGCCGACGGCCTGGCTGGACATGCTTTGTTTGCGCATCCGGGCGGCCATCTTTTTTGCGATTTCCCCATACGTCGTGCAGTGGCCGTAGGGAATGGCGCACAGGATATCCCAAACGGCCTTTCTGAACTCGCCGCCGGAGGGAGCCAGCGGCAATGCCGAAATCGCGGGTTGTTTGCCGGCAAAATAGGCGTCCAGCCACTGTTTTGCCAGAGTAAGGACCGGCAGATCCGGCTTTTCCGCGAGAGAGCCTTTTACAGTTGCGGCGAAATATTTTTGCCCGTCAAGCCAGAGGCCGACGATATGCTCCCCGTCGCTTGCCAATGTGACCGGCCCCAGAGGGGACGCATAGCTGGTTGCATACACCATGATCATCTCCTTGCGCCTATAACGAATTCCACAAGTTGATCGCCGCGTAGCCGCGCCACGGGCGCCAGGCTTCCGCCATCTCCAGGATTTCACTTTCAGAGAGAGACGCGAGCGCCCTTTTGACGCCGAGATCCGTATGCGGGAAAGCATCGGGCCAGCCCATCGCCCGCATGGCAATGTACTGGGCCGTCCAGGCCCCGATGCCGGAAATGGCCATCAGCTTTGCAATTTCCACTTCAGGCCGCAGGCACAGCGTGAAATCAATCTCGCCGCTCACGATTGCGCGGGCCAGGCCCAAAATGGTCCTGGCCCGGGTGCGCGTGATGCCGAGGGGCCCCAAATGGTCCGTAATGTCGCCGCGCAATGCCACGATGTCATGGGCGGAAGGAAAGGTGCGGGTCAGGCCTGCCATACCTGTTGCAACGGATTTTCCGTAGGCTTCCGCGAGCCTCCCGGCCAGCGTGCCCGCCGCTTTCACAGTTATCCGCTGGCCCAAAACCGCCCGCACGGCCATTTCAAAAGGCTCGAAGCAGCCGGGAAGCCGGGTGCCCGGCACACAAAGGCCGGGGCGGATGCTGTTCATCACCGCCAGGGTTTCGTACACCGCGTCCGGGTAACAGTACAGGTCGAACAGATTGCGCACGCGGGCAAGCAGGTGAGGCAGCGCGGGCAACAACGCCGGACTGACCGTCACGGCCAGCGCGTTTTTTCCGGGGCGGTGTCCCACCCGCATCCATCCGTACACGTGCTTCTGTTCCCCGTTCACATAATGGACGGTCCGCATGTAGCTGTCATCGGTGACGGACTCCACGCCGGGGATAGCCCGCCCGGCCAAAAAGCCGGCTATCTGCCGCCACTGGTACGGCGGGCGGTAGCCCAGCATCAGAGTGACGTCACCCTCGTCCCTTTTTTTGTCCGGGGTTTGCTTGCGTAACGCGGTGGGCGACAGGCGGTACTGCTTCTTGAACAGGTCGTTGAAGCGCCGCAGACTGCCGAAGCCGGCCGCCATGGCGACGTCCATGACCGAAAGATCCGTATCCGTCAGCAAATTCTTGGCGAGCAGCAATCTGCACGTCTGGAGGTATTGGACGGGCGAAACCTTGAAGGCAGCCGCAAAAGCCCTTCGAAGATGCCTGTCCGAGCAGCCGAGCCGATGCGCGAATTCTTCCAGAGTGCGCCCGCTCCCGCAAGCATCTTCGAGCAACCGCGCCGCCTTGTGCACCAGCGCGGAGGTCGCGTCTATAGGCGCAGCGCCGGGCGCAAGCTCGGGCCTGCACATCAGGCACGGCCGGTAGCCCGCCTGCTCGGCTGCCGCGGCGGACTCGTAAAACGTGCAGTTTTCCTCTTTCGGCAATTTTGCCGGGCATACGGGGCGGCAGTAGATACCGGTGGACGAAACCCCCACAAAAAAGCGGCCGTCGAAGCGGGCGTCCTTTGCTTTAAAAGCCGCGTATCGGGCGCGGCTGTCTGTGGTCAGCATAGCTCGCCTCCTTTCGGCCCAGAGTACTCTTTTTGGGCGTGCGCGCTCGCCGTTTTCGGACCTGGGTACATTTTTATATCTTTTTTGAGACACTGCCGTTCGCGGGCGGCGCATGAGAGCTATTTACTTTTGAAAGTATCCATCAGCTTCGTCAAACGACAAGAGCCATGCAGTCACAAATTGGGGTTTCCAAAGGGAGTCACTCCCTTTGGCCGCCGGAGGCAATATTATTCTTGGGCAACTTCAAAATTGATTTGCTCTCATGATGGCTCGGCCTAATAATCCATCTTCCAACCCACCCCTATCTGGCTGGACGAAGGCGAGGTTTTGCCCTGCAGGTTGATGTGGGGGGTGAGCCCCCCTTCGGCGCTGCCTTGGAGACTGCCCTTCCAATGCGGGGAAAACCGCCGCTCCACACCCGCCGCAACGGCGGCGGAACGCAGGTCATACGCGTCGGTGCTCTGGTGCAGCAGACCGGCCTGGGCGATAAAGGCCTGATCGTCGCGCAAAAAATACGGCAGGCGGTACCGGGCCGTAAGCTCCTGCCAGTCCATCCACAGGGGCATGGAAAGGCGCAGGCTGTCCCCTCTGCCGGTAAGGTTGCGGTGTTCCCAGCCGCCCTGCACGCCGGGGCCGAAATCGGAGTCATACTTCACGGCCCCGCTGATGGTACGCGGCGGGGCAGGCTCCAAGGACGCGATAACGTCGCGCCGCCCCCGGGCATCCGCCGTTTCCGCCGGCGTAAGGGAGATGGAACGCATGAGGCCGCTGCTCCGCAGGCTGTCGTGAAGATCGTCCACGGCCTCCTGGTTCCAAGGGTCGCCGGAGGTCCAGGTGCGCAGGGCTTCAAGATATCGGGGAGAAACCGGGGACTGGCCCCGCACGCGGATATCCCCCATGCGCGCAAAGGCCCCCGCATCGATACGCACGTCCGCCTCCAGAGTGCGGGCGCCGTGGTCCACGGTGTAGCGGGCGGCATCCATCCTGGCGAAAGGATACCCTCGGTTGCGGAAGGCCGCCGCCGTCCGGTCCACGGCGTCAAGCACTGCATCGGCCGTAGCTGGGGAACCCGTCTCAAGGCCCACGTCCGCCAGGGTGGCAGGCAGGCCCGGCCCCTGCACGGACCCCGCACCGGTTTCGGAAGCCTCAGCCGCGGACGGCCCGGAAGCGCTCCCGCCGGAGGTTCCCGCCTCCGTGCCGGACGGATCGGCACCTGTGGAAGCCGCCGTTGCGCTGGCCGGAGATTGTTTCGCATGGCCTTTCTTTCGTGGTGCTTTTTTCCCGTTCTTCTGGACGGAAGGGTCGCCGGAAGCCGCTTCCGCGCGTGGGGGAGCATCCCGGTTGAAGGCCGCCACAGCGGTGCGGCCCACCGCATACTGAGGGCCGGGAGTGAACGTCACGCGCACCACGGCTTTGCCTCGGCCTTCCGGCAACTCCGCGCCGGAATCGGGGGAATCGATACGCCCTTTCACGGTCCCGGCGTAGTATCCGTAGGAATGCAGGATCTTCCGGCCCTCATTCAGAGAAACGGCAAGACGCTGCTCAAGGCCCATCAAGCTTTCCGGGGGAGAATCCGCCAGGCGCGACAAGATGCCTGTTCTGGTGAAGGCGTCGGCCAGTTCCGGCGCACCGGGCGAGACACACTCCACAGTATAGGGAACGGCTTCGCCGTCTGCGGAAGCGGACGGAGTTCCGGAGGTATCCATCCCGGGGGGGAGCTTGGGCGCGGGTACGGCCCCGGCCGGATCTCGCGCCAAAAGGGCCTCGGCCCTGGCTCTGGCTTCGGCGGCGCCGTCCCCAAGGACCGGTAGCCCGGCGACGGGATTCTTTTCCGCGCACCCGGCGGCCCACCAAGCAAGCAGGAACAAAAGCGCGCAGAGTACCCCACGCGCGGCGAAGGGCGAGATTGCCGTATGTAAGCGGAAAATCGCGGCCATCATTCCTCGTCCGCATGAAGATGGTCTGAGAGCCGGAATTCCGGCAATGGTTACGTGGAGTCCGGTTCAATACCGGGGAAAGAGGCGGGGCCGGAGTTTGGCATGCTCCCACCAATAAGCGAATGTTACACAACAGCCTGAGACAGGCAACGGAAAACAGATACGGCGGACAGGGCCCCCGTTTTTCGAAATTTTTTTCTCGGAGAAGCCGCACTATAGACTCCGGTACGGTCTGAAGGCAAGCCTCTCTGACATCAAGTACCCCAACAGTGCGATGTGAATCGTCTGGTCCAGTCGTGGTGTAAGGCTATAAACTTACTCGGTAACTATGGCCCCCCTGAAAAAGACTTTCGGGCATATCCAGCGGGCAAAGGTCGGATTCGGGCTTCTTTGCCAGGTTTATCCCCCCGTCACCGGCCACCACTATGAAGTATCCCGGTATCACCAACCAAGAGGTCTCCATCCTCCAGAACGCGATTTGAGGAGCGAAACGAACACACACTCACCAGTTAACACAGTAAATATACAATTATATAGCGCTGTTATTGCGATCTCCCTTCAATGAGCTGTGCAGTTTATTGGGAGAGGGCACAGATTCTCTGCGCATTTGGCAGAAGAGAATGGCACCATTCACCACAAGCCCAGGCAATACAATGTACGCCATAAGTTCCCAAATATCCCCGAAGCCCCCCCCTGTGACGCCACCGAAGACAAGCAAGATGAGAAAGATATTCAATCCCAATAGAAGGCTTTTGTACTTTTCCCATCGCACAATGATATGAATGCACGAATAAAAAACAGGAATAAATGCAAAGCAAGAAAAAAGCAAAGATCCCGTAAGGAAAAAGATACTACAGCCGACAGCAAAGGACAGTATGGCAATAAAGATATTGAATCCTATTTCTCTCGCCTCTCTTGGAGGCAGGAGATGGAGCAAAGCATAGAGAGTAGGAAGAGCCACAATGAGAAAAGTCAACTCAAACCAGCCGGTAAGAAATAAAGAAATGATACCAATGATAAATGTCAATATTATTATAGCAATATTAAACTTTTTCATCGTCTTCCTTACTCTTTTCTGTTGATACAAGACGTAGATAAAAGGAATCTGAGGGCTCGTTGGATTACCGTAAATTCAGGAATTACAGTCGTAATCAAAATTTTATTCTCCAAGCTATAACAATATCTGAGGTGACGCAAACATATAAGTTAGGCGGGCAATACTTTTCCGGAACAACTAAAAAACGAGAAGGGAACCTGATTTCTCAAGTTCCCTTTGGGGTATCTCATTTTTAGCTGGTCGGGATGAAAGGATTTGAACCTTCGACCCCTTGAACCCCATTCAAGTGCGCTCCCAGACTGCGCTACATCCCGACGCGGAAGTGATATCTACGCAGATTAGGCACGGGAGTCAACCCTCACCCGGCCTTTTTCCGGAAAAAAGGCCGGGAGCGGCACGAGAGCCGCTGGGGCGGTTCGTCGCAGTTAGTCCCTGAAGAGGAAACCGCCCACACTCTCCCAAAGGTTGCCTCTGTCGTTTTCATCCGGGAAAAACACGGCGCAAGGCAGTACGGCCAGAACAAGAGGCCGCGCAGCAACAATCAGGACGCCCGGCTCAACCGGAGAGGCGGCGCGATCCTCGCGCCGGGCATCAATGCCGGGCGTTCTGCCACATTCAGGGCCGGTCAACCGCAAGTTTGGTAATTTTCTGCCCTTGTATGCCAAGAGCGCCCATGAGCCCTTCCTGGCTGTAAATAAAGGCATAGACATCCGCTCGAAGGGTGGTGCTCGTGAGATCCTTCGCCGCTCCCATGTCCACAACGACGACGCTGGGGCCCACGCCTATGGACCATCCTTCGCTGCTCTCAAGATACTTGAGCGCATCAGCCTTCATCAGGAACAGGGCCTGGGCATAGCCTTGCACCCCCACCTGCAGGCCATAGGAAACCGAGGCCGCATTGTAGTAGCCCAACGCGCGCCCGGTGGGCGAGAACATGACGCCGTTGCCGCCGGAACCGCCGACAATGAGCCCAGCTCTAAATATGTCCGGAAACACCAGAATGCCCACCGATCGTGCACTCAGATCCCTGGCCTGGGGCGTTGAGCCATACAGATCGTCCAGTGACAGGCGCGCCCTTTCCACCAGATCCGACCGCGTATCTTCGGATATGGTCGGGCCTCCCATGCTCGCACAGGCGCCCAGCAACGCCACCGCAATAATAAGCGCAAATCGGACAGCTAGTTTTTTCGCTTTCATACGAACACTCCAAATGGTTGATTGCCGTGCCTTGCGGCATGTTGCAATTGGCCTGCGAGTCCCGCGGCAAAAGATGCGCACCTATCCCTGTATTCCTATATCAGCCTTCGCGTGTTCGGTAAAGTGACCCGCCCCAAAATAACGCCACATGCGCATAAAAAGGCAGGGCATTCTCATACGCCGTACCCGCATGTTGTTCGTACACAAGGCGTGGCGTTGCAGGCATACGCCGGAAAGGCCTCAGGCGTTCCCTTGAATGCGCAAGCACTCCGCCTGCTTGCCCGGAAAGTCCCTCTCTTGCGCTTGGCAGTTGCCTGCCGTAAGTATACTCTGCCGTCACGCCTCCCCACATGGTGCGCGGCACGGCGCGCTCCGGGACGACGACAACACGCCGCCGAAGGGTGCAGCGACCCCTTTGGCGGATACTGCAAAGAGAATCTTATGGACACACGCCCGCAAAGTTTTTCGTCCCCTCCCGAAGACGCCTTTGCCGAAAGCGCGCAATCGCGCCGGGCTGAACGCGCCGTGCTCCTGCTGTACGCCTTTTTCTTTCTGCTCTGGTGCCTGGGGCTTGTCCTGGCCTTTCTTCCCGGCACGGGCGGCAGCCGGATTCTGGGGCTGCCCCTCTGGTTCAGCGTCAGTTGCCTGATCGCCTACGGGGCCGTATGCGCGGCCCTGGCCGTTGTCGCCGGGCGGTATTTCCGATGAGTTCCGCCCTTTTGCTTCCGGAAGGCATTACGGTGCACCCCGCCATGGCTGCGGCCATCGGCGCGTATCTGCTATTGATGATCGGCATCGGGCTGTGGGCGCGCAGCGTCGGCAAACGCCGCCACCAGGCAGGGGATTCCGGCGCGCATTCCTTTATGGAGGAATATTTTCTGGCCGGGCGCGGTCTTGGTGGTGTTGCGCTGGCCATGTCCATCATCACCACCTACACCAGCGCCTCAAGTTTCATCGGCGGCCCCGGCGTGGCCTATACCCTGGGCCTCGGCTGGGTGCTGCTGGCCATGATCCAGGTGCCCACCACCTTTCTCACCCTCGGCCTTCTGGGCAGGCGGCTTGCCGAATACAGCCGCCGTACCGGGGCCGTCACCATCAGCGACTACCTGCGCACCCGCTACAACTCCCCGTTGCTGGTAGGGGCGACCAGCCTGTTCATGCTCGTCTTTTTCACGGCCGTGATGCTGGCCCAGTTCATCGGCGGCGCCAGACTCTTCCAGGCCGTCACCGGCGCGCCCTACGCCGTGGGGCTCGCCCTCTTCGGCATCACGGTCATCGCTTACACCACGGTGGGAGGGTTCCGGGCTGTGGTCCTGACGGACATAGCCCAGGGGTTCGTCATGCTTTTCGCCTCTGTGGCCGTTCTCTGGGGGGTCATTAACGCAGGCGGCGGGCTGACGACCATCACCGGCAAGCTCGCGGCCATCGACCCCGGTCTGCTGGAACCCACGGGGGCGCGGGGGAAAATTCCCGTCCCCTTCCTGCTGTCCTTCTGGGTGCTGGTGGGGCTCGGCGTGCTCGGCCTGCCCCAGACCGCTCAAAAATGCCTGGCCTTTCGTGACGGCGCTTCCCTGCGCCGGGCCATGGTGCTCGGCACCCTGGTCATCGGCTTTACCCTGCTCTGCACTCACCTGACCGGCGCGCTGGGGCGGGCGGTCATTCCCGATCTGCCCGCGGGAGATCTGATCATGCCCACGCTTACGGTCCGGCTCATGCCGCCCTTTCTTGCCGGAATGTTCGTGGCCGGGGTGCTGGCGGCCATTATGTCCACCGTAAGCTCCATGCTCATTATCGCCTCGGGCACGCTGATCCGCGATCTCTATATCGAATGGAACCTCAAAGGCGACGCGGCCAAGGCCTCTCCCCGCTTTGTGCGGCGGGCGAGTCTCGGCATCACCGCCTTTCTGGGAATGGCGGTCTTTGTCCTGGCGCTCAATCCGCCGGATCTGCTGGTGTGGATCAACCTGTTCGCCTTCGGCGGGCTGGAAGCGGTCTTTTTATGGCCGCTGGTGCTGGGCCTGTACTGGAAAAACGCCCGGGCCGCCGGGGCGCTCTGCTCCGTGGCCGTCGGGGTTACGGCCTTTATAGCCCTGACCATATGGAAGCCGGAAATGGCGGGCGTGCACCCCATCGTGCCGAGCCTCATTCTGGCCGGGCTGGCCTTCCGCGCGGGCAACGGGCTGCGGCTCTGGCGACGCAGCAATTCATTTGAAGTTGTCTAGGCAGTGTAGTCACGAGATTGACGCCCAAAGAAAAATGCACCTTATGTGAATCGCGGCCAGAAACGATGCGGTATTTTTTGCATATCTGGTCGCAATTCCTCGCCATTGCTTCAAATGAAGAAAGGCATTTTCTACCAAGTGCCGCGCCTTATAAAGCTCTTTGTCATATTGTCGTTGCTCTTTCCTATTCTTTTTTGGTGGAATGACCGAGGCCATTCCCTGATTCGCTGCCTGACAGAGGATGTCATTGGTATCGTATCCCCGGTCGGCCAGTAAATGCTGTGCCGAGAAACCGCCAATCAGGGCAATTGCCTGCTTGCAATCCGCTGCTGTACCTTGTGTAACAATAGCCCTGAGCGGCATACCATGCGAATCCACGGCCAAATGCAGTTTTGAGTTGAGCCCCCTTTTGTGCGGCTCATGTCCTGGTTGCCGCCCCTGGCTCCTGCTGCATGCGGATGCACTTTGCAGTGGCTTGCATCAATCATAAGCCACTCAAAGTCCGGCTCATCAATCAAGGCTTCAAGCAGCCGCTCCCATGCGCCGCTATCGCGCCAGCGAATAAAACGTCGGTGGGTATTGCTCCAGCCGCCGAAGTCCGGCGGCAGATCCCGCCACGGCGCGCCAGTACGCATGACCCAAAAAACTGCATTTATAAAGCGCCGGTTGTCATGGGCTACACCGCCCCAGCTTCCTTCGCGACCGGGTAAAAGTGGCTCAAGTTTTTCCCAAACATCATCAGAAATGTCGTGTCGTCTATGTGCGCTTGGCGGCATGGGTTCCTCGCTTGTACTGGTAAAGGCAAGCGAAGCATGCCACAAAATCAAAACTTAGACAATCTCGTGA
>JAVBTB010000030.1:0-14176 GCA_031556355.1 Desulfovibrio sp. | reverse complement strand
CAGCAAATGCTGTATGCTTATTCTGTATTAGAGCGAATTCTTTTTGAAGGTGTCCAAGAGTTCGCATTGCCTCCGGCGGCCAAAGGGACCGAGTCCCTTTGGAATCCCCAATTGGGGGCTGCGTAACCCTCGTCGTTTGACGAAGTGGGCGGATAACTTCAAAAGCAAGTTGCTATAGCCGATCCTTCCTGATTCACACAACATCCGCACAGGAGAATCATATGTTTGACTTTGCCGATGGGTTCAATTTCGGCCCGACCCTCACCGTTATCGTCCTGGTTGTACTGGCGCTTATTGTGGTCTCCTCCGCCCTGAAAGCCGTCCCCCAGGGCTTCCAGTGGACGGTGGAACGTTTCGGGCGTTTCACCCGCACCCTGACCCCCGGCCTGAACATCCTTGTCCCCTTCATCGACCGCATCGGGCACAGGGTCAACATGATGGAGCAGGTGCTGGACATTCCCAAGCAGGAAGTCATCTCCAAAGATAACGCCAACGTGACCATCGACGCGGTCTGCTTCATCCAGATCGTCAACCCGGCCCAGGCGGCCTATGAAGTGAGCAACCTCATCTCCGCCATCATCAACCTGACCATGACCAACATCCGTACCGTGCTCGGGGAAATGGAGCTTGATGAGATGCTCTCCAAGCGCGAAGTTATCAACGCCAAGCTCCTGGAAGTTATCGACCTTGCCACCAACCCCTGGGGCGTCAAGGTTACGCGCATCGAAATCCGCGACGTGCGCCCGCCCGAAGCACTGGTGGAAGCCATGAACGCCCAGATGAAGGCCGAACGCACCAAGCGGGCCACCGTCCTGGAAGCGGAAGGCGAAAAGATGGCCGCCATTCTGGTGGCGGAAGGTCGCAGGGAAGCCCAGATCCGCGAGGCCGAAGGCGAACGTCAGGCCGAAATCCTGCGCGCCGAGGCGCGCGAACGCTCCGCCGAGGCCGAAGCCAGGGCCACCAACGTGGTGTCCGAAGCCATCGCCAGAGGCAATATTGAGGCCGTGCAGTACTTCGTGGCCCTCAAGTATACCGAAGCCATGCAGACCATAGGTTCTTCGCAGAACAGCAAAGTACTGATGATGCCCGTGGAAGCCGCCGGCCTCATGGGCTCGGTGGCGGGCATTACGGAACTGATGAAAGCCCAGCCCGCCAAAAACAAGTAGCCGTCCCTTTTCCGCAATGCGGCCTCCCGCAAAAGCCGCATGCGGCACAGCCGGACTGCGCCGAGAATCCCGGCGCGCCCCGAGGTCTATCATGGATTTCTCCACCATCGACCCCTTCTGGTTCTGGCTGGTGCTGGCCCTCGCCTTCCTCGCCCTGGAAGTGCTGGTCCTGCCGTCCGGCTTCCTGCTGTGCGTCGCCACAGCCGCGGGCATCGTGGCGGTCATTACCTTTTTTGCCGATATCCCCTGGCTCTGGTCTTCCACTATCTTCGCCCTGCTCCTGCTGCCCGCAAGCTACGGCTGGTGGAAGTTCATCCGCAACCGCAAGGAAAAAGACCCCTCTGAGGAACTCGGCCTCAACGCCCGCGCCCAGCGCCTGCTCGGCTACACGGCAACCCTCACCGAACCCGTCGTGCACGGCAAAGGGCGCCTGCGCGTCAACGACTCCTCCTGGCCCGTCATCGCCGACACTGACTACCCCGCCGGCACCCGCGTGACCGTGATGTCCGTGAACGGCATCACCCTCACAGTCAAGGCTGCGGGCGAGGAGTAAGTAGAAAAGATAGCTGCCTCCGGCGGGCAGGACGTCGTCCTGTACCTGCCAGAGGGCTCAAACCAGGACTGCCAAGGCCATCCGGCCAATACGCTCCCGCGGCATGAAAAGCTTGCCTCACCGCTGTGGGGGCCGTACTCTGCACTCCCGGCAGGGGAACGACTCCCCTGCGCCCCATCAGAGCACTTTCACTGTGTGCAAGCTATAGGGACTGCTCGTGAAAAACAAAAATCTGCATATTTTATGGACGAACGACAACCTCTTCACAACGGAACACATGGTTTTCATGTACGCGGGCAATTCTCTGCGCAACGGCTGGTGGGAGAACGTGCATATCATCATCTGGGGAGCAACGGCCAAGCTGGTCTGCGAAAACGCGGATGTGCGTAAACTGATAGCCGAATTCCAGGCCGAAGGGGGCCGGGTTTCCGCCTGCCAACGCTGCCTGGAAAGACTTGGACTCAAAGAGCAGATGCAAAGTGTCCCCGGAGTGGCTGTTTATTATGTCGGCGAGTCGTTTACCGAATCGCTGCAGGGGCCGGACACGGTGCTCACGGTTTAGAGTATTTTACACTTGAAATGCTCTAATATTCAGGGCGCGACCTCCTTCTCTCTTTCGAGAGCAGCGCCACCGCACAACAAAACAATCCACCACACCGCCCTACAGAGACCCGATGCGGGGTCAAGGTGTGGCCCGCATCGCACTGAGATAAGTTTTTCATACCTCGGGAGCGTCATTGGCCGGATGGCCTTGGTAGCCCTGGTTTCAGGCCCCTTGCAGGTGCAGGACAGCGTCCTGCTCGCCGGAGGCATGCCTCTCACTCTTGCAACGCGCAGGCTTCAGCCACAGGGAAGCGGGCTGCCATGGCAAAGGCCAGGGCAGCGCTTATGGCGGCCGCGAGGTAGACCGAGGGGTAGCCGAACGAGGGGACGAGGGTTCCTGTGAGGGGACCGGAGAGGCCGAAGGAGATGTCCTGAAAGGCGGTAAAGCCGCCTACGGCGGTGCCGCGCACGTGGGAGGGGACGGCCCGGAGCACCTGCACCCCTATGGAGGGAAAGAGCAGGGAACAGCTCAGTCCGGTGAGAGCAACGCCCACAAAAGCCGGAAGGGGGGAAGAAGCGAGACAGACGGTGAGCAGACCGAGGGTTTCGCCGCACAGACAGACCAGGGTGAGCTTATTGTCGCGCACTTTGTCCGGCAGCTCTCCGCAGACGAGGCGCACCAGGACGAAGGAAACGCCGAAGCAGGTCAGGGCCAGTCCGGCGTTGCCCCAGCCGTTGGAGGCAAAATACAGGGAAATGAAGGCGCTGATCACCGCATAGCCCATGCCGTGCAGGGCAAGGCACACGCCCGGCTTCCAGATACGCCTGAACACCGTACGCAGGGGCATACGTTGCCCTTGCAGGGCGGCAGCGTTCGGCGCCCAACAATTGATGGCCAGGCCCAGCAGGGGAAAGGCGCAGGTGGCGAGGCCGAGGGAAAGGATGCCCCACTCTTCCCAAAACATGAGTCCGAGAGGAGCGCCCAGGGCGACGGCTCCGAAGTTGGCGATGCCGGTCCAGGACATGACCCGCCCGGCATGGGCCGAGCCCACAAGCCCAAAGCCCCAGGAAAGGTTTCCCGTGCCCAGAAGACTGTGCCCGAGGCCCAACAGCACGCGCGCCACAAGGATGCAGCCGAACTTTCCCGCCGGGGAAAACACGGGTAACTGCATTACCAGATAAGGCACCCCGGACAGGGCGCAGATCAGTATGCCGGTGATGGCGGACCGCTTGCCTCCGTACAGGTCACTGATTTTGCCCGCCGTGCCGCGAAAGCAGACCGTGGTCAAAAAATGCGCGCCCACGGCCAGCCCGACCATGACCGTACCGTAACCGAGGTTGTGATGGACATACAGCGGCAGCACAGGCAGGGGCAGACCGATAATGATAAAGGCGATAAACATCGCCCCTGAAATCTGCAAAAGACGGTTATTGCCTGAAATGCTCACGGCTTCGACTCCCCCCAAATTTCTCCTCCGAACAATGCTCCTTTTCCTGCCCGCAGGCAAGTGTACATGCTTACAGATGTGCCAGAGAAAGAATGCCTCCGCGGGCAGGACTCTGCCCTGCACCCGGCAAGGGGGTGCCCCCGACGCCGGGGCCGCTGCCCCCTTGCATCCCCATGAGGGGTACATAGGCCGATCAATGACTTATTTTGCAGTGCACGGGCGTTTGCTTCCGATGACAAGCAGGATGCTGTGCCGCACAGCGTAAAAAGCTCAGGAACCGAGGGCGGATCTCAAAACGACGCAGCAGATTGCGCTCGGTTCAAGCTCCGTCCTCGGTTCTTGAGCTTTTTAGAGCAGTTTACGCTTCAAATAGTCGCTAAACGGCGGGCAAAGCCAGCCTACGCCTATTTGGCGGCAAGGATTTGCCGACAAATCCTTGCGAGCATTTCAAGTGTGAAATGCTCTAGCCTTCAGGGCGCGGACTCCTCCTATCTTTCGGGAGCAACGCCAATGCAGTACAAAACAACCCGCCGATCGGCCCCACACAGACCTGGATGGGGTCCAGGGGGCAGTTGCCCCTGGCAGGTGCAGGACAGCGTCCTGCCCGCCGGAGGCATTCATATATATTCTCCCTACTTCGCTACGGACATCATGAGCTTGATGCGGTTGATCTGGTTGACCTCGCTGGCGCCGGGGTCGTAGTCCACGGCGGCGATATTGGCTTCGGGGAAGCGGCGCTTGAGCTCTTTGAGCAGGCCTTTGCCGGTGATGTGGTTGGGCAGGCATCCGAAGGGCTGCATGCACAGGATGTTGGACACCCCCGATTCCAGCAGTTCCACCATTTCCGCGGCCAGCAGCCAGCCTTCGCCGGTCTGGTGCCCCAAGGAGATCAGGCCCTTGGCTTTGCGGCGCAACTCGCGGAAGCGGATGGGCGCGGTAAAGCGCTTGCTGCGCGAAAGCCCCCGGCGCATAGCCCAGCGGCAGAACTCCAGAAAGGCGATGACGGTCAGGCCCGAGGCGTAGGCCTTCCAGGTTCCCGAGAGGTAGCGGTAGTTAAAGACGTCGTCGTAAAAAGAATACAGCACAAAATCCATCAGGTCCGGCACCACGGCCTCGCCGCCCTCGCGTTCCACCACTTCCGCGGCCCGGTTGTTGGCGTCCGGGTGATATTTGAGCAGAATTTCCCCCACCAGGCCGACGCGGGGCTTGCGCGCCTCGGAGACCAGGGGCAGTTCGTCAAAGGCCTTGATCAGGGCCAGCATGGTAAAATTGAAACGGAGTATGCTGTCGGAGGCGATGACGGCTTTGGCCCGCTCGGCCCATTCCTCGGCCAGGCGGGCGGCGCTGCCGGGTTCGGTCTCATAGGGGCTGACCCGGTGCAGCACGCGCATGAGCACGTCGCCGAAGTAGCCGGCCATGATGGTGCGGCGCAGCAGTCTGCCGTTGAGCTTGAAGCCGGGGTTTTTGTCCAGGCCGCCCATATTGAAGGAGATAATGGGGATGTGGTCGAGACCGCACTCCACCAGCGCTTTGCGCAGGAAGGCTATGTAGTTTGTGGCCCGGCAGCCGCCGCCGGTCTGGGAAATCATCAGGGCGATGCGGTCGGGGTCGTACTGGCCGCTGCGCACGGCGTGCAGCAACTGCCCGACAACCACGATGGCCGGAAAACAGGCGTCGTTGTTCACGTGGCGCAGGCCGAGCTCCACGGCCTGACGGTTCACGGTGGGAAGCTGCGCCACCTTGTAGCCTTCCGCAAAGAAGACCGTTTCCAGAAACTGGAAGTGGATGGGCGAAAGCTGGGGGATGAGGATGGTATGCGTGTCGCGCATGCCCTCGGTATAGGGGGGTGAACCCTTGTACACACTCACCGGGGCCGGCGCGGCGTCTTTGCCCCGGCGCTCGCGCATGGCCGCCAGCAGGGAGCGGATGCGGATGCGCGCGGGGCCGAGGTTTTCCCCTTCGTCAATTTTGATCTGGGCGTAGAGCCGCCCTTTGACCGTAACTATTTCCTCAAGCTGGTCCGAGGTGATGGCGTCCAGGCCGCAGCCGAAGGAGACGAGTTGCAGCACGGCCAGATTGTCCGTGCCTGCGGCGTAGGCTCCGGCACGGTAGAGACGCGAGTGGTAGGTCCACTGGTCCACCACCCGCAATGGGCCGGGGTCGGGCATCAGGTGGGCAACGGAATCTTCCGTCAGCACGCCCATGCCGCAGGAGGTGATCAGATCGGGGATGCCGTGGTGCACTTCCGGATCCACATGGTAGGGGTGCCCGGCCAGCACGATGCCGAATTTGCCCGTGCGGTGCAGCTCTTCCAGAGCCTTTTCCCCGGCCCTGCGCATATCGTCCTGACAGGCTTCCATTTCCGCAAAACCGAGGCGCACGGCCTCCTGCAGTTCGGCTGCCGGGATATGGGAAAAGAGGGGGATATCGCGCAGCCGCTTGGCCAAAAAGTCTTTGGCAAGCGGCAGAAACTGGTGGATGATCGGAATATTTTCCGTGTGCAGCTCGCTGATGTTGCGGGCCAGCAGTTCCGGGTAGCCGATGACCACCGGGCAGTTGTAGTTGCCCGCCTGGGAGGTGAAGTTTTTCTGCTCGAAGGGCAGGCAGGGGAAGAAAATGCAGTCCACCTTGCGGGCGATCAGGTCCATGATGTGGCCGTGGGCCAGCTTTGCCGGATAGCAGACCGTCTGCGAAGGGATGGTCCCGTAGCCCTTGAAAAAAAGCTCCTTGGAAGACGGGGTGGACAGCTCCACCCGGAAGCCCAGGGCCGTCAGCATGGTGAACCACAGGGGGTAGTTCTCGTAAATGTTCAGGGTACGGGGAATACCCAGCACTCCCCGGGACGCCTGTTCGCGCGGCAGAGGCTCGTACCGCTCGAAAAGCCGCTGGTACTTGTAGCGGTATAGGTTCGGCAGGTTCTGGGGTTTGTCTCCCGCGCCCCGCTCACAGCGGTTGCCGGAGATGAACCGCCGCCCGTCGGCAAAGGTGGTGACGGTAAGCAGACAGCTGTTGCCGCACTGGCGGCAACGCGCGGCGCGCGCCGTTGCGGCAAAGGCCGCCACATCCTCCGGTCCCAGCAGTTGGGTGCCGCCATTGGCGGGACCGCGTTCCATGGCGATAAGGGCCGCGCCGAAAGCTCCCATCAGTCCGGCGATATTGGGGCGCACCACCGGCCTGCCCAGTTGCAGCTCCAGGGCGCGCAGCAAAGCGTCGTTGGCGAAAGAGCCGCCCTGGGCCACCACATGTTCGCCCAACTCCTCAATGCTGGTGATCTTGATGACCTTGTAGCAGGCGTTGCGCACCACGGAATACGAGAGCCCCGCCGCAATATCCCCCACGCAGGCGCCGTCTTTTTGGGCCTGCTTGACCTTGGAGTTCATGAACACCGTGCAGCGGGTGCCGAGGTCCACGGGATCCTCGGCGGTGAGAGCCGCCTCCACAAACTGCGGCAACGGCATGTTCAGGGAACGGGCAAAGGTTTCGATAAAGGAGCCGCACCCGGCGGAGCAGGCCTCGTTGAGCTGGATGCGGTCCACCGCCCCGCCCCGGATGCGCATGCACTTGATGTCCTGCCCGCCTATGTCCAGAATATAGCTGACCTGGGGCAGAAAAAAACGTGCCCCGGTGTAGTGGGCCACGGTTTCCACTTCGTCGATGTCGGCCCGCAGCCCCGCCGTGAGCAGCCCGCTGCCGTAGCCGGTAACCGCGGCAGCCCGGATATGCAAACCGGGCTTTCGGCGGCCGTATATTTCCTTCAGGATGCCGAGAGCCGACGCCAGGGGGTCGCCCTTGTTGGGGCCGTAAAAGGAATGGAGGAGCCTGCCGTCGCCGTCGATGAGCACGGCCTTGATGGTCGTGGAGCCGCTGTCAAAGCCCAGCCAGGCGTCGCCTTCGTATTCTTCCAGAGGAACCGAGGGCAGGGTTTCTCCCGCGTGGCGCTGCTGGAACGCGCGTCGTTCCTCCTCGTTCGCAAACAGCGGCGGCAGGTGGCGCTTTTCCTCGATCATGCGCGGCCCGTCCAGGGCGCAGAGGATGCGCTGCAACAACTGCGCGTCCAGGCCGTTTTTGCTCAGGGCCTGCTCCTGCGCGTGCAGGGCGGCTCCCAGGGCGACGAAATATTCCGCATAGTCGGGGAAGACCGCGTGCTCCGCGTCCAGTTGCAGCGTTTCCACAAAACGGACGCGCAGGGAGGGCAGAAAGGCCAGCGGCCCCCCGAGAAACACCACCTTGCCCGTGATGCTGCGCCCCCGCGCAAGGCCGCTGATAGTCTGGTTGACCACGGCCTGCATGACCGAAGCGGCGATATCCTCAAGGGGGCAGCCTTCGTTGATCAGAGGCAAAATGTCCGTCTTGGCGAACACGCCACACCGCGAGGCTATGGGATAGATGGTGCGGTGCCGCGCGGCAAGGCTGTCCAGTCCGGCGGCGTCGGTATGCATGAAGGCCGCCATCTGGTCGATGAACGCCCCGGTCCCCCCGGCGCAGGTCTCGTTCATGCGCTGATCAAGGCCGCCGGTAAAAAAGGTCAGCTTGGCGTCTTCGCCGCCCAGTTCAATGGCGACATCGGCGTCAGGGATGCGGCGGCGGATGCTGAGGCTCGAGGCAATGACTTCCTGCACGAAGGGCAGATTCAGTTCCGTGGCCAGGGAAATAGCTCCGGAACCGCTGACCGCCATGCACCAGTCCGCCCCCGGAAAAAGCTCGGCCGCTTCGCGCAGCATACCCGCCATAGTGGCGCGCACTTCGGAAAGGTGGCGAGCATAGCGGGCGAAACGAATTTCTCCCTGGGGGTCCAGAATAACGGCCTTGACCGTGGTCGAACCCACGTCCAGGCCGAGGAACAAACCGGCGTTCGTCATGGTGGCTGCCGCTCCGCAAAAAAGTCCCCCCACATCCCGAAAATCCGCGCCCGGCAATGCAGGAAGAAAACTTTATCAACTATATCCAGTTACGCTCAGCGAAAAAACGCGTCATGTAAAGCAAAAGGAACCATTACTGTTGAAAGGCAAAAGTACCTGTTCTGTCAACTCTTATTTATTTGAAGGCCGGACGGCCTTGCGGCGCGTCCGATGAAAAACTCCTGGGCGCCAATAAAAACAGCGGGAAACGGCAAAACCGCCCCCGCGCACGTCACATATTGGCAAAAGCATCCGGATTCCTTCAAGGTTGCTGAACCCGCATGTGCGATAAAAAACGTCACAGCGCGGAGGCCACGGCCTCAGGCACCCCGCCTGCACGCGCCCGGAACCGGCAGAACCGGCATTCATCGAGCCCAGCGCAATTTCTTCCGCCGGCGGGGAAACACCCGGCTCAGCAACAGCTCCTTCCCGCCCAGTTCCGCGTATTCCCACAGCCTGCGCAGCCAGCGGTACGCCTTCGGATTCTTGATGATGGCAAAAAAGGTGGCGTCATACTTGCAGTCTTCCAGCCGTACAATGCGTTCGAAGCAGTCTTCCCCGGGGAACAGCCGCGCGTAGTACCGCCAGTAAAAAAGCCCCGCCTTGAAGGAAGCTTCCCAAGGCTTGTAGGTGGTGAAGTGAATAATTTTGCCCCAGCACTGGGACAGGGGAGTCAGGTGCCGGCCCGGCAGCCCGATCATGTAATTGTAGGTATCCGGCACAAAATGAACGGCGCCTTCCATACCGTCAAAAAAGATGTTGAGGGCGTCCTGATCAGGAAGAACGAATCCCCCCTCTTTGACAATGGCCATAATACGCTGCGGGAAATCGGGGAAATCCCTGCGCAGCCGCCCCAGATGCATCAGAAGGACGCCGGAATTGACATAGGCCCCGGAACGGATCTTCAGGCGTTCGAGCGGCCTGGGTTGTTCTCTGCCAAGCGGGCCTTCGCGAACAGCGGCCATATAGGCCTCTCCCATATCCGTGTCATAAAGCTCCCGGACGTCCAGCGTGCAGACGATGTCGCTGTCGAGGTACAGGACTTTTTCCGCCTGAACGAGATCCTGCAGGGCCAGTCTGAAAAGGCACCCGTCCGAGTATTTGCCCCCTTCATTTGCATAGGCGAAACCGGGAGCCGTTGCGATATCGTGAAACGCCACCGTCTGCCCATAGCGCGCACACAACTCCAAAAAGGCCGTCCTCGCCGCATCGCTAAGTGTGTTGTCGTGTACGATATGCGCGGTGACCGCGCTCTTTGTGTGCTCCAGCACAGAAAGAAGGGTCACAAGCGAATGCTTGTAGTAGTCTCCGGTGCTGTCAGTGATACATAACGCGAGATGCAGCATCTTTGTTCCTTATACCCGCACCGGCAACGCTTTGGGCAGTGCTCCGGCAACCGTATCGCGCTGCTTGTCCGCTTCCGCGTCTTTCAGGGTGCGTTCGGGATGGCGGAAGGTCAGGCGGAAGGTCAGGTTCTTTTCCGCCCTGCCCTCCGGCTCAAAGCAGTCAATGAGCCGCGCGTCGGCCAGCAGGGGCAGGCGCAGGCCGGTTATGGCGCCCAGGATGGCCTCCACGGTGACCTGCGGTTCCGCGATAAAGGTAATGTCGCGGCGCACCGGCGGGAACACGGGCAGAGAGGTGAATCGCGGGGCCACCGCGAGATGCAGGCGGTACAGGGCGTCCAGGTTCAGTTCCGCCAGCCAGACCGGCTTTTTGGCATGGAAGGGATCGGCCAGGGCCGGGCGAACCTTGCCCGCGAACCCGATGCAGGTGTCCCCGACATGTACGGCAACGCCCGGCGCCAGGAAGGGAACTTCCCCGCTACGCGAAAAAACAGCTGCGGGCAGGCCGAGGAAGACCAGCAGGTGCTCGATCACCCCTTTCAGATCCTGGTAGTCCAGGTCGCCCTGCGTGTGTGGCCAGCCCTGGTCGTGCCTGTTACCGCACATAAGGATGCCCAGACGCTGCTCCTCACGGGCCGTGGTTTCCGAAGCGGCATCCGCCGTAAAAGCCGCCGCCGTCTCGAACAGCCGCACTCCGCCCGCGCCCTGCGCCAGATTGCCGCGCAGGGAGTTGAGCATGCCCGGCGCAAGGCAGGTGCGCAGCACGTTCTGCTCGTCGCTGAGGGGGTTCATGATGTCGATGCGGCCGGAATCCTTGCCGCCCGGCAGCCCCAGGTGATCAAGCTCCTTGTGGCTCACGAAGCTGTAATTGATGGCTTCGTTCAGGCCGATGCCCCGCGCCCAGTGCTTCACCCGGCTGCGAAACTTGTGGGGGGGCTCCACGCTGCCGGCGAGATCGAGAGGCCGCTCCACCACGGGAAGGGACGGCGGAATGCGGTCCACCCCGTGGATGCGGGCCAGCTCTTCGATCAAATCGGCTTCGCGGGTAAGATCCGGACGATGGCTGGGGGTGCGCACTTCCCAATCGGAAGCGCAGGGACTTTCCCCGGTGCGCAGGCCGCCGCCAGACGGGCAGGTCACGGTGCAACCCAAATCCGTCAGGGTCTTGGTGCAAAAGGCGTCTTCCAGCGGGATGCCCAGCAGGTCTTCGGCCCGCTGCTTGCGCAGGCGGACCGCCGGGGCCTTCCAGAGCGCGGGTTCCGTCTTCAGGATGCCGGTACGCACCTTGCCGCCGGAGAGTTTGGCCATCATGGCCGCGGCCCGGTTCAGGGCGTAGGTGGCGCCCACCTGATCCACCCCGCGCTCAAAGCGGTAGGCGGCCTCGCTGTGCAGGGAAAGGCGGCGGGCCGTCTTGCGGATGCGGATGGGGTTGAACACGGCGCATTCCAGGAACACCCGGCGGCTCGCGCCTGTAATTTCGGAATTCAGCCCGCCCATCACCCCGCCGAGGCCGATGCCCCGCTCGGCGTCGCCGATGACGATATCGGCGGGAATGAGCAGCCGCTCCTGCCCGTCCAGGGTGACGAGCTTTTCCCCGATAGATGCCTCGCGCACCCGGATCACCCCACCCCGGACGGTGTCCAGGTCAAAGGCGTGCTGAGGCTGGCCGAGTTCCATCAGAATGTAGTTGGTGGCGTCCACCAGATTGGAGATGGCACGCACGCCGATGGACTGCAAGCGGTAGCGGATGTGATTCGGGCTTTTGCGCGTGACCGCGCCTTCGATAATCCGCCCGTGGTACAGGGAGCACAGCGACGGGTCGGCCACTTCCAGGCGCACCTCGGCACCCGCGTCCGGGCCGGATTCTTCCAGTTCCAGAGGAGGCAGGGTCAGAGGCAGGCCGTACACGGCGGCAACTTCACGCGCGATGCCGAGCACCGAGAGGCAGTCGCCCCGGTTGGGGGTGATGGAAATGTCCAGCACCTCGTCATCAAGGCCGAGCAGGTCCACCACGCGCGCCCCCACCGGCGCGGACGGGTCCAGCACCAGAATGCCGTCGTGATCGTCGGAAAGGCCCATTTCGGCTTCGGAGCAGATCATGCCGTGGGAAGGCGCGCCGCGCAGCTTGGCCTTCTTGATGGTCACGCCATTCGGCAGCGTATCGCCCACCTTGATAACCGCCACCTTCTGCCCGACGGCCACATTGGGCGCGCCGCAGACGATGTCCAGCACCTCGTCGCCCACGTCCACGCGGCAGACCGAGAGCTTGTCCGCCTCCGGGTGTTTGCCGCATTCCACCACATGCCCCACCACAAGGGGAGCAAGGGCGGCATGGGGCCGGGAAAGGCCGTCCAGTTCAAGACCCACCATGGTGAGCCTGTCGCCAAGGGCGGCGGCGGTACCTTCATAGGGGACGAATTCGCGTAGCCAGGAAAGACTGATCAGCATAGAGGTCTCCGGAAGCGTATGCGCGGCGGGCGCCGAAAGATGGGTGCCGCCGGGAAGTCTGACTCAGGGCGCATCCGCCCGCAGGGCGGACACAAAAAAATACGGGCGCGACGGGCGGCGTAAATCAGGCAAACTGCCGCAGGAAGCGCAGGTCGTTCTCGAAGAACATGCGCAAGTCGCCTATGCCGTACTTGAGCATGGCCACCCGTTCCACCCCGAGCCCGAAGGCGAAGCCGGTGCAGGCCTCGGGGTCGAAGCCCACGGCCTCGAAGACCGCCGGGTCCACCATGCCGGAACCGAGGATTTCCAACCAGCCCGTGGTCTTGCACACCCGGCAGGGCTGGCCGTCGGCGTGCCCCTTGCCGCTGCAGAGGATACAGGAAATATCCACTTCCACGCTGGGTTCCGTGAAGGGGAAGAAGCTCGGGCGGAAGCGCACCTGCACGTCCTTGCCGAAAAGCTGGCGCACAAAGGCGGTAAGCGTACCGCGCAGGTGGGAGAGGGTCACCTTTTTATCCACCAGCAGCCCCTCAATCTGATGGAACATGGGGGTATGGGTCAGGTCGGAGTCGCGCCGGTAGACCTTGCCGGGGGCAATGACGGCCAGGGGCGGCTGTTTGCGCGCCAGCATGGCCCGCACCTGCATGGGCGAGGTGTGCGTGCGCAGCACAATGCCGTCGGAAACATACAGCGTATCCTGCATGTCGCGGGCGGGGTGATCCTTGGGCAGGTTCAGGGCCTCGAAGTTGTGAAAATCGGTTTCCACCTCGGGGCCGGAGATGATGTCATAGCCCAGGTGCTCGAACACCGCGCAGATTTCCTCCATCACCAGGGTGATGGGGTGCAGGGAACCCTGCCAGGGCGCGCGGCCGGGCAGGGAAGGATCGAAGCGGGCCAGTTCCGCCTGTTCATCCGCCCCGGCAAGAACGGCCTTGCGCCCCTCTACCAGGGCGATCAGGCGTTCCTTGACGGCGTTGGCGGCCTTTCCGAAGGCGGGCCGCTCGTCGGCGGCCAGTTCGGGCAGACGGCTCATAAGCTGGGCGAGTTGCCCCTTGCGGCCGAGAAAGGCGATGGAAAGCTCTTCCACCGCCGGTAACGAGGACGCCTGACCCAGGCCCTCTTCCAGGGCCGGGATCAGGCGTTCCAGTTCAGCGATAAGGTTCATGAGGGATACCCTGCCGGGAATATGTTGCATGAAAATGCCCCAGGACCGCAGGGCGGCGGTTCCCGGGGGCGTGGTTCGCTACGCGAGCTTGGACTTGGCTATCTCCACCAGCTGGGCGAAATCGGCCTTGGCGCGCACGGCCAGATCGGCCAGCACCTTGCGATCAAGGGCGATATCGGCCTTTTTCAGGCCATCCATAAAGCGGCTGTAAGACAGGCCATGCTCACGCGCGCCCGCGTTGATGCGCAGAATCCAGAGCTTGCGGAACTCGCGCTTGCGCACCTTGCGGTCACGGAAGGAATAGACCAGTGCTCTTTCCACGGCCTCGCGCGCGGTGCGGTACAGTTTGCTGCGCCCGCCGCGATAGCCTTTTGCCAGATCCAGATACTTTTTGTGGCGCCTGTGGGCTGCCATCCCTCTCTTTACGCGCATGGAATCCTCCACGTTCAACACTTTCCGAGGCGTAGGGTGTGCCAGGAAAGCGGATTAAAAATTACTCAAAAAGTCCCATCTCCCCCAATCCCGCGCGCTTGTAAAAATGCGCGGAGTTTTGAGCCAGACAAGGAAGGCAAGTTTTTGTGAGGGCGGGCTGGACTCTTCGGTCCTGCCCCC
>JAVBTB010000041.1:0-55933 GCA_031556355.1 Desulfovibrio sp. | reverse complement strand
ATTTTGCCACCAAGTGGCTTTGGAGTTATAACAATGAGCGCCCAAACATGGGCATCGGCGGGATCACTCCAGCCATGAAGCTGAAGCAAGCGGCATAGGCGCTACTTTGAAGACCTACTAAAAATGGGATGATTACCATATTCGCTTTGAGATTGCCGCTTAACGGCGGGGAAACCCCGCCTACGTCAATCTCGCAGGCCTTGTTACGCAAGGCTTCACAAGGCCAGAGCATTTTTTCGTAAAGAGAAATTTCAATGTGAAAATGCTCTAACTTTTGAACGTTCTGGGAATAGTCAGAGTCACCACAAAGCCCGAGGGCTTGCGGTTAAAGAACTGCACCGTGCCTTTGCAGGCCTCCACACAGTATTTGACTATGGAAAGCCCGAGCCCGGCCCCGGATTCCGGCGACTTGGACCCGCTCCGGAAGAACGGCCGACCCAGCAGGGCCAGGTCCCCTTCGGGCACGCCGGGGCCCTTGTCGCGCACTTCAATGCGCACGCCCGGCCCTTCTTCCGTCACTTCCACCTCGATGGGCCCCTCTTCCCCGGCGTACTTGTAGGCGTTGCGCAACACGTTGGCCACGGCCCGGCCCAGGTAGCCCTTGTAGCTGTTCACGCTTAATTCCGGGTGCACGGCCAGGTGAATGTCCGCATCGGGAATTTCCGTCTCGATAAGGTCCATGATGAAAGAGCAAAGCTCGATTTTCTCAAAGTGCAGAGCCTGCTGCTCGGATTCCGCGCGCAGAAAGTTCAGGATATCGCCGGTCAGGATGGAGAGGTACTCCACTTCGGCCGCTATTTTGCGCACCCGCTCTCTGGCGTCGCCGTCCATGCGGTCCTCCATGACCGCCAGTCCCAGCTGGATGCGGGCGATGGGCGAATTGAGCTCGTGCGCGATATGGCTGATGAAGCGGCGCTGGCGCTGCAAGGTGCCGAACAAATGCCGGGCCATGACGTTGATGGCCTGAGCGAGGCGGCCTATCTCGTCCCTCCGGCCCGGGTCCACTCCGCAGATGTTGGCGTCGGGCCGGGCGTCGGAAAAGATACTGCTGTCCTCCTTGGTCAGCTGTTCCGAAACAGCGGCCATTTTCAGCAGCGGACGGGAAATGTGGCGCACAAAGGGCCACCACCACAGGCAGGAAACCACCAACACCCCGCCCAGAATGCCCAGCACCAGGTGCACGTCGAAAAAAAGGCCGTTGCCGGAAAGGGAGTCAGAAGAAGCCGCCAGCAGCAGGTAGTGCAGGGTTCCGGCGTTGTCCGGAACGTACAGCGCCCTGGCCAGCCAGTAGCGCGCGGGTTCCCCGGCGCGCATAAAGAGCACCCTGGGGCTGGGCGGAATGCCCGCGGCCATGCCTTCCGTATCTATCTGCAGGCGCTGGGACGCGTCACCGGGCTCGGCATAGCCGGAGGAGCCGGGCAGCACAATGGTGGGGTCCGGGCACAGCGTAAAGGGGAAGCGCGGCATGCGCGCGGCCGTGGCCACCACGGCGTCCGGCACGGCGGGCGCCCCGGCCAGGCTGAATTCCCCGGTCAGGGAATGGATGGCGTAGAGCAGCGTATCGCCGCGATCGTATTGTTTCAGAATGCCGGCCCACTGGCTGACGGGCTTATACTGGCAGTGGGCGCTGATGGTCCGGAAGGCGTTCTCCACGTTGCTGGAGAACAGGTACGTCGGCAAAAGGCCGTTGGAGCCCTTGACGAGCAGGCCGCCCACCATGGCCGCCGCCAGAAGGCCCAGCAGGGCCAGGTTCAGGAGCAGCCACAAAAAAATTTTCTGGTACAAGCCCGCACGCATCAATCAACATCCTTACCGGGGCTGTTTTAAAAAGGCGGATTTTGTTCACTGGCAAGGAAAAAAACCCTTTCCGGGCCAGGGATAGTACTCTTAAGGTACAGCCCCGGACCGGAAAGGGTTTCTGACGCAGTCCAGGGGGCAAAAGACGCTTTTTAAGGCAGCCCCTAGCCGGAAGGTTTGATAAAACAGTAGCCCACCCCGCGAATGGTCTTCACGTACATGGGGCTGCGGGAATCGTCGCACAGCTTCCGGCGCAGCGAAGAGATGTGCATGTCGATGGAGCGGTCAAAGGGGCAGAAATCGCGGTCCCGCACCAGCGAGAGCAAATGTTCCCTGGAAAAGACCCGGCCCGGGTCGCAGGCCATGCGGTACAGCATCTGGAACTCTATGTGCGTCAGGCTCAGGGACTTGCCGCCGCGCAGCGCTTCCATGGTCCGCTGGTCCAGGTACAGGTCGCCCACGACAAGCGGGGCGCTTTCTTCCTGCGCCGGAGCGGCCGCGGCGCTACGCCGCAAAACGGCGCGCAGGCGGGCCAGAAGTTCCCTGGGGGAAAAGGCTTTGGGCACGTAGTCGTCCGCGCCGATTTCCAGCGCGACTATCCTGTCCGTCTCCTCGTTGTGGGCCGAAAGCACCACAATGGACACGGTGCTGGTGTGACGAATGGCCTTCAGCACTTCCATCCCATTGATATCGGGTAAGAACATGTCCAGCAGGATGATGTCGAACACGGCGGAACGCGCCGTTTCAATTCCCGCCGCGCCATTGCCCGTCACGGTGAATTCAAAGGAGTACGGTTCCAGGTACTCTTGCAGCAGACTGCAATATTGCGGGTCGTCGTCAATAAGCAGCACCCGGTAGGGTGCGGCTTCCCCCCTGGCCGGAGCCGGGGCGGTTGAAAACGCGGTAACCGTGGTCATGGGCGCGAACTCCCTGTCGTCCGGCGAAGCAAAAACCGTATTGAACACACGCGGGACATTGTGTAAAAAGTGTCGGGAAAAGTAAAGGCGGCCGGAACCGGCCGCCGTGAGTCGCCTCCCCCCTGCCCGGCAAAGCAACTATGAGTCCGGCCCGATTATTACAAAAATTTTACAAAAAAACCGTTGCGGCTTATACTATGCTTACAGTTTCGGTATAGGATGCACCCACACGGCATCCTGGCGTCGTAAAAAAAGCTGTCTTGCATCGGAGAAACACCATGAAAAAATTCCTCATTACCCTGCTGGTTGCGGCTGTGGCTTCCACCTTCACCCTGGCGCTGCCCACGGCCTCCTTTGCCGCCGAACAGCGCAAGGAAGTGGAAAACCGCGTTGAACTGAACAACGTCACCGCCAAGGACCTGGCCGCCACCGGCGCCGTGCCCATGGGCACCGCGAAAAAAATCATTGAGCTGCGCGACCAACTGGGCAGCTTCCAGAACTACGACGACCTGAAAGAGCTGAACCTGCCCAAGGAGCAAATGGACAAGCTCCAGCAGAACACCACCATTCAGGGCATTGCCAGCGACTGCACCTGCTAGGCGCTTCTCCCGCCGCGGAACGGGCGCCCCTTGTTCCGCGGCGAAGCGGCTTTGCGCCCCGTCAACCCCCGCGTGGCGGGAAATCCGGTTTGTTCCTTCCGACTACCGGACTTTGTCCGTGTGCATACCTGTCGCCTGCCGGGCGGCGGGCGGTTTCATGCTCTTTCCGCAACCACATCATTCAGGCAGGTCTCCATGCCCGACAGGTACTCCCGGCGTAATTTTCTCAAACTGAGCGCGGCCCTGGTGGCCGGGGGCGCGGCTGTCACCCTGCCCGGCGGCAACGCGGCCCGGGCCATGGGCACCGGCGGCACGGCCCGCAAAGGCGCTGTCAGCGCGGTTAAAAGCTACTGCCCCTTCTGTCAGGTTCGCTGTACCTACAAAGCCCAGGTGGTGGACGGCAAAGTGGAAAGCCTGGCCGGGGAAAGCGGCAACCCCTGGACCGCCGGTTCCATGTGCCCCAAGGGCATGTCCCTGGTGGAACTGGTGGGCAGCCCCTACCGCATTACCGAGCCCATAGCCAGGCAACCGGACGGCAGTTGGAAGCGCATCTCTTACGCCGACGCCATCGACATGATTGTGGCCAAGGTCAAGGAATGCCACAAAAAGCACGGCAACAAAGCCGGGGACCGCATCGCGCTGACCGCCCCCCTGTGGGACTGCCGGGAAAGCGAGCTGGCCGCTTCCATGACCCTGCACGCCATGGGCAGCGTGCACATGCTGCCCGCCGGGGAAGTGTGCATCAGCAGCGCTTCCAACATGCTGGGCCTGATGACCGGCATCAACACCTCCACCACCACGGTCAACGAAATTTGCAACAGCCAGACCTTGGTGCTGTGGGGCGCCAACCTCAACGAACTGTACCCGCCCTACTCGCGCTGGCTGGACAAGGCCCGCCAGGCCGGGGTCAAGATCCTGTACATCGACCCGCGCAAAACCCGCACCAGCCAGTGGGCGGCCTGGCAGGCCCAGCCCCTGCCCGGCACGGACGGCTGCCTGGCCATGGGCGCGCTGCGCTATATTTTCGAGCACAACGCCTACGATGCCGAGGCCGCGCTCAAGCTCATCCCGGACCTGGACCTGCTGAAAGAGGATGTGGCCGCCTACACGCCGGAAAAAGTGCTCGCCGAAACGGGCGTACCCCTGGAAACCCAGGAGGAGTTCTACAAAACCCTGGCCGG
The DNA here is from genome assembly GCA_031556355.1 of Desulfovibrio sp. Classification (GTDB taxonomy): domain Bacteria; phylum Desulfobacterota; class Desulfovibrionia; order Desulfovibrionales; family Desulfovibrionaceae; genus Frigididesulfovibrio. The sequence continues at coordinate 51,439 of JAVBTB010000041.1, read as the reverse complement.
CAGCGAGCGGACCATCGTCTGGCTGGGCGGCTCGCTCTCCCGCTACACCAACGGCATCCAGAGCCTGCGCGCCATTATGCTGCTGCAGGGCCTGCGCAATAACCTGGTCGGTCCCGGCAAGGGTCTCTTGACCATGGAAGGCGGCAAGCCCGGCGGCGAGGACGTGTTCGAAGCCGCGCTGTTCGGCGCGGACAAACGGCCCAAAATGAACTTCCGCCGCCTGCGCATCGCCATGCAGCGCGGCAATATGGATGTCCTGTTCCTCAATTCCAGCTACCGGCGCTACCCGGACGCCAAGGGCGTGCGCGCGGCCCTGCAGAAGGTGCCCTTTGTGGTGCACCGGGCCTTTTTCATGACCGAGGAAGCGGAAATCGCGCACCTGATCGTGCCCGCCACCTTCGGCCTGGAAAGCCAGGGCTCACACTTTGGCGCGGAAAAGCAGGTGGTCTGGCGGGACAAGGCGGTCAACGCCCCCGGTTCCTGCGTGGCGGACTGGCAGTTCTACCGCGATATCGGCAAAAAGCTGGCCCCCGGCCACTACCTGGATTTCGCCCAGCCGGAAGACCTGTACCGCAAGTTCGTGAGCATGGTCCCCTCCTGGAAGGGCATTACCCTGGAACGCCTGCGCAAGGCGGAAGGCGGCATCGTCTGGCCCCTGTATGCGGAAGGCGACAAGGAACAGCTGGGCAGCTCTTTCCGGGAAGGCAAGCTCCTGACCCCGGACGGCACCATGCCGGTCAAGGACCGCGTGTTCGGCCGCATCACCTGGAACTCGCCCAAGGGCAGCCCCTTCGGCGAGGACAAGGACGAAAAATACCCCCTGGTGTTCATGCAGGGCAAGGTGCTCACTCACTGGCAGCAGACCCTGACCAACTTTTCCAAGGCCCTGGCCCAGTTTTCCTCGGGCCGTTACGTGAACATCCACCCGGACACAGCCAAACAATTCGGGCTGAAGCAGGGCGACAAGGTGCTGATAGAAACCGCCACGGGCAGCGTGAACGCGCGGGTGGAGATTCTGGATTCCATTATCCCGGGCATCATTTTCACGCCTTCGCACCTCAGCGCTTCCAGCCCGCACCCGGAAAACCGCAGCGAGCACATCAACACCATCGTTCCCAACTACTGGGACCGCATTTCCTCCCAGACCAACGGCGTGGGCTGCACGCTGAAAAAAGTGTAGGCGCGCATGGCACGGTACGTAATGGCCATAGATTCCACCCTGTGCATGAACTGCAAGGCCTGCGTGGTGGCCTGCCAGCAGCGCAACCTGGTGCCCTACGGCAAAAACCGCAACTGGGTGCTGGAAACCGGGGACCAGGGCGTTCCCGGCGGCCTGGCCTACCAGCCCGGCGCGTGCATGCACTGCGACAACCCAGTGTGCATTCAGGCCTGCCCCACCAGCGCCACCTACAAAATGGCGGACGGCAGCGTGGCCATTGACCGCGGCCGCTGCGTGGGCTGCGGCGGGTGCGTGGCGGCCTGCCCCTACGGCGCGCGTTTCCGGCACCCCGGAACCGGGCTGGCGGACAAGTGCGACTACTGCCGGGAAAGCCCGGTCACGGGCCAGCCGCCCGCCTGCGTGCTGGCCTGCCCCACCCACTGCCGCACCTTTGGCGACGCTTCCAACCCCGAGGATCCGGTGGCGAAAGTTCTGGCCACAGGTAAGCAGATCCAGGTTACGCCCAAAGGCGTGGACACCATGCCCACCCTGACCTACCTGACCTACACCAACCCCCAAACCTTCCCGGCCGTGGCCGGGCAAGGGGAGACGCCCGGCCCGCTGGCCGCCATGGCTCCCGTATCCACGGCCATACGCTGGCTGGGGGGCCTGGCGCTGTTCGGAGTGGTGGGCGTGTTCCTCAAGCAGCTTGTCGCGCCCTCGGACGACGCCCCCACGCATAATGACACGAACCAGCCCCGGCAAGGAGGCCAGTCATGATCCGCCGCCACTCCGTCTTTGCCATAGCCATGCACTGGTTCAACGCGGCCTGCTGGATCTTTCTGCTCCTTTCCGGCTTCGCGCTGCTCTCCAATCCAGCCATGCAGCCGATAGGCGACTGGTGGGTGCGCGCCTGGAACGGCGTCTTTGGCGCCGCGGGGCTGCTGAACTCCCATATCACGGTGGGCGTGGCCTGGGTCGCGGTGTACGCCGTGTACCTGCTGTTCAGGATGCGCGGGGAAGCCTGGCCGTTCCTGAAAGAGATCACGGACCTGAACATAGCGTCCGACGCGACCTGGACCGTCAAAAAAGGCCTGTGGCTCATTCTGGGCGCAAAAGGCATGCGCCGCCTGGGCCTGGACCCGGAACTGCCGCCCCAGGGCTTTTACAACGCCGGGCAGAAACTGGTGGCCGTGCTGGCCGTGCTGGCCAGCCTGGCCCTGGCGGGCACCGGTTTTCTGATGCTCTACTGCCTGGGCAGGCCGGGCACGGAAACGCTCATTCAGTGGAGCCTGCTCATCCACTTGTGCAGCGCGGGCGTGATGGCGATTTTCCTGCCGGTGCACATCTACATGGCCGCCTTCGCGCCCGGGGAAGGCCCGGCCCTGCGTTCCATGTTCACGGGCTTTGTGCCCGCTTCCTTTGTGCGCCACCACAACCCGCTGTGGTACGAGCAACTGCGCCGGAAAGGCCTGGTAAAGGACGAAACGGAAAACGGGCATGCGTAACGGCGTCACGACGATATCCTCCGTCTGGAACCCGGCCCGTCTGGCCATAACGGCGCTGGTGTGTCTGCTGCTGGCGCTTCCCGCCGGCGCGGCAGACAAAAACGAAGTGGAGACGGTTTCCGCCGAAGGGCTGCGCACGCGCATCGAAACGTACAAAGGCAGGCCGCTGGTCCTGGTCTACTGGGCGTCCTGGTGCATGCCCTGCCGCAACTACCGGGAAAAACTGGCCGAAGTGCGCGAACTGTACCCGGAATCCGACCTGGCCATTCTGGGCATTTCCGTGGACACCGACAAAGCCCGGCTGGAGCGCTACCTGGCGGAATACGCCCTGCCTTTCCCCACCGTGCTGGCCAGCGAAGAGTTGTGCGGCGCGCGGGGCGGGCTGCCCGTGCCCACCACCGTGCTTTTTGACGCCAAAAGCAAGGAGACGCAGACGCTCACGGGCAACGTGGACAAGCGGCGCTTGCAGTATTTTGTAAAAAAACTATTCTGACCCGGACATAACCGCGCGTCCGGGCAGACCGGCTTTGTGACGCCAGATCCGGAGCCGACCATGCCCAAAACAGCCGTACCAGCCGTCCTGTTGCGTTCCCTGCCTTCCATGACCGTTATCCTGGACGCTTTTGCGGACCCCGCTTCCGCCAGCAACGACCCGGAAGTGACGTCGCTATGCGCGTTACTCACGGCCAACCTGCCGCGTCCCCTGCTGCGCGAGCATATCGAGGGATTTATTGATACCTGCCGCGCCGCCGTCCGTCAGGGGCAACTCACCAACGCGGCCGAGCTTTCCCTGTCCGCCCTGCTGCCGCGCATCGTCCGGCATGTGGCCTCTGCCGGGGCCCCGCATTTCAAGCGCGTGCTCAACGCCACGGGCGTGGTCATCCACACCAACCTCGGCCGCAGCCTTTTGGCGGACGAGGCGGCGGACGCCGTCCGCCAGGCGGCCCTTTCCTACTCCAACCTGGAATTCGACCTGGAAAGCGGGGAACGGGGCAGCCGCTACAGCCACGTGGAGCCGCTCATCTGCCGCCTGACGGGCGCGGAAGCCGCGCTGGTGGTCAACAACAACGCCGCCGCCGTATTTCTGGTACTGGACACGCTGTGCAAAGGCCGCGAGGTCGTCATTTCCCGCGGGGAACTGGTGGAAATAGGCGGCAGTTTCCGCATCCCGTCCATGATGGAGAAAAGCGGCTGCGTTCTGCGTGAAATCGGAGCTACCAACCGCACGCATTTCGCGGACTATCGCGACGCCGTTTCCGAGCGCACGGCCGCTCTGATGAAGGTGCATACATCCAATTACCGGATCATCGGCTTTACCAAAGAGGTTTCGCGCAGGGAACTGGCCGCCCTGGCAAGGGAAAAGGGCCTGCCCCTGCTGGAGGACTTGGGCAGCGGCGTCCTGTTCGACATGGGGGGTGCCGGCCTGCCCTCCCTGGCCGGGGAACCCACCGCCGCGCAGGTGCTCGCGGACGGCGTGGACGTGGTTACCTTCAGCGGCGACAAAGTGCTGGGCGGGCCGCAGGCGGGCATTATCGCGGGCAAGGCCGAGTACATTACGCGCATCAAGAAGAACCAGCTGAACCGCGCCCTACGCATCGACAAGCTGACCCTGGCCGCCCTGGAAGCCACGCTGCGGCTGTACCTGGACCCGGAGTTGGCCAAGCGCCGCATTCCCACCCTGCGTATGCTGTGCATGGGTGAAGAGGAACTGCGCCACCGCGCGGAAGAGCTGGCGGAATCGCTGCGCGCCGCTCTTGCCTCTCCGGACGGCCATTCGCCCCTGGAGATCACCATCCGCAAAGGTAATTCCCGCGTCGGCGGCGGGGCTTTCCCGGAATGCGACCTGCCCACGCATCTGGTCTGTCTCGGCATGCCGGAAACAGCCCCCAACGCGCTGCAACAGGCGCTGCTGCGCGTGCAGCCCCCCCTTCTGGCCCGTGTGGAGCGGAACGCGCTGTGCCTGGACCCCCGCACTTTGCGGGATGATGAGTTTCCGGAGGCGGCGGCGGCCTTGTCACAGGCGCTTGCCAACACGCAAGCCGTATCGAAGAACAATCGGGAATAACGAGCGGAACAGCCTATGGCGCGTCCGAAAAAAATGGCCGCATGCGTGGGATACCAGGCAGCTCCTGGCGCCTGCCTTCTTTGTTCACAAGAAACTCCAAGCCGAAGCCTGTTTTTTTCACGCCAAGTATTTTGTACTGTTCCTTCTCCGACCATCCATAGTGCAGGGTTTCCGCATTAAGTGACGGATAGTCCAAAATCACGGCCACCACCCCTCTGCTTCGGGGTTCCGCAAGGACTGGACCTTGCACCAGAGCAAAGCGTGCTTCGGGTCATCCATCATGGAAAAATCAGCGACCCGCGCAACAGTTCCGGGTTCCAAAGCCGTGCGCCGCACTCCGGCATCGCCAGGGACAGTATATAAGGGGACTGCCGTTCCGGCCACGTAAAACAATTCTGACGTCTCTTCCACATCATCCGCGGGACGGCAGACAATGCCGATTACCTTGCCGCCTCTGTCAAAACGCACGTGGCGGACTATTGACTGTCCGTTCTCCGCAAACGGATAATATGAGCGCGTTATTTTCTTGCAGAGATAGTACCTTGAATCTGCAAAACACCAGCGCTCGGCATCATAAGACGCTCCCAATCTGCTGATGAATTCCAGCATCCGTTTTTCCGGTATAAAGTGAGGGTTCGGCCCCTCGCCGTTTTTAAAAGGGTTTCCCCTCCTCCGGGCGTCGCGCCACCACCCGTCCCGCTCAACAACTTGCTTTGGCGCTGCGGATATGCCATGGAGGCGGAATGGACATAGCGGGCAGCAAAAAAGAGCGGCACACCGTGTACCTGGCGGTGTTCACGCTGCTTATCGTGGGGGTGGCGCTGATGCTCTCCACGTGGCAGATGCTGCGCCAACAGCAGGAAGCCACCATGCAGCACATGGCCCTGACCGCAAAATCCGTGCTGCAGGCCGTGGACAGTTCCATGCGCCGGGGTTCCAGCCAGATGGACCGCGTCCGCCAGGACACCAGGGAATTTTTCATGACCCTGGAGCAAAACGAGGACCTGCTCTTTGTGGGCATTCTGGACCCGCAGGGCGAAAACCTGCGCGCCCGGCCGCCACGCATCAGCGCCGAATTCTCGCTACCCCCAGAGGCACTGGCCGAACTCCAGGTCGCCGGACGCTGGCAGGGTCCCATGACCATTGGCGGCACCAAGGCCTACGTGGCTGCCAAGCGCCTGCTCTGGCCCCGCTTTGGCCGCCGCCCTCCGGACGGGCCCGGGCCGGAACCCGCTCCCCCTCCCGGAGGCGGCCCGCACGGGCACGGCGGCGGCATGCAGCACGGCCGGGACATGCAGTCCCTGCCTCCGGAAAAGGCGCCGTTCCTGGTCGTGGCCCTGGACATGGAAAAACACGAGGCCGTGTACGCCAGCTTCCGCAACGCGGCGTACTTTCAGGCAGCCTATATTCTGGCGGCCATGCTGCTGCTCTGGGTTCTGGCCGTGCGCTTTCTTTCGCGCCGCGCCCTGGCGGGCAAGGCCCTGTTTCTGGAGCGTTTCCAGGCCCGGCTGCTGGACGCCCTGCCCGAAGGCCTGCTGATAACCGACCAGGAAGGCGTCATCCGTGCCGCCAACCCCGCGGCGCTGGCTATTTTCGCCCCGGAACAGGGCGGGCTTGTGGGCACCAGCCTGGCCGCGTTGCATCTGCCTCTGGACACTCCATCCCTGGCCTGGAGGCAGCATTCCCTGGAAGGCCTGGCCCTGGAAGTCTTTCACCTGCCCTTTCAATCGGAAGGCGGCCCTTCCGTCATGGTTATCGTGCGCGACAGAACCCGCATCCGTTCCCTGGAAAAAAGCCTGGCGGAAGCGGAAAAACTCGCCGCCCTGGGCACGCTGGCGGCGGGGGTGGCCCATGAAATCCGCAATCCCTTGAGCGCGCTGCGCGGCTTTGCCCAGTACTTCGCCAAAAAGCTGAGCGGCAAGGAGCCGGAGGAAACCTACGCCACAACCATGGTGCGCGAGGCGGACCGGCTGAACCGCGTCATCACGGACCTGCTGTATCTGGCCCGGCCGCGCATACTGCACGTCGCGCCCGTGGACTTGAATTCCCTGGCCGACGAGCTGGAAGAATTGCTACGCTTTGACCTTCGTGACAAAGGGCTGGTTTTCAACCGCGAGTTCGGGGTTTCCCTGGTGCGCGCGGACCGCGACACGCTCAAGTCCGCTCTGCTCAACCTGCTGCTCAATGCGGTGGACGCCCTGGGCGCCGGAGCGGACGGCTCCGGTCCCCCGCGCATCACGCTGCGCTCCGCTCCGGAAGGGGACGGCGTCCTGGTTGCTGTTGCCGACAACGGACCGGGCATGTGCGGGGAAGATATCGTCCAGGCCTTCGAGCCGTTTTTCACCACCAAGGGCAAGGGCACGGGCCTGGGGCTGGCGCTGGTGCACAAAACCATGCGCGAACACGGGGGCGAGGCCCGCATAGAATCCTCGCCCGGCAGGGGCTGTGAAGTGCGCCTGCTCTTTCCCGGGGAAAGCGGGGAAACGCCCTCTCCCCCGCAAGGTGCCGCATGAAACGCAAACACATGCTGGTCATAGATGATGAAGCGGCGCAGCGCCTGATGGTGCGCGCCGTGCTGGAAGACGCGGGCTGGGCCGTTTGGGAAGCGCCTTCCGCTGAAAAGGCGCTGGCGCTGCTGAAAGGCGGCGCGGCGAAGGACGTGCGTGTCATTCTGCTGGACGTGCGCCTACCGGGCATGACCGGGCACGAACTGCTGGACGCCCTTCGCAAAAAATATCCGCAAATCCCGGTGGTTATGCTCACGGCCTACGGTACGGTGGGCTCAGCCGTGGAAGCCATGAAACGCGGGGCTTTCGACTACCTGACCAAGCCCGCGGACAATGACGAGCTGGTGACCGTGGCGGAAAAAGCCCTGGAGCAGTCCGCCCTGCTGCGGGAAAACAAGGAGCTGCGCACACGCGTGGAAGGCGTGGACCCTCTCGCGCCGCTCAAGGGCGGCAGCCCGGCCATGCGGGCCCTGCGGGACTTTATCCGCCAGGCGGGCCCCAGCGAGGGCACCGTGCTGATTCTGGGCGAATCCGGCACAGGCAAGGAGCTGATCGCGGACGCGCTGCACGCCTGCTCGCCGCGCGCCGCGCACCCGCTGGTCAAGGTCAACTGCGCCGCCCTGCCCGGGCACCTCCTGGAAAGCGAGTTATTCGGCTACCACAAGGGCGCGTTCACGGGCGCGGCCAAGGACAAGCCAGGGCGCTTCCAACTGGCCGACGGCGGCACCCTGTTCCTGGACGAAGTGGGCGAGCTGCCCCTGGATTTGCAGGCCAAGCTCCTGCGCGCCCTGCAGGAACGCGTTGTGGAACCGTTGGGCAGCATCCGGCCGGTGCCGGTGGATGTGCGCATTCTGGCCGCCACCAACAAAAGCCTGCGGGAGGCCGTCAGCCAGGGCCGTTTCCGGGAAGACCTTTTTTTCCGGCTCAACGTGCTGGAAGTGGTGGCCCCGCCCCTGCGCGAAAGGCCGGAAGACCTGCCCGCGCTGGTCGCAACGCTGCTGGAGCGCGTCAGCCGCCGCAACCGCAAGGAGATACGCGGCGTAAGCCCGGATTTTCTCGCCGCGCTTGCGCGCTATGCCTGGCCCGGCAACGGGCGCGAGGTGGAAAACGTGCTGGAGCGGGCCGTGATTCTGGGCCGCTCCGACGTGCTGGACGCGGGCGCGCTGCCACCGCACCTTAACGCTTCCAAAGGCGGCGCGGCGCGGCATGCGGCTACGGAAAACATCGTATCCCCCCAGATTCCGTCCGCCCCTGCCGCGGCGGCGACGGAAGCCCCCGGCCAGCCGCCCGCCCTTCCCAAGGCCACCCCGTTCCTGTCAGAATCCGGCTCCGTCGGACACCTGCTGGAAGAAGCGGAACGCCAGGCCCTGATCCAGGCCTTGGAAACCCACCAGGGGCACCGCGAACACACGGCCCAGGCCCTGGGCATGAGCCGCCGCACTTTACAGTACAAGCTCAAAAAATACGGCCTGACGAAACGCTGACGGCCTCCCCGCCCTGTGGGAGTCGGTGTCTCGTGTCCGTTTTTTCAGGAATAAATATCCCCCGGCAAAGCCGGGGGTATTTCATATGCGCCTGTAAGGCTCTGTCACCAGCAGCGCCCTGGCGGGCGCATAGTTGATCTGGCATCTGCATGTTCTGTTACTTGCGGCCCGTAACGGGCTTCCTGGGTACGGAAGAGACAGTTGATCCCCAAGTTTATCCTGATGGTCTAGAGCCTTTCGAACTCCACCTCAAGGAGTGCGAATGGCGCTACAACCAAGCGCTGCCTCAGCTCCTTGCTGGCCTCAAGCTTTTGGTGTCAAAGAACAAAGACCTGATGGTCTAGAGCCAACCCAATATCCAGGCGCTGGAGCGAGCGACTGGATATGCGGTCAGCTCTGACCGCAAACTGGTCCGGTAATCATCCCATTTTTAGAGCATTTTAAAATTGAATTTTCTCTAAATATAGTCTAGAATGTGCACATGAGAAAAATCACACCAGAACTTCGTCAGCGTGCATTGGAAGCGTACCAAACAGGACGATATACTCAATCACATCTTGCAGATATTTTTGGAGTAACTCGAAAAACGATCAGCAACTGGGTACGGATCGAGCGTACGGAATCTCGCAACGCACCGTTGCCCAAAGGCCACAGAAGGCAATCTTTTTCTGAAGAAGACAAGCGGAGGCTGGTGTTACTTGTCTCGGAAAGGCCAGACCTCACTCTTGAACAACTGCGAGAGTTGATGGGCAAGGATTGCACTCTCCCAACCGTGCATAATACCTTGCAGCGTCTTGGTTTCTTTTTAAAAAAACTCTCCGGGCCAGCGAACAGGGCCGTGAGGACATTAAAAAAGCACGCGTAGAGTGGGCGATCTGGCAGGAACTCGTTGATATTACAAAGCTTGTTTTTATAGACGAGTCATCGGCAAAAACGAACATGTGCAAACTGTACGGGCGCTCGAAGCGTGATGAGCGTTGCCATGATTCGGCACCAGGTTCTTGGGAAACAAGCACTATGATATCGTCATTGCGCTTAGACGGCTCAACAGAATGTATTGTTTTTGACGGAGCGATAGATAAAACAACGTTTCGCAGCTATATGAAAAAAGTTCTTTTTCCTGCTCTTTGCGTGGGTGATATTGTTATATTGGATAATTTATCTTCCCACAAAGACAAAGATACCGTCGACTACTTTGAAGCGCATGGGATTCAATTGCGTTTCTTACCGGCCTATAGCCCCGACCTGAACCCAATTGAAAAGATGTGGAGTAAAGTCAAAGGGGTGTTACGAGAGATGGCCGCAGAAGATTCAGATTCCCTTTTCGAAGCAATCCGGGCAGCCTTTGCCCGGATCACTTCTGAGAATGCAAAAGGCTGGTTTGAAAGTTGTAGGTATTTTCAATTTTAAAATGCTCTAACGAATTCAGACGTGGTAAGGACAAGAAGAAAGACACACCCCCGCCGACGATAAACGCGGAAACGCCACCGCGCAACATCCACCAAAGATGGAGGATAGGAAAACATTCTCAATTCTGCCGGATTCAGAAGACTTGTAGGAGTAGGCATCTATTAGCAAAAGCTGCTCCCTGTTCACTGAACAGGGAGCAGCTTTTGCTTCATTATGACTCGCACCTATTGAGCCAAGACATTTTTTGTCACCGGAAAACGCCACCGTTTTGCCATGCCCAAAGTGACACTACCGTGGCAAACAGCATCATCGAACAAAAGCTCTGAGTTTCCCGTAGCCCCGCTCGTCCATTTTCTCATACGGAACAAACCGGATGGCGACACTGTTGATGCAGTAGCGCAGCCCACCCCTGTCCTTCGGTCCGTCATTGAAGACATGGCCCAGGTGGGAGTTGCCCACACGGCTTCTTACCTCAACCCGCTTCATTCCATAGCTGGTGTCCTCATGCTCGGTTATTACCGCCGGATCAATGGGCTTCGTAAAGCTCGGCCAGCCGCAACCGGACTCAAATTTATCGGCGGAAGAAAACAGCGGTTCGCCCGTCACGACGTCAACATAAATTCCAGACTCTTTATGGTCCCATAACTTCCCGGAAAAAGCCCGCTCTGTTCCCGCATTCTGCGTGACGTTATACTCTTCCGGCGTGAGCAGCTTTTTCAACTCTTCATCGGAAGGCTTGGAGTATTTGTTTGGGTCCACAACCCCTGTTTTCTTCTGCGGAAGGTCTTTGAGGCTGTCGAAACTTATATGGCAGTATCCACCTGGATTCTTCTTCAAGTAATCCTGATGATATTCTTCGGCCAGATAATAATTTTTCAGCGGCATCAGTTCGACGGCCAGCGGTTTGCCGTACTTTTTCTGGACCTCGGCCAAGACCGAAGCGAGAACCTTTTCGTCTTCATCGTTCACGAAGTATAGGCCCGTGCGGTACTGGCTCCCCACATCATTGCCCTGCCGGTTAACGCTGATAGGGTTGATTATCTTGAAAAACTGTTCGGTGAGGGTTTGAAGGCCGACAGTTTTAGGGTCATAGCGCACATGCACGGTTTCCGCATAGCCCGTTCTCCCTGAACAAACTTCCTGATACGTGGGATTTTCCTTCTCGCCGTTGGCATACCCCACCGTGACGTCGCTTACTCCGGGAATCCTGGAAAAATACTCTTCCACACCCCAGAAGCACCCTCCCGCGAAATACATATCCCGCAGGCCGGATGCGGCAACGGTCGGCTTCTTTTCCATCACTGCCGCACTGTTGCCTCCATTTTTTGGGGAAGGAGAAAGCCCCGCCGCCATTGCCAGTGTTGCCGTCAACAGAGCGGCGAACAATAAAAACAATATCGTTGATTTCTTCATGACTGTCTCACTTATTCAAGGAACTTAGAGTATGCAGAATCCCGGCGTTTGGTTCATCACCCACTGCCTTCTTCACTACCGCGCCGCGCTTGTCCAGGTAGACCGCCGTGGGATAAGCACGGATGCCGAACTCCCTGCTCACCGCGCCTGATTCGTCAAAGTAAATCGGGAAAGTCAGATTCTGCGCTTTGGCCCAGGTAATGAAATCACTTTTGGAAGCCTCCCCGTTAAGCCCGGGAGTGACTATCGATATCACGGCAACATCGGGAGACTTGGACAACTCCTCGGCCAAAGCCGCGAAGTCCTCAAGACCGGCCAGACATAGAGGGCACCATGTGGTCCAGAATTTGACATACACCGTTTTACCCTGGAGTTGGGCAAGGCTTATCGGTTCTCTGGCCAATCCCGGAAGGGGCCGCTCATAAGCCTGGGCGCTGATTGAGGAAGAAGAGGCTGCTGCCTCCTGAGCCGTTTTTTCAGCGTGCATGATGCTTATCTGGTTGTAGAGCATCCAGAAGCCTATGAGCATGATCAGGATACCACCCGCAAGCCGGATTTTTCCAAAATGAGGATACAGATTCTTCATTTTCCCTAAAAGGTGCTGTGAACCCAAAGCCAGAAGAAAAAAGGGCAGACTGAGGCCCAAAGAATAGATGAGAAGCAGCCAGCCTCCTGTCAGCGCATTGCCCTGCTGTGAGGATATTCCTAGCACGGCGCCGAGTACCGGGCCGACGCAGGGCGTCCAACCAAAGGAAAAAAGGAATCCGAGGAGAAACGCTCCGCCAAGACCTTTTCGCGGGTCGAACCGGACGGCCAGCCTCTTGTCCCTGTCCAAAAAGGGGATGGAAACAAGCCCGGTCTGATGAATGCCGAAAAGCACGACAACACCCCCGCACGCCAGAAAGAACGCGTGGCTGTTGATGAAATGACCGACAGCCCCTGCACCGAAGCCAAGAAGGAAAAACGAAACGGACAGCCCGGATGTGAAGGCCAGTGCTTTTGTGAAGCTGGCCCGCCCTGACGGAGCCGCCGGAACAGGGTTGTCGGCCGGGACGCTGTCGGAGAGATAGCCGAGATAGACCGGAAGAAGAGGCAGGACGCAGGGAGAGAAAAAGGACAGCAACCCCGCCCCAAAAACGCTCAGAATAAAACCCATTGTGATGATTTCCATATATTTTCGCTCAAAAGCCTTACGGACTCTTTTAATTTTACATACGGACGATTATGCGCGTCCCTACGGATGGGTCGCTGTCAATGCTCAGCTTCCAGCCGTGCTTGTCGATGATAAGTTTGGCGATATACAGGCCCACGCCTTTGCTGTTTACAGCCTTGAACGCTTGCACGGAACGCGTGTTGATGTTTTCCACCACTTCGGGCGCGATGCCCTCGCCGGTGTCGGCTATTACCAGTTCGGTCGAATCGCCGTTACGTGTTAGAGAAAGGAATACGCGCCCTGCATGCGTGTATTTCAATGCGTTGGACAGGAGATTGATAAGCACCTGGGCGAAGCGGATTGAATCAGCGGGAATCACGATATCCGGTTCAAATTCAGTAACGAGTTCCAGCCCTTTTTGAGCGAAGCCGCCTTCATACCCCAGAGCCACTTTCGAGGCTATTTCTGAAATATCCGTGGGCGCTATATTCAATTCAAAAGAATCGTTCTCGTAAATAAGGCGGTCTTCAAGCTCATTCAAGAGTTCGCTGGTACGGGCTATCTCCGCGTGCATGGATTCCAGTCGGGCCTTATCCGGCTGGTAAATTCCGTCTAGCATGGCCTCGATCTGGTTGAGCAATATCTGAAGGGGCGTGCGCAACTCGTGGGAAAGCTCGACTATGAGCTGTTGGCGAAACTTTTCCTGATTCAGCAGCGAAGCTCCGAGCGTATTGATGGAATCCGCTATCTCATGCATTTCCGCGACGTTGCTCTGTATGGCGACTCTGCTTTGCAGATGGCCCTTTGATATTTCCTTGGCCGTGGCCGCGATTTCACGGATAGGCTTTGAGAGCCGGTAAAAAAACAGGATGGAAACCAATGCGCCGCTCAGACTTATGCAAAGTATCGCCAATATGACGAGAGATACGCCGCTGCCGCGAAAAGCGTCCGCTTCCGGCGACGTAATATGGTTGGTAAAATACCCCGCGGTCAGTTGGCCGACCTTTTTGCCATCCACCAGAATAGGATACTGCACTTGGGCGTACACATGATTGGGATTGGCGCAGCAGCGCTCCACATCCTTCTCGCCGGTATAAATGGTATGGCCCTGGTTGTCGGCTATGGTGAAATAATCCCCGGATAATTTGGCGACGGCTCCGGTTTCAGCTCCATCATACCCCTGCCAGGAACCGAACATTTTATAATGAGAGGCGGCCTGCATGACCAGCATGTGCTGCGTTTCTTCATGCACCTTGTCTACATAGTACGAGAAAAAGCTGTCTATGATGCGCAGACCGAAAAAAATGAACACGGTCACTGTGAGAGCGGTTATTACGGTAAAGGATACTGTAAACAAGCGCGTGAAAGGCCATTTCCTACGCATGACGCTTCACTCCCAGCGCATAGCCGTGCCCGTGTACGGTTTTAATTATCTGCGGATTCTTGGGGTCGTCTTCAAGTTTCTGTCTGAGATGCCGGATGTGCACGTCAACCGTTCTATCAAGGGTATCAGGTGCGTTGATGTATTCCACCAGCTTGTCGCGACTGGCCACAGACTTCGGGTTGTTCACCAAACAGAGCAGTATGGCGTATTCATTGGGAGTAAGCTTTACCTCTTCCCCGTGCTTCGTCACCGCCCGCCGATCCAGATAGAGGACGATATCGCCTTCCAAAATGATGGTGATGTCACGCGGGCGAGCGCGTTTGAGCACTGACTTGACCCGCATCGCCAGCTCTCTGGGACTGAAGGGTTTGGTCAGGTAGTCGTCGGCTCCGTGGGCGAAACCGTTAATCCTGGACTGCTCGCTCCGCTTCGAGGTCAACATGATTACGGGAGTGTTGTAGAGGCCGACCACACGCTTGCAGACCTCTTCCCCCTGGCCGTCAGGAAGCATGAGGTCCAGAATGATTAAGTCGGTTTCCGCGTTGACCACGCTCAACGCGTCGGCAACAGTTGTGACATGCCGCACGTTGTGACCGTCGCGTTCGAGGTATTCCTTGACGGTTTCCGCAATCTTGACCTCATCTTCAACAATAAGAATTTTATACATACAGAACTCGGCGATAGGTTGCTGGAGATAAAGCATAGTAAGCGGAGGATGCCGAGGGCACAATGGAGAAAATCGCGCCCCCGACCGGCGATGGAAGGCCGCCGTCCGCTGTTGCGGGTCAAGAGGCAAAGGAGAGCCCGCCGCTGTGCCTCTTGACATTGGATGACTACATTTTGCCCATGCCGCCATCTTTCTTCATGTCACCGCCTTTTTTCATATCGTCTTTGCCCATGTCGCCGCTGGAGTTCATGCCGCCATCCTTCATGTCTCCTTTGTTCATCTCACCGGGCTTCATCTCATCCTTTTTCATCTCGCCTGACTGCGTTTCACCGCTTTTTTGCATGCCTGCGTCTTTGCCGGAATCCATGGCGATAGCCGGAGTAAGGGCAAGTGAGGCAAGAAGAGCTGCTGAAGCCAGAATGGAAAGGTGCTTTTTCATAAAAACCTCCAGTAAATGAGGAAAAAAAGAAACAACGACGCCGGGAACCCTGCCTTCACCCAAAAGAAAACAAGTCGGCATAGGTTCTGATGTACGCAAGAAATGTTAAGAAATTATTGAGAGGAATATTTCGAGCAAAGAAAGCTTGAGAGAAGGCGTAAATGCCTAATTTAACGCTTGTGTTTCCATGAATGAAATGCCGAGGCACCCGTCAGCGCGGTCAGCAAAATGCTTATGCGCAGCAGCACGAAATGAATGTTTTCATTGGACAGCCACGAGTGGCCTTGGAGAATCACGGAGATAATGACGCTTACGCCAATGACGAGACTTACCAGCGGAACCAGAAAGCTCGGCTTCAACAGGATGCCGGGGGATTTAAATTTTTGGCGCGAGGTGCCGTAGCCGATAACCAGCAGGATGAAAAAGACGACAAGCACCGCTATTCTGAGCGTTGAAGTTCCAGGCGCGTTCGATGCAAAAAAAGTGAGCGTACCCAGAAGGTACGAAAAAAGTAGATACACGGCAGCCGCAAGGCCCATCAGATAGCGGGCATGCTGTCGCAGTCCCCCGGCAAGGTTGGGCATCATGCAGAAAAAGAAGCAGACCAGCAGAAAGAAAAGTCGGGCTATGACCGCTTGCAGCGCGGGAGACGCGATATAGCCCGCAGCCTCCCTATCCCCCAGGTCTGGCTCCAAGGTTATCGGGCCGGTGAGCGTTACCCAGGAAAAATCGCCCCAAGTTACGAAGGAAAATATCAGCACGGCCAAAGAAAAACCTAATACATACTGAGCGGCTTTTCTTATAATCGACATTTCCGTAGTCCACCCTTCCTGTAATTTTTTACCATCTCCAAATAGTAACAGAATTTCCAGAAGTCTCTTAAAAATGATTAGGCCCCCTCACCAGGGGGGCCGCAAAAGAAGACTCTAGTCATCAAAGAATTCAGCGTTTGAAATCCACACCTATGCTTCTCCGCATGACCAATACCCAATCGACGGTTATTGAGCATGCCTTGCTCAACCTGTCCAACGGCTCCTGTAGTTTTTGAGCCAGCAGGTAATAGGTAAAATCTTCGTCGTCCTTTCTTTCCGCGTAGCCCCGCATCAACTCTATCATCAGGTAAAATTCATTGTAGATTTCTCGCAGGGCGTGGGCGAGCTTGTCCGTTTTGCATGCGTCTAAAAGTTCTTGCTCCTCTTCGACGATGTTTGCCGGGATGTAATACTCCCTGTATTGGTCGCCGTCTGTAGGGTTTCCTGGGCCGCATGGAGGGAGGGAAGGGGTAGAATCAAGCATAAGAAACTCCGAGATTTAGTAGTACGGCATTTGGAAATGAGAAATGCCGGGACTCAACTACGTTCTCGGAACGCTGCTCTTATTCCCCCGAAAGGTATTTTATTAGGAGCTATCGACCCGGCAATAGATGCTGTTTGGGGTTACCCAAAAAGAAACCCAGCAAATACGCCGGGCAGAGCACACCCTTTTTGTACCAGCGGTGTGGACGCTGCCGAGAAAGTAGTGAGGTAAGCTTATGCGTGAAAAGCAGAAAAAGTCAAGACAGCAAAAGGAAGGAACAAAGAACCGGGGCGTCACGGCCCTTGCAGCGCGACACTTCTCCATTCCGGTGTCACTTGCAAGGCCCGCGCCGCCCCTCATGTTGTGCTAAGTACCAAGGCTGGTCGAATTAAGCTCGCAATCCCATATCTATTCCGGCGTCCAGCAAAATCTCAAAATCTGACATTCCTTGTCGGCTGGCAATCCAAGCGGAATCGCTGTTTAATGTTTCGGCCTCGGCTTCATATTGTTCCGACAGTCTCCGCATGAGCGCGAACGTTCCTGACTGCTCAAGGCGTTGCAGTGCATCAGGGGTATTCAGTGCCCATCTATCCAAAATGAGGTAAGCAGAATTGCTGAACCCCCTGTTGCGAACGCTACGAATTGTATCAGGATGAAGTACCGTACCGGCGATTTCCAGAGGACGGGTTTGTTTATCCAACACGACTTTCCTCCTACTGCCGCACTTTGGGCGAGTTGCGTAATTCGTCCAGATAATCCGCGTAGGCTTGCATCATCTTCCGGCGTTCTTCCAAGTACGAGCGGGCATTGATCTGGTTATAGGCCAGCTTGACCTTGTTCGGCTCGACGTGTGCCAATTGGTGTTCAATGTAATCGCCGGGATATTGAAGCTTTTGATAAAGCGTTGTGGATGCCAGCCCACGGAAGGCATGGGTAACAAAGGATTCACCTTCTTCGCGTGTGCTTTTATACCCCAAACGGCGCAACACCTGGAATGAGGGCGTTTGTCGTGATGTGCTCATTGGGCTTGCTTTGCGAAGGAAAGACGTATTTGCCGCCAACGGACAGAGGCCGGATTTCTTCCAGAAGTGACAGCGCCTGTCGGGAGAGCGGCACAAGATGGTCACGGCGTGATTTCATTCGGTCAGCCGGAATCAGCCATTCGGCCCGCTCAAGGTCTATTTCCGCCCATTCCGCTCCACAAAGCTCGGTTGCGCGAAGAAAAACGTAGGGAGCAAGGCGCACGGCAACGCTTGTGGATTTCGTCCAGCGCATTTTTGATTCTTCAAGCGCGAAAAGCAGTTTCCCGGCCTGTTCTTCCGTCATTTCCTGATAGAAGTGCCGCTTCGCCGGTGAAGTGGGTATGGAGCGCCGGTACTTGGCAATTTTGTTGATGATACCGGAATTATCAAGCATTTCCATCAGGTCGGCATGTTCCAGAACATTCCTGATGAGGTCGCAAGCCCGCTTGGCGGTTTCGCTCTTTCCGTCTTTCACCAGGGGAAGGAGAGCGGCATCTACATCCGACATGGAGAGCGCGTTTACCGCCTTGCTTCCCAAAGCCGGGTAAAGGTGACCTTGCAGTCGTTCCCGTTGGCGTTTCAAATGTCCAGGGACCCAAGATAGGCCCTTCTTATCGAGCCACATTTCAGCAACACGGATAAACGTGTTTTCGTTGGCGGTGGCCGTGATCTGGATGCCTTCAACCTTGATGCGGCGGGCCTTGGCCTTTTCCTTGGAGATATTTTTCCCTTCCTTGGCTTGCGCTTTCAAGTTTTCGGCCTGTGCCTGGGCTTGCTTCAGCGATAATTCAGGGTATTTACCTATTCGGGCCTTGGTCCTTTTTCCTTGAACATCATAGTAACGGAGGATCCAGGTTTTTGTGACCTTTCCTGCCCGGTTTTTCGAGGTCCAGAGTTGGAGGCCGTCACCAATAAAGATGATTGAAGGCTTGCCGTCTTCACCGGGTTTGGCGCTACGAAGCTGCATTTCAAGGGAACGGGAATCTTTTGCCATGCTGTACTCCTTACAAGTTTGGCATGGAACCCAACTTTATGCCGATGGGACCCAAAAAGTTAAAAATGTGTCCCAAAATTAGCAATTTCTATAGATTTACATCGGATTCCGCTGGACAACAAGAAACCCCAAAATCCTACTCTCTGTAGTCTTCCGGGGTCTTGCTGCCCTTCTCAGGACTGAAAAATGGTAGCAAGGGAGGGAGTTGAACCCCCGACACTGCGGGTATGAACCGCATGCTCTAACCAACTGAGCTACCTTGCCATATGTCGCGCACCACATAGCACGCTGTGATGGATGCTTTGTTTACCCAAGAGACGTGCTCTTGGCAAGCTATTTTTTATGTGCCGGACACTTTTGGGCTGGCATCGAAATTGCTACTATCCGAACATATGAAAACAGGGAAAATTTTGCACCCAAGGAGTTCTTTGTGAGCATCGGCAGCATTCAAGGCCCTCCGGTTCCGGTCTCCACTCCTTTGGAATTCGTCGACGACGCGGAAAAAAACGTCCCGGCGGGACAGCAAGGCGCTTCTTCTCTCTCCCGCATCACCGACTCCGCCAGTTTTTCGTCTGTGGCGCCGCAACTCCAGGCCGCCCTTGAGCAGATTTCCACCCCGGGCGCCAGCGTGGTGGAAACTCTGGCAAATAACGTGCACCAGTTGCAGGAAGGCTTTGTGGAAGCCCTCTATTCCACTCTGCTGCGGGAAGGGGTGGATCTGTCCACAAAGGTGACCCTGCGCCTGGACGCTTCGTCCGCGCTGGTCGTGACCGGCGAGCACCCCAACAAAAAAAACATCGATTCCCTGCTCTCCAAAGCCCCGGAACTTTCCACCGCCTTCAGCGAGATAGCCTCGCAGTCAGCCGCGCTCCGCGACATACACAGCCTGAGCACCATGGTCATGCGCTCGACAGGGGCTTCCCGCTACGCCATGGCGGCGGCGAATCCGTCAGACGCGGTCTACCAGGTGAGCATCAAGGGCGAAATGAACCATTTTTACTTCACCGCCAAACCCTGACCCCTGGCAGACCCTGCCCAAACTTTCTCCCGGCATCCCGGTGCGGGTCTGGGAACACACTGTCGGAACGGCAGAACAACGACAAGGCCGTCCCTCCCGGAGCGGCCCTGTCGTTGGAAAAGGTACGGAACGGCCTTTGGCCGGCTATTTTTCGGGAGCAGTAGACTGCCCGGGCGCCGTCGAATTACCGGGAACGGAAGCGTTGCCGGGAACCGGAGCGGACTGCCGCGCCGGAACAGAAGGATCGTTCAGGGGAATGTCGATGATGGTGGAGCCGGTGTTGGTTTTGACGGCGGTGAGCAGATTGTAGCCCAGCGATGTCGCCAGAAACACCACCGCCACAAAGGTGGTCAGTTTTACAAGAATGCCGCCCGCGCCGGTACTGCCGAACAGTGAGGAAGAGCCGCCTCCGAAAATGACGCCCATGCCTTCCTTGCCGGACTGAAGAAGCACCAGCAGCACAAGAATCACACAGACGATGATATGCAGAATCAAAACCATATTTTCCAAGGGGATGCCTCCTCAAAATCCGGCTTTACGGGCCGGGAATGCCTAACCATAACCGCGCGCAGACCAGGACCGTCATGTGACGGGTCCGGCGTATCGCCTTGCGGCTGCCCGCGCACCTTTACGCGAGCACAATGCGGCTGAAATTTTCCGCAAGTAAAGAAGCACCGCCTACCAAGACTCCATTAACATTGTCAAGCGCTATAATTTCCCCGGCGTTTTCAGGCTTGACGCTTCCGCCGTACAGAATGCGGATTTCCTTGCCCTGCGAGGGAAAACGTCTTTCAAGAAACTCCCTGATCAGCGCATGGGACGCGATAATTTCCGCAGGCCCGGCTACCCGCCCGGTACCAATAGCCCATACGGGCTCATAGGCAACGGCAAGACGTTCCGGAAGAATGTCGCTCGGCACGCCCGCAAGCCCCGTTTCAAGCTGGCGCGTCAGCACAATGCCGAGTTGGCCGCTATCGCGCTCCTGCAAGGTTTCTCCCACACAAAGCACGACATCCAGGCCCTCGTTCAGGGCAAAGGCGGTTTTTTCTCCGATAAAGTCATTGCTTTCCCCCATCAGCGAGCGCCGTTCCGAATGTCCGGTCAGTACCCAGGTGCAGCCGCAGTGACGCAGCATGTCCGGAGAAATTTCTCCGGTAAAGGCGCCTTCCTTTGCCGGGTAGCAATTCTGTCCGCCCACGCGAAAGCCAGGCAGCCCTTCAACGGCGTTGGAGCTTGCCTCCAATGCGGTGAAGGGAGCAAACACGGCCACCTCCCTGTCCGCAGGCAGCGTGCCGATGCGCTTGACAAGATCGCGCAGGGTCAGGGAGGCCTCCTGCTGGCTCTTATACATCTTCCAGTTTGCCGCCATGAGCAGTTTCATAGCCCAACTCCTTTCATGCAACGGCGTATGCCGGGTTACCCGTCAAACCGGGATTGCAAGTCACATTCCATAATCAGGGCATCTTCGCCGGTGTCGGCATAATACCCCTTACGCCGTCCGCAGACGGTAAATCCCAGCCCGGTATAGAGGGCGACGGCGGTCAGATTTCCAACCCGCACCTCCAGGGTCGCCCGGGCGATGCCGCACCGCCGCGCAGCACGCAGGGCCAACTCCAGCAGCCGCCGCCCCAGGCCTTGCCGTTTGCAGTCGGCGCGAACGGCAATGTTATACACCTCCAGCTCCCCGATCGCATGGTGCACCCCGAGGCACAGGTAGGCCGCCAGTCCGCCGCCGGCATCCCGCATGCCAAAGACGGGAACCGCGCCGAGGGATCTTCCCGAGCCGCCGCGGGAAGCATCCAGACGGCCACGCCGCAGGATTTCCCTGTACTGTGCCTCAGTCCAGGGAGTGGAAAAACTCACGGCCTCAAGCGAGGCAATATCGGCGGCATCTTTTTCTTCCAGCAAAAAAATGCTATACGGTTCCATGGAACGACACACGGCTACAAACCCGAGTCAAAATCGGCCTTGCCGGAAAAACACGCCGATACGCATTGGAAAAGATATGCCTGCATCCGTATCCTCACGCCCCGCATCCGCCGGCCAGCGGAAGAAACAGCCGCCTTCCGGCGCTTCCGACCCGCAAAAACGCTCCGGCCGCGGAATTTCCCTGCAACCCGTTCCCTACCCGAAGCACTGGGAAGATCCGCCCAAGGCGGCTCTGCCCCCGGCCCAGGATCCGGACAAAACCCCGGAAGCCCTGCGCCAGCTACTGGAAGTGACGGACGCCAAAGACAGGACTCTCATGTACCTGCCGCAGGAAACGGTGCTGCGACAAAACCTTCACTGCCGCAAAGTACTTGTTGCCCTGCGCGGCAAAAACAACACCCTGCTGCTCCAGAAATCCGCGGAACCCCTGCCGGACAGGCAGGGCA
Source organism: Desulfovibrio sp. (assembly GCA_031556355.1). Classification (GTDB taxonomy): domain Bacteria; phylum Desulfobacterota; class Desulfovibrionia; order Desulfovibrionales; family Desulfovibrionaceae; genus Frigididesulfovibrio. The sequence goes on along the minus strand of JAVBTB010000041.1, from coordinate 29,545 downwards.
AATGGGATCTGTTCGCCTGCATGGTGCGGGCTGACGAAGCGCGGGAAGACGCCGCCCTGCGCCTGTTGCAGGCGGTTCCGGGCCTGTCCGCCGAGCCGCCCGTCGCTACAGCGGTACGGCAGGGCAGCCGCGACCTCCCCGCCCATACCACCCTGTTTGTGGCCGAACTGCCTGGCGGCATGTCGCCCGGGAACCTGGGACTGCCGGAAACGCTGCTCGTGGACGAAGACGAACTCTTCGGCCTGGTGCGGCAGATTCCCGATTTGCTGACCCCGGATCTTATCTGGGCGGCAAAAACCCAAACCCTCTTTCGGCGGCCTGGAAAACGCTGATCCTCTTGATGCGGCGTCCTTGCCGGATTCTAGAACAAGTTACCTTTGAGATTGTTCGCGGGAATCTGCCTCACAAGATGGGGATTCCAAAGGAACTAAACACCTAGTGCAGTTCCGTTAGCATAAGGTAGTTGTTCCTAGAAAAAAAAGTATAATAAAAGCCCAGAAAAAGTTTTAGTCCTTGCAAATTGCTTGCGCAGGCAAAACGTTTTGTATCGCCGTCGCTGAGCGTAAAATTTATTGTTTGTGAACCGCACCAATCTATACCCATGCGCAGGGAGTGTTCGCCGGGAGCGATTTCGTATTCGGCTGTTTCTTTCGCCTTAAGTGAACCTATCTTTTGTCCGTCAAGCACTACTCTGTAGGCTCTCAAGCGATCGGCCCATGAAGTGCTCCGATGGATAATAATTTTAGCCATCGTTAAAGCTCCTCTCCCCTGATAAGTTCAATGACAAAGAGAAACAGCCCCTAGCGCCGCTCCAGACATCATGTTCCGCAGCCAATTAGCTCGCTCATCGCCCTGTGCAGCTTCCCGTTACTGGCCAGTACTTCGCCGCCGGTAATGGAGAACGGAGAACCGTCAAAATTCGTCAGAAGGCCACCCGCCTCTTCCACCAAAAGCCACCCCGCCGCCACGTCCCAGGGCTTCAGCCGGTTTTCGTAAAAGGCGTCAAAGCGCCCGGAGGCCAGCCAGGCAAGATCTACGGACGCCGCGCCGCAACGGCGCAGCCCCCGGGTACGCGGCAGAACCTGTCGCATACGGTGCAAAACCCCGTCGAGCTCTTCTTCCATCTCATAGGGAAAGCCCGTGGCCACCAGCGCCTCTTCAAGACGGTCCGTTCCGGTAACCGCCAAACGGACGCCGTTGCAAAAAGCGCCTTGCCCTCTCACCGCACTGAAGCACTCGCCTATCAGCGGAACGTTCACCACGCCCAGCAGTATTTCTCCCCTGTGCCATAACCCGACGGAAATACCCACCAGGGGCAGCCCGTGGGCAAAGTTGGTCGTGCCGTCCACGGGGTCGATAATCCAGCAGCATTCCGGCGGCGTAAGCCGGGACGCACTTTCTTCCGCCAGCATATCCGCTTCGGGCAGACATGCGCCCAGGCGTTCCTTGAGGAACTCTTCCACAGCCACATCCGTCGCCGTGACCAGATCGATGCGCCCCTTGAGACGCACCGCGCGGGGACGGGCGTGGTGCTCGTGCAAAAGCTCGCCCGCAGCCAGCACTATAGCCTTCACCTCCGGCAACAGAGAAGACGCACGCGCGTGCATCCTGTCCGCATGTGAAGATTTTCGCACAGAACCGGTCAACGGAGCCACGCCTCAGTTGATGTAGACACTGTTGTAAAGATCCCGGTTTTCCAGGGTCTTTCCCGTGCCGCGCACAACCGTGGTCAACGGTTCGGAGTCGATAAGAATGTTCAGGCCGGTGCTTCTGTGAATAAGGGTATCAAGCCCTTTCAGCAGCGCTCCGCCGCCTGCCAGCAGAATGCCGCTGCCGGCGATGTCCGCGGCCAGTTCCGGCGGGGTTTTTTCCAGAGCCTTGTGTACGGCCAGCAAAATGGCCCGCACCGGATCGGTGAGCGCCTCGCGGATATGGCCGTCGGTGACGCGCACGGAACGGGGCGTGCCGGCAACCATGTCTTTGCCGGATACCTCGACCACAAGCTGCTCCGGCAGGGGAAACGCCGATCCCACCGCCAGCTTGATGCGCTCGGACATATTCTCGCCGATGAAAAGCTGGAATTCGTTCTGAAAATACCGCTGAATGGCCGTATTCATGGCATCGCCGGCAACGCGCACCGATTCCGCATAGGCCACGGCCGAAAGGGAAATGACCGCCACTTCCGTGGTGCCGCCGCCAATGTCCACCACCATGTGCCCGAGGGGTTCGTGGATAGGCAAACCGGCGCCTATGGCCGCGGCCATGGGCTCCTCAATAAGGCGCACTGTGCTGGCTCCGGCCTGCTGGGCGGATTCGATGACCGCCCGCTTTTCCACCTGAGTAATGCCCGTAGGCACGCAGATGACCATATTGGGCCGGGCCAGGCTGAACCCGGCAATAACTTTCTTGATGAAAAACGCGATGAGCTGGCGGGTGACCTCAAAGTCGGCAATAACGCCGTCGCGCATGGGGCGGATGGCCTTGATGCTCTTGGGCGTGCGGCCAAGGAATTCCTTGGCTTCCCGTCCCACGGCGAGCACATGCCCCCTGTCCGCGTCAATGGCCACCACGGATGGCTCATTCAGCACAATGCCCTCTTTACGGGTATACAAAAGGGTATTGGCGGTCCCCAGATCCATTGCCAGGTCTTTACTGAACAAATTGAAGAGCTTTTGGAGCATAGCTTTCTCTGCGGGTTCTGCGGGTGTCGCACGGGAATAGTCACCGCCCGGAGAGCCGCTGTCCGGCGGCGCGGGCTTTCGGCCGTATCACGGCAGTGTCGGCGTCGGCAGCCGAAACGGACCGGCCGTCATACTTCCTCTTCCTGGGGACCGTCGTCGTCCTGAGCGGGGTCGTACACCCCGGCGTGTTCCGCCGGCCGGGTAGCGCGGTACAGATCCTTCAGGCGGTATTTCACATACAGGTTTTCAAGAAAAAGCGCCAGATGCTCGGTTGCCATGCGGACGAAATCCTGTGTTTCCGCGCTGACCTCCACCGGCGTATCGTGGGCCAGACATAGCACCCCACGGGTTTTGCGCTGAATAATCATGGGCATGGCCATTATGGTCTGAAATTGCGGCAAATCGGAGCCCTTGCCCACAAGCTGGGTTTCCGGCGCGCCTTCGGCTCCGCCGCTGATTACCGGTGTTCCGTTGCGAAAGACCCATCCCACAACCCCGTGGGTCATGGGAAAGGAAAGCCCGGAACCTTCCCGCCTGCGCAGCATGGGAGAGCTTTCTCCCTCGACGGAGTAGCTTTCTCCCTTCTCGTCGCGGGTGCACAGGGCGCCGTAGGCGAAGCCGGTCATGGTGACCATAAGATCGAGAAAATGCCGCAAAAATTCCGACCAGCGGGTGTACTGGCGGCGCAAGGCATAGACCGTTCGCAAGGCCCCATAGTAGCGCAGGGCTGTCTGCCTGTCTTCCCGCCCTTTCTCGTCCTCGCGCACCCGGGTCAGCAGATCCGCGAACAAATGGAGCAGTTTTTGATCTTTTTCGGAAAAAGAATATTGCCGCTTGCTGTCCACGCACACCGCCCCGATGCCGTCAAGAAGAGCGCACCCCATAAAGGCTTTAATGTGCTGCTCTTCATTATCGAGGTAATACCCGAGGTGGTTTTGCCGCTGGTCAAAATTGGACACCAGCAGCGGTTCGCGGTTACGCAAAATCCATCCCACAAGCCCCCGCCCTTCAGGTATGGCGGAGGAAAGATCCAGTTTGTCCCCCAAGCTGAAGGACGAGGCGATGAAATGATTTTTCCCGTCTCTGCCGTCCTCGGACGGGAGAAAAAGTACGGCGGAATAGGCGTCAAAAACGCTGCAGAGGATGCCCAGGATTCTGTCATAACTCGAGAGTTGCTCCATGACGCGGCAATTCCTTGTATCTGCGGGTATCACGGTAATGGCGGCAAAATTCTCTGCGGCAGTATATACCTCTGCACAGATTCACACGCGCCCGTCCGCAGATTCATAGGAATACAGGACTATGCCCCGGCTTTCAAGCGATCGAGTTTATAATTGTCGTTAAAAGGAAAGTACCCCATAATTCCCTTATGGTCGAGAATAAGGCGGCATTGCGTATATCGGGTAGCATACTACAGAAAAAGTTTTGCGAATTCTGCCTTTGTGTTTGCAAAACCCTTGCAGCCCATGCCGGACGGAAGGAAGAAGGACCGCATATTCCGGGAAAATTTTGCCGTATTTGAAGAAAAGAAACTTTTTGCTCGCTATTTTACGCGGAATTACATATACTTATGTGACTGCAGCATGCAGCGCATGTACGCGGCCCGCACGCCGCCGCACACCGAAGCTACCGAATTGTCATGCCTATAGACTGGAAGCAGCTTTTCACACAGGCCTGCCCTGCCTGGAAAGACGCATGGTTCCTTGAGGAGCCGTTGCGCCTGCCCACACTTGCGCACCTGAAGCAGTTTCTGGATCTGACGCATATCAAGTACGGCCTGGTAAAGCCCTATTGCGAGCTGGGGGACTACCCCCTGGTGGAAACGCGCGAGCTTTTGCCCTCGTTCGAAAGCGATCTTTGGGAACACAAAAAACTTCCCGGTTTCAGCATGGTGGCCCTGGCGCGCCCGCTGCATTACTTTTCCGAAGTATTCCAGTTTGACCTTCTGCACCCCATATCCAAGACAATGCGGGCGGATCTGGCCCAGACCCAGATGGCGCGCAACCTGTCCACGCTGCTGTCGCGCCTGCCGCGCGGGCTGCACGAGCACCTGCGCTACCAGTTTCAGAAGGAAGACATTACCGAACTTGACATGTACCCTTCCCTCGCGCCTTTTTTACTGAACATGGACCGGGCGCAGGTTATGGGCATGCACGGCCCCCACCCTCAGGACATGAACTTTTACCTCGCCGGGGTCTATGCGTCCCTCCCTTCCGATCTGGATACCGAGGTCAAGCGTTACGGCCTGCGCATCGGCAAATTCCATCTGGACGACCACGATTCTTACGAACACAACCGGAACTTCGTCACGCAGCACCTTATGGAACTGTATGGCTACCCGGTGGCGTCCGAGCGGCGCACGTCCGCCGCTCTTTTTGCCAGACGCCTGCACAAGATGGGCGAAAAATTCCTCGTCCGCACCCTCGGGCAGTCCGACCGTACCCTGACCACCTTATGGAACGACGGCGGCAACCGGCAGTACCCGCTGGTGGAAAAAATCGCCCTGGTTCCCCTTGAGGACGATCTGGACGGTTTTCTCGATCAGCTTGCGTCCGACGGTTTCTTTGTGGATGAGAAAAAACGGGTGGTCATTCTGCGCGTCCGCTACCAGCAGCACAAGTACAGTCCGGACAACGTCCGCCAGGAACGCGCCCTTTCCGTCGAGCATCAGGAACTCATCCACCCGCTGACGGGCAAGGTTCTGGCCGGTGTAAGCGTTATCCGCGACACCACCAACATGTTTCTGCGCCTCAACGACATTGTGCGCGGGGAGCATACGGGACGCATCATTTACAAACGCAACGAGCTTGTGGAAAACACCGACACGGAGGAAAAACGGCTCAAGTTCCTGTACGCCTGGCTTTCAAAACACCAGCGGCGGATAATAGGCTACAGCGACGAATTTTTCGCCAACATCGACAAAGTGCTTGACAGCTACCTGCTCGCCCCTGAGCACTATGAGCTGTTTGTGGGCATGAACGAGCTGTACCAGGAGGTGCTAAGCCGGTACAGCTACATACAGCAGGCGCGCAAGGTCAGAATGCTGGAGGATCTGCATGAGCGCAACATCAAGGGCGTGCGCATTCCTTACGGACAGATGCTGTCCGAGGCGGTTGCCCTGCTGCATTCGCTCAAGTTTGAAATTGTCAGCTACTTCGACTCGCTTGTGGCGACGGTTATCGCGATTGGCGAATCCATGCTCAATGACCGCTACCTGATACGCTCTTATATCGAAAAGCCTGACGAGGCTCTCTCGAAAAACGGGTTGGAGATCAAGCGGAACTATGGTAAACTGGTCGCGTTGATCGACGACTTCAAGTCTATCCGCAAGACCCGCGCGGACGCCTGATCCCCCGTTTCACCCAAACCGAGAGGAGCGCTTTTCGTGTCCGAACTCTTCCATACGCCCCTTGCCGCCTGGCATGCCGCCAACGGCGCGAAAATGGCCCCTTTTGCCGGGTGGAACATGCCCATCCAGTACCCGGACGGCATCATTGCGGAACATATGCACACCCGAGAAAAAGCGGGACTGTTCGACATCTGCCATATGGGCGAGTTCATCCTTGACGGGCCTGGCGCGGCCGATGCCCTGTCCAGGGCCGTTACCGTGAATATCGCCACCCTCAAGCCCGGCCGCTGCCGCTACGGTTTTCTGCTCAACGAAACCGGCGGCATCAAGGACGACCTTATCGTCTACCGCCTGCGGGAAGAACGGTTCATGATCGTCGTCAACGCGGGTTGCCGCGCTTCGGATTTTGCCGCCTTGCAGTCGCGGGTGGCTCCCGCTCTTGTTCTGGAAGACATTTCCGACGCCACGGCCAAAATCGACCTGCAGGGACCGGAGTCCATAGCCGTACTTGAAAAGGTGCTGCCCGGAGCCTGGCGCCGCCTGCCGTATTTCGGCTTTACGGAAGTGGAATTCGACGGCGGCCCCCTCACCGTCAGCCGCACCGGATATACGGGCGAGTTGGGGGTCGAACTGTATTTCCCCACTGACCGCGCGGAAAAGCTGTGGACGCTTCTGCTTTCCGATCCCCGCGTCAAGCCCGCGGGACTCGGGGCGCGCGACACCTTGCGCCTTGAAGTGGGCCTGCCCCTGTACGGGCAGGATCTGGACGAACAGCATACTCCTGCCGAGGCCGGGTACGCGGCCATGCTCACCTCCCAGGCGGACTACGTGGGCAAGGAAGGAGCCCGCGAGGTGCGGAAAAAGCTTGTTCCCCTGACCATTCCCGGCCGCCGAAGCGCCCGCCACGGCGACGCCGTCGCCCTGCCCTCGGGAGAAACCGTGGGGGAAGTTACCAGCGGTTCCTACGCCCCCTCTCTCGGCAACGCCATCGCCCTGGCCTACATCACGGCGGACGAGGCGGGCCGGCAGGAATACGTCGTCCGCGCGGCCAAGGCGGAACTGACCGCCACCGTGGCAGCCCTGCCTTTTTACAACGGCGGAACGGCCCGCGTGGCCCTCGTTTAGCGATAACGGTTCCCTTTCTTCTTCGACCTGCCGCCGGAGACTGTCCCCGGCATCCAGGCTCCGCCCTCATTAATGTGCCATTCGCGAAAAGCTGAATTTTTCCGGGAGACAAGGGAGAAATTGGGCGAAGTTGTATCGGCATGCTACGAGGTCAATTTTTTTCTTGTGACGCCGCCAGCCGGAAAAAGACAGCTTTGCAGCAGGCGGATGAATGAGAGCTGAGCCTAAAGGAACGCGCATAATCCATGGCCTCGCTGCACAGTTTTTATCTTGCTCCGGAAGCATGGCATTCTCCCTTTGTTCTGGAGGGAGGGGAAGCCCATCACCTTACACGCGTGCTGCGTATCAAGCCCGGCGCTACGGTGCGCCTGTTTGACGGGTGCGGCCGCCACGGGCTGTTCACGGTGCAAAACGCGGCCAAGTCCGGTGTATCCCTTACCCCGCAGGGCGAGGAGTTTACTCACCCGCCCGCCGTGCGCTGCACCCTGGCCGCCGGGTTTTCCAAAGCCCTGCGCCGGGGCTGGTTTCTGGAAAAGGCCGTGGAACTGGAGGCCGCCGCCCTGTGGTTCTGGCAGGGCGACTACAGCCAGGCTTCCTTGCCAGCGGCGGAAAAGGAAACCTGGAAGGCCGGCCTGGTCGCCGGGGCCAAGCAGAGCGAAAACCCCTGGCTGCCGGAACTGGCCATGCTGCCCGGAGGAACCGCTACGCTTGAAGAACGGATCCCGGACTTTGACCGGGCCTATCTTTTATATGAAGGCGACACGCACGGCAGGCTGCTGGAAAAAGACGATCTCGCCGTACCCGGCTCCCTTCTGCTGATCGTCGGGCCGGAAGGAGGCTTTTCCCCCCGCGAGGCCGAAGGGCTCATCCGGGCGGGCGCCACGGCGGTCAGCCTCGGCAGCCGCGTTCTGCGCTGGGAAACCGCCGCCATCCTCACTCTGGGCATGGCCTGGTGGGCAAGGCAGGGAGTATGAGCATACTGGCCCCGTTACCGGAACGCCTGCGCCCGCAGGAGCTTGACCTCTTTGTGGGGCAGGAGCACCTGCGCGCCAAGCTGGAAAACCTGCTCCGGGCGGAGCGGCTGCCCAGCCTGCTCTTTTTCGGCCCGCCCGGCTGCGGCAAGTCCACCCTGGCTTTGCTTCTGGCAAAGGCGCACGGCCGCAAGGTCACCCGAATCAGCGCGCCGGAAGCGGGCATCCAGCAACTACGGCGGAACCTTTCCGGCACGGATGTGCTCATTCTGGACGAGCTGCACCGGTTTTCCAAGGCGCAGCAGGATTTCTTCCTGCCGATCCTCGAAAGCGGCGAGCTTACCCTGCTTGCCACCACCACGGAAAACCCCTCCTTCAGCGTCACCGCGCAGCTGCTTTCCCGCCTGCACGTCCTGCGTCTGCGCGCTCTGAACCAGCACGACCTCTGCCTTCTGGCCATGCGCGGCGCGGAACACCAGGGCTTTACCCTGGAACAGCGGACCGTTGAAATGCTTACCACGCTCAGCGGCGGCGATGCCCGCACCCTGCTGAACCTTGTGGAATACGTGGCCGCCCTGCCTGAAGACAAGCGCACCCACGAGGGTATCCGCGAATCCCTGCCCGAGATCGTCGCCCGCCACGACAAGCAGGGCGCCAAGCATTACGAACTGGCTTCCGCCCTGATCAAGTCCATACGGGGCAGCGATCCGGACGCGGCCATCTACTACCTGGCCTGCCTGCTGGAAGGGGGCGAGGATCCGCGTTTTGTCTGCCGCCGGCTCATTCTTTCCGCCGCCGAGGACATCGGCCTTGCCGATCCCGCCGCCCTGCCCCTGGCTGTGGCCTGCCAGCAGGCCGTCGAACACATCGGCATGCCCGAAGGCTACCTGCCCATGGCGGAAACCGTCATCTACCTCGCCCTTGCCCGCAAGAGCAATTCCGCCTATGCCGCGTACCTGAACGCCGCGCGCGAGGTCAAGGCCGGGGGGGCGGAGCCGGTGCCCCTGCACCTGCGCAACCCTTCCACCCGCCTGCAGAAGGAATGGGGCTACGGCAAGGGCTACCAGTACCCGCACAATTTTCCCGAGGCCTGGGTGGACCAGGAATACCTGCCGGAAACGCTGAAAGGGCGGCAGTTCTATTTTCCCAAATCCGCCGGGGCCGAAGGCCCGCACGCCACCTGGTGGAAAAGAATGAAAAAGCCGGTGCCCTCCGCCGATCCGTCCGGACCGGATAAAAAGAAATAGATTGTGAGACAAAGACGGGTTCGTCGAAGCCATCTTTTGTCAGAGCGGGGCTCCCCCCGCCCCCGCAAGGGGGCGGAGTCTCTTTGACCCCGCATTATGCCCCATCACAAATGTATACACGAGGTTTCCATGTCGCAGCCCCCCTTTCCCGGCGATACCTACATCACCCCTCCAGGTTCCGCCACATTCTTTGCCTCGCGCTTTCCTTCCCTGTCCTTCTACTGGAAGGTGGCAAACATTATCCGGCGCGACGGCAACCTCGCCGCGGCCGGCCTGTACGACGCCGAAGCCTGGAGCCGGGGCAGCCTGGATACCCTGCGCGCCCTCGAAGACTGCGGCATAACCGTACAGACGGAAGGCATGGACAACATCGACAAGGTGGACGGGCCGTGCGTGTTCATAGGCAACCATATGAGCACGCTGGAAACCTTTGTGTTGCCCATCTTCATCCAGCCGCGCAAAAACGTGACCTTTGTGGTGAAAGAGAGCCTGATCGGCTACCCCTGGTTCGGGGCGGTGCTCAAAAGCCGCGACCCCATCGTGGTCGGGCGGGTCAATCCCCGGCAGGATCTGACGGCTGTGCTGGAAGGCGGCGAAAAGCGCCTGAAAAAAGGCTTTTCCATCATTGTCTTTCCCCAGAGCACCCGCAGCACGACTTTGGATCCGAACCTCTTCAACACCATCGGCGTCAAGCTGGCCCGGCGCGCGGGCGTGCCCGTCATCCCCATGGCCCTGCGCACCAACGCCTGGGGCATCGGCTCCCTCATCAAGGACGCGGGCCCCATCACTCCGGCCTTTCCCGTGCACTTCGCCTTCGGGGAACCCATGCAGGTGACAGGCGCCGGCAAGGAAGAACACACGGCCATCTGTCGGTTTATCACGGAACGTCTGGACCGCTGGAATCTGCCGGTAGCGGTATAACGTCCGCCGGGCAACCGCACAACGGAGAAAGGCCTCAAGGGGATACCCTGGGGCCTTTCGGTCTTCATGAACACGGCTTCTTGCAGAAAGGCGTGATTGTGTACTTTTCCGAACTTTCCGGCCAATGGCGGGAAGGGAGAAAGCACGCCCCCTTCCGGAGGATCCGCGAATGCGCTTTGGCTCAGGCAGCCGCAAGGGTGCGCATGGCTGCTTCCTTTTCTTCCAACTCCGCCCGGATGTCCTCCATATCCACAAACGGAGACTCGAGACGCGCGGCGACACTACCGTAGTACAAGGCCATATTGTCCCACTGGACCAGGGCCACCTTGATCCGGGTTATCTCCTCCTGCAGGGTCACCACCAGCTTGCTGAGTCTGCAGTACCGCTCCTCTTGCGTGTTTTTTACGCCTTTCTCCACCGCTATCCTGCGCATGAAGGAGTCCAGTCTCTTCCCGAATTCCATGCGGGCACGGCTATGGTCGTCGATTCTTCTTCTGATCTCGCCAAGACTGCCCCTGTCATTGGCCAGATTATCCATCGCCAGGGCAAACCCGTAAAACGGCACCCAGCACCACCGTCTCAATTTCGCGTTTTTACTCTCCCGGTCCTTGATGCGTCTGTCCAACTCGTCAAACTGCATATGCAGCAGATAACTGCTGTGAGCAAATCCGTGCATCTCCGCTTCAAGGCGGTCAATTTCCAACTGGATTGAGACCAGGTTTTCCTGTGTTTTGTCCATGGCCGCAAGGGTATCGCAGCGCTCCGTCATGGCTCTGACGGCCTCTTCGGCGAGGCGACCGCTTTTCTGTTTACAGCCAAGAGAGTGTTGTTCCGCAATTTTCATAAGCGCCTGAGCCTTTTCCCGCAACATCGCCAGGCGTTCTCTTTCCTGCGTCACCAGCCCTCCGGAAGCGGCCGTGGCGGCATTCGCATACAGGGGAACCATGCGGTCCAGGGTCTCGCCCATAAGCATGGCATCCACCATTCCGGCCTGTTGCAAAAAAATCTCCATATCCGGATGTATCGCTACGCTCATACCATCTGTCATAACCTCTCCTCTTGGATAACGAATTATATACGGTGATATGTGCACGGGACTTACTGGAGGGCCAGCATACTTTGCCGTTCCTGCTCCGCGATTCTCGCTTTTTTATCGCTGCTGGCGGCCATCTGCTGCTCTATGGAAAGACCTACGGCAGAGGCAAGCCTGGAGGCGGCCTTCCAATGATCCGTCTCCTGCATCTCAGGGGAACGTATGGCCTGCACCAGGATGTCTCTGGTGTCCTTGACGGCGCGCACATAGTCGGCGCACACCGAAGCAAGGGCCGCCCAACGTACTATGCTTGTAAACAAAGGACCGACAATCGGGCTGCTGTAGTACATTTGCAGGCGTTTTTCCTCACTGTAGCCCTGCAGTTTCGTGAGCATACCCGTAAGCCTGGAATCGCCGAGAGAATCGCAGCAGGCCTCCATGGCCGCCCAGAACAGGGCCACGTCCTGCATGGTCACGACAACGTTTTTAAGGCAGGCTATGGCCACCATCAGGGACTGGATCAACGAATATTCTTCCGATTTTCCATCCACGGTCACTCTGACAATGTCTTTATTTTCTTGTACTGCTATCTCCATAATCACCTCCCGGGACTACTTTGCCGTTTTATATATTATTATATATAAATTTATCTATTATATTTTCACAAACATCCTTTCTATGCTGTGCATCGCTCAAGACAGGTTTGGCCGCCACCGCCTGGTCTTCGCCATAAAAAAAGGAAGGCTGTCACAACCTTCCTGTTTTGGATATTCTCTCGTAATCCAAATCGTGCCGCGAATCTTACCCCACGAACAACAGCGCCACGGAAAGCGCAAGAAACGCCGCAAACACGTAATTACAGCGCCGCATGCCCTCCGAGGTCAGAAAGCGGCTCATCAGCACCCCGCCCGCCGCCCACATGCTCACGGAAAGAAAGCCGATAATGACGAAGATCGCGCAGATGATCATGATGCGCCGCCACACAAAAGCGTCGCTGCCCACATACATGCCGAGGGCGGAGACGCAGGTAAGCCAGGCCTTGGGGTTGACCAGCTGGAACAAGAGCCCCTGCACGAAATTCAAGGGGCGCACCGCTCCGGCATCGGAAATCCCTTTAGCCGCGCTTCCATCGTTTGTCGCGGCGGCAAGAGCCGTGCCCGCTACCTGGCTTTCCGCCGGACTCGTCCCGTCTGTGACCATGGAAACGTCCTTAGGATCCGTTGCCGCCGTTTTCTGCGTACCGAGGCTCCCGAGTCCGGAAATGCGCCAGGCCAGCCAGAGCATATACACGGAGCCCATGTACTTCAGGCATTCATTGAGCAGAGGATAGCGCGTGAACAGTTCCCCAAGCCCCGCGCCCAGACCGAGCAGCATCAGCGGCCCGCCTATGGTGACAGCGAGGATGTGCGGCAAGGCCGCGCGAAATCCCCTGGAAAGCCCCACAGCCATGATCGTGGCGTTGTTCGGGCCCGGAGTGGCAAACATGGAGATGCTGAAGAGGAGCACGGCCATGATAAAGCGCGGGTATTCCATATGCTGACCGCCTGGAAAAGAAAGGCCCCAGGGAAAGTCCCGGAGGCAAACGTGTGCAGTTCTACCCCGTTTCACAAATACGGTAAATAGGCTATGCTAATGTCCGTAACGGCATTCCCGCATACATCCGGCAGCCGCCATGCCGCGCAGGCATTTCGCCCTTGCCTGCCACCGGGCAGCTTTCACTTGACACAAACGCTTTCCCCACCTACCTACCCCGTAGGCTTACACAATGATCCTTACTACAGGAGAACCACATGGCTTATGATATTCGCATGGTGAAACTGGTGACCGGGGAAGTCGTCATCGGCAAATTCGACGCCGAGGCCAACACCCTGAACGATCCTGCCATCCTCCAGACGATTCCTACCCAGCAGGGCGTGCAGATGATGATTATGCCCTACGGCTACCCCTTTGATAACGAATTTACCGGCAACGTCAGCTTCGACCATGTGCTCTACGCGTTCAAAGCCTGCCCGGAAGAGCTGAAAACCAAGTATATGGAAGCCTGCACCAGCCTTACCCTTTCCTCCGGCGGCCTCGGCAGCCTGAACCTCAAGGGCGGATCCGGCGGCGCGGGCACTTCCGGGCTGATCCGCTAGCACACTTCCCATGCGCGAACTCCTTGCCCTCTTGCCGAAACCCAGCCGCTACGCGGGCATTGAGGAGGGTTCCGTCCACAAACGGGCGGAAGCCGTCACTTTGCGCGTGGGGCTGGCCTTTCCCGATATGTATGAGGTGGGCATGTCCTACCTCGGACAAAAGATACTCTACGGCATCATTAACACCCGCCCCCACTGGCAGGCGGAACGGGTGTTCACCCCCTGCCGCGAGGCCGGGGCCATCCTCAAAGCCCATAACTCTCCCCTGAGCACCCTGGAGTCCGATACCCCCCTGGCCCGCCTGGATGCGCTCGGCGTCAGCGTGACGCACGAGCTGTGCTACTCCAATATCCTCTATATGTTTGATCTGGCGGGCATTCCTTTCCGCGCGGCGGACCGCCTTTCTCCCCAGCCGGACGGCAGGCCCTGGCCGCTCATTGTGGCCGGGGGCGGCTGCACCCTGGCGGCGGAACCCCTGGCCCCCTTTGTGGATGCCATGATCCTGGGAGAAGGCGAGGAAAGCCTGCCGGAACTGCTGGAGACCCTGGAACACGCCCGCGCGGCGGGCAAAAGCCGCCATGACCTGCTGCTGGATCTTTCCCGCATTCCCGGTGTGTATGTGCCGGAATTTTTTGAGGAGGCCCCGCCGGCAGCCTGTCCCGCCCCGCCTGCCGAGACCCCTTTCCCGCAGACCCGCCTGACCCACGTCCGGCCCCTGTACGCCGAATACCCGCACGTTACCCGGCGGGTGATCCCGGACATGGACAGTGCGCCGTATCCGGCCTCCCAGCCCATCCCCTTTGGGGCAGTGCACAACCGTCTGGCTTTGGAGATAGGACGCGGCTGCACGCGGGGATGCCGCTTTTGCCAGGCGGGCAGCATTTACCGCCCGGCGCGGGAACGCAGTGTCGCCCGGCTGAGCGAACTGCTGCACTCCTGCCTTGCCGAAACCGGGTTTGACGATGTTTCCTATCTGTCCTTGAGTACCGGGGACTTCTCGGCCCTCAAGGAACTGTTCATGAATACGGTGGACCGCTGCCGCGCGGAACAGATTTCCGTATCCCTGCCTTCTTTGCGGGTCGGCTCCATTGACGACGCCATCATGGAACGCATGGCCGGTATCCGCCGCACCGGAGCTACTCTTGCGCCCGAAGCGGGCAGCCAGCGCCTGCGCGACGTGATCAACAAGGGCGTGACCGAAGACGAGCTGCTACTTCACGTGCAAAAGCTCTTTGAACACGGCTGGCAACAGGTAAAGCTGTACTTTATGATCGGCCTTCCCACGGAAACCGATGAGGATCTGCACGCCATCATCGACCTGTGCCGCAAGGCGCGCGACTGCGCCGGCCCGGGCATCAAGCGCCTGCAGGTCACAGCCGCAGTGTCCCCCTTTGTGCCCAAGCCCCATACCCCCTTTCAATGGGAGGCGCAGATTCCGCGCGCGGAAATTCACCGCCGGATAGGCGTATTGCTGGACGCCGTGCGCAAGGAAAAACGCATCAAGCTGCGCTGGCACGAAGCGGACATGAGCACGCTGGAAGGCATCTTTTCCCGCGGAGACCGCCGTCTGGCCGATGTAGTGGAAACGGCCTACGCCAAAGGCGCCATATTCGCCAGTTGGATGGAGGGTTTTTCCCTTGAGCCGTGGCTGGAAGCCCTGACCGAGCACGGGCTCTCCCCGGAAGAGTATACCGGCGCCATCCCCAAAGACGCTATCCTGCCCTGGGACCATCTGCGTAGCGGCCTGAGCAAAGAGTTTTTCCTGCGGGAATGGAACAAGTCCGTCCGGCAGCAGACCTCGCCCGACTGCCGCTATACCGTCTGCCAGGTATGCGGGGTCTGCGACACCAAGGCCGGCCCCTCCCTGCTGGACTCCCTGCCCGGCCGGACCGGCGGGTACGGCAACGTTCTGAACAATTCCCAACGGGACCAGCAGGCGCATACCGTCACTCTGGACCAATACGGCAGGGTGATGGTACGCGGCGATGCCGTTCACAATCCCTCTGAAGGTGAAGACACGCCGCCCCCGCAGAAACCCGCCCGGCAGAGCAAGGCCAAACCGCCCGCCCTTGCCCCGCACCTGGCGGACAAAGCCGCCCAGTTGCGCATCTGGTACGCCCGTGCAGGTGCGGCGGTGTACCTGAGCCAGTTGGAACTGCAAAATATTTTTGAACGGGCCCTGCGCCGGGCCGCTCTGCCTCTGTCGTTCAGCCAGGGGTTTCATCCCCTGCCGCGTATCTCCTTCGGGCGCGCCCTGCCTGTGGGTGTTGCCAGCGAATGCGAATGGTTTTCCATCTACCTGCGGGAAGAACGCTCCCTGCAGGCCGCCTTTGCCGCCCTTACCCAGGGGCTGCCCGAAGGGCTGCGCATTACCGCCGTCGAAGCCCTGCCCCTGCAAAAGTCCGGCGCTGACGCCCCGCAGGAAACCTACCGGATGGAAGCGCTCGTACAGGAAGAACAGCCGGCCTTTCAGGAGGCATGGAGGCGTGTGGCGGCCCTGCAAACCCTACCGTGGCTGCGGGAAACAAAAAAAGGTCCGCGCACACTTGACTCCCGCGCTTTTTTTGCCAACATTACATGTAACAGTGACGCAAGCTGTACCTTGCATCTGGACTGGTCAAAGGGGTATGTTTCCCCCTTGGCCCTGTGCGTGCAGGTATTGGAATCCATAGGGTTCCCCGTGGCGTTGCCGCGTATCCGCCTCACCAAAACCGCGTCCAAAGGGGCGTGAAGCTTTTTTCTTCATTCGCGTCAGGAGACACCCATGCGAACCATCATCCTCTTTTTTACAGGATTGCTGCTTATGACCGGCACCGCCCATAAAAGCCTTGCCGCGGAAAACGCCCTTCCGGAACCGGAACAGCGAGCCAACGCCGTGCAAAAAGGACCGATCGATCCCCTTCCCATTCCCTCGGCTTCCGGCATTACTATTTCCCGTCTGCCCAACGGACTGACCGTGGTGGTAAAACAGGACGACCGCTTTCCGCTGGTGTCCCTGCGCCTCTACGTACACGCCGGTTCCGCCTATGAATCGGAAAAGGAAGCCGGCATCAGCCATCTGCTGGAGCATATGGTCTTTAAAGGGACGAAAAAACGCCCCAAAGGGCAGGTCGCCGCGGAAATCGAGGCCACCGGCGGCTACCTGAACGCCGGCACCAGCTTTGACTACACCGTATACCTGACCGACATGACCAAGGATTACTGGACGACAGGCATGGATGTCCTTAAGGATATGGCCTTCCAGCCCCTGCTCGACCCGGCGGAACTGGAGTCGGAAAAAGACGTGGTCGTCGCGGAACTCAAGCGTGGGGAAGACACCCCCGGCACGCGTCTTTTCCGGATGGCGCAGCAGACCGCCCTGAAGGGCACCCCCTACGGCCACCCGGTCATCGGCTATGAAAGGACGGTGCGCGCCATCAGCAGTAACGACATGCGGGCTTACATATCGCGCCTTTACCAGCCGCAGTCCATGCTGTTGCTGGTCTGCGGCAACGTGGAACCCGCCGAAGTAGTGGCCGAAGCGGGAAAACTTTTCGGTTCCCTGGAAAACTCGCGGACAGTCACCCCGCCCTCTCCCGAGCACCCCAAGGCTCCCGCAGCATTCACCTGCACGGAAGAACATGGCCCCTGGAAGAAGGTCTACCTGGGGCTGACTCTCCCTGCTCCGGGGTTTGCCGACGCCCGTTCTCCCCAGCTTGATGTGCTTGCCCAGCTTTTGGGCGGCGATGCCACATCCCGTTTCTACCGCACTTACAAATACGAAAAACGGCTGGTGGACGATATTTCCGTCTCCAACTACAGCTTTGAACGTCTGGGCATGCTGTATATCCAGGCCACCCTTGACGCCGACAAGGTCGTTCCCTTCTGGGAAGCCTTCAGCCGGGATCTGGCCAGACTCGACTCCACCTCATTTTCCAAAGAGGAACTTGACCGCGCCAAGCTGAATATTGAGGACGATCTCTTCCGGTCCAAGGAAACGCTCTCGGGCTACGCCTCCAAACTGGGCTATTTCCAGTTCTTCTCCGACGGAGAACAGGGCGAAAGGAACTACCTGCAAAGTGTACAGGATACCGATCAGGCTACCTTGCGCAACCTCATACGCGAGACCTTCAAGCCGGAATCGCTTGCCATGATGGCCTTACTTCCGGAAGGGACAAAAGTTTCCGAAGGCTCGGCCTCCTTTTCCGAGTTTGCCGTCAGAACCATGGCTGCCAACTGGAAAGATTCCAAAACAGCGCCAAGCGCGGAATCCGCAAGCGCGGCCCCGAACAAACCCGGTTCCATGGAAACCATTGAACTCGGCAAGGGCCGTACCCTTGTGCTTATCCCCGACAATACCCTGCCCTACGCCGCTGTAAATATGGTTTTTGACGGCGGCGACAGCCTGCTGTCCCCGGGCAACCAGGGGCTGGGCGCCTTTACCGCCTCCCTGCTGACCAAGGGTACAAAAAAGCTGAACGCACCCGCCATGGAGGACTTCCTGTCCGACCGGGCCGCTTCCCTCTCCGCAGCCTCCGGGCGACAGACCTTCAGCATCAGCGTGAACAGCCCCGCCCGGTTCACGGGCGACATGTTCTCGCTTTTGCAGGAGACCCTGACCTCCCCCGCCCTTAAGGACACGGAAGCGGCCAGGGTGCGGGAAAATCAGCTTTCCGCCATCACCGTGCGCGAGGATCAGCCCACGGGCCTTGCCTTTCGCCGCATGTTCCCCTTCTTCTTCAAGGATCATCCCTACGGCTTTTTGCAACTCGGCGACGCAGCGCGGGTGAAAGACTTTACCGCCGCGGATGCGCGCGCCTTCTGGGATGCCCAGTTGCGGCAACCCTGGGTCATTGCCGTCTGCGGCGACTTTGACAAGGATGCCGTCGTCGCCGCCGTCAAAAAGCTCCCCGCACCGGAAGCGAAAGGGAGCAGCATCGTAGACCCGGAGTGGAATACGGACAAGACTCTCGCCCTTACCCTGGCAGGCCGCAACCAAGCCCACCTGTTCATGGTCTTTCCCACTGTGGGCATAGGCAGCCCCGATGAGCCCGGCCTTGAATTGCTGCAAAATATTCTTGCCGGACAAAGCGGCCTCCTGTTCCGCGATATGCGCGACGTCCAAGGACTCGGATACACCGTGACCGCGTTCCCCTGGAAAACGGAAAAAACAGGCGCCCTTATCTTCTATATCGGTACGGAACCGTCCAAAATGGCGCAGGCGGAAAAGGGGTTTCTGAAGGTCATTGATACCCTGCACACAACCCCTCTCGCCCCGGCCGAACTGCAACGCGGCAAAAACCAGATGACCGGCGACTATTTCCGCGATCACCAGAGCCTTGCTTCGCGCAGCTCTGAAGCCGCCGCACTCGCCGCCCTGCACCAGCCCTTGGATGCCCCCCGTAAACTGGTGGAAAACGCGCAAAACGTCGATGCCAAGACACTGCAAAAGCTCACCCAAAAATACCTGCAACCGGACAAGGCTTATATAATCAAAGTACTGCCGTAGCATAGCTCAATGAATGCCTCCGGCGGACAGGACGCTGTCCTGCACCTGCCAGAGGACGCTGTCCTCTGGACTCCTGCCAGGGGGCAACTGCCCCCTGGACCCCTTTCAGGTTCTTGTGGGGGCGGTGTGGCGGCTTGATTTGTAGTGCGGTGGCGCTGCTCTCGATGTAGAGAAGGATGTCCTGCCCCGCAGTGGAAAAGCTCAGGAACCAAAGCGGATCTTGAAGCGAACGCCATTTGGTGCATTGCTTTAAGATCCGCTTTGGTTCTTGAGCTTTTTAAGCTTTATGGCACAACATCCTGCTTGTTACCGAGAGCCACACCCGCGCAGGCCAAAACAATCCGCCACACCGCCCCACAAAAACCCAATGCGGGGTCAAGGGGCCTGAGGCCCCTTGCAGGTGCAGGACAGCGTCCTGCCCGCCGGAGGCATTCATTCACTCTTACTTACTTTACTGCTGCCCCTTACGCATGGATCGGGCCAGTTGCAGGGCCATAATGCCGAGCAGGAGTACGCCTGCGGCGAGCGCGGCCCATACCAGGTACCGGCCCATGCCGCTGTTTTCCGGGGCTGCGGGAGCCGCTGGAGCGGAAACGGGACTGGCGGCGAGGAATTGCAGGGATGCGGGTTCCGCCTCTGTTTGCGAGAGCAGGGAAAACACGCCGGCATCGTCGCCGGAAACGGCCTGTTCGCCGTGCCAGGCCAGAGTGTAGGGGCCTTTGCCCTGTGCCAGAAAGTACAGGTCCACGGGCACATAGGTCAGGTCCAGGCGCAACGATTCCGGCAGGGCTTTGCCCCACTGGGACGCTTCAAAGCGGATCTGCCCCACGCGCTGGCCGCCCAAGGGGAAAGGATTGTTGGTCAGCAGTTCGTCTTTGCGCATGACCGCGAAAAAGGTGAATTCCCCCTGCCGCTGCCAGGAATAGTCCGGGCCGGGCCGGGTAAGGATGCGTACCTTGGCGTATTCTCCTGGCCGGGCACCGGCGAGTTGCAAAGACTCCACTTGCAGGGCTCCCTTTTCCACGCCGGCCAGGCCAGGCGCTCCGCCGGACGCCCCGTTCTGCGCCGCCGGACTCCGGGGGGCCAGAGCCTCGGGCAAAAAGAACTCCAGGGCAGCAGCGGAATAGGGGATTCTGGCATCGGCCTGGTGTTCCGGGACAGCGTGCGAGTTTACGGGACCAAAGGTTTCCACGGTACGTACGGACGACCATTCCTCCACTTCAATAGCGCTGATATCCGCCGGGGCCATACCCTTCTCAAAGAGCAGGCGCAGGTATTTGCCGAGCCGTGCGCCGCCGAGCTGTACGGACGAGGACTCCAGAGGACCGTCCGGACCGTCAAAACGCACCAGAGAAGCGCGCGAGGCTACGGTGCGCCAGCTTTTCAGGTCGTCTCCGGTTTGCAGGATGAACTGCACCGTATTTTCCGTTCCCTTTGTCCAGACGAAGGTCAGGGAAGCGGCCAGGATGCCCTCCTGCGGGGCAGGCGCCACATACCCTTTCAATTCCTGCCCCTCCGGCGCGGAGTGCAGGCCTTTTCCCCCGCTGACGGCGGGCACCAGCCGGGACTGCTCGTCAAGGGTAAAACTGACGATGAGATCTTCGGAACCGCTTTGCGGTTTGCCCCACAGGGGGTACAGGCTGGTAATCTTGTGAGTGGAAAGGGTATTCTCCCGCTCCCGCACCCGCAGGCCGAAGGGAACCACCTTGCCCTCGGCGTTGAATACGCACAGATCCCGGCCGTCACCGCGCAGGGATGTCAACAGCACCTTTGGCGGCAGAAAGACCCTGTACAGCGTGCCTTCGCGCAACGCAGGCTCTGCGTCCGGACCGCCGGAGTCCGCCGGAGCTTGGGCCGTCCCGGAAGCGGGCTGCAAAGGCTGCCCCGTACCGTTAACGGTCCCTTGCGGAGTTTCCCGCAAAGGCGGCACCAGCAAGGCGAAACGTCCGAAGTCCGCCGTGGTAAGGGGGCGTTCGGTTTTTCCCTGCTTGGCAGCCGCGGAGGACGGCCGGCCCTTCTGCCAGGAAGCGGCCAGGGCGAAAGGGCAAAGCGCGGCGGCAAGACAGGCGGCGAGGACTACGCCCAGGAGGCAGGCCGTCCGGCAGGAAAAAACCGGACGCGCGGAAGTGGCGTTCGGGCTGCGCATCATGAATCCTCCTTGAGAGCCTCTTTATCTGCGGCGGCCGGGGGCAAAGGCACATAGTAGCCGATAACGATGAGCAAAAGCCCTACCGCCATAAAAGCCACAATGCGCCATACGGTTTCCATGCGGGTGAGATCCACCAGGAACAGCTTGGCAACGTCCGCCAGGACAAGAAACACCCCGGCAATCCAGAGGGGACGCCGGTGCAGCCTGTGCCCTTGCAGCATGTAGGCAAACCCCGCCGCCGCCCAGAAGATCGCCATAATGGCCTGACAGGTGCCGTTGCCCATGACGCCGGACAGGGTAAAGGGCATATCGGTCCACATGGCGCAGGCCCTGGCAATAATGACGTTCAGCAATATAAAGGCCGCGCCCGCCCATACTCCGTTGCGGGAAAGCAGCCAGAGCACGTCATTGTCCTGCATGGCGGCGTGCAGTGTCTGCACCCAGCGGTAGCAGAGCAGCAGACAGAGGATGCAGCCGAAGTCCATGGGGTTCAGCAGCGGCACGTACGGCAGAGGTGCCGAGCCTCCGAGGAAGAGCATATCCGTCCCCAGCCAGATGAGCAAAAACAGCACTGGCAGTATCGCGGGGAACAGCCATTGCTTTGTCTGCGCGGCATCCGTCGTCGGGGTAAACCGGGTAATGCCCCAGACAAAGGCGGCAGGCCAGGCCAGAAGCAGCAGCCTTCCCCAGACGAAGGGCGCACCGGGCAGGAACGAAAGCAGCATGAGCATGGGCAGGGCCAGGTTACAGGCCAGAGCAAAGCGTACCGTTCCCCACAGGCTGGCGTCGCGCCGTTCCTTACTGCGCAGGCTCCACATGGTGTAGAGCGAATGGACGAGCACAAGCGCCTGGGCTGCACCCCCGCCGGGAGCGGGCACGGCAATGGCCATGAACAGCAGGTTCAGCGCGACGTACATCTGGGGAACAAAGAGAACGGCAAGGGGCGCATAGGCGGCAAACGGCGCGAGAGTCAGTTCCTTCCAGTCCAGCCTGTGCCCGAGGCGCACCGCGGCAATGCCCGCAAGCGTGCAAAGGATCAGCACCCCCTCCCAGAGAACGTCCGTGCCGTACAGTTCAAAGATAAAGGAAGCGTACAGCCATACCGCTCCGGCAATGGTAAAGGCCTGCCGGAAAGCGCGTTGCTGCTCCGGGAGTTCGTGTTCCAGAGGGTAGACACGCGCCGCGTTGGCGGCAAAGAGAAAAGCCCCCACGCCCATCAGGTGAATAACAAGACTGAGCGCGATGGTCGGCAGGGCGGCAAAGGGGATTCCCCCCAGCGTATCGCCCGCCGGATACACCGGCGCGCCGTCAAGAAGGTAGCGCACGGTATACACGCCGCCCAAGACGAGACCGATAATGCCGAATCCCCGGAACAGGCGCAACGCGTTCTTGCGCCCCAGCCAGAACAGGGACGCTCCTTCCATGCACCAGACCAGTCCCATGAGCCGTGAGCCCCAGTTGTACAGGCCCAGGTCATAGAGGGCCAGCGGCAGGGTGAGGTTGGCAAAGACGATGCCGAACGCCAGATAGATTTCGGCCTGAATGACGCGCCCTCTGCCCGCGATCTCCCGCAGCAGCCGCGCTGTCTCTGTTCCACCCCCTTCGGGTGACGGCAGAGCGCCTTCCGGCGCCTCCGCTTCGGCGTTTGCCGTGGACACCCCGCCCGCAAAGCGGGTGTTCCACAACCGCCAGGCAATCCCGAGGTACAGCAAACCGAGCCCCAGGGATGAAAAGGCAAGGGCAAAGGAGATGTCGCGCGCGATATACGACTGGTACAGGATGAACACCAGCGGCGTCCCCAGGGTCAGGGGCACGTCGATATACACGTCGCCCTTGTTCCGGAAGGAGAAGCTGGAAGGCCTGCTCCCGGCCAGGGCCAGATAGGTGAAGATGGCGAAAAAGGCCAGCAGGAACGGCTCCACGGAGAAAAAAAGCGCCGGAGTATAGTTGAACGCGCCCCACAAACCGCCTATGGCGACGGTAAAGATGAATCCGGTCAGATGCAGGCTGCGCCACTGCCGGAAGCGGGATACGCCGATGATGCCGAGGTTCAGCAAAATGTAGTAGGAAAAGAGGGCAATGTAGTTGCCCGAGTCCCTGGAAACAAGAATAGGCGCAAGAAAGCCGGCGATCTTGGACACATGCGCCATTATTTTAGCGTGCTGGGCGACGGCCAGAAAGCTGGAAAAGACGACAATGCCCACCAGCAGCACAAAGGCCAGGGCCTGGGGAAGCATACCGTACAGTTTTACGGCCGCCACAACCGTCAGGTACAGCGCGCCGACCCCGCCGCCCTGCAGAATAAGACCGAGCTCCCTCTGCCGTTCCCTGTGCTTCCAGCCGATGCCGAGCAGGACAAGTCCCACGACCGCCGACAGGGCCAGCCGGACTTCCGGACCGAAAATGGCGAACTGCATGGCGAAACGTACCAGGAACACAAGGCCGATGAGCAAAATGCCGATCCCTGCCAGCACCCAGATGTTGCTTGCCGCAAGAAAACGGGTGAGGCCGAGGCTGCACAGCCCCTGCCAGGCGCGCTCCAAAAAGGAAGGCTCCTTGGGCTCAGGTGCTTTCCAGACAGACACTTCCGGTGCGGCAGGCGCTTCCCGCATGGGTCGAACGGCCTCGCCGGGCACTGCGGCATCCGGGGAAAACGTTCCGGCCTCTGCGGCAAAAGCCGGTTCCGCCGTCTGTCCGGCAGGGAACTCTTCCGCGTCTGCGGGAGCGGCTGCCATATCCGTGGCATCTCCCTGCCAGGCAAAGGAATCGGCCTGCTCTTCCCAGCCGGCGACAACGGCCGGAACAGCCGCCGTCTTCGCCGCTACGGAAACGGCGGCTTCCCGCGCTTCCGGCCCTTTGCCGGCAGAGGCGGCAGATATACCGTCCGCGGGAGCAGCAGCTTCCACGGCCTGCCTGTGCGCAAGGGCCTCTTCGGCATACACCTGGGCGGCGTCCGCCTGCTCCACCCGGCGCGCGGCTTCCACCCGGCGCAGGGCTTCTTCCGCCTTCAGGGCGGAAAACTCCTGCTTCAACGCGAAGAGGGATTCCTCAAGCCCCGTAATGTACTGTTCCATGCTCTCCAAGCGGGCGTTGGGCACAAGCTCTTCCGGCAGGAGCGGCACCGAGGTTCGGGCAAAGGAGCTGTGCGCTGCCGCCACGCTGGAGACGTGCGGAGAAACGGCGGGCCTTTCAATGGGGGCGGATGCGGTCGCGGCAACAGTTCTGCCGTTAGCTGAAGCGTCGGGAGACGCCGCCATGGGGCTGCCCGCCCCGGTGCCGCCCGCAGGGTGCCTTCCGGCTACAGATGGTGTGGGAGTATGACCGGAGAGCGAGGGACTTCCCGCGGGCGTTGACGGGGGAGCCGCCGCGACATGCGCCCGGCCGGGATCGTCGCGCTGCAACTGCGGTGTTTGTTGCTCCTTGCGCAAAGCCTCTTCGAGAAGGGCTTTGTCACGAAAGGCGTCTTCCACCTTGGCATGCTTTTCCAGATGCACCATGATCAAAAATGCAGCTGCAATAATCACCAAAATAATAATAAAACCCATATCTCCCCCGAATGGCGGCTATAAGAGCAATCGCCAGGCACACTCACCGGTTTTCGGAACGATGCGGCACGGACAGGCGCGTATTGGCGACAGCTATAGGCATGCGCCAGGCATTGCCGAACCCGCGCGCGGTCAATTGCAGTGAAGGCGGCGCCTGATGTCTCTTGAATTCCGACCGGCGCAACAGTGTGAATACACGTTCCACCAGGGCGGCGCTGTGACCTGCGTCAATAAGTTCTTCCGGGCTGCGGCCCTGTTCGATGATTTCATACAGCAGCGGATCAAGCTCCTCATAGGGAGGCAGAGAATCGGAATCCTTCTGCCCGGGGCGCAGTTCCGCGGAAGGAGCCTTTTGCAGAATGGCCTGCGGAATTTTGTCCGCACGTTGTTCATTGTACCAGCGGCACAGGGCGTACACCTGCTGCTTGTACAGATCCCCTATGGGGTCAAGGCCGCCTACCGTATCACCGTACAGCGTACAGTAGCCCATGGCGGCTTCCGACTTGTTCCCGGTGTTCAGCACCAGGGCGCCGAAGCTGTTGGCATGGAGCATCAGGAGCGAGCCGCGAATGCGCGCCTGAATATTCTCTTCCGCAAGACCGGTCATGCCGCCGGGAAAGGTGCCCTCAAAAACTTGCGTAAAGGATCGCATGACCGGCCCGATAGCCAGGGTGTGCGTGGCTATGCCCAGGTTCTTCGCAAGCGCCAGGCTGTCTTCCACGCTGCCCCGGCTGGAATACGGGGAAGGCATCAAAAGCCCGGTGACCCGGTCCGCGCCCAGGGCCTCCGCAGCGATAGCCGCGACCAGGGCGGAATCTATGCCGCCGGAAAGCCCCAGCACTATCCGCTCAAGCCCGCACTTACGGGCAAAGTCGCGGGTTCCCACCACCACGGCCCGCCACAGTTCTTCTTCAAGCCGCAGCTCCGGGGCGATAACGCCCCCCTTTTTTCCCGCCAGGTTCACTATAAGAACAGCCTCCTCAAAGGCCGGGGCACGGGCCGCCAGAGTTCCATCCCCGTCAAAGGCGAGACTGCCGCCGTAATACACCAGAGAGTCGTTTCCGCCCGCCAGATTGGCAGCAAGCACCGGCACCCGGTAATGGGCGGCCAGCCAGCCGAGCAGCCTTTGATGCAGGGAAGGGAGTCCCTTGGCGTACGGCAAAGCCGTCAGGTTGATGAGCCCGTCGGCCCCGCCCCCTCCCATGAACTCGGACACCGGATCAGCGTCATATGTGCGCCGGTCCTGCCAAAAGGTCCGGTCATTCCAGACATCCTCCCCCACCGTCACGGCAAACCGCCATCCCTTGTGGTGCAATACTCCGCAAGAAACACCGGGTTCAAAGTAGCGGGTATCGTCGTGAATGCCTTCTGAAGGCAGCAGCACCTTGCGGCTGATCACCGTCACCTTGCTGTCGTGCAGCAGCACCGCGCAGTTTTGCAGCGGCTTGCCCTGGGGGACCGGGTTGGCCACAGGCGCACCCAGCAACAAGGGGGGAAACGCATTTCCGCTGGCCAGAGACGCGGCCATGTACTCAAGGGTTTCGCGGCAGGCGTGCACGAAAGAAGGCTGCAACAGAAGATCGCCGGCAAAATGCCCGCACAGGGCGAGCTCCGGAGCAATGCACAGTTCCGCCCCTTGCCGCGCGGCCTTCTCCACCGCAGCCAGAAGAGCCGTGGCATTGCCCGCGAGATCGCCGGTAACGGGGTTGTTTTGGATGATACCTACTTTCACAGGGGTCGTCTCCCAGACTCTTGTTGCGATTTTTGAGCAGGCGGTCGCACACGCCTGACGACACGCGCGACCGCCTGTTCGTTCCTGCCTCTGACGGGGCTCAGCCCTCATTAATCCGGGAACGGCGAATAATGGCCGAGCCGGAGACTTATAGCACGTCCTGCATGCTGTAGAGCTTTCCGGCGGGTTTGTCGTGCAGCCAGCGCACTGCCCGCAATGCTCCGGTAGCGAAGTTGTCGCGCGAGTGGGCCTGGTGCGTCACCTCAATGCGTTCCCCAGGGCCCATGAAATAGACTGTATGCACCCCCACCACATCACCGCCGCGCAGGGTCTGTATGCCTATCTCCCGCTTGGGGCGCTCGCCGATGATGCCTTCCCTGTGGTAGCAAGCCGTCTCGGCCAGGGGCCATTCCCGGGCTTCGGCAAGGCATTCCGCAAGGCGCAGCGCCGTGCCGCTTGGGGCGTCCTTTTTGCGGTTGTGGTGGATTTCCGTCATTTCGACATCGTAGTCCGCGCCCAAAAGGCGGGTCAGCTCGGGCAGCACCTTCAACAGCACGTTCACGCCCACGCTCATGTTGGGAGACCAGAATATGGGAGCCTTGGCCGCCAGGGCGGCAAGCTCCTCGCGCTGTTCCGGCGTAAAGCCGGTCGTGCCGATCACGTGACGCGCCCCGTGCTTTGCCACCGCGCGCGCTGTGGCAAGACTCGCCTCGGGCGCGGTAAAATCAACCACAACCGCCTGCGGGCATGCCGCAAGCAAGGCGTCCGCGTCGCTGCCCGCCGGACAGCCGAGCGCCTGCGCTTCGGCCAGCTTTTCAGAACGTTCCAGCACGCCCGCCAAGGCCAGGTCCGCTTCTGACCGCACCAGGCGTGCAATCGTTGAGCCCATTCTGCCGGTTGCTCCCGAGACAATTACAGGAATACTCATAACTGAACCTCGCTTTCGTTTACCCTACAAACTTCAAGTATTACATTATCAAAACAACATGCGGCGTCCGGGCTGTCTCCAGGGCAAACGGTAGCGCAAAGCCTTTCAAATAACCAGATCTTTTACCGGACGGGAAGGCGGACAGCGGCTTACCCGGATGGACAGCAAAAAAAGCAACCTTGACGCGACGGCCCGCGGGGTCTAGTAAATAAAAATTAAAAAAATCTCGGTTCGGAGGTTCTTCCCCTCGCAACGGCCTGTCCCCGGAGGCAGTATGAAGACAGAAGTTACGCAATTCCTGGAAGCCATGCACTTTCGCCACGCCTGCAAAGAGTTCGACCCCTCGCGCCAAATTCCCGATGATATCTTCCAGTCTATTCTTGAGGCCGGGCGGCTGTCTCCCAGTTCCTTCGGTTTTGAACCCTGGAAGTTCCTCGTGGTGCAGAACGCGGCCCTGCGCGAAAAGATCCGCAGCCTCTCCTGGGGAGGCCAGGGACAGCTCCCCACCGCCAGCCACGTCGTGGTTCTGCTGGCCCGCAAGCCCGCCTGCATGCAGCCGGACGGCCAGTATATCTGCCAGACCATCATGACCGAAACGCAGCACCTGCCGGAAGACTTGCGCCTGCAACGCTGCGACAAGTTCCGCAAATTCCTGGACGAGGACTTCTGCCTTACGGGCAACGAGCGGGCGCACTTTGAATGGGCGGCCCGCCAATGCTACATCGCCATGGCGAACATGCTGACCATGGCGGCGTTTTTGCGCATAGACTCCTGCCCTATAGAAGGATTCAGCAAAAACGCAGTGGAAGCGCTGCTGGCCAAAGAGGGCCTGCTGTACCCAGAGGAATTCGGCGTTGCCTGCATGATGGCCTTCGGCTTCCGCAAAAAGGAACCCCGCCCCAAAACGCGCAGACCGATCAGCGTTGTGGCGCAGTGGGTAAAATAGCCCCGCGCACGTTCTCCCGAAAGCGCTCGTGACCACGTTGCCTAGGCTCAGCCCTCATTACTCCGCCTGCTGCAAAGCTGCCTTTTCCCGGCTGGCTGCGTCACAAGGGAGAAATTGACCTCGTAGTATGCCGATACAACTTCGCCCAATTTCTCCCTCGTTCCTCGCCACCCGAAAAAATGCAGCTTTTCGCGGACGGCAAATTAATGAGGGCTGAGCCTAAGGAATCTGCCATGACGTTTGCCGGCCCTGACGATGCGGCCCGGTGGATAACCGGATGCGCCGAGCGGTATATGCACAGCCCCGCCAACGACCTGCACATGCCCGAAGGCCCGGAACCCGCCTTTGGCCCGCCCCTTCTCGGCTTTGCCTCGGGAGGCGACGCCTTGTGGCAGGAATACAAATGCCATGTGGGCGAATGCCACTGGACGCCCCTGGAGGCCTTTTCCCTGGCCTTTCCCGGCGAGCGGGTCCGAGCCGAAGAACTCAGCGTCATAAGCTGGATTCTGCCCCAGACAGCGAGGACGCGCAGCGACAACCGCAACTCGACGCGCCTTCCCGCGGAACGCTGGGTACGGGCCAGAATATTCGGAGAGAACGTCAATACGGGCTTGCGGGCGTATCTGGCCGAGGAACTCGGCAAACAGGGCATACAGGCGGTTGCGCCCGTGCTGCTGCAAGAATGGAAGCCCATGGACTCAGAGCCTTACGTCTACGCCTCCACCTGGTCGGAACGGCACGCCGCCTATGCGGCGGGACTGGGCACCTTCGGACTGTGTGACGGGTTGATCACCCCGGCGGGCAAAGCCATGCGCACAGGCTCGCTGGTGGCGCGTCTTTCCCTGACGCCGACCCCGCGTCCCTATACGTCACACCGGGAATACTGCCTGTTCTCCAGTTCCGCCGCCGACGGCAAAAAACTCTGCGGCAAATGCATCAAACGCTGCCCCGCGGGAGCGCTGAGCATTGCCGGGCACGACAAACGCCGCTGCCGGGCCTTTGTCTACGGAGAAGCCGCGGCGTATGCCAAGGAAGCCTGGGGGCTGAACGGCTACGGCTGCGGCCTTTGCCAGGTGGGGGTACCCTGCGAGGCGGGCATTCCGCCGAACAGGAGCAAAAAAGCCCGGCAAAGAACCGCCGGGCCGGAAGCGTAAGCCTTAGAGCATTTTAAAATTGAACTTTCTCTAAATATAGTCTAGAATGTGCACATGAGAAAAATCACACCAGAACTTCGTCAGCGTGCATTGGAAGCGTATCAAACAGGACGATATACTCAATCACATCTTGCGGATATT
>JAVBTB010000026.1:0-93043 GCA_031556355.1 Desulfovibrio sp. | reverse complement strand
AATTTGATCAAGTGCGTTTGGTTATGGGGCTGTAGGCGCGGTCCGTTACAGCACCAGGCATGAAGTCTCCGTGAGCCTTCACCCATCCCCCCCAAAACGGGGATCAGGAGGGAGGGTGTGTGGGGGAGGGAACCTCAAGGGATTCAATCCCTTGGGGTTCCCTCCCCCACATTTCTTTCTCCCCCTCTCCCTACATGAGCTTCGCCCCGTTAGGGACAGCACGCTCGGGGGCGGCGATGACGATGGCGCCGTTTTCGTCGGCGAATCCGGTGAGCAGGAATTCGGACCTGAACGGCCCGACCTGTTTGGGGGGAAAGTTCACCACGCCGATAATCTGCCTGCCCAGCAGGTCTTCCGGGGTATAGAGCGCGGTGATCTGGACGCTGGTTTTACGTGTGCCTATTTCCGGGCCGAAGTCCGCCCACACCTTGTAGGCGGGCTTGCGCGCCTCGGGAAAGGGCTCCACCTTCAGAATAGTGCCTACGCGCAATTCTACGGCCTCAAATTCCTGCCAGGTTATGCCCTTCATGATGGTTCCTTTTCGACGCGGAGAGGGGACGGGAAAGGGGTTATTTGGGGACGGACAGATCCAGGCCCAGGTCTTTTGCCGCCTTGATGGACAAAAAGTTCATCATATCCACAGCGGGGTTGCCGTTATTCGTTTGAGAACCGGTCATAATCTGCGGCACCCAGGCGCCCTGGTAGTTCTTCATGGCGTCCGCGTACATCTGGTTGACGGCCCTGTAGGCTTCCAGCTTTTGTTCAAGGGCGCCGTTGGCCTCCATGACTTTTCTTCTGTACTGGGAATCGCCTTCCGCTCTGAGAATCTGCGCGTCCTTGTAAAGGCCGGCGGTGACTTTTTCCTGTTCGGCCACTTCGCGCTTCTGGTTGGCCTCGGTGACGGCCACGGCTTTTTTCTGTTCGGCCTTGATGATTTCCATCTGGCGGACTTTTTCGGCGGCGGCGATTTCCTCGGCGGCGGCGGTTTTGGCCTTCCACTCGGCGGCCATGGCGTCGGCCTGCCCCTTCTGCTCGGCGGTCTTTTTGTCCTGCTCGGCTTTTTTCGCGTTGAGGGTGGCCACCTGGATGTCGGACTGGGCGGCGAACAGGGCGTCAACGCGCTGCTGTACCTTTTGCGAGTAAGAAATGTTGTTGGTGGTGAAGTTGGAGAGGGTCAGGCCGAACTTGGAGAGGACCGATTCTTCCTGGCGGGAGAGGCCGCGGGGGGCATTTTTGTCTTCAATGGGCTCGGCCTGTTTGACGGTCTTGCGTTCCTTGGTGAACTCGTCCTCAATGACCACGTCCCGCGTGCGGACGTTGTAAAGCCCGTTCATGGCCTGATCTTCGATAAGTTTCGGCAGGTCGGCGCGGCGGGACATGAAGCTGTCGATGGAGGACATGAGAGGGCCGGACATGTAGATGCTGCGTTCCACGGTTTTTTCGATGAGGCCCTTCTTCACGTTTTCGTGAGAAGAAAACATCTTGTGCATCACCTTGATCTGATCGACTTCCAAGGGGTAGTCATAGCGTATGGAGCCGGAAATCCAGGCTTCGCCGCCGTCGTTGAAGGTGATCTTCAGCGAATCGTCCTGCTTGGGATCATAGAACCGCACCTGGGTGGGGTCGTTGGGGTCGATGGGCTGGTTGAACTCGAAAACGCCGGAACGGGGGTACAGCGTCACCTTGCCGAAGAACTGGGTTTTCAACCCGGGCTCGGTGTGCACGGTCAGTTCCCCGGAAATGGGCGACTGGATGACGCAAATGAATCCGGCCGGGACGTTGACCCACATATTGGTAAGCGTCAGGTAGCCCCCGACGACAATGAGAAACAGCAGTATAATGCCCATAATTTTTTTCATGCTGAAGAATCCCTTGGCGTTGTCCGCAATTTCTTGCGCCTCTTGAAAAGCGTTTGAAAGTTTCATTGTACCCCTTCACTGTATAATATGATCTATGCAATTTTCTCTGTCTATTTTGGCATGCTGTTTCGTTTTTTGAATGCCTCCGTATAGGGATCTCTTCTGAACATCCAAAAGAGCTTATATTTTTCAACAAAAAGCGGATACACAAGGTTGAGCAAAAGGACAATCATAAGAATAAGGACGAGCACGAAATATATACGATTTATCGGCATATGAGAATCCCCGTGCGTGTTTGAAGAAATGTAATGGAATTTTGTCGGAGCGCGTTGCGCGTTTTCGCACCCACACGTGCTCGCATCAATAACGCCGTGCAGAGGGCTCCGGCCCTTGCTGGGAGGCAGGCGTTGGACGCCGCGACGGGTGCCTCCGCCCCTTCATGTGCGCGGTGCAGTCAGGAATAGCTCGAACGGCCACGAGAGGATGCGGAACAAAACTTCGGCCTGTGCCAGGGCTCCCCCTCCTGAACAGGCGTAGTCACATCTGTCGGGATACGCGGCAGCGGCATTGCGCACTCGATATGCGAAGCCGCGTCCGGTAAGTGGTATTTTCTATCGCGTCAGCGCAAAAAGTCAAGATTGTGAAAGAAGGCTTTTCGCTGCGGCGCAGAGAGAAAAGGCCAGCCAGAGGAGCATGCGAACCTTGCCGCCATACGAAGACGGGCCGTGATTTCCGGGGAAATCACGGCCCGTAGGCATTTCGGCCTGAGCCGCGTTAGGTGATGTCTTCCAGGCTCTTGCCGCCGGTACGCTCGCCGAACAGCGTGATGGCGAGGACCGGCAGGATGAACAGGATCGCCGCAAAGGTGAACAGCGCGGGAATGTTCTGGTTGATGCCGTTCACCACCCCGCCGAAAGTGGCGAGGATGGTGGGAATAACCAGGTTGGAGGCGGAAACGGACAGGCGGGCGACGGCGTTGTGCGTGCCGACCGCCGTGTTGCGTACGCGGGTGGGATAGGATTCCGCCGCGTAGGAGAACAGCATGAAGCTGCTGGACATGTTGAACACGCTCAGAATGAACCCGCAGGCAGCCGCGAGTACAAAATGCTCGGCAAACTGGCCGAACAGGTAGGTAAAGAGACCGGCCGCCGCGAAGGTGCAGATGATGGGGATCTTTCTGCCGCCCTTGTCGGCGATAAGCGAGGCAAAGTAGCACCCGGCGGGCACGCCGCAGCTGATGATGGTCATGATGGTCAGCATGGTGGCCTGGTCATAGAGCATCACCTGCGCGCCGTTTTCCAGTATGGGCAGCTTGGTGAGGGGGTCCAGCTTGGGAATGTTGGAGAGCAGTTTGCCGGTCCACGAGGTGAACATGAAGGCTGCGGGGACGGTGCCGATAAATGTGACAAGAAGTACAAGGGTGCGAAGGATATAGCGGCGGCTGAGCATTTCCACCATGTTTTTCAGGAAATTGCTGCGGGGCGAAATCTGCTTGGCCATGGGGGACAGATCGATGTCCTGCCCGGTGATGCCCCGGACGATGTCTTCGGCTTCCTTCACCCTGCCGCGGGCCACGAGCCAGCGGGGGGATTCCTTCAGGTAGCGCATGGCCAGCAGCAGAGCAATGAAGCCCGTGCCGCCGAAATAGAAAATCCAGCGCCAGGCGTCATCATACAGGGGCACGATGAGCCGGCACAGGAAGGCGATGAGGGGCACGGCGCAAAAACCCACTGCCGCCACAAGCCCCTGCCATTTGCCGCGCGACTCCGAGGGCGCCATTTCGGCAATGTAGGCCTGCGAGCAGACCATAAGGCAGAACACGCCGAATCCGGTCATGGCCCGGCTGGCCACAAACAGGGGAAAGCTGGGAATGGGCAGGCCGTTGATGATGGAACAGGATGAGAACAGCACGATGGCGAACAGGAAGGTCTTCCGCCGCCCGATGATGTCGGAGATAATGCCCCCGAGAAATCCCCCGGTGGTCATGCCGATGAAATACCAGAACATGATGGTGCCCATGGCCGCGTTGGAGGCTTCTTTGTTAAGTCCCCAGGTCTTGAAGACCGCGGCTGAAATGAAGTTGAAGTTCCAGTTGTCCATCTGCTCAAAGAAGTAAGCGAGCATAATAATGAAAAAAATCGCTTTATGCACTCCCGTGACCGCAAGTCCGTCAAAGTAGTTGTTCGTTCGCCGTACTCCGCTCGCGGTAATTGGAGGGGCATCCGGAATGATTGCCGGACCCGCGTCTATCGCGTCTGTCGCCTGGGATGGTGTGGTCATACCTTTCTCCGCTGTCGTAGCATGTTGCATGAGTTGTCGTTGCCGGCAAAGGCGATCTCGTGCCAGGACTGCCTTTGGTTACTTATTTCACAATATCTGTGAACCGGCGGGAGAAAAATGTCGCTTTTGCAACAGTTTTGAGAGATTTCGGAGGAATTGAAGGGGATTTCCGTGTTTGCCCCGGCTGCCTGGTGAAATAGCTCCCAAGATCCTCCTTCCGGAGCGGCGCCGAAAACCGTCCTCTTCTTTTCCTTGCCAATGCATCCGGGCGGGTATATAGAGAGTTGCTCGGACACGGCACGACTATGCCGTGGGATATCCGCCGGTTCCGGCAGGGCCGCATCTTCCGGATGTGGGCAGCCCCGGCGCGATTCAGTACACCTTGCAGGCTGCCAAGCCTGACCCCCGGCGGACGGAGTGGACGAGCCCACCCTGCCGCTTTTTTTATGGGCGGCGGAGAGGCCGGATTTTCCGGAGGCGTGCCGGCTGCCGGGGTAAGAATCCCCCGAGCGCGGGGCAGAGCCTGCCCCTGGAGTGATGTGCTTTTGGAATCATCCATCAGCTTCGTCAAACGATGCAAGCTATGCAGTCACAAAATGGGGCAGCGGCCCCCGCGTGGGGGTTTCCAAAGGGCCTCAGGCCCTTTGGCCGCCGGAGGCAACGCGATCTCTTGGACCGTTTCAAAAAGAATTTGCTCCCAAACGGCTTCGACAAAACTGCCTTTGCCAGGAGCCGATGTTTCTACGCGGCCGTACGGCGCAAGCCTTTGCCGTTTCACCTTTATCCAAAGGTTTTCTCATGCCCAAAAGAACCGACCTTACGCGCATCATGGTCATCGGCTCCGGCCCCATCGTCATCGGGCAGGCCTGCGAGTTCGACTACTCCGGCACCCAGGCCGTCAAGGCCCTGAAAGAGGAGGGCTACGAGGTCATCCTGGTCAATTCCAACCCGGCCACCATCATGACCGACCCCGGTCTGGCCGACCGCACCTACGTGGAGCCTATTGAGCCGGAAACCGTGGCCGCCATCATCCGGCGCGAGCGCCCGGACGCCCTGCTGCCTACTCTGGGTGGGCAGACCGCCCTGAATACCGCCCTTGCCCTGGAAGAAATGGGCGTGCTGCGTGAATGCGGGGTGGAACTGCTCGGCGCGGACATCTCCGCCATTGAGAAGGCCGAAAGCCGCGAACTGTTCGGACGCTGCATGGCCAATATCGGGCTGAAGATGCCCGCTTCCATCATTGCACGGAACCTTGACGACGTGCGCGGCGCCGCGTCGAAGATCCCGTTTCCCATCATCCTGCGTCCGGCCTTTACGCTGGGCGGCGCGGGCGGCGGGGTGGCCTACAACATGGAAGACCTGGAGGCCATCGGCGCGGCCGGGCTTGCCGCCAGCATGCAGCACGAGATCCTTATCGAGCAGTCGGTGCTCGGGTGGAAGGAAATCGAAATCGAGATCATGCGGGACAGCAAGGATACCTGCATCATCATCTGCTCCATAGAAAACTTCGATCCCATGGGCGTGCACACGGGCGACTCCATCACCGTGGCTCCGGCCATGACCCTTTCCGGGGAGGAACTGGAGCGCGTCTTCAAGGCGTCCGAGGCCATCATCCGCGAAGTGGGCATGAAAGCGGGCGGGGCCAACATCCAGTACGCCATGAACCCTGTGGACGGCGATCTGGTGGTCATCGAGATGAATCCGCGTGTGTCGCGTTCTTCGGCCCTGGCCTCCAAGGCCACGGGCTTTCCCATCGCCCGGGTGGCCGCCAAGCTGGCTGTGGGCTACACCCTGGACGAGATCAGGGACGGAGACGGCGGGGCCACCCTGGCCGACTACATACCGGAAATCGACTACGTGGTGGTGAAGATTCCGCGCTTTACCTTTGAGAAGTTCCCCGGCGCCAAGGACGAGCTGACCACCTCCATGAAGAGCGTGGGCGAGGCCATGAGCCTGGGCGGTACCTTCAAGGAAGCCCTGCAAAAGGGCCTGCGCTCGCTGGAGTTGGGTGTGGCCGGGTTGGGCGCCGGCTTTCGCGACAAGCTGCCGGACGCGCAGGATCTCATTCCCCTGCTGCGCACGCCCAACTCCCGCCGTATTTTCGCCGTCCGCCAGGCCATGCTTGCGGGCATGCGCATTGAGGATATTTACGAAGCCACGGCCATCGACCCCTGGTTTCTGAACGAGATGAAAGAAATTATCGACATGGAGAAGGAACTGAAGGGCTTCTCCCTGGCCAACGCCATGACTGCCGATAACCCGGAACTGGCCGACCTGATGCGCCGGGCCAAGGCCATGGGCTTTGCCGACGCCCAGCTTGCCGAGATGTGGAAGCGCCCGATGGCCGACGTACGTACCCTGCGCAAGCAGATGGGTATCCTGCCTGCCTCCGAGGCGGTCCGCACCTATGCGGGCAAGCCGGGCGCGTCTGATTCCTACTACTACTCAAGCTACCGCAGGCCTGCCGACGCCTCCTTTGCCGGGGGCGGCAAGAAGGTGATTATCCTCGGCGGCGGGCCCAACCGCATCGGCCAGGGCATCGAGTTCGACTACTGCTGCTGCCACGCCTCCTTTGCCCTGCGCGACTCGGGCGTGACCTCCATCATGGTCAACTCCAACCCCGAAACCGTCTCCACCGACTTTGACACCTCCGATCGCCTCTACTTCGAACCCCTGACCTTTGAAGACGTGATGACCATTGTGGAGGCCGAAAAGCCCGACGGGGTCATCGTCCAGTTCGGCGGCCAGACCCCCCTGAATCTGGCCGTGCCCCTGATGCGTGCCGGTGTGCCCATTCTGGGCACCTCGCCGGACTCCATCGACCGGGCCGAAGACCGCGAGCGCTTTCAGGCCCTGATCAAAAAGCTCAACCTGCTCCAGCCGGCCAACGCCATTGCTCTGACCCCCCTGGAGGCCAGGGATGCTGCCCGATCCATCGGCTACCCTGTGGTGGTGCGGCCCTCCTATGTGCTGGGCGGCAGGGCCATGATGGTGGTTTATGATGAAGAGCAACTTACCGAATACTTCGCGGAGGCTTTCGGCGGGGCCATGCCGGAGCATCCGATTCTTATCGATAAGTTTCTTGAACATGCTACGGAAGTGGACGTGGACGCCTTGTGCGACGGGCAAGACACCTACGTTGCCGGCATTATGGAGCACATTGAAGAGGCGGGCATCCACTCGGGCGATTCGGCCTGCGTGCTTCCCCCTCATACCTTGGCGCCGGATATCATTGAGGAGATTACCCGCCAGACCAGGGCCCTGGCCGCGGAGCTGCGCGTGGTGGGACTTATGAATATCCAGTTTGCCGTCAAGGACGGGCGGATCTTCATCCTGGAAGTCAACCCGCGCGCCTCGCGCACCGCGCCCTTCGTCTCCAAGGCCACGGGCGTCGCCCTGCCGCGCCTGGCCACCCAGATCATGCTCGGCGCCAAGCTGAAGGAACTGCAACCCGAGGCCGGCCGCAAGGGCGGATACATCGCCGTGAAGGAGGCTGTTTTCCCCTTCAACCGCTTTCCCGGCGTGGACATTCTGCTCGGACCGGAAATGCGCTCCACCGGCGAAGTCATGGGCGTAGGCCCCACCTTTGCCGAAGCCTTCATGAAGGGGCAGCTTGCGGGCGGACAGCGCCTGCCCCAAAGCGGCAAGGTGTTCATTTCCGTCAATGACCGCGACAAGCCCGAGGTGCCGGGTATTGCCCGCATGTTCCATGAACTGGGCTTTGAAATTCTGGCTACTGCCGGTACGGCGGCCCTGCTGCAGAGCGCCGGGGTGCCCGCCACCAAGGTGCTCAAGGTCTACGAGGGCCGCCCCCATATCGTCGACCGCATCAAAAACGGCGAAGTGGCCCTGGTCATCAACACCGCCTCGGGCAAGCTGACCGTGCAGGACTCCAAGTCCATCCGCCAGAGCACCCTGCTGTACGGTCTGCCCTACAGCACGACCCTCGACGGGGCAAAGGCCATAGCCCTGGCCATTGCCGACAGCCGCCAGCACGGCCTGACCGTCAGAAGCCTGCAGGAATACTACGCGGGGTAGTGGAGAGCTCCGGCGGGCAGGACGCTGTCCCGCACCTGCAAGGGGCCTCAGGCCCCTTGACCCCGATAAGGTCTTTATGGGGCGGTGTGGCGGATTGTTGTGATGCGTTTTGGCGGTGCTCCCGGTGAAGAGCAGGAGGGGGTGCTGTAAAGGGCAAAAAGCGCAGGAACCGGAAGCGGATCTTGCATCGGATAAGAAAGGCTCTCCCGCCATTATGGCGGGAGAGCCTTTGCTGTATTCCGTCCAGAAAGACAGGCGGCAACCCCTTCGCTCCTCTGCGGGGCCTCTTGGCACTTTCCGGCGAATTTTGGCTGTCGGTAAATCTGACAGCCAAAATTCGCGTATGCAATATATTTGAATATAAATATATATATGATGGTACATATTGTGCATACCATTTGCGAAGATCTGAAAAAAAGAGAGTCATCCTTTATTGCGTGGCGTTTCTGCTCTGGCCTCAGTACAGAACAATTTGGAAGAATTTACCCTGCGCCGCAGAATCCGGCGCTGCCTGTTCCCCACAATGTATTGTCCCGCAGCCTGTATATGCGTCTGGTGCCCTGCGGAGCATTGCCGTATTCCACAGGAGGGATCATGTTTGCAGATTACAAAATCGCCGTGCTGGTTCCATGCTACAATGAAGAAGCGACTGTGCAGAATGTTGTCCGGGGTTTTTTACAGGAGTACGGCAGAAGAAAAGACGAGGCAGGGCGTACCCTATAAATACGTGAGCCCGAGGAAAACCCCGGCCGCCGGGAATGGCGGCAGCCCTCCTTTTTGCCATAAAACGAACCGGAGCCGCCCCAAGGGGGACGGCTCCGGTTTTCATGCCTTGGGAGGAGTGCCCGTTATGATCTTAGGCGATGCCCAGGCCCGTCTGCAGATAGATGTCAAACGCCTGGTTCTCGTAAGAGGTGATGTAGTGGGTGAAGGTGCCGGTCAGGCCGTCGACGGTGACGTCCGTGTGCTGGGCCGCGCCGAGGTGGCCGTTGGTCTGCACGCTGTCCAGGCCCGCGTCGCCCTTGATGATCAGATCCATGTCGGCGTTGCAGTGGCTTCTCAGGTACTTGACTTCGCTGAGCAGGGAGTCGAGGTTGATTCTGGAGTCGACGCTGTTGTCCGTGAAGTCCATGGCCAGGGCTTCAAAGTTCTTCACCGGAACCTGGGAGTTGAACTTGGAGAACAGGGCGGGGTTGGCGTAGTTGCCTTCGAGGGACAGGATGTCGCCCAGGTGGCTCACTCCGCCGTCCACCGTGGCATGCGTTACCGCGTCGTTGCTGCCGCCGTCGAGAGACAGCTTGGAGCAATAGGTGAAGTCCGTGGGAGCCTTCAGGCCTTCATGGTTGAGGTAGATGACGTCGTCGCCTTCGCCGGCGTACACGTAGCTGGTGCAGCCCTTGGCAATATATCCGGTGGTGTTCAGCATAAGCTGGTCATCCCCGGCGCCGAGGTAGATGTTGGCGTCGTCCAGCGTAAAGGCCCTGCCGGAAGCGGAAGCGGCGCTGATCGTAACGATGTCGTCGCCGATGCTGGTGTCCAGGGTGCTGCATAGCAGGCCATAGGCATCGCCGGAAGCGGAGGCCTTGGCCGCAATGGCGATATGGTCGTCGCCCCCGTCCGTCTTGATGGTGGAGCACTCCACGGCATAGGCGTTGTAGCCCTTACCGGAAACGGCGTCCACGGCGATGGTGTCGTCGCCCGTGCCGGTGAGGATCTTGCTGCAGCACATGACGCCGTAGGCGGTGCCCATGGCCGAGGATGCGTCGATATCGATAGTGTTGTTTCCGTTGCCGGCGTCCAGGGCGCTGGCGGCAAAGGCGTAGGCCGAGCCGGATTCTCCGACCTTGGCCGAGATGGCAATCTTGTCGTTGCCGTCGACGGTGTAGATCTTGCTGCACTCGACACCATAGGCCGAACCGTGCCAGGTTTCCGCTTCAATGGTAATGGCGTTACGTCCGCTGTTGGCGGCCATCAGTGTGAAGAGGGGCGGAAGTTCGTCTTCTCCGCCGGCGCGGATGGTGCTGCACTTGACGCCGAACGCGGCGCCGTAGGGAGTATACGCGTGGATGTCGACAATGTTGTTGCCCCCGAGCACGTCCAGGGTGGAGCAGGCCATGCCGTAGGCATAGCCGGACTTGCTGAGGACGGCCTCCATGTTCACAGTATCGTTGCCTTTGCCGCCGTTCATGGTGGCGCACTGCATCGCGATGGCTTCGCAGGTGATGCCGGTCGCCGTGATTTCAAGCAGGTTTCTGCCGTCTCCGGCGTCCACCGTGGAGCAGTCCAGGCCGACGGCCCTGCCGCCGTTTACGGCGTTGGCCAGAATGGCTATGGTGTCGTCGCCGGTGCCGGCCTTCACCGTGCTGCAGCACTTGACGCCATAGGCTGTGCCGCGATCGCTTTCTGCGGCGATGCGGATGCTGTTGCTGCCGTCCCCGGCATTCAGCTTGCCGGCGTACAGGCCGACGGCATCGCAGCAGGAGGAGCTTTTTGCGGAAATGGAAATGATATCGGCGTCCGCGCCGGCGGTAACGGTGCTGCACTTCACGGCATAAGCCGCGCCGGCGGAGGAAGCGGCCACGATTTCGACGTCGTTCTTCCCGTCGCCCGCGTTCAGGGTGCTTTCGTGCATGCCATACGCGGTGCATTTGGCGGTCGCCGCGATTCTGACGGTATCGTTGCCCGCGCCGGCGTTCACAGTGGAATAGTCCAGCCCGAACGCCGAACAACAACCTGTGGAGGTCGCGCTGATGTCGATGAGATCGTCCGTCGCGCCTGCGGTGA
Organism: Desulfovibrio sp.; assembly: GCA_031556355.1. Taxonomy (GTDB): domain Bacteria; phylum Desulfobacterota; class Desulfovibrionia; order Desulfovibrionales; family Desulfovibrionaceae; genus Frigididesulfovibrio. The sequence goes on along the minus strand of JAVBTB010000026.1, from coordinate 82,082 downwards.
CGGTCTTTAGGTAGAGGCCGCGGGTGATGGAAGAACCGGTGACTTTGCTGATAATGTCGTTGGGTGAAGGCATACGCGTTTCTCCTGAAGCGTGCTTGCAATGCACTGTGTTAAAAGGTGACAACTATACTGCGCAAGAACATATCTCTAATCCTATAGCAGGATATCAGGACAATAGAGGAAAACTGCGTCGCGGCGGAAACATCCGCGCGGCGTCAATGCCCTCTCTCCGATACCGCCAATGCGCGGGGGAGCAAAATGCTATGGTATCGTGGTGCATCCACGAAGAGATGGCGCAGGTATATAATAAAATTACTTATATTTGCAAGTGAGTATTTTCTTACTCTCGCAACGCGTTAAAAATGGTTCTTAAAAAGGCTCAAGTGGCACAGGCAAAAAATTATTGTTAAAAAAAACAAAGAGGTTGCAAAAAAGTAGAAACGGGATAGAACCTATTGCAAATCCTGCAGTCTGCACCACGCCCCGCAAAGGATGCCGGGCCGTGCCGCAGCAGCCCGGCGGCGTGCCGGGGTAGCTTTCTGCAGGCTGTTCAGGAGAACCTATGTCTTTTCAGGATCGCTTCCGGGCTCTCAGTCTTACGGTTCCGTGGAATCTTTTTCTGCTCACCGTCGGGGGTACGCTTTCGGCCTTTGCCCTCAAATGCATTGCCCAGCCCAACGGGTTTGTTGCGGGTGGTATTTTCGGCACCAGCCTGCTGATTGAATACGGCACGGGCTCCCTGAGTGTAGCGATTTGGTACGCCATTTTGAACGTGCCCGTACTGTTGCTTGGCTGGCGGTTTCTGAGCCGCCGCTTTATGCTGTACACTATTTACTGCATCGCCGTGACTACTGTAGCGACCCAGCTGTTTACCTTCAACGCGGGCATTGCCGACAAAACCCTGGCCGCGGTGGCCGCGGGCATCCTCTGCGGGGCGGGCACCGGCATCGCGGTGCGCTCTCTTGGCAGCGACGGCGGGCTGACCATCATTTCCCTGATCCTGCACAACAAGTATAACTTCAGCGTGGGCAGTTTCAGCCTCTTTTACAACGCCCTGCTTTTCATGGCGGCGCTGCCCATCATTAAAATTGATAACGTTCTGTATTCCATGATTATCACCTATCTCACCTCCTCTTTGATGAACTACTTGATGGGGCTGTTCAACGAGCGCAAGATGGTGCTGATTATCTCGGAACTGCACGCCAATATCGCCCAGAGCATCATGCGCCACCTGGGACGCGGCTGTACCCTGCTGCATGGGCAGGGGGCCTTCACCCGGCAGGAACGCGAAGTGCTGCTTACCGTGGTGCACAACATCCAACTCAAGCGTCTGGAAGAGATCATCTACCGGGAAGATCCGCAGGCTTTCGTCATTATTGAAAATACGCACATCGTTCTCGGCAAGGGGTTTTCACAGCGCAAGCAGTATTAGAGCATTTCACACTTGAAATGCTCCGCGAGGATTTGCTTCAAATCCTCGCTGCCAAATGATTGTAGGGCGGCTTTGCCGACAGTTAAGCAATCATTTGAAGCGTAAACTGCTCTAGGGGCTTGCCGCCGCTCTTTTTCTCCTCCCGGCCAAAGGCCGCGCCTGTATCTTGGCGCGCGTCTGTGGCCGGGGTTTTTCTTTATCTACCGCTGGTAAAAAATTCCTTCATGTTGTCATATAAAATGTCTTTACATATGTGTGCGCATGACGGTATTTATGGTAATAATCATATATTTTCCGTTATTTTCAGAACGTGCACAGACGAGTAAAGGTTTTTTTCAGTCATTTTCCAATAATTGCAGGTGTTTTTTCTCATACTCCGCACCTGCGCCAAACAAAGGCGGTTCATATGAAGAAAATGCTCTTCGACGCATTATTCAAAAAGCTTGCCGCGCGCGGTTTTTCCGTCAAATACTGGGACGGGGACGAGGTTGCCTACGGCGGCAAGCCGGAGTTTGCTCTGCTGTTCAGAAAGGAACCCGCGCTGGATGAGGGCAGGGGCGACATTTGCCTGTGCATGGGCAACGCCTACATACACGGCGATCTGGAGATAGAGGGCAATTTCACCGCCGTTGCCGGAGTGCTGGAGGCCGCAAGTCGGCACGGCACCCTGGCCGGGCGGGCGGCGGCGGCCGTTTTTCCCCTTATGCTGCGGATGCTGCCCCGTACAAAGGAGCTTGCGCGGCAGAAGCAAAACATACAGGCCCACTATGACCTGGGAAACGACTTCTTTTCCCTGTGGCTTGATCCGAGCATGAGCTATTCCTGCGCCTATTTCCGACACCCGGAAGATTCCCTTGAACAGGCCCAGAGCCGAAAGATCGACCTGATACTGCGCAAGATACGCCTTGTGCCGGGCATGCGCCTGCTGGATATCGGCTGCGGCTGGGGACACCTGATCGTGCGCGCGGCCGAGGACTACGGTGCGCGCGCTGTGGGCATCACCCTGAGCGAAGATCAGTACGCCGCCGTCCGGCGGTCAGTGGAAGAAAAGGGGTTGCAGGGCAAAGTGGAAGTGCGTCTGCAGAATTACCTGGAATTTGAAGAGGGTGAGTCCTTTGACCGCATCGTCAGCGTGGGCATGTTCGAGCACGTGGGGCAGCGGCATATCTCCCGCTATTTCGACAAGGTGTGCAGCCTGTTGCAGCCGCGCGGCCTCTCTTTGCTGCATACCCTGACCAAGCAGACCGAGCGGGCGGTCAATGCCTGGTCGTTGCGGTATATTTTCCCGGGCGGGTATATTCCTTCCCTGCGTGAAGTGGTGCACGCCCTGCCGTCAGGCGATTTCCACGTGCAGCACGTGGAAAGCCTGCGCCGGCACTACGCCCGGACCCTTGAAAAGTGGTACGAGAATTTTTCCGCCGCAACGGTGCAGAAGAAGGTTGTGGAGATGTTCGGCGAGCCTTTTGCGCGGATGTGGTCGCTGTATCTGCGCATGGCCGCCGCCTTTTTGCGGGCGGGGGGGCTTGATGTCCATCAGATCGTGTTCTCCAAGGGCGTGAACAATGAGCTTCCGATGACGCTCGAAGATATTTATCACCCGTAAGAAGGCGGGGCTGTGGGGAAACGGGGATGCCGGCGTTGCCGGGCGCCGGGGTTCAGGCGAAGCGGCTCCACAGCATGGCGGCCCAGAGCAGGCCGTTTATGCAGAGGGTGAGGAAAATGGCGGCGGAGGCCATGTCTTTGCCGTATTTGACGTGAAGGTTGTATTCCGGCGAGATCAGGTTGAAGGCCTCTTCAATGGCGGTGTTGAGCAGTTCCGCCACCATGACCAGAATCCAGCCCGTAATCAGGGCGCACGACCAGGCGAGGCCGGGACGCAGCAGCACCAGCAGCAGCACAATAACAGGGCACAGCAGCACCTCGTGACGAAACGCCTGCTCCCGCCATGCGCGGCGCAGGCCGTCAAAGGAGTGCCGGGTTGCGTTCAGCAGATGGGTCGTGTTGATGAGTGCCATGGTGTTCCTTATGCCTGCCGGTGTCTTGGTTAAACGGGCCGCGCCTGTCTGGAGCAAATTACTTTGAAATTTTCCCACCGGTGCCGGCCCCCAAAATGGGGTTTCCAAAGGGACTGAGTCCCTTTGGCCGCCGGAGGCAATGCGATCTCTTGGACAACTTCAAAATTGATTTGCTCTCGATCGCCGCCCGGCGGCCTACAGCAGGGGCACGTTGTTGGCGGTGAGCGCGGTGGCCAGGGCCTCCAGGGCGGCGCGTCTGCTCTGTTCTTCAACGCTGTTCAGCGACCAGGACAGGGAGTGCGTGCCGTCGGCCGTATCCACGTCAAAGCGGATACTGGAGTCGGCGAACATCGTTGCCGCGCGTATGGCCTGGTAGGGCAGCACAACGCGCCGGGCCATGACTGCCGGGACAATGGTCAGATGTGTGTCGAAAAGGACCAGAGGATGCTGGGTTGTGACCCGAAAGGCCAGGTACATGGCCGTGCAGGCGAAGGCCAGGATGAGAAAGGCGAAATTGGCAAGGCCGGTGTTGAACAGCAAAAAAGCCAGCGCTGCTCCCACGCCGAACATAATCCAGAACCGCCGAGCATATGCGGTGCGGAAAATAGCGCGCGCCCCGGCGTAGCCGGACGGGGCCGGGAAAAAGCGGAAATACCGGATGTTATAGTGGCTGAGCACGCAGCCGACAATAAAAACAACCCCGGCCGGCAGCATAAGGGCGCCGCCGATGCAGGCCACCACCAGCCCCGCGCCGAAGCGCATGGCGATAAGCGCGAGCCCCAGCGCCTGTATAACCAGGATGCCGAAAACGATCGGGCGTAGCGACTGCATCAGTTCCATTACCGCGCGTTCCTGTGCGTCCAGTTCGGCCAGGAGCGCTTCATTCAGGGTGGCGAAAAGAATCAGAACCAAGGCGCAGTTCAAAAAAAAGCCCGCCCAGGCCGCCGGGTGGAGTAGCCGCATGGTGTGTCTCCTATAAAGCGCATGAGTACACACAGCGGCAGGGGCGCGTCAACACCCGTTTCCGCTGTTTTGTTTCAAAAATATTTATATATATCAATAATTACAGCATGTTATTTTAAGTAGTTCACTGTTTGCCCACGCCGTGCGCCTGTGGTACATATATCCGCTTTTTGTAAAAAGACGGCTGCCGGCAGTGCGTTTACGGGAAGCCCTTCCCCTGTACGCGCCGCCAGCCGCGCCGCATAACGGATCTGTTCCGCAAACCATGCAGGATTTCCATGAGCAAGCTCAAAGACATGTACCGTTCCATTGTGCAGGACGCGTTCCCTGAAGAAGTGAGCGTCTCCTTCGGCGAGAGCCGCCTGGTGTACCGCCGCCGTTCCTGGGACATCGGCGGGGAGCAAAAAGGGCTGCGCTACGGGGAAAATCCGGATCAGCCGGCCGCCTTGTACGAACTTGTCGAAGGCGCCCTGAGCGTCGGCGGCGTCGCGTACAAGGGCGCGGGCCAGGGCCTTGTTTCCGCCCTGACGGAAGAGCACATGATCCAGGCCGGCAAGCACCCCGGCAAGACCAACCTCACCGATGTGGACAACGGGATCAACATCCTGCAGTACCTGCACGAAAAGCCCGCCGCCCTCATTCTCAAGCACAACAACCCCTGCGGCGCGGCCTGGTCGGACAAAGGCATTGCCGACGCGTTGTCCAAGGCCTTCTGGTGCGATCGTATCGCGGCCTTTGGCGGCGCGGTGGTGGCTAACCGCCCCCTGGACATGGCCGCGGCGACGCTTATCGATTCCGCGTATTTTGAAGTGGTGGCCGCGCCCGATTTCGAGCCGGGCGTGCTCGAAGTGCTGCAAAAGCGCAAGAATCTGCGCATCCTGCGTATTCCCGGCCTTGCCTGCCTGGAAAAAACGGCCGGTACGCCCTTTCTCGACATCAAGAGCCTGACGGACGGCGGCCTGGTGTTGCAGCAGTCCTTTGTGAACCGCATCCGCAGGGTGGAAGATTTCCTTCCGGCCACGGCGGAAAAGGACGGGGTTTTCGTCTCCGCCCGCAAGCCTACCGCGCGGGAGGCCGAAGATCTGCTGTTCGCCTGGGCCGTGGAGGCGGGGGTGACTTCCAATTCGGTCATCTTTGCCAAGGACGGGGCCACCGTGGCCATCGGCACCGGGGAACAGGACCGGGTGGGCTGCGTGGAACTCGCCGTGCACAAGGCTTACGTCAAGTATGCCGATGTGCTTGCCTTCAAGGAAACCGGCCTGTCGCTGTACGAACTGACGGAAAAAGCCGCCTCGGACGCCGCTCTTGCCGCCGCTCTTGAGGACATGCATCGCCGTACCCGGGAAGCGAAAGGGGGCCTTGCGGGCTCCAGCATGGTCTCCGACGGGTTTTTCCCTTTCCGGGACGGGGTGGATGCCGCCACCAAGCACGGCATTGCCGCCATTGCCCAGCCGGGCGGCTCCCTGCGCGACATGGAGGTCATCGCAGCGGTGAACGAGGCCAGCCCCCAGGTGGCCATGGTGTTTACGGGACAGCGTTCTTTCAGGCATTAGGGCAACTTCAAAATCACTCTGCTCTAAAATCAATAGGGAGTCTGGGGAACTGTTCCTCCCCATTCGCAATACTCCGCCATAATGGAAGGGCCGGGGGCTGCTGCCCCGGCGGAGCAAGGCCCGTTCTGTAAAAGATGGTTCCGGCAATACGGCCTCTGCCGGCGGCCTGTGCGTTCTATGAAACGCTTTAGGATTCCCGATGACCGACCATAAGGTGCGTTACCCCGGCCCGGGCTGCGTGGTGGAATGCATGCAGGGCAACAGCCCGATGTTGGCCCTTGTGCTGGAGGAGCAGGGCGGACGGCTGCGCCTGTATACCCAGAACCGCAGGGAAACCAACCTGACCGCGGCCCGTCTGCTGCCCTGGTCGGGTCCGGCCCTTCCGGCCGGGCTTTCCCGCCAGGCCATGGACGCGGCCCTTGAAGAGCGCCGCAGCCTGCGCGCCGCGTTGCAGGCGGAGATCTCCCTTAACGAGGTATGGGAACTCACCGCCGGAGAGGTGGAAAAGGCCTCCTCCGAGTGGCTGGCCGGGTTGGTGTGGGCAAAACCCACCATTGACCATGAGGCCGCCCTCGGCCATGTGCTGCTGGCGAGCAAGACCCATTTTCGTTTTTCCCCGCCGGATTTCGAGATATTTTCCCCGGAAATGGTGGAAAAGCGCACCGCCGAGGCGGAAGCGGCGGCCCTGCGCGAGGCTGTGGCCAGCGCCGGAGCGGGGTTTTTCCGCGCCCTGTGGGAAATCCATTCCCGCCGCCGGGGGCCGCTTGCGCCCCATGAGCATCCGGAGGCGGAACTGGCCGCAAAACTGCGTTCGTTGCTGATGGCGCGCTTGCAGGATCCGGACAGCCCGGACGAGGGAGGGCTCTGGAAGCAACTGGTCAAAGGGCTGCCGGAAAGCCCGCTCCTTTCGCAGCACCTGCCTTTGCATCTGGCCACGGCCTGGGGGCTGGTGCCGCCCCACCACAACTTCTGGCTGGAGCGCGCCGGTTTCGACCCCGGCGACGCCTGGGCCGCACCGTTTGCCGGAGAGTGCCGCGACATGCGGGAGCGCCTTGCGGCGGAGAGCGCGAAAGCCCAAGTGGAAGAGCACTGTTTCGTCAGTGTTGATCCTGCTGACACCACAGATCGGGATGACGCGTTTTTTGTGGAAATGACCGCCGGGGGGAATTTTCACGTGTGCATCGCTTTGGCGTGTCCCGCCAGCGTCTGGCCTTTTGGCGGCCCTTTTGACAAAGCTGCGTTGCGCCGCAGTACCAGCCTGTACCTGCCGGAAGGAGACGAGCACATGCTCCCGGCGGAGGCCGGGCGCGATCTGTTCAGTCTGGATGCGGGCGAACTGCGTCCGAGCCTGGTTCTGGAGCTTGAACTGGATCCCGCCGGTAACATTCTGCAGGCTTCCCCGCGTCTGTCCTTTGTGCGCGTCCGTGCCAATCTGGCTCTGGAAGAATGCGAAGCCGTGCTTGCGGGCGGCAGCGACGGCGCTCCTGAATCTGCCGGGAACGCGACGACGGGGGCCTTGTCGGGCGAAGACGCCGCTGCGCACGGCGCAGGGCCCGTAAGCAGGGCGGAATCTTATGCGCCCATGCTGCGCGTCGCCCTTGCTCTGGCCAACGTGCTGCAAGCCGGGCGCATTGCCGCCGGGGCCGTCATAACCGAGCGGCCCGACCCGGAAGTTGTCCTGGCAGGCAGCGGCCACGCCACGGTCGTGCGCATCGAGAACCCGCCTCCGGCCTCGCTCTCCCATCTGGTGGTGGGCGAACTGATGATTCTCTGCAACGGATACTTTGCTTCCTGGGCGCGGGAAAACGGCCTCCCCCTGCTGTTTCGGGCGCAGGATGTCCCTCTGCCGCGCGAGTTTTCCGGCGTCTGGACGGAGCCCCAGGATATTTCCCGCGTGGTGCGGTTGCTCCCCCCCGCCGGTCTCGAACTCCAGCCCAAACGGCATGCCGGTCTCGGTCTGGCCGCTTATTCCACGGTTTCTTCCCCCATCCGCCGCTATGTCGATCTCCTGAACCAGGGGCAGATCGTCCACTTTTTGCAGACCGGCGTTCCGCGTCTTGGCGCCGCAGATCTGGCCGCCCTGTTCCCCCTCATCTGCGCCCGGCAGGATGTGGTTACACAGGTGCAGCGCTTTCGCCCCCGTTACTGGAAGCTCTTGTTTTTCCAGCAGCAGGGCGATAAAGTATGGTGGAAGGCGGTTGTCACCGACGAGAACGATGCCTTCGTCTCGGTCTCTCTCCCCTGGGCGCAGCTTCTCCTGCGGGGAAGGCGCCGGCAGTTCGATGAAAAGCTCTATCCCGGGCAGCATGTTGAAGTGCGCCTGGGCAAGGTGGACCCCCTGGCGAACGAGGTTCAGATTCTTGAAGCGCGTGAAGCGTAAAAGGAATGCACGCCATGGCCTATTTTTTACTCATGCTCCTGCTCAGCGGCCTCGCGTATTTGCTGGGCTCCGTGCCTTTCGGCCTGGTCATCGGCAAGACTTTCTGCGGCATTGATCCGCGTACCGCGGGCAGCGGCAACGTGGGGGCCACCAACGTGGCGCGCCTGTGCGGCACGAAATGGGGCGTGCTCACCCTGGCCTGCGACCTGCTCAAGGGATTTCTGCCGGTCCTGCTGTACGCCCGGCAGAGCGGAACTCTGGGTGATATGTGCTATCCCATAGGCCTTGCCGTCATTCTGGGGCACATGTTTTCCTGCTTTCTGAAGTTCAGGGGCGGCAAGGGGGTGGCCACCACCGTGGGGGTTTTTCTGGCCGTCGCCCCTGTGCAGCTCGTGGTGGCGGGACTTGCCTGCATTGCGGTTATCTGGCGGACCGGGTTCGTGTCCGCGGGCTCCCTCACGCTGGTCGTCCTGCTGCCGGTGCTGTTGCTTTTTACCGGAACCTGGGCCATGTTCGGACTTTCGCTACTCGTCGGCGGGCTGGTCGTATATGCCCACCGCGAGAATATACGGCGATTGATGCGCGGCGAAGAAAAGCCCTGGCTGACGAAGAAGCAGGGGTGAGAGCCGTGCCCGCCGGGGTTCCGCCTTTGCCCGAGACTATGTGGGGAACCTGTGGGGGAAAAGAGTTGTCCGCCTTTCCACACACGAATATTGAGCGGCCCCAAGGGGCCGTTTCCCGCAACATTCGGCAGCGCGCGCTGTTCGCCGCCGTCCTTGCTTCCTTAACCACAGCAATGCCTACAAGCACACAGGAACGTTCATGAAATCCGCATCCTTTCCTACCTACCGCGGCCGCATGCGCTACATCTGCCTGGGCTGCCAGGGCTCCTACAGCATCGACAAACTGCTGTACACCTGTCCTTCCTGCGGCGAGGTGCTGCTTCTGGAGAACAGCGCCTTTGAATCCCTGAAGCGGCATTCCGGCAAGGAGTGGCGGGAGATTTTCGATGCCCGCGCCGCGGAAAAGGTACGGGCTCTGCGCGGCATTTTCCGCTTTTACGAGATCCTGGCCCCGGTGTTTGAGGAAGACGACATCATTTTTCTCGGCGAGGGCAACACCCCGGTCATCGAGGCTTCCCCGGCCCTGCAGGCGGCGGTGGGGGCGCGCTTCGCCTACAAGAACGACGGGCAGAACCCCAGCGCGTCCTTCAAGGATCGCGGCATGGCCTGCGCCTTCAGCTACGTAAAGGCCCAGGCGCGCAAGCATCACTGGGACGAGGTGCTCACGGTCTGCGCTTCCACGGGGGACACCTCGGCGGCGGCGGCCCTGTATGCCGCCTATGCGGGCGGGCCCATCAAGTCCGTGGTGCTGCTGCCCCACGGCAAGGTTACCCCCCAGCAGCTTTCCCAGCCCCTGGGCAGCGGCGCGACGGTGCTGGAAGTGCCGGGCGTGTTCGACGACTGCATGAAGGTGGTGGAATACCTGGCGGAACGCTACAGGGTGGCCCTGCTGAATTCCAAGAACAGCTGGCGCATTCTGGGGCAGGAGAGCTACGCCTTTGAAGTCGCCCAGTGGCAGAACTGGGAGACGGAAAACCTGTGCGTCTTCGTGCCCATCGGCAACGCCGGGAACATCACCGCCGTGATGCGCGGTTTCCTGAAGCTGCATTACCTGGGCATCATCACAGCCCTGCCGCGTATTTTCGGGGTGCAGTCCCACCATGCGGATCCGGTATACCGCTACTACGCCGCGCCGGAAGGCGACCGCGTCTATGCGCCGGTGACGGTCTCCCCCAGTGTGGCCCAGGCGGCCATGATCGGCAACCCGGTATCCTTCCCGCGGGTGCGCTTTCTGGCGGAGGAGTACCGCCGCATCGGCGGGGAACGGGCCTTCCAGGTCATGCAGGTGACGGAGCAGGCTATCATGGACAGCATGCTGCTGGCCAACCGCAACGGGCACATCGCCTGCACCCAGGGAGGCGAATGCCTTGCCGGGCTGCTCGCGGCAAAGGCCCACGGCCTGCTGGCGGACGCGGAATACTGCATTCTGGACGCCACGGCCCATGCCCTGAAGTTTGCGGATTTCCAGAATATGTACTTTACCGACTCCTTCCCTCCGGCCTTTGGGGTCACGCCCAGGCCGGAACTGGTCAACGCGCCGGAACTGCTCATGACGCCCGAAGAGCGTTCGGGCATGAGCGAAGAAGCCTTTGTCCTGGCCACGGCCGAAAAGATGGTGCAGCGCCTGGGGCTCACCAAAAACTAAAAACCGCCGGGGAAAACCTCGCCGGGGCTCCGGGCGGGGTTTTTCCCAAGTCCGCCCGTACCTACTGTGTGCAAGGTGTCCGTATGCTGAACTCCGAACTTAAAGCCATTTTCCGTAAGTACTGGTATATTTTTGCGATCCTGGTTCTGGTTGTGGCCGGTCTTGTCTATGCCGTCCGGCATTACGACCTGGATCCCACGGCCATGATCGAGAAGTACAAGACGGCCGTGTACTACATTATTCTTGTCTGGACCTTTCTGGAAGGCGAGACCATCGTCATTATCGCGGGCATGCTCACGCCCAAATACGGGTTCAACCCCTGGCTCATCGCCCTGTGCGCCTTTGGGGGCAGCTTTATCAGCGATCAGGTCATGTTCAGCCTCGGCAAGTACAAGGGTGAAGCCGTCCTGCGTTACTTCCCCCGCCTTGCCCGCAACGTGGACAAGGCCGCCCGCCTGTTCAAAAAGTACGACACCGCCCTGATTCTGGGGTTCCGCTTTGTCTACGGCGTGCGCAACGTTACCCCGATACTTTTGGGCATAAGCGGGGTGAGCCATAAAAAATTCTTTGCCCTCAACATTATCGGGGCCGGGGTGTGGGCGCTTACGTTTACCTTCGGCGGCCTTTATTCGGGTAAAGCCTTCATGCACATCATGGAGCAGGTGGGGCACGGCATCCTGTACGTGATCCTGGGCATTATTGTCCTTGCGGGCGGCATCTGGTACTTGCGCGCCCGCCGGTCGGTAAAGGAGGTCAAGGAGATCGCCCAACACGGCCAGGAAATTGCCGCGCAGAAGGCGAACAATCCGTCCGATTCCTCCGGAGACGACGCCGGGGCTTCCCGGTAACGGCCGTGCCATGCTGGAAAACACCGCCACCGGGCAGTTTGTAGCCCACTACGGCTACCTTGCCGTTCTTCTCGGCACCATGCTGGAAGGCGAAACCGTGGTGCTGGTCGCCGGTTTTCTGGCCCATCAGGGGTATCTTTCCATTCCCTGGATCATTATCTTCGCCATCATCGGCAGCTCCATCAGCGACCAGGGGCTGTTTTTCCTCTCCCGCCTGAAGGGCACGCGCCTGCTTGCGCGTTTTCCCCGCGCGGCGGCAAGGGTGAACGCCCTGGCCGACAAAATGCGCGCCCGCCCCGCCGCGCTGACCGCCTTTGCCCTGCTCTTTCGCTTCTTCTACGGGCTGCGCAATATCGCCCCCATCTTCCTCGGCGTCAGCAGCATACCCTCCCTGCGCTTTGTTGTCCTGAACGCCGTGGGGGCGGTGCTCTGGGCTATCTCCTTCAGCCTGGGCGGGTATTACTTCGCCAAGGCGCTTTCCGCCCTGCTCGGCACCCTTGTCCGCTATGAACTGCTCATCATAGCCCTGCTTCTGGCCTCGGGCGTTGCCTTCGGGCTGTACCGCCACTGGAAGGCCGCGCACCGCCCTCCTGAAGAATAGCCCGTAGAAACAGCCTGTTTGCCATTAATCTGCGCCGCCCCCTGGCGGGTTTCACCTCGTGCGAGGCGCGCCGTCTCCCCTGTCCGTAGCGGGCAATGCGGGCTCCCGGGCCGCCGGAGCTTCCGCGTGCAGAATGCGCGCCGCCAGATCGTGATAAAAACGCACCCGGAAGAAGCGGGCGGCCCAGGCGGCCAGAAAGGCGGCCCCCAGCGTTTGCAGGACAATGGCATGGCCGTCGGTCATTTCAATCAGGATAAAGGCGGCGGTGAGCGGGGCGCGGGTCGCTCCGGCCAGCACCGAGGCCATGCCCACACAGATGAAGGCATTTTGCCAAAGCCCCGCAAACTGGGCGAAATAAAACCCCAGTCCTGCCCCAATGGACAGGGAGGGAGAAAAAATACCGCCGGGCAGGCCCGTCAGAGAGGTGAGCACCAGGCCCGCAAACTTCAGCGGCACATACTGCCAGGAAAGCTGGGCTTCCCCGGCGAGCACCGCTTTGGTGAGGTCCGCTCCGCTGCCGAATATGGGGGCGGCTGTTCCGGCAAGGGCGATGAGCAGCCCGCACGTCGCCACGAACACATAGGGATGGCGCATGCGCAGGCGCCACAGGGAATGGGGCAGCCAGGAGGCGGCCCTGATGACCAGCCAGGAGAAAAGCCCACCCGTGAACCCGCCTACAAGGGCCAGCAAAACGAGCAGAGGGATAAACCGCAGGGGCATGTCGCCGCTGAGGGACACGCGGCCGAAATAGCTTTCGTACCCGAACACAGGCGCGGCCACCATACCGGCCAGAATGACGGCCAGGGTCAGCTTGGCCGGGGTATGCCCCCGGGTTACGGGCAGCAGTTCCTCAAATGCGAAAATAAGCCCGGCCAAAGGGGCGTTGAAGGCGGCGGCGATACCCGCCGCCCCACCCGCCAGAATGAGCTGGCGGCGCTCAATGGCGCTCCCCACGGGCAGAAAACGGCGGAAGGAATGAAAGATGCTGGCCCCGATCTGCACGGTGGGGCCTTCAAGCCCAAGCACGAAACCGGACCCCAGCCCCCCCACGATGGCGGCAAACTTGACGAAGGCAAGGCGCAGGGCCACGAGGCCGCGCATGCGCTCCGGCTCATCCGTGACGCGCAGGGCCGCGACAACCTGCTGGATGCCGCTGCCTTCGGCTCCCTTGCCCGCACGGCGGATAAGCAGCGTCAAAGCCATGCCCCCGAGGGGCAGCGAGAGAAAGGGCCACCACCACCAACGTCCCGTAAGCGCCGTAAACCGGGCAAAGGCGTGATCCGCCGTCCAGGCCAGAAGCGCCGCCACGCATCCGATGCACACGGGGGCCAGCCAGAGCGGCAAGGCTTTTATGCGGCGGCGCTGCCGCCAGAAAAGCAGGGGAGACCACCAGGGGCCGTAATGCGCTGCCATATCCGGTTCTCCGGAAAACAACAGGATCCTGAGGCTGCCACCTCCATACCATACCCGGACTGTTCTGGCAAAGGGCGTGCGCGCGGACAACGGCCGGTGCGCGCGTTAGTCGCCGGAATCCGGTTTGCCCTCGTCAAGCGCGGCGAAGAAATGTTCCAGAATGGTATTGGAGACGAGCATGCCGGCGCGGGTCAGGCGGAAGTGCCCCTTGCGCGTGGCGGCAAGGCCGTTCTTCTGCAACAGGGCGATGAGGGCGGCGTGGTCTTTCAGAAAGGAAGAGCCGCTCAGGGTTTGCCAGTCCCTGAGGGACAGCCCTCTGGACGTACGCAGGCGGAGCATGAGCAGCTCTTTGAGACGGGTGGCGCGATCCAGGGGTTCATAGTCCTCGGCGATGGACCGGCCGCGCACTGCCTCCTGCCAGAGGCGCAGATTTTCAGGGTTGGTCCAGCGCCGCCCCTGCAACGTGGACGTCGCGGCGGGGCCGAGCCCCAGATATTCCGCGCCTTCCCAATAGCCGGTATTATGGCGGCATTCGTAACCGAGGCGGGCGAAGTTGGAGATTTCGTACTGCATGTACCCGTTTGCCTCAAGAAACTCCGCGCCGCTCACGTACATGGAGGCCTGCTCCCTTTCCGAGGGGAGGACAACCTCTCCCTTGGCCAGGGACTTTTCCAGATTGCTGTCCGGCTCGACCGTCAGCCCATATGTCGAAAGATGCTCCGGCCCAAGCTCCACGGCTTTCTTCAACTGGCGCAGCCAGTGCATCTGCTGCTGCCCTTGGCGCCTGTCCGGCAGCCCCCACATGAAATCGAGGCTGATGTTGGCAAAACCCGCGCCACGGGCCGTATGGAAGGCGGCTTCCGCCTCGCGGGCGGAGTGCACACGCCCCAGCAACGCGAGCGTTTCTTCGTCCAGACTCTGCACGCCCAAAGAAAGACGGTTGACCCCGGCCTTGCGCACGTCGAACAGCCAGCCGTCAGCCAGGGCCGATTCCGGGTTGGCTTCCACACTTACTTCCGCATCCGCGTCCAGGCTGAAGGTCCGGGAAACCCGCTCAAGAATGCCCCCGATGGCTTTTGCCGGAAGCAGGCTCGGGGTGCCCCCGCCGAAAAAGACCGTCTTCACCCGCGCCTTGCCCAGCCGTTCCCCCCACAAGGCCAGTTCTCCGAGCAGGGCGGCAAGGTAGCCCGAGGCCATGTCGCGTCCCGCGATCCCCTCCGGCAGAGCGCGGGAATAGAAGGCGCAGTACGCGCACTTCCTGCGGCAAAAGGGAACGTGGATATACAGCAGCATAGCGACCGCCGGCCGTCACCGGGGTTTTTCACCAGGGTTGCAGAGGCGTCCCAGCTCCCGCGCATAGCGTTCATACTCGCTGTACACGCAGCCGCAGTACTGCTGGCGGTAGATGCCCCATTCCTTGGACACAGCAATGCCCTGCTGCCAGCCGGTGCGAAAGTCCTCATACACAAAGGCAAGGCCGGTCCGCCCGGCCAGCTCTTCACCAATGCCCCTGATCACCTCATGCTTCTGATACCGCGAATACAACAGCGAAGACGTAAAGCCCGTAAAGCCGCGCGCCTTCGCCAACTCCGCGCACTTCTGCAAGCGAATGCGCCAGCAAAAGGCGCACCGCGTCTGCTCCCGCCCGGCCACCGTCCGCAGCCAGGGCCGCGGGTCCACCGCCGGGGGCAGGGGAGGGAAGGGGGAGATATAATTATCGGGAAGGCAGGCAGGCTCGGGAAACGCCTCCGGGGGAACACTCCAGCGTTGTTCGTCGTCGGGCAGGCTGTCCGCGAAGATCATGGGAACGCCCAGTTTTTCCGCAACTCTGGCCGCGCCCTCGCGGCGGCGCAAATACTCCGCCAACGGATGGATATTGGGATTGAAAAACAGGCCGCAAAGCTCGTGCCCGGCGTCTTGCAGCCGTTGCAGAACGGTAATGGCGCAAGGCCCGCAGCAGATATGAACCAAAATAGTGTGGTGAGACATAGGGTTGTTCAAGGAAAAAAGCCTCCGGCGGGCAGGACGCTGCCCTGCCCGCCGGAGGCTTTTCTGCCTTTTTCTACCGCGCTTCGGCGTGTTTGATCTGGATTTCCAGATAGATGCCGGCTTGTTGTTCCATTTCCAGCAGGCGCTGGCGCTTATGGTTCAGCAGGTACATGGCCAGGGTGGGCTCGGCCTCGTAGACGGCTGTGGTCTGGTTTTGGTTCTGGGCGTTGCGCAGTTCGCGCTGGATATCGCGCAGGGCCTGCTGGCTTTGCCATTCCATGTTGCGGCGCACGCCCGTGCCGTTGCAGTACGGGCAGGGCTCGGTGCTGATGGAAATGGCGGAGGAGCCAAGGCGTTGGCGGACGATTTCCAGCATGCCGAAGGGGCCGATCTTGCCGACATCGTAGCGGGCGCGGTCGATCTTCATGCCGTTGCGCAGGGCTTTTTCCACGTCCCGCCAGTGGTTTCTGTCGCGCATTTCGATGAAGTCGGCGACCACCTGCCCGCCTATGTCGCGCAGGCGCAGTTGCAGGGGGATCATTTTTGCCGCTTCCATATTGGTGCGGTAGGCCATGTCTTCGAAGTTGCTTTTGCCGCCGCTGCGTCCGGAGTTGATGTCGATGGCGGTGAGGGCTTCGGTGGCGTCAATGACCAGCCGGCCGCCCGAAGGCAGATGGACTTCGCGCGAATGGATCTGGTCGAGCTGCCGTTGCAGGTTGAAGCGCTCGAAGAGAGTGGAGTTTGCGTCCTTGTGCGCCCGGACGAGGTTCTGCTTGCTGGGGAAGAGGGCCTCGGCTATTTCCGTGACCGAGGCGGCGGTTTGCTCGTCGTCGATCCACACTTCCACGACCTCATCGGTCAGGTAGTCGCGTACGGCACGAGTAGTCAGATCCATTTCCTGATAAATGAGCGAGGGGCTTTTTTCCGTTGTGCCGCGCGTGCGCACCTCTTTCCAGGTACGCTTCAGGTACTGTAAGTCACGTTGCAGGCTGGTCTTGCTTGCGCCCATGCTCACGGTGCGCACGATGACGCCGAGGCCCGCGCCGGGGTTGAGCCCTTCCAGGAGCTCACGCAGGCGGGCGCGTTCCGAGTCGTTCTCCACCTTGCGGGAGACGCCGATTTGCTCGCGTCCGGGGGTGAGGACCAGAAAGCGTCCCGGCAGGGACAGGTAGGTGGTGAGAAAGGCCCCCTTGGTTCCGGCGGGTTCTTTGACCACCTGGACCAGGACTTCCTGGCCGGGCTTGAGCACCTTCTGGATGGAGGGATATTTGCGGCCCTTGCCCGGCTCGTGCGCGGAGACGTAGTATTCCGGGTGCACTTCGTCGATTTGTAAAAAGCCGTTTTTCACCGCTCCATAATTGACGAAGGCGGCCTGCAGGTTGGGGTCCACATTGTGGATGACGGCCTTGTAAATATTGCCCTTGGTTTTGGCTTGGTGCAGCATTTCCACATAGTATTCCTGCACCTGCCCCTCTTCGGTCAGGACGACCTCCACCTGCTCTTCGGGCTGCACACTGACGAACATTTTGCGCCGCCCGGTCTTGGCGGGCTTGTCATCCTCGTCCGGGGCATCGGCTTTGCCGTCCCGGTCCTCGCGCTTTCCGCCCCGGCCCCGGCGGCCACCCTTGCGGGAAGCGGCGGAATCATCCTGCTCGTCGCTGTCGTCCATGTCGAGCAGATCGGGCGCTTCCGCATCGTCATCAGAATCGTCCTGTGCCAGACGGTGATCCGCGGAGCCCCGTTCAGGCGTTTTACTTCCGGAATCAAGAGCTTCCAGATCCCGGGATTCTTCCTCGCCCTCCGTGGAAGGCGCGGCGCTTGCGGCGTCGCCGTTGGAAGCGCGATCCGCGGTGGCCTGCCGCAGGGCGGCGGCTTTTTTCCGGCCGCGTCCACGGCGGGAACGGCCGCGCCGCTTCTTTTCGCCGGTGGCTGTTCCGGGGTCGGAGCCTTCGGCAGGAGAAGCGTCTGCGCTTTCCAGAGCCGGGGAAGCATCCTGCTCCACCGTTTTCGGTGCTTCCGGGCGCTGCCGGTCCGGTGCGGGCGTTTCCGGGGAAGTTGCAATGCCTGGAGCGGGCTTGGGAGCCTCCGTGCGTGCTTCGGCGGGGCCTTCCTGGGCGGAAACGGCCGTTTCCGCCGTGGCGGAGGCTTCCTGCCGTGGCGGAGTCGCGGCGCGGCGGGGGCTTTTGGCAGAGCGCGCCGTCCGCCCGGCGGGTTTGTTCCGCGCCGCATCGCCGCTGTCATCCGGCTGTAGAGCGGATGCCGTTGTTACGGCCTCTCCCGTGGCGCTGGAGGCAACTTCCGCGGGAGCGGCACTGTCGGGTGCGGTTTTTGCCTTTCCGCGCGTTGCGGGCGATTTGACACGTCCTTTAGCCGTGGCTTTGGCAACGCCGTCAGCCGGAACATCCGCTGCCGGGACGGCGGGCGTCTGCTCCTGCTGAGGCGCGGGAGCAGCGGCGGGCTTGGCGGGAGTTTTGCCTTTTTGAGCGGGAGCCTTGAGCGCGGCGGTTTTCTTGCCGGAAGGCGCGGTTTCGGCGGGAGCAGCGGCGGCATCCGCAGGGAATGTTTTGGGGGAGTCTGTTGTCGCGGCTGCGGCCTTGGCGGAGGTCTTGGCTGCCGTGGTCTTTTTTGCGGCCTTGCCGGGCTCTTTTTGAACCGTGGCGTCCTTACCCTGGGGCTGCGTCTCGGCAGCGGCTTTTTTCGCTGCCGCGGAGGACGGCTTTTGGGCGGTGGAGGTTTTTCCGGTGGAAGCGGCGGTGGTGCGGGCTTTGCCGCCGGAGCGGCCTGAAGTTTTGGGGGCGGCATCCGCCCCGGCGGGATGTGCGTCTGCGGGAGAAGAAGCGTCTGCGCGCTTCTTGTCGGAACCCTTCTGATCGGTCATACGTGTCCTCAAAAAAGAAAAAAGTGGAGGGCCGGTCACGGCCCGGCGCAGCAAGTTCTGCGAAAACAAAGCCGGTGTGCAGAAGGAAGGCGCCCGGAAACATCAGGGTGCGAGGCGGAGTATTGCCGCCCTGCCGGCAGGCTGTAGGGGTGAACCCGCAGCAGCGGCCTTTTCTGCAAAAATTTTCCATGAGCGGTAAAAAGGCGGGTACCCGTAGAAACTGCGGATAGCCGCGCCGTGCTCCCGACGCCGGAGGGCCTTGTGCGGGACCGTCCGGCCTTTTACGGATGGGTCGGCATGCCGTCACGCCGCTTTCCCCTTCCGCTCACGATGGGGGGATAAAAACCTTTTTTCTCGAAAATAGCAAGAGAATACTCTATGTTGTTTTTACCACCGGGGGGATATATGGTCTTCCGGACTCTACCGTTGCCGTTTTACAATATCCGCAACGCATCCTGAAGGAGACGTTATGTCGCAAAAACCCTGGAAAGGCATCATCCTTGCCGGAGGCTCCGGCACACGCCTGTACCCGTTGACCCGCAGCGTAAGCAAACAGCTTATGCCCATTTATGACAAGCCCATGGTGTATTATCCCCTTTCCGTTCTGATGCTGGCGGGCATCCGTGATATCTGCATTATTTCCACCCCGCGCGATCTGCCCTTGTTCCGGGAACTCCTGGGCGACGGCAGCCAGTGGGGATGCGCGTTTTCCTATGTGCGGCAGGAAAAACCCGAGGGCATAGCCCAGTCGTTTCTGCTGGCCAAAGACCATATCGAGGGCAGCAATACCTGTCTGATCCTGGGGGACAACATTTTTTTCGGGCACGGTATGGACAGGCAGCTTGCCGCCGCCATGGCGCACGACAGCGGGGCCACGGTGTTCGGCTACCATGTACGCGATCCGCAGCGGTACGGGGTGGTGGAGTTTGATGCGGGCAAGCGCGTGCGCAGCATTGAGGAAAAACCGGCCAAGCCCCGCTCGAACTACGCGGTGACCGGCCTGTATTTTTACGACTCGGACGTGGCGCGCATTGCCGGAAGCATCCGCCCTTCTCCCCGGGGAGAGCTGGAAATAACCGATGTGAACAACGCCTACCTGGCTGCCGGAAAACTGCGGGTGGAACTGATGGGCCGGGGCATAGCCTGGCTGGACACGGGTACTCACGATTCCCTGCTGGCGGCAGGAACCTTCGTGCAGGCCGTGGAAATGCGCCAGGCCCTCAAGGTGGCCTGCGTGGAGGAAATAGCCTGGCGCAAGGGGTACATCAGCACCAAAGAAATGCTCGCCCTGGCCGAACCCCTGGCCAAAACCGGATACGGCGAATACCTGCTCTCCCTGGTGGAACAGGAAGGGCGGTAATACAGTATGCCTCCGGCGGCCAAAGGGCTCTGCCCTCTGGACTCCCGCAAGGGGACGCGTCCCCTTGACCCCCATAAGGTCTCTGTGGGGCGGCGTGGATGACTGTTTTGGCGTGCGCGGGCATTGCTCCCGGCAAAGAGCAGGATGTTTTGCCACGAAGTTCAAAAAGCGCAGGAACCGGGGACGGATCTTGAATCGGTGCATGAGCTTGCGTTTGATTCAAGATCCGTCCCCGGTTCCTGAGCTTTTTCCTCTACGCGGCACGCGTTCCTACTCTCTTTCGCGAGCAACGTTCGAGCACCACAAATCAATCCACCGATCGGCCCCATCAACCCCCAATGGGGGTGCAGGGGAGTCACTCCCCTGCCGGGTGTGGGCGGAGCCCACGTCTCAACCAGCTGGCTTCAACAAAAAATTGAGGGCCGGGATTGCTCCCGGCCCTTTGGTTTTCGCGTGCCGCCTGATGCGGTTAGGCCTTGGGCGCTTCCGGGGTCAGGGGCAGCTCAAGCACGATGTTCTTGCGGAAGGAGCCCAAACGGCTGAGGAACAGCCCCAGGCAAACAAGGGCCGTGCCGCAGCCGATGTACACGGACATGTCGTAGGACAGGCCGAAGCCTATCTTGGCGTAGCAGATAAAGGCCACGACCACCGCGGTCATGAAGGTGGCGGGCAGGGAGGCCGCCCAGTGGAAGGTGCCGCGCCGGACCATGTATGCGGCGGCGGACCAGAGTACTATAGTGGCCAGGGTCTGGTTGGACCAGCCGAAGTAGCGCCAGATGATGTTGAAGTCCACCTGGGAGAGGAAACCGCCGATGACGAACAGGGGCACGGCGATGATCAGGCGGGACACGGGCGCCTTTTGTGAGAAGTTCATGAAGTCGGCGATTACCAGGCGCGCGGCGCGAAACGCCGTGTCGCCGGAGGTGATGGGCAGAACCACCACGCCCAGGATGGCGAGTACGCCGCCCACCGGGCCGAGCAGGGTCATGCACACTTCATTGACCACCCCGGCCGGGCCGCCCTTGACGGCGGCGAGCATTTCCGGGCTGTTGTAAAAGGTCATGCCGGCGGTAGCCCAGATCAGGGCGATGACGCCTTCGGCGATCATGGCTCCGTAGAAGATGGGCCGTCCGCACTTTTCATCGGGCACGCAGCGCGACATGAGCGGGGACTGGGTGGCGTGAAAGCCGCTTAAGGCGCCGCAGGCGATGGTGACGAACATCAGAGGCCAGAGCGGGGGCTGCGCACCACCCGCCGGGGCCGGGTGCTGGTTGACAAAGGACCAGTCGGCCCAGTTGTAGAAGCTGTGGCCGTGGTAAATGAGCCCGCCGGCGACGCCTACGGCCATGACAATAAGCACCACGGCGAACAGCGGGTACAGGCGGCCGATGATGACGTCAATGGGCAGAATGGTGGCCAGGAAGTAGTAGATGAAAATGACCACCACCCAGAAGGTCAGGTTCATGTAGTCGGGGGTCAGTTTGGCCAGCAGACCGGCCGGGGCGGTAACGAACACTACCCCCACCAGGAGCAGCAGTATGACGGAAAACCCGCGCATGAACTGTTTGAAGAAGTCTCCCAGTGTATATCCGACTACGTCGGGAATGGATTTGCCGTGGTAGCGGATGGACATCATGCCGGAAAAATAGTCGTGCACGCCGCCGGCAAAAATGGAGCCCAGCACGATCCAGAGCAGGGCGCTGGGACCGTAGAGGGCGCCGAGAATCGGGCCGAACACGGGGCCCACCCCGGCGATGTTCAGAAGCTGGATGAGGAAGATTTTCGCGGGGGGCATTTTGATGTAGTCCACCCCGTCACCCATGGTGCACGCGGGCGTGGAGCGGCAATCGTCCGCCCCGAAGAGTTTTTCCACCACGCGGCTATACAGCATATAGCCGACAATAAGTGCGGCTACCGCCGCCAAAAAATACACAATACTCGGCATAGTTACCCCTCTCTGCCTGAATGATGAAAATTGCAGTGAACACTCCACTGCGCCTATGAAATTCTACACCTTTCACGGCTCATAAGGCAAGAGAAAGACAAATGCGGGCCGCATGAAAAATGCGGCCCGCATTTGGGTGGTGGGCCAGAGGAGAAAGGCGCAGGGGTTATTCGGACGCTCCGGCAGGGTAGCTGCCCAGAACCCGGACACTGTGGCAATATTCTTCTATTTCCGGGAGCACGCCCGCATATTTTTCTTCGTAAATATCGCATTCCAGGTCGGCGAAAAAAACGTACTTCCAGTTTTCTCCCGCCATGGGGCGCGATTCCAGTTTCCGCAGGTTGATGTTCCGGTGGTAAAACCGCTCCAGCACCTTGAACAGGCTGCCCGGCTTATCGACAACGGAAAAGAGAATCGAGGTTTTGTCGGCGCCGGGCCGGTCGGCCGGGGTGCGCCCGATGACCACAAAGCGCGTCCGGTTGTTGGGCTCGTCTTCCACGCCCTGGGAAAGTACGTGCAGTTCCAGGGTTTCCGCCAGGGACACATGGGCGATAGCGGCAGCGCCTGATTCTCCCACAACACGCCGGGCCGCGGCGGCAGTGCTCTCCACGGGTTCCACCCGGACGCGCGGCAGGTTGCGCAAAAGCCAGGCGGAGCATTGGGCCAGGGGCTGCGGGTGGGAATAGACCACGCGCACCGAAGCCAGATCGCGCTCGCGGGAGAGCAGACTGTTGCGGATGCGGCAGTATGTTTCCGCCCGGATATACAGGCTGTGGCGCGAGAAGAGGTCAAAGCTTTCTCCTACGCTGCCTCGCAGGGAGTTTTCGAGCGGCACCACGCCGATGTCGCAGTCTTCCTCCTCCACGGCCTGAAACACGGCGGCAAGGCTCTGTTGGGGGTGGAAGGTCGCCAGGCTTCCCAGAAGCGAGCGTCCAGCCACGTGGGAAAAGGTGCCCTCCGGCCCCAGAAAGGCCACCCGCTGGGGCTGCTGCAGGTAGCGGGAAGAGGAGAGAATTTCACGGTAAATGGCGCGCAGGTGTTCTTCGGGCAACGGGCCGCTGCTGTTCTCCCGCAGGTGACGCAACAGTTCTGCCTCGCGTCCGGGACGGAATACCGTGCCTTCGCCCGCTTCTCGTTTGAGCGCGCCCACCGCCAGACTCAGGGAGGCGCGTTCGTTCAGAAGCGCCACCAGCTGGTCATCCACGCTGGTAATGGCTGTCCGCAGATCTTCGAGAGAAAGTTCGGAGGGGGGCGTGGGTGCTGTGCTCATGTCTTACCCCTCCTGTATTTCTTCGCTGATGCGCATGCCGAAGTGCCTGCCTGCCACATCCGCCCTGCAGAGCACGGCGTCGCCTTCCCGCAGATCCACTACGCTCACCGGGCGGCCCCCCGGACGTACCAGGCGGATGGTTTCCGCGTTCTGCAAAAAGACCGCTCCCTTCACGGCCGTGCCGGAAGATGCGCCGCCCGCCTCCTCTGGCAGGGCGCCTTCCGGCAGGACAGCCTCCACCAGGAGCAGTGGCCGTCTTTCCACCTTCACCCGGCCCACGGTGGCCGTGGAAGCCTTTCCCTCGTGGTTGACGATGAGCACCTCGCTGCCGGCCTTGAGTTCCTCAAGGTAGGCGGTGCGGTCGCCCGGCATAAGGGCATAGGCGTGCACGCCGCCCGCATTGACACGGAACGGCCGCGCGGCCACATACTCGTTGCGTTCGGTCTCGGCGTTCACCAAAAAGGTAAAGGCGGCGGAATTGCCCACCAGCATGCCTTCCCCGGAATGCAGCAGGCTGGTCGTGTCCACGCAGACCCGGTGGCCCATGCCCACCTGGGTAATGCGGGTGACCACGGCCGGAACGAGGGGATGCTCGGAAGCGCCGTATTTCAGGGCGGCTACAATATCCTTCAGGCTGTGCAGGGCTTCCGGAGTGACCACCACCGTAGGCACGCCGCGTTCCAGAATGCCCGCCGCGAGCAGGGCTTCTTCCCGGCTGCCCGCCTCAACGGCAAGGCCCGGAGCGCAGGCCAGCAGATTTTCCACGGGGATGATCTCCCATCCCCTGGCCAGCAGCACGCCTTTGCCTTCCTGCAGCAGCGCGGCGGCCTGTTCCTCGTCAGCCTTGCAGGAAAGGGATATGCGCAAAAAGGATTCTTCCCCCAACACCGTGCAGCGGGCAAGACCGGCAGTGGCCTGCACCTTGTCCTCGGGCACGATGAGTCCGTCCACGCCCGACTCCAAAGCCAGAGTCACCTCCGCCTTGTCGTAGGGCAGGGCTTTATACAAAATTGTGCGCATCAGTCCTCTCCCACCACGGAAAGGGCCTGCTCCACAGTCCAGTTGGCGTGCACCAGCCCCGACAGGGCGGCTACCAGCATGCGGGGGCGGGCGTGCTGGAAGATATTGCGGCCCACGGACAGGCCTGTGCCGCCCGCCTTGATGGAGTCGTGGGCCATTTGCAGGAACTCGCGGGTGGAATCCATTTTCGGCCCCCCGGCGATGACCACCGGCACACAGCAGGAGTCCACCACATGGGCGAAGCTGTCCATATCCCCCGTGTAAGGCACCTTGACCACGTCCGCGCCGAGTTCGACGGCCACCCGGGCGCAGTGGGCCACCACCTGCGGGTCGTACGCGTCCGTAATCAGCGGGCCGCGCCCATACATCATGGCCAAAAGGGGCATGCCCCAGTCGGAGGCTTCGCGGGCGACCCGGCCCAGGTCGGCCAGCATTGCGCCTTCCGAAGCATCGCCCATGTTCACGTGGACGGAGATGCCGTCTGCCCCGAGTTTGATGGCGTCTTCCACCGAGGCCACCAGCACTTTGCTGTTGGCGGCGGGACCAAGGTTGCTGCTGGCGGAAAGATGGACGATCAGGCCCAGATCCCGTCCCCCGTGGCGGTGGCCGCAGCGCACCAGCCCTTTGTGCATAAGCACGGCGTCGGCGCCGCCTTCGGCCACTTCGGTCACCGCGCTTTTAGCGTCGACGAGGCCGGGGATGGGACCGACAGAAACCCCATGGTCCATGGGCACGATGATACACCGTTTTGTAAGACGGTTGAAAAGGCGTTCCAGACGGATGGATTTTCCGATGTGCATGGTTTGATCCTCGTTACGTTGCAGACCGCGGGTGCCGGTCAACGAAAAAAGGCCGCCGGCGATCCGCCTGCGGCCTTTGAGTTACTGGCTTTTTTCCCTTCAGGATTATGCCGACACCCCACCGCAGGTCTTTGCGTACCCAAAATAAAAGAACCCGAAAAAATACGGGGCAGGCGCAAAGAGGGTGGTGTTGGCAAAATTCATGGGGGGGGTCCGTTGTCTGTTCCGGCACGCGGAAGATCCGCACGCCTTGTCAAAAAATATAAGTATGAGGAAAAAATGTCAAGACGGCATCCCGGACGGCGTGCAAAAATACCTGGCGGCTTGTTTTGCAGCCTTTAGAGCATTTCACACTTGAAATGCTCGCAAGGATTTGTCGGCAAATCCTTGCCGCCAAATAGGCGTAGGCGGGCTTTGCCCGCCGTTAAGCGACTATTTGAAACGTAAACTGCTCGAGAGCAGAATACTTTTGAAGTTGCCCAGGAGTTGCATTGCCTCCGGCGGCCAAAGGGATTGAATCCCTTTGGAAACCCCATTTTTTGTTCGGCACAGGTGAGAAAATGCAAAGTTAATTTGCTCCAGGTGCTTTCGGGGAAGGCCCGCCCTTTCAGACGACCACTCGGTTGCGGCCCGATTCCTTGGCTCTGTAAAGGTTTTTGTCGGCATTCTGGATGCAGCTTTCCATGTAGCCTTCAAAGGCGTTGTCCAGCGGTCCCCCCTCCAGTTCGTACAGGCCAAAGCTCGCGGTGATGCGGATTTCCTGTCCTTCGTGGGGAATAATCGTTTCTTCCACCACGTTGCGCAGCCGTTCGACAATGCTGATACCCACGGCCAGAGGGATGCCGGGCATAAGGACGACAAACTCCTCGCCGCCGTAGCGGCAACACAGATCGCTCAGACGCAGGGTGGACAGCAGCTTTTCGGAAAACACGCGCAAGACTTCGTCCCCGGCCGCATGGCCGAAGGTGTCGTTGATGTTTTTGAAATGGTCCAGGTCCGCGATGAACAGCGTCGAAGGCTGATGCGGCGGGGCGTTTGCCAGCAATTCCTGGGCAAAGGTGAAGAAGGCGTGCCGGTTGTAAAGGCCGGTGAGGGGATCGCGGTAGGAAAGGTTTTTGTATTCCTCGGAAACGCAGGTCAGATTGCTGATGGTGCAGCCGAGCTGCTCAGCCATCTGGTTAAAGGCCTTGGAGAAATCGCCCAGAAAATTCACCCGGTGGTTATATTCCCCGCTCGCAATGCGCTGGGCCTGCCAGGTGAGGTTGCGCAGGTTGGACTGCAAGGACTTAAGCGCGCCCACCACAAAGCCGCGCTCCTTGCATTGGTACCCGAGTTCGCCGTTGGAGAGCGAAAGGGCCAGTTGGCGGATCCCCCAGAGCATGCGGTAGATCTCTTCCAGCTTCCCGGTGTCCCGGAGTTCCTCCGGGACGACGCTGGCCTCCTCAAGAGAGGAGGAGGTCAGGATGGCGTAGAGATGCTCCACAAGCGCGTCTTCGCGGCTGATTTCACCGGATTGCCTGGAAGGAATCTTTTTATCCTGCATGACGTTTCCTGTCCGCTATGCACCGCGCCGCATTCGTGCGGGAGGCGTTCTCCGGCAGAGGCTGCCGCTCTGCCCCGGGGAGCTTTTTCAAGAAGCCTTGGGTTTGACTTCAAAACGGCACGTACGGTCCCCCGTGCACCAGCAGTCCACTTCCGTGACCGTAAAATCCTGGCCGGTGTGCGAGTTAAAGACGCCTGCTATAAAACCTTCATCATACGTGCATACCGCGTGTGACATATCCGGCAGACCAGAGCAGTCCAGATCTTCCGCCACAGTCAGAAGAAAGTGGGCCTTTTCAGAGTCGGAATCCTCCACCCGCAGAATGCCGATGCGCAGATCCAGCAGCACTTCTTGCACTTTGACCAGAAAGTCGCCCAACGTATCGTAGGAGCCCACGTATTTTTCGCAAAGATTTTTTCCGGCCAGAAGCCCCGCTTTGTACAGAATATTGTTTGCCGCCTCTGTGCCGTACATCTCTTCAAGGGTGTCACGCAGAGTGTACTGGAACAGCCGGTATACTTCAATACGCGTTGTGTTGCCAAGATTCGGCCTGCCCGTTTGTACATCCCCAATAAAGTCCCAACTGAATTTATACTGCCTTTCCGGCATGGTTCCCTCCTGTGGCCGTCCTTTAACCGGCCTTGATGCGCCAGTACGGCAAAGCACGGACAAACGGCGAAAGCTCCCGTTGTTTACAGCGCCTGCACGCAACCGCCCCGGGCGACGCACGGAACATCCGCGCCCCCTACCGCCCAAAGTCAGATATCTTTAATGCTCTCAATAGATAGGAGTATATATATCGATATGCTTTTTAAGGTATCCCGTTTAAATGGATTATGTCAAATTATTATGGGGGCGTTAGAGTTAGAATCTGCGTGTATTATAATGCTGTTTATGAAAAACGGAAGAGAAAATGAAGGAAAAGCCGCAGTAATATGTCTTTGGCTATGCAGGGGGCCGTACAGGCCCGGCCGCGCGGTGCGGCGGGACCGGCCCGCGGCAAAAAAGCTTGGGGAGACATCTGCCCGGTATTCGGACGGACGCCTCCCCAAACAGGGTGTCAGCGGGACAGGGGCTTAGTAGGAATGTTCCGGATCAAGCTCCTCCTGCCGGATTTTGTGCGAGAAGACGGAATAGACCCAGGCCTGGTAGCCGATGACGATGGGCACGCAGATCAGCGCAACCACCAGCATGATGGTCAGGGTCAGCTGTGAGGACGCGGCCGCGGCGATGGTTACGCTGGCGTCGGCGCCCATGTTGGAAGGAATGATGGCCGGGAACATGCCGATCACCCCGAAGAAGGTGACGAACAGAATAAACCCGGCGCTGGCCAGGAAGCTGAGCACGACGCTTCCGCCCGCCAGGAAGAAGCGCAGGGCGAGCAGCAGCACTACCGCAAGCAACGGAATGATCCAGAGAGCCGGATGATGCGCGTAGTTGTTATACAGCGGGGTGTAGTAGGCGGTTGCCATCAGGAACACCAAGGAAAGCCCGAGCAGCACCGGCCACAGGCCCTTGGCCGTGGACAAAGCCCGCTCGTGCATGGCGCCTTCCGTGCGGATGGCCAGCCAGAGGGAACCGTGCAGGGCGAAGATCACCACAAAGAAGATGCCGCCGGCCAGGCCGTAAATGTTCAGCAGGCCGAGGATGTTGCCGTGGTAAACGCCCTTGGCGTCAATGGGAATGCCCTGGAACAGGTTGGCAAAAGCCACGCCCAGCAGCAGGGCGGGCACGAAGTTGCCGAGGAACTGAAAGAGATCCCATACGCTGCGCCATTGCGGGTTGTCTATTTTGTTACGGAACTCAAAGGAAACGGCCCGGAAGATCAGGGCGAAAAGCAGGATCAGAAGCGGGGCGTACAGCGCGCTGAACATCACCGCATAGGCCTTGGGAAAGGCCGCGAAGGTCACGCCCCCGGCGGTGATGAGCCATACTTCGTTTCCGTCCCAGAACGGCCCGGCGGCGTTGAACACTACCCGGCGTTCCATGTCGTTTTTGGCGATAAAGGGCAAAAGGGTACCCATGCCGAGGTCGAAACCATCCAGTATGAAGTAGATAGCCCATAAAAGGCCCCAAAGCAAAAACCAGATGATTTGCAGGGCTTCGTGGCTGAGAATGTCTGACATATTCTTATCCTCGTGGCAGTTGATTGTGCATCGCGGGTGCCGTTACGAGCAGCGGCGGACCGTTACACGGCGGGGCCTTTGCGCGCATACTTACGCAACAGGTAGATGTCTATGACGCCCAATATGGAGTAAATGAGGATAAAGGCTGCCAGAGAAATACCCACGTTGGAGGCCGGCACAGGCGATATACCCTGCGTTGTCAGCATCAGCTTGTACACGATCCACGGCTGCCGCCCTACCTCGGCCAGCATCCACCCGGCCATAATGGCGAGGTACGGCAGGGGAATGATCCAGGTGAGAAGCCGGGCGAACCGGGGGCGCTCCCCAATGCTTTTGCGCCAGAAAAAGGCGCCGATGGCCAGCAGGGGGAACAGGGTGCCGAGGCCGACCATGAACCGGAAGGAGAGGAAGGTCAGCAGCACGGGCGGAATGGCGTCTTCGGGCTTCAGGGGCATGATCAGGGGCTTGCCGTCCGCGCCGGTCATTACCGGGGCGTTCGGGTCATAGCCGGTCTTCTTCTGGAATTCCGCAAAGTCCGCGGGGCCGAGTTCCTTCAGGCCCTTTACCTCGGCAGAGAAGTTGCCGTAGGCCAAAAAGCTCAGCATGCCGGGGATGGGCAGCAGTTCGACGGAGTTCTTCTTGTTCGCTTCGTCAGGCAGCACCAGCAGATACATGGGCACGTTGCTGCCGGTTTCCCAGTGCGATTCCATGGCCGCCAGCTTGGCGGGCTGGTCGCGTGCCACGGCCATGCCGTGGCTGTGGCCTTGCACCGCAACAGCGATGGCCAGCACCAGGGTAAACACGGCGGCCATGTTGAAAGAGCGCGAGAAAAAGTCGAACTCGTTCTTGCGCACCAGATGCCAGGCGGACACGCCCAGCACGAAGAAGCCGGCGAGCATCCAGGAGGCGAAGATGGTGTGGAAGTACTGGCTCCAGGCAAACCCGTTGCTCACCACTTCAAAAAAGCTGGTCAGCTGGGCCTTGCCGTTAATGATGTCAAACCCGACGGGGTTCTGCATCCAGCCGTTGGCCAGAATGATCCAGACAGCCGAAAGGTTGCTGGCAAAGGCCACTGCCCAGATGGCGAAACAGTGCACCTTTTTCGAAACCCTGTCCCACCCGAAGTGCCATACGGCGATAAAGGTGGATTCGAGGAAGAAGGCCAGGGTCGCTTCCACGGCCAGGAGCGAGCCGAAAATATCACCAACGTATTCCGAATACTGCGACCAGTTGGTACCGAACTGGAACTCGAGGGTGATGCCTGTTACCACTCCGAGGGCAAAGTTGATCAGGAAGAGTTTTCCCCAGAACTTCGCCATTCTTTTGTACTGCTCGTTGCCCGTGCGCACGTAAATGGTCTCCATGACCGCAAGGAGAACCGAAAGGCCGAGCGTAAGCGGCACAAAGATAAAGTGGAAAAAGACGGTCACCGCGAACTGGAGCCGCGACAACATCACAACATCCATAGGACAACCCCTTTGGCAGGGGGGAGGGAGCCCTCCCCGGTTACTATAGTATGGGATCCAGAACTAGAAATGAAAACTATTAGTATCAGTATTGATGCAGATATGCAATGGAATTTTCTGGTAAGTTTTCGTTAAAGCCCAAAAGGACAAAGTACCACCTTATTCATTCCTATTTCTGCATATCGGGCCAGACCTCATCCGGCCATCCGCCGCCGCAGGCCTCCTTGAGTTTGGAGGGGAGAGCGCGCCCGTCGCCCAGCCCGCAAGCTGTATTCCGCCGCGAGGGTCAGAAAATCGTCCACGTCGTTTTCCAGCGCCGCTGCCCCGGCAATGGCCGCAACGGGAATTTCCACATTCGGAACATGCCTGCTTGCCCGGCTCTTTTTTCTATGCCAGTGGAAGTCCGCTGCGCCGGGGGGGGGGGGCGGACGGCAGGATCGCGCAGCAGAGACTTGCCGTCAGCAGTGTAAGCGCATAAGATTTCAAGGGCATAGACTCCTCTCCCTCCGGTTTTGACAGAAAAAGACATACTGTTCAAGAGGACTGTTTTTGTTGAAAAATGCGCAAAAGATCGCAACGCATGCTTCGTACATATGGCCGCTGGTTCCGCGCGTTACAGGGCGTGCTCCCCCCGGCTTGCCAAAGGCCCTTCTTTCTGTTCTCTTCGAGATAGAGCGCTTTGCCGTCCTTTGCCCGTGGCGTCTGTTTGCGCGCCATAGCGCCTCTCCGCCACGCGACCTTCAAGGAGCTTTCCATGTCCGGTCACACGCACCAGGCGGCCTGCCCGCCTTTTTTGAGCCTTTTTTGCCGTGTCGCCCCGTTGCTGGCCCTGCTGCTTCTGTCGCCGGGCTGCGTCATTTTTGCCAAAGGCCACCCTTCCGCCAAGAGCCCCTCCGCCATGATCGAAGCCCCTGCCGCCACCGCGCCTTCCTATACCGATGGCCAACTCGTCCTCCCGGACGGCAGCCCCGCCGATGAGGAGGCCTTTCTCGACCTTGCCCGTAACGCCACCTATATCCTGGTGGGAGAAACCCACGACAACCCCCGGCACCACCTGGCCCAGGCCCGTTTTCTTACCGCCTTTTCCCGGACCGGCCGCCTGCCTCTGCTCGGGCTGGAAATGCTCCCGGCCTCCGCGCAAAAGCGCCTGGACGCCTTCAACGCCGGAAAAATCCCCCTGGACAGCGCGGGCCGGGAACTGGACTGGCAGAACCTGTGGGGGTTCGACTTCGCCCTGTACCGCCCGGTATTTGAAGCCGCGTGCGCGGCCCATGTTCCGGCCTACGGGCTGAATGTTCCCCTCAGCGTCATCCAGGCCATACGCGCCAAGGATCAAAATCAGGGAGCGGAACTGCTGCGGGACGGCCAGCTGCCGAGGAGAGCGCTTGGCCTGCCCCCTGCGCAGACCGCCTGGCTGCCCAAAGAAATCCTCGCCCCTACGGAAGCCCAGCAGGAAATGCTGCGCGCCTTTTTTACCCGGCACGGAAGCATGGCGGGCAAGGGCGGTCCCGGCCCGGCCCCCTCTCCGGAACGCTTTCTGCTCATCCAGTCCCTCTGGGATTCCGCCATGGCCGAGCGGGCCGCCCAAATCCGCAAGAATACCGGACGGCCCATGCTCATCCTGGCCGGGGGCGGGCACGTGGAATACGGCTACGGCATCGCCCACCGCCTGCGCACGTTCGACCCGGCGGCCAAAATCCTGCTCGTCATGCCTTTTTCGGAAAGCAAGCCCGATCCGGACGCGGCGGACTTGTTCTATTACTCCAAGCCGCGCGCCCAGTCCCGCCTGGGCCTCGCCCTCGCGGAAGAAAGCGGCGCCGTCGTCGTGGAAGCCGTGGCCCCCGGCTCCCCGGCGGAACAAGCCGGAATCCGGCCCGGAGACACCCTCCTGCGCATGGGCGACACGCCCGTGGCTACCCTCGCCGACCTGCATAAAGCCGCCATGGCCGCGCGCCGCGACAACAAACCCCTGAGCGTGGAGCTGCAACGCGACGGCGAGCGGAGGGTGGTGGTGTTGCCGGAGAGGGCGAATGCCTCCGGCGGCCAAAGGGGCGCTGCCCCTTTGGATTCCCCGCAAGGGGACGCATCCCCTTGACCCCGTTCAGGTCTCGGTGGGGAGTTGTGGCGGATTGATTTGGTGTGCTTACGTGGTGCTCCCGGTTGAGAGGAGGAGGAAGTGCCGGGGCGGGAAAAAGCTCAGGAGCCGGATCTTGAAGATGGCGCGCGTCCGGAGTCTGTGCTCCTGCCCACAGGGCGAAAGGTGACGTACCAGTACGGCAACAATTTGCTGCCGGAACGCATTGCCGTCGACGGGCAGCCGGTGCTGGAATACACTTGGCAGGATCTCCTGCGCCTGACCCGCTGCCGCGACCTGCGTACCGGCACGGAGTATGATTTCTACAACGGCGAAGGCGAACGCGCGCCTTCCCTCCTGACTCTGCGCGGCCCCGTTGTGCAGCGCCTCGGCCTGTGTCCGCGGGGCGGGGACAGCATCGATCTGGCGATAGTGACCGACCAGGTGGACTCCGTCCGGATGCTTGCCACAGAGGAGGGACATGCTGTATCGTCAATCGAATATGACAGCTTCGGCCCCTAATATCGGCCGGGTAGTCATTCCTCCACGGTCAGGGGCGAAGCCCGCATCTGGGCATTCCGTCTCACGCCAGGCGGCCCACCTTCGCAGTCCCACCAACGCACCACAAAGACCTTATGCGGGATTGCAAAGGGGCTCAGCCCCTTTGCCCGCCGGAGGCATCTTTACTTTACGTTACTCTTCCCCACGCCTGCGTGGCAGCAGCAACACCCCGGCGAGTCCGGCAAACGAAGCCCCGGAGAGGCAGAGGCCGGTGCGCAGGTCGCGTTCGGCTGCGGCGTTGTTTGGGGGGAGGACGGAGGCCCAGACGGAGGAGAAGGCTTTGCCGGAGGCGGCGGTTGGCGTGACGGGCATGAAGGCCGCGATATGCCAGGGGCTGTCGGGAATCTGACGAGCGTAGGCCAGCTGTGATACGGGCGTTGGGGCACGATCGGGGGAGAGGCGGTTTTCGGCGTAGGGGGGCAGGGTGGCCTGGACGAAGCCGCCTCCGCTTGCGGCGGCGCCTTCCAGGGCCTGGACAAAGGTGGCGCCGCGCGCGTCCCGGGCGTCGGCAAAGTCCATACCTGCGGTATCCGGGGTTGCGGGGGAGTGGAGCATGCGCGTTCCCTGCCATGCGGTGAAATAGATGCCTTCGCCCAGGTCGAAGGTCAGGGCGTCGAGCGCTTTTGCCAGTGCGGCTTCCTGGCTGGCTGCGTCAGGCAGGGAGTTGAACACGCCGCGCAGGCTGAGGGCGAGGCTGTCCACGCTGGATTGCAGAAGGCGGGGGCGCTCCTCAGACAGGGGGGCGGAGTGTGCGCCGGTTGCGGTGGCGGTCCCGGCTTCGGCCTTGGGGATCGAGGGCAGGGGAAGGCCCGCTCCTGCCCACAGGCAGAGGGCTGTGAGGGCGCAGAGAGCGGCGGCAAGGGGCAGGCGGCAGCGGCCGAGGCGGCGGCGCGAATTGTGCTCGCAGGGCGGGCCCGGCAGGCGGGACAGGGGGGAATGTTTCATGGGGCTCCTCTGGCGGCCGGGTTCGCCGCCTCCCGGAGGAGGCGACGGAAAACCGCCGGCCTGGGCTGTGAAATGCACAATCCGGGCCAAAGGGCAAGGGAATTGCCTGTCGTGCGGCTGCCGTCACCCGCAAAAACGCGCCTCCCCGGTGAGGGGGAGGCAAAGGCACGGGAGTGACCCGGCGGGGTGAGGAGCGGCCGCTATTTTGCCGCTTTGCGGCAGTCCTTGCAGACGCCGTACAGATACATGCGGTGCGAGGTGAGGGTGAAGCCGTGTTTTTTGGCGAGCTCCACCTGCAGCCGCTCGATATTTTCGTCCACGACTTCGATGTTTTTATGGCAGCTGGCGCAGATCAGGTGGTCGTGGTGCGAGTCGTCTTCCACGGGTTCGTAACGGGCGATGCCGTCCCCGAAGTGCATTTCCCTGGCGAGGCCCGCGTCGCACAGCAGCTTGAGCGTCCTGTACACCGTGGCCTGGCCGATGCCGTTGTCTTCCTTGCGTACCAGATCGTAGAGGTCTTCGGTGCTCAGGTGCTTGTCGGATTTGAAAAAGACATCGACGATCAAGCGCCGCTGGGGTGTGTTTTTCAGCCCGTGGTCCGCCACATAGTCCGCAAAAATACGCATGGGCTCCTGCATAGATGCCTGCCTGACTGGAGGGTGCGTTCAAGAGGGTCTGCCGCTGCCGGAAATTCAGCCACTGACGGCACTATAGCGTCATTCTTCCTTATTTCGCAAGCGGAAAGCGGGTTGCGCCTCATTGCCCCTTCTGATATGGGGTAACTTTGTATTTCAGCGCGGCAGACCGCCGCGCGCGCCTTTCCTGAAGCAGTTCCCGCAGGATATTCCGCGTCCGGAAACGCGGGTTCATTGCTGCACCCATAACCATCACGAGGTACCGGCATGGCTTTCAGAACGCTCCTCTGTTCCCTCGCGGCAGCCCTTGTCCTTACGGCCGGCGCCGCCTTTGCCCAGGACCACTATGTGAACGGCATCGACGCCAACTATCCGCCCTTCGCCTATCTGGACAAGAGCGGCAAACCCACCGGGTTTGACGTGGAGTCCATGAACTGGATCGCCAAAAAGATGGGCTTTACCGTCGAGCACCGGCCCATGGACTGGGACGGCATCATCCCGAGCCTGCTGGCCAAGAAAATCGACATGGTCTGCTCCGGCATGAGCATTTCGCCGGAACGCAAGGAACGGGTCAATTTCTCCAATCCTTACTGGAGCATCCGCAAGTACCTGCTGGTGCAAAAGGACAGCAAGCTGACCAAGGAAGATTTGCTCAAGGGCAAAAAGACCATCGGCGTGCAGGCCGGCACCAACGAGGCCGAACTCCTGAAGCAGAAGGCCGACAAGGACGGCTGGAACTACACCCTGAAGTTCTATGAGTCGCCCCCCCTGGCTATCGCCGACCTGGTGAACGGCCGCATCGACGGCGCGGCCATCGACTCCGCCCCGGCGGACGAGGCCATGAACAAGGGCAAAAAGCCCATCAAGGTCGCTGGCGACTTTGCCGAGCCCGATGACTTCGGCGTGGCCGTGCGCAAGGAAGATTCCGCCCTGCTCGAAAAGATCAACAAGGGCTACGAGCTGCTGAAAAAAGACCCCTACTGGGAAGAACTGAAGGCCAAGTACATCACACCTGAAAAGAAATAGCCGTTTCACGCCGCAAGGCTGTGAAGGCAAAAGCCGCTCAGCGCCCCCTGAACCCGCGTTACGAGGGGCAGCGGAGCGGTTTTCCGGAACGGCCCAGGAGTCGAAAGGGCACACACGCAGCCTCCCCGGACGCCACGCCTATGCAGGAATCCCTGTTCACAATCCTTATCGCCGCCGCGCCCACCCTTCTGGTGGGCGCGGGCATCACTATCGGCACGGTGCTGTGCTCCATGCTGCTGGGCCTTGTCCTGGGCGTGCCCATGGCCGTGGGCCAGGTCTACGGGCCTGCCCCGGTCCGCCGTGCCGTCGGCGTGTACGTGTGGTTTTTCCGGGGCGTGCCCATCCTGGTGCTGCTCTATCTCTTTTACTTCGGCCTGGCCTATCAGTTCAGCCTGGATATCTCGCCCTTCGCCGCCTCGTGTATCGTGCTCGGCTGTACCAGCGCCGCCTACCAGAGCCAGATTTTTCGCGGGGCCATTCTGGCCCTGCCCGCCGGGCAGCTCAAGGCCGCGCGTGCCCTCGGCATGCCGGACCTCACGGCCGTAGTGTTCATTATTCTGCCGCAGTCGCTGCGTCTTTCCATCCCCGGCTGGTCAAACGAGTATTCCATTCTCCTGAAAGACTCCGCCCTGGTTTCCGTGCTCGGCACCATGGAGCTGATGTTCCGCACCAAGGCCATCGCCACCAGCACGGAGCAGTTCACCGCCTTTTACGCCGCGGCCGCCGTGCTGTATTTCCTCATAACCTTTCTGGGCGTGCGGGCTCTGCGCCTGCTGGAGAAATCCCTGCGCATCCCCGGATATACCCACCTGTAAGGCCCCATGAGCAGCACCCCAACGCCCCTTTCGGATTCCTCGCCCGTGAGCGCTTCCCCCGAATCTTCCCCCGCAGGGCAGCCTGGCGCGGCCGCGCACAACGCGGCGAACGCCTCTGCGTCCACGGTGACGCGCATTGGTGCGAACAGCGTTCTCCAGGCCGCCGCCGCGGATCCCTCCGTGCCTGTGCTGCAGGTGGAAGGCTTCAGCAAAACCCTGGGCGGCAGGCGCATCCTGAACGATGTCTCCCTGGCCGTGAACAAAGGGGAAATGAAAGTGCTCATCGGCCCTTCGGGCGCGGGAAAAAGCACCTTTTTGCAGTGCATCAACTACCTCATCCCGCCCGATGAAGGCCGCCTGCTGCTCAACGGCGACCCCGTAGACCCCCACAACAAGCGCGCGCTGTACGCCCTGCGCGAGCAAGTGGGCATGATCTTCCAGGACTTCAACCTGTTTGACCATCTGACCGCCCAGGAAAACGTCAGCATCGCCCTGCGCAAGGTCAAAGGCATGTCCCGCCGCGACGCCACCCTGCGGGCCATGATGGAGCTGGAGCGGGTCGGCCTTTCCCGGCGCGCCGCCCTTTACCCGGCGGAGCTTTCCGGCGGCCAGAAGCAGCGTGTCGCCATTGCCCGCGCTCTGGCCATGGACCCCCAGGTAATCCTTCTGGACGAGCCCACCTCGGCCCTTGATCCGGAACTGGTGGGCGAAGTGCTGGCCGTCATCCGCGAACTCGCCCGGGGCGGCATGACCATGCTCCTGGCCACCCACCAGATGGAGTTCGCCCGCGCCCTGGCTACGGAAATTCTGTTTATGGAAAAAGGCAGCATCATCGAACGCGGCGCTCCCGACGAACTGCTGGCCCCCGGCCGCGATACCCGTACCCAGGCTTTTTTCGCCAAGCTGGTGGCGGAGGAGTGCGCGTGCTGACGGCCGCCTACTTTTGGGACAAGGTAATACCCGCCCTGAACAGCGGCCTTGTCTTCAGCCTCAGCCTGATCATCCCCTCCGCCGTGCTCGGCTTTCTGGGCGGGGTGATCGTGGGCGTCCTGCGGGTCTTCGCTCCCCGTCCGGTGGCGCGTTTCGCCGACGCTTACGTGGCCCTGTTTCGGGGCGTCCCCCTGCTGCTGCAACTCTACTTTCTCTACTACGCCCTGCCGGCATGGGGCATCAGCTTCAGCGCCTACCAGGCGGCCCTGCTCGGCTTCATCCTCTGCAGCGCCGCCTATCACTCGGAATACATCCGCGGCGCGCTTCTCTCCATTCGCCAGGGCCAGATTAAGGCCGCCTACGCCCTCGGGTTCAGCACCCTGGAAATGGTGATCTTCGTGGTCATCCCCCAGGCGGTGCGCCGCGCCCTGCCCGGCTGCGGCAACGAGGTCATCTATCTCATCAAGTACTCCTCCCTGGCCTACGTGCTTACCTTCATCGAACTGACCGGAAGCGCCAAGGAACTGACCGCCCGCTCGTTCCACTACATCGAAATTTACTTCACCGCCGGCATGTACTACCTGGCCATGACCTCCCTGGCCGCGCTCCTCCTCAAATGGCTGGAGAAAAAAACGTATGTGCCAGGTTTTGGAGTGCAGAAGTAAGAGAATGTGGGGGAAGGGGAGAATCCCCTTTTGAAAAAGGGGGTTCTCCCCTTCCCCCACACCCCCATCCTCTCCCCCCCAAAACTTTTTAGTTTGGGTGTTTGGGGTAGAGCAGGAGCGTGTGCCTCGGCCTGAGGTTACTGCTGTGGCCGGGAGGCTCGGCAGGGCAGGACAGAGCAATTTTTCGAGCGGCCTCACAAAGACCTGAACGGGGTCAAGGGGATGCGTCCCCTTGTGGGGAATCCAAAGGGGCAGCGCCCCTTTGGCCGCCGGAGGCACATATTTCACCAACCTGTTAAGGACATACCATGACCCAACCTACCGTTATTACCCGGTTCGCGCCGAGCCCCACGGGGCACCTGCACATCGGCGGCGCGCGCACGGCCATATTCTGCTGGCTGCTGGCCCGCCACTTCGGCGGCACGTTTGTGCTGCGCATTGAAGATACCGACACCGAGCGTTCCCTGCCGGAATACACCGCTTCCATCCTGGCCTCCATGCGCTGGCTCGGCCTGGACTGGGACGGCGAGCCCGTGTACCAGACCCAGCGTTTCGACCTGTACAACGCCTATATCGATCGCCTGATCGCGGGCGGGCACGCCTATTGGTGCGAATGCAGCCCGGAAAAGGTGGAAGCCATGCGCGAGAAAGCCCGCGCCACCGGGCAGAAGCCCCGCTACGACGGCACCTGCCGCCACCTCGGCCTCGGCCCCGGACCCGGCCGCGCCGTGCGCCTGGCCGCCCCCCTGACCGGCCGGATCGTCTTTGAAGACATGGTCAAAGGCCACATCGCCTTTGACGCCTCGGAACTGGACGACATGGTTCTGCGCCGGGCCGACGGCGCGCCCACCTACAACATGGCCGTAGTGGTGGACGACGTGGAAATGGGCATCACTCACGTGCTGCGCGGAGACGATCACGTCAACAACACCCCCCGGCAGATCCTCATCTACCAGGCCCTCGGCAAAAAGCTGCCCGTGTTCGGCCACGTGCCCATGATCCTCGGGCCGGACCGGCAAAAGCTCTCCAAACGCCACGGAGCCAAAGCCGTTATCGAATACGAAAAAGACGGCCTCCTGCCCGAAGCCCTGGTCAACTATCTGGTGCGCCTCGGCTGGAGCCACGGCGATCAGGAACTGTTCACCCGTCAGGAACTCATCGACTTTTTCGACGGCACCAGCCTGAACAGCGCCCCTGCCGCCTTTGACCCGGAAAAGCTGCTCTGGGTCAACGCCCAGCACCTGCGCGGCGCTTCGCCCGAGGCCCTGCTGCCCCAGGTTGCGCCTTTTCTGGCCGCTACGGACCTTGCCCCGGAAGCCTTTGCCGATCAGGCTCGCGTCCTGCGCTGTTTGCCCTTGGTACAGCCGCGCGCCAGTTCCCTGACCGAGCTTGCCGACCAGCTCAAGCCTCTGCTCTCCCCGGCCGCGTCCCTGCCCTACGACCCGGCAGCCGTCGCCAAGGCCTGCACCCCCGAAGGAAAAGCCCACGTGGCCGCCCTGCGCGGACGCATCGCCGCCCTCGGCGAAGCCTCCTTCGACAAGGACGCCCTGCATCATTGCATCCACAGCTATGTCGAAGAGAACAGCCTCAAGTTCAAAGCTGTGGCCCCGGCCCTGCGCGTGAGCCTGCTGGGTTCCGCCGGAGGCCCGGACCTGGCCGAGGCCATGGCCGCCCTCGGCAAAGCCGAAACCCTCGCCCGCCTTGACAGGGCTGCGGGGCTGTAGAGGCGGCGGGAGGGGAATGCCTCCGGCGGGCAGGACGCTGTCCTGCACCTGTCAAGGGCTCTGCCCTCTGGACTCCCGCCAAGGGCTCTGCCCTTGGAACCCGGCAGGGGAGTGACTCCCCTGCACCCCCATTAGGGGGGCGCGATCCGTTGGTGGGGCTGCATGGCGGTTCCTCCTGACGTGACTCCCGGTGTTGAGCGTTGGTGCACGTTCGGGCAGGCATATGGCTGGATGCTCTGGCGCAGGCTTCGCCCCTGACCGTGGAGGAATGACTACCCAGCCGGTATGAAACGGTGATGGGGGCTGTCGCCCGGAAGAGGTATGCCTGCTGCGCCGAATTTTTTTGCATCCCGATAGGAGCTAATACATGGCCTTACGTATAGCGGTTCTGGCCTCTGGCAGCGGTTCCAACCTGGCTTCCATCCTGCGCGGTATTGAGGACGGCAAGCTGGACGGGCAGGTCGTGCTTGTGCTTTCCAACAAGCCCGCAGCCTATGCTTTGGAGCGGGCCAAGGCTGCGGGTATCGCCACCTGGGCCAGGGCTCACAAAGAGTTTGCGAGCCGCGAAGAGTTCGATCTTGCCCTGGTGCGGGCCATTCAGGATGCCGGGGCGGATACCGTCGTGCTGGCCGGGTACATGCGCATTCTCACCCCTGCGTTTGTGCGGGCTTTTCCCGGCAGGATTCTGAACATCCATCCGGCAATTCTGCCGAGCTTCCCCGGCGCGCACGGGGGCAAGGACGCTCTGGACTATGGGGTGCGCCTTACCGGCGCCACAGTGCACTTTGTGGATGAAATTATGGATAACGGCCCGGTCATCATGCAGGCCGCTGTTCCCGTCCGTTGTGACGATACCCTGGAAACCCTGATGCCGCGCATTCAGGCCATGGAACACCGCATCTATCCCCAGGCCCTGCAATGGCTCGCCGAAGACCGTCTGCGCGTGGAAGGCAGGCAGGTACGCCTGTTGCCTCCGGCATCGGGCACGCCCGCAGCCTCGGCCTCCTGCGGCGAAAACGAGCACGGCCCCTGGATGGTCAGCCCCGCTCTGGAGAAGTTTTAGTCTTCATCGCTTTTACCCAGTACCAGCCGTTTCAAGGCGGATCCTCCGTATTTCTCGCCTTTGCAGTACAACGATAAAAAGGCTCTCTCGACAACGCGGCGGGAGAGCCTTTGGGTTATTGTCTGATGCAAGATCCGTTTCCGGCTCCTGAGCTTTTTACCCTGCGCGGCAGAACCTCCTTCTCTTTACCGGAAGCGCTGCCGACGCGTATCAAAACAATCCGCCACTTCGTCCCACAGAGACCTGAGAGGGGTCCAGGGGGCAACTGCCCCCTGGCCAGGAGTCCAGAGGACAGCGTCCTCTGGCAGGTGCAGGACAGCGTCCTGCCCGCCGGAGGCCTTCGCCTTTATTTCCCACGCATGATCCTCGTAGAGTTCAGCACGGCCAGCAGGGCGACGCCGACGTCCGCGAACACGGCTTCCCACAGGCCGGAGAGGCCGACGATGCCGAGGGCCATGAAGGATATTTTTATGCCGAGGGCCAGGGCGATGTTTTGCCAGACGACGTTGCGCACATCCTTGGCGATGCGGAACAGGGTGGCGACGTTGGAGGGCGAGTCGTTGAGGATGACGGCGTCGGAGGCTTCGATGGCGGCTTCCGAGCCTATGCCGCCCATGGCGATGCCCACGCGGGAGACGGCGAGGATGGGGGCGTCGTTGATGCCGTCGCCGACAAAGGCGGCGCGCTCGCTGCCGCCGAGGGTGTGTATGGCCTCCACTTTACCTTCGGGCATCAGTCCCGCTTTGTAGCCGTTAAGGCCGGTCTGCTTTGCCACCCAGGCGGCGGAGGATTCCCGGTCGCCGGTAAGCATGAAGGTTTTGAGGCCGTAGTGGCTGAGGGAGGCGATGCCTTCGGCTGCGTCGGGCCGGATGACGTCCGCGACCAGGATGCAGCCGAGGTACGCGTTGTCTTTGGCCACGTAAACCAGCGCGCCCGCGTGCTCCTGCGGGGGGACGGTGATGCCGTGATCGCCGAGCAGGGCGGCTGTTCCGGCGAGGTAACGAGTGCCGGAGACTGTGGCGGCCATGCCTTTGCCGGGGATTTCCCGTGCAGCGGCTTCGGTGTTCTGGGGCGGAAGGGTGACGCCCTCGCGGTGGGCGTAGGCGAGGAGGGAGCGGGCTATGGGGTGGTTGGAATGCTGCTCCGCCGTGAGGGCGGCCAGGAGCAGGTCTTGCTCGGTGACACCCGGCGCCGGGGTGAGGGCGGTGACGTCAAAGACGCCCCTGGTGAGGGTGCCGGTTTTGTCAAAGACCACGGTATCCACGTGCAGAAGGCCGTCCAGCACGTTGCCGCCCTTGACCAGAATGCCTTTGCGCGAGGCCGCGCCTATGCCGCCGAAATAGCCCAGAGGGATGGAGATGATCAGGGCGCAGGGGCAGGAGATGACCAGCAGCACCAGGGCGCGGTACACCCAGGTCTGGAAAGTGGCTCCTTCCATGAAGAGGGGGGGCAGCACCGCGACGAGAAAGGCCAGGGCCACCACGGCCGGGGTGTAGTAACGGGCGAAGCGGGTGATGAAGCGTTCCGTGGGCGACTTGCGCATGGCCGCGTGTTCGACCATTTCCAGAATGCGGGCCATGTGGGTGTCGGCAAAGCGGCTGCGGGCGATGACGGTAAGCACGCCGGAAAGGTTGATGGAGCCGCCGAGAACGGTACTGCCCGGACGGACGGTTACCGGTACGGGCTCCCCGGTCAGGGGGCTTTGGTCCACCAGCGATTCCCCGGCCGTGACCTCGCCGTCCAGGGGAATTTTTTCCCCGGCGCGCACCTGCATTCGTTGGCCTACCTGCACGTCTTCCACGGCGCGGTCGGCGAGGATGCCGTCTTCTTCCACGTGGGCCACAGAGGGCTTGGAGGCGAGCAGGCTCTTGATGGAACGGCGGGAACCCGCGGCAGCGCGTTCCTGAAAAAACTCCCCGATACGGTAAAAGAGCATGACCCCGACAGCTTCGGGCATTTCCCCGAGGGCGATGGCGGCGATGGTGGCTCCGCACATCAGGGTGAACTCGTTCAGGTAGGCTTTGGCCCGGATATTGGTGAACGCGGCCCGGAAAATGGAACCCCCGCACAGCAGGTAGGGTACGAGGTACAGGGCGCGCACCCCCCATTCGCCGAGGGCGAGGCCGGGGGCGAGGGACTGCAGGGCGGCGGCGATGCGGTCTTCAAAAATGAGAATTCCGAAGAAGAGGAGCGCGCAGGTCACCAGCAGGCGGATTTCGCCGCTGTGATCCTCTTCCTGGCTGGGAGGGGCGCTGTTGTCTGCATCGCAACTGCGGCTGCCGGACGCGCAGGCAGTGCCGGAGTCGGCGTGTATCGGCTCGTCAGTGGGGCAGCAGGCGCAGGTGATTCTGTGGGCGGTGGCCATGGAGAAAGCCTTTATTCGGTGGCTGTGGTATTGTCGTCGGCAAGGGTGTGAATTTCAAGGGAGTGGTACGAATCCGGCGTGTTCCTGCGTTCCATTTCAGAGCAGAAGTCTGCCTCCCGCGCGAGGATGGCCTCTATGCGGTGGCGGTCTTGCAGGATTTCCGGGCTGTCTTTCAGGGCGTTATGCACAAAGGTCAGAGCTTCACGGATGACGGGGAGAGCGCTGGGCAGGTCCGCCATGGTGTAATAGACCCACTTGCCTTTTTTGCGGCTCTCGATGAGACGGGCCTGACGAAGAACGGACAGGTGCTTGGACGTGGTGGACGGGGCGAGGTCGAGAAAGCCGGTGATCTGGCAGACGCACATTTCCCGTGCCCGCAGGGCCATGAGGATGCGGACCCGGTTTTCGTCGGTCAGGGCTTTGGCTACGGTCATAAAGTCGAACATGGGAACTCCTGAAATTGACTTCCACTTCGATATTTCGTTGTATGACGAAATATAGGATTGAAAAACGGCATGTCAAGAGACCGCCGAGGAGGCAGGAAAAATCGTTTGCCGGTGCGGTGAATGTTGCCGTTGCGAAAGCCGTTGCCCGGCGTTGCGCGGGAAAATCCTCTGTAGCTGCCTGGAATGGTTTTTTATGCCGCTTTCGCGCCCGTTGTTCCGGGGAGGGTTTTGGAGAGGTTGGAGGGCATGCCAGGGGTATCCAGCGAGCCGGTAAAATGGGATGAGGAGACGGGAAGGGTGTACGCCCGGGGCGCTCACCCGCCCTGCAATGTATTGGCGGTTTACCCCTGCGGATATCTGCTGTTCGACGCCCCGCTCCGTCAGAATACCGGCAGGCCCCGGGTGGCGAAAGGCCTTCCTGTTCGTATAATGCAACGTGGCTGTAGGGATGCCGGGGAACCGGCGCCGTCCCGGAACTTTGGCAAGGGATTTGCATTCTCCGGGCATTCCCACGCGTTTTGGCTGCACGTTTTTCCGGAGCGGCAAATGACGCGCACGCTACCGCAATTTTAAGGAGGCTCAGATGCTGTTTTTGCTGGGCGGTGATAAAAAGAAGAAAAGCGCCCCTGTCGAACGCGGGGTCGAGAACCTGGACCGGGTGAAGGAAATCTTTCTGGCAGGGCGTTTTCCCGTGGTCACCACCACGGACCTGGACGACCAGCGCAAGGTGGGCAAGGTGCTCGGCCTTGTGGTCTGCCGGGGTTACGATTCCGAGGAAACGTTCTTCGGCATGGCCGCCCGCGCGGTGAATAAAGGCGCGCAGGCCATCATCGGCTACCAGGAAAATGTTGCCTTCCACCCGGACGGGAGCAAGTATTTCACCTGCTACGGCACCGCCGTGCAGTTTGAGATGAACTCACAGAGGATGGCCCTGCCTCAGGCGCAGTTCTGATCCAGTTTTTGGGGCGCGTGGGGCCGGCCGGCACCGGAAAGTGACGTTCCTCGCATCCGGTGCCCTCCGGCGTCCGGGCCATGCCGTGCGCCCGTGCCGTGCAAAAGGTGCCGCAGGGTATGCCCATTACCGCGAAATTACCGTACGCCCCCTGAGCGGAGCCTTGCCGCGCGGGCTTGCCAGGCGGGCGGTTTCCATGCATGATGCCAGGCGGTTGTGGTCGTCAGGGCGGGCATGCCGTTCCCGGCG
Organism: Desulfovibrio sp.; assembly: GCA_031556355.1. GTDB lineage: Bacteria > Desulfobacterota > Desulfovibrionia > Desulfovibrionales > Desulfovibrionaceae > Frigididesulfovibrio. Next base: position 37,762 of record JAVBTB010000026.1, on the reverse strand, counting down.
GTCTTGAAACTTCAGGCAAACCGGGCTTCCCCGTACCGCGCGCATGGCAATTTTTTCCGCTTCTTCCCGGCTGTCTTTCTTTCCCTCCCTTTTCGGCTTTTTTTACCCGGTTACGTGGGACTGGCGCGGATGTTTCCGCCTGCTGCTCGTCCTTATGCTGGCCGCAGCCCTTGCCGGCTGCTCGCTGGGGCGGGGGCGCTCCACCGACCCCGCCAGGGGCGGCAAGCAGCCGCGCGGTACAAAACCTTACTCCATCGCGGGCAAGACCTATTATCCCCTGCTCACGGCCGACGGCTTCAGCGAAACAGGCATTGCCTCGTGGTACGGCAGAGATTTTCACGGCAAGCTGACCGCCAACGGCGAGCGCTACGACATGTACGGCATGACCGCCGCCCACAAGCTGCTGCCGTTCAACACCAAGCTCAAGGTGACCAACAGGAATAACGGCCGCTCCATCATCGTGCGCGTTAATGACCGGGGGCCGTTCGTGGCTAACCGGGTAATCGACCTGACCCGCACCGGGGCGGAAGAGCTGGGCATGATCGCCGCCGGCACCGCCCCGGTCCATCTGGAAACCGTGGGCGCGGTGCCGGGACTGAAGGACGGCGATCTGACCGGCCGCTTCTATGTGCAGGTAGGTGCGTTCGGGAACAGGTCCAATGCGGACAACCTGGTGTCCCGCATCAAGAGCGGCGGCCTCGGCGCGCGCACCTATTTTGCGGAAAGCGTAGGATTCTGGCGGGTGCAGGTGGGGCCGTATCCCAGCCTGCACAAAGCGGAAGAAGCGGCAGAGTCCCTCGTGGGGCCTTATCCCGGCAATTTTGTAGTGGCGGAATAGCCCCCCGGATCTCGGGGGCGGGCGGCAACAGCAGGGAGAGCATATATGGGACGGGTGGAGACGGACAGGCCCATACGGCGTAAGGACCGGGTGATCACGGAGGAAGAAACCCTCGAACTTCTGGAAAGAGGGGTGTACGGCGTGCTCGCGACGGTGGGACAGGATGGCCAGCCTTACGGAGTGCCTCTTTCCTATACGGTCTGGAACGGCAGCATCTACTTTCACTGCGCCCTGACCGGGCACAAACTCGACAACCTGGCTTTTTGCCCCCGGGCTTCCTTTACCGTGGTGGGCAAGGTGCAGGCCGTGTACGAGAAGGATTTTTCCACCTATTACGAAAGCGCTGTCGTGTTCGGGGTCGCCTCCAAAGTGGAGGACAAGGAAGAAGCCGTGGAAGCCCTGCGCCGGCTCGCGGAAAAATATCTGCCGGAGCACATGGACAAGGCCGACGGCGACATCGCGCGCTCTTTTTCCCGCACCGCCGTCTACAAGATCAGTATGGATCAGGTGACCGGCAAGTCCAAAAAGCCCAGGCCCGCCCGCTGACAATCGCCACTGTCTGCCGACAAAGAGCATTTGACGAAGCCGTCTTGACCAGATGTGGGCTCCGCCCACACCTGGCAGGGGACAGCAAACCAGGGCTGTAAAGGTCATCCGGCCAATAACCTTCCGCGGTGTGAAAAACTTGCCTCAGCGCAATGCGGGCCGCACCCCTGCACTCGTGTATTTGGGTAAAAAATACGCAGGAGTCGAGTTTGCTATTAATAATAGAGCGGCCTGAGGGATTTTCCCTCAGGCCGCGCGGTTATTTCCGGCGGCGTTTTTTACCACCAGTACACGGGGTAGTGGCGCTTTTTCGACATGTTGTTGAGCAGAATGCCGACGGCGACCATGGCCGCCATGCTCAGGCCCACCGGGTACAGGGCATAGGCATAGCCGAACTGCTTGAGCTCCGAACTGCCCACCACGGCGATTAGGGCCGTCGCTCCTCCGGGGGGATGCAGGGTGGCGGTCAGGTGCATGGCTGTCACCGCAAGGGCCACAGCCAGGGCGGCGGCAAGCCAGGGTTCCCCTCCGGCAAGCTGCTGGGCGAACACCCCTGCCAGGGCGGAAACGACATGCCCGCCGATGACGTTGCGGGGCTGGGCAAAGGGGGCGTGCGGCGCGCCGAACACCAGCATGGCCGAAGCTCCGAAGGAGCCGAGCAAGAGCCCCTGTTCCTGTCTTTCCCATATCTGGATGTTCACCAGGGCCAGTACCAGCATGCCCGCAAAGGCGCCGAAAAACGACCAGGCCGTGTTGGCGAAGGAAAAGTCATGGGTGGCCGGGTTGCGCCCGCGCATTTTGTAAAAATAGGCCCAAAAACGCAGGCTGAAGCGGCGCAACAGGCTCCGCCCGGGCGTGATCGTGCGGGCATGGGGCGCGGGATGGCCGCCGGTAACGCCGGGATCCTGTGTCCGCCGCTTGCGGCGCCGTTTTCCGAGTATGCCCCGGGCGCCCCTGGCGGCGGAGCGGGCGCACACCGCCCCGGCGAGGCGGTCTTTTGCCGTTTCCCGCGACATCTTGAAGGTAAGGGACATGGACGCTCCGGGTATCGGAAGGATTGCGGGCGGCTTCGCAGAAGGTAAAACCGACCGTTTCCGGTATATTCCCTGTTCCGGGATTTCTGTCAAATTATCTTGTAACAATGTAAAATATATTACTAAAAAAAATAGTCCTTGCAATATTTTTTGAGAATGGCTACATACTGGTGCATATCTGCTGAGCTTACGGCACGTAGGCTCAGATTGATGGCAAACCCGGTACCTACGCTTTTTTACTCAAATACGTGGGTGCAGGGGGGCGTTCCCCCCTGCCGGGTGTGGGCAGAGCCCACATCTGACCAAGATGGCTTCGACAAACAAGTCTTTGTGAGCAAAGCCCCGCTGCCGTCCCGGCCGGAGCCGCGCTTTTTCGCAAGCGGAAAACACCAGAAAAAAACGTGCAGGAGACCATATGACCCGTAAAGATCGTACCGAAGGCATTTACAGCCGCCGCGAAGTCCTTGACGAAGGAGAGCGCAGGCAGTTTTATCTTATCCAGTTGAAAGACCTTCTGACCTATGCCTACCGGTATTCCGAAGATGTGAAAAAGCGCTTCGACCGCGCCCAGTTCAATGTGGAAAAGTTCAGGCAGCTCAGCGACATCAAGCACATTCCCATTCTGAAGAAAAAAGAGCTCATCTTCCTGCAGTCCATGGGGCCGCGCCTGGGCGGGCTTTTGACCAAGGACATCGGGGAGTTGAAGCGCATCTTTCTGTCTCCCGGTCCCATATTTGATCCGGAAGACCGCGCCGACGACTACTGGGGCTATACCGAGGCTTTTTATTCCGTGGGCTTCCGCCCCGGCGACGTAACGCAGATTACCTTCAACTACCACCTGTCCCCGGCCGGTCTGATGTTCGAAGAGCCCCTGCGCAACCTCGGCTGCGCCGTCATGCCCGCCGGGCCGGGCAACGCCGCCACCCAGCTTGAAATTATGCAGAAGCTGCGCATCCAGGGCTACGTGGGCACCCCCAGCTACCTGATGCACCTGGCCCAGAAGGCCGAGGAAAAGGGCATTAACCTGCGCAAGGAGCTGTTCCTGGAGGTGGCCTTTGTGACCGGGGAAAAGTTCTCGGAAAAGATGCGCAACATGCTGGAAAAGAAGTTCGACCTGATCATGCGCCAGGGCTACGGTACGGCCGACGTGGGCTGCATCGGGTACGAATGTTTCCACAAGACCGGCCTGCACATCGCCAACCGGGCCTTTGTGGAAATCTGCCACCCGGACACGGGCATTCCCCTGAAGGACGGCGAAGTGGGCGAAATCGTCGTCACCGCCTTCAACAAGACCTACCCCCTGATCCGCCTGGCCACGGGCGATCTTTCCTACATCGACCGCTCGCCCTGCGCCTGCGGCCGTACCAGCCCCCGTCTGGGCAGCATTGTGGGCCGGGTGGACACCACCGCCCGCATCAAGGGCATGTTCGTGTACCCCCACCAGGTGGAGCAGGTGCTCTCGCGCTTTGATGAAATCAAGCGCTGGCAGATCGAAGTGACCAACCCCGGCGGCATCGACGAAATGACCCTGTTTGTGGAGTCCAGCTCCTTCAAGCGGGAAGACGAGTTGCTGCACCAGTTCCGCGAAAAGATCAAACTGCGCCCGGAACTCAAGATCCTGGCCCCCGGCTCTCTGCCGCCCCAGGTCAAGCCCATCGAGGACAAGCGCATCTGGGATTAAGAGATTGCCCGTAAGTAAGCGTTTCGTGACCGATTACTTCGTCAAAGCCGTTTTTTGCTCCGGTCGGGTACGATAAGAGTATACTCCCTCCGCAAAAGACGGCTTTGCCTCGTCCTCGGTCCATACTCCGCTTATTTACGGGCAATCTCCAGGCTCAGCTCTTGGCGGCGTACTCAAGAGTTCGGATGCGTCCACGCAAAAACCGCTGTCGGCCAGCAGGATATCGCCCTGAAGACTATGAGGGAATAAAATGGACCCCAACCTGATTCCGGTCATCAGCAAAAAACGGCTTTGACGAAGTAATCCGTGTTGTCTTGTTCATGGTGGTCTGGTCTCTGGGAGTTGTCGCTATTTTTGCCGTGTGGCGGTTGATCGCCTCCAGAATCAGCCGTTCAGAAGCCGTGGCGGCGGCAGTGGCGCTTGTCGAGGCGAACCCGGAGGCGCGGACCTTCCTCGGTGCGCCGGTGCAGGGATGCGGCCCGCATCGCACGGAGACAAGTTTTTCACACCGCGGGAGCGTTATTGGCCGGATGACCTTTGCTGCCCTGGTTTCTTACCCCCTGCCGGGTGTGGGCGGAGCCCGCATCTGACAGAGATGGCTTCGACAAATACGTCACTGGGACATATGCCCGGCCAGAAAGAGCATATAGGGCAGAAAGTCCGCTTCGGCTCTGGCGTCACGTTGCTGCGGGCCGTGTGGCCGGCCTTCGCGGGCGGCACTCACGTCTTTTGCCTGCCGCCTGTGTGGCGTGTATACGGCCACGGCCTGCTCCTTCAGTTTTTTTTCCGTGAACAGGTCATAGGCGCACTGGTACGAGGCCACGGCTTCGGCGGCAAGCCTTTCATCGGCATGGGCGGGGTCGCCGGCGCTGCCGGCAGAGGCGATGCGCGATACTTCGGCCGTTCCGTCGGGACGCAGCACCACAAGCCGGTCATTGTTCCTGAAGCCCAGAAGCTGGTAAGTGGATATCCAGGCCCGGCCTTCATCCCGCGGCAGGGCGCGGGCGTCCTCCCCGAAAAACTGCGAGCGGTATTCCCACCCCAAGGCGGCCAAAAGAGTCGGCCCCACGTCTATCTGGCTGCACAGGGTGTCCACTTTTTCCGGCTGGAAAAACCGGGGGCCATACATAAGGCACACAATCCCATACCCATCGGCGGGAACCTCCGCCTTGCCCGCAATGGCGGACGGATGGTCGCCGACGAACACAAAGACCGTGTTGTCGAACCAGGGCTTTTCGCGAGCCTCGCGCATAAACTTGCCAATGGCGTAGTCCGAGTATGCGACGGCCCCTCTCCGGCTTGCGCCCGAGGGGATGGATACTCTGCCGTCCGGGTAGGTGAAGGGGCGGTGGTTGGTCGTTGTGAGCAGCACCTGCTGGAACGGCCTGCCCGCCGCGTAGCTGGCATCGGCCTGGCTCAGGCTTTCCGCGTAGAGATCCTCGTCGCACTGCCCCCAGGCGGTGGCAAACGTTTTGTGCTGCGGGGCGAAGTCCAGCTTGTCCACAACGCGGTAGCCGTTGCCCGAGAAAAAGGCGTTCATGTTGTCGAAAAAGCCCATGCCGCCGTATAGAAACTCCCGTTCATACCCTTTTGCGCCGAACATCGTGCCCAGGTTGAAGAGCTGGCCGTTGTCCGGCCTGCGCACTATGGAGTTGCCCGGGGTGGGGGGAACGCTGAGCATGACGGCTTCTATGCCCCGTACCGTGCGTGTGCCCGTGCTCATCATGTTGGTGAACGACAGCCCCTGCCCGGCCAGTTCCTTCAGGTTGGGCGTATATTCCCCCAGCCAGTTGCTGCCCATGCTTTCCATGATAACCAGGATCACGTTGGGATGTTTTTCCGGCGTTCCGGAGGCCGCCATGTGGATGAGCGTGTCGTCCCCGGCGGGCGCAAAGCGGCTGTCCGCCTCCCGCATTTTATTCCGCAGCAGGGAGAACGCCCTGCGCGTATCCATGGTCCTGTAAAAGGCCCGGTAATCAAGCTGGTTATGCCGGTAGGCGGAAAAAAGTTCGTAGACCCCGTTTTTGGCGTATTCGTTCCAGAATCTGTTCTGGCTCCCGGCAAAGGGCGTGAACAGGGCGAAAACGAGAGCCGCGGCGGCGTAGAGCCCGCCAAGAGCGGAAAGGCGTGCGCGCCAGGAGCTTTCCCAGGCCGGTTGCGAGGCGTGCGCCGCCCGTGCGCCGGTGCGGCGCAGCAGGGTCCACGCAAGGGCGGTGATGCCCGCCGCGGTGAAAAACACGCCCGCCAGAAGCGGGATAAGGGGATAGGACTCCACGATATTCTGGAAGACTTCCGTCGTGTAGATGAGGTAGTCGACGGCAATGAAGTTGAAGCGGCTGCGAAACTCGTCCCAGAAAAAGTATTCGGCGGCTCCTGTAAAGACCAGGACGAGGGAATAGAGGAACAGGATGGCAAGGCAGAAAACGGTTCCGGAAGGCCGCTGCAAGAACCTGTCCGTCGGTAGCAGCAGAAGGGTTGCGGGCAGCAGGATGACAAACGTCAGGGCCGCGCAGTCATTGAGCACGCCTTTTGCCAACCCCGGGAGCATGGCGAAGGAGAAGGGCAGCGCGCCGGGAAAACCGGCCTGCAGGGCGAGGCGCACGGCCAGGTTGATCAGAAGGAAGAGTACGGCCAGACCGGCAAGGTACCGGAACCTGAAGGTTCCGCCTTTTTTGAAAAGCGCAGTGGTCATATCCGCTCCGGTATGGGTTGCGCGCGGCAGGGATTGCCGCGTTATTCCCTCAACGGATACGCGTTTCAAGGTAACGCGGGGTTATGCGGGGGTAACAAATTGTAACGATTGTCCGGGGACGCGGAGTCGCGGGCAGGGCGCGGCACAGGCAAGCGCGCCGGGTCAGCGGCCCGGAGCGCCGTCCGGGAGCCGCCGGGCCAGGAAGGTGATGATCGCCAGGGCCAGGAACAGGGTGGTCAGGGTGTGGGACAGAAAGTGTTCGCCCCTGGCCATCTGGTACAGGCCCATGGCCCATCCGGCCGCGGTTCCCGCCAGGCACAGGGCCTTTCGGCGGAGCGGGGAGACAGGCAGGTAGTACAGGGACATAAGGGCAAAGCCGCCGCTGGCGTGCCCGGCGGGAAAGCTCCGGCCGCCGGATACGCGTCCGCATTGCCAGATCTGCTCCAGCAGGCCCGTGTGGGGGTGCCCGCCGCCATAGGGAACCATCTCCGCAGGGCTGTATACGCCGCTGATCGCCTTTAAGGAAGCGGCGCACAGCGGCACCAGGGCAATGCTCAGGCAGACCAGCAGGGCAGGGAATTTCCATGGCCGCAGGGGTTCCCTGCGCGAAAAAAGAGAGGCCAGGAATACCCCCAGAAAGGCAACCCCGATGCCGGCAATGACAGCCTTGGGGCCGGTGTAGAGCAGCCATTTGTGGTTGTTATGGAAGGTTTTTCCTATGATCCACGCGCCGTGGCTGAAAAAGGGCTGCTGGAAAAAGCGGTCAAAGGCCGGGATGCTTTCGAGCACTGCGCAGAACAGCGCCGCCAGAGCGTAGGGCAGGGGGCTGGCGAGGCCGCCGTCTCCGCGCGGGGGCGGTATCTCCGGAAAATTCGGCGGAAGGGCGTTCTGACGTTGCGGCATGTGCGCTATTGCTCCGCCGTCCAGGCGGGCAGGGCCACCGTTACCCGCAAGCCCGGCGCGGCGTTTTCCGCCTGTATGTTTCCGCCGTGGATGATTGCCGCCTCCCTGGCAAGGGCCAGGCCGAGTCCCACTCCGCCGCTGGAACGGGCGCGGGAGCTGTCCACCCGGTAAAAGGCGCGGAAGATATCTTCCAGTTGTTCCTCCGGGACTCCCGGCCCGTAATCCCGGATGGCCACGCGCACTTCTCCGTCCTCGCGCCCGGCCGTAATGCCGACGGCGCCGCCCGCCGGAGTATAAAACAGGGCGTTGGACAACAGATTGCCGAACATGCGCTGGAGCGGGGGCGCTTTGCCGTATACGCGCAGGCCGCCGGCAATGTCTGTCCGGACGGTCTTGCGTTGCGCTTCGCCCTGAAAGGTGAAATCGTCCGCCAATTCGGCGAGCATGGCCCCGACGTCCACCGGCCCGTCCGCGCCGGAGGCGCTGAGGCGGTCCCTTCCCTGGGTGAGCAGCAGGCCCACCAGTTCGTTCATGTGCGCCACTTCCTTGTCCAGCCTGAGCATGGCGGCGGCCTGCTCCGCCTCGCCCCGTCTGCGGTGCAGCAGCTCCGCCGCAATGGTCATGCGGGTGAGCGGCGAGCGCAGTTCGTGCGAAATGTCGGCCAGGAGTCTGCGCTCGTTGTGCAGTTGGCGCTCAATGGCGCTCGCCATTTCATTGAAATTTTGGGCCAGCATGTCGAAGGCGTCCCTGGAGTTGTTCTGCACCGGCAGGCGGGCTTCAAGGTTGCCCCGTGCCAGGGCTTTGGAGACCTTTCCCATCCGTTCCAGTTTGGCGGTAAGCGCTTTGGAAAGAATATAGCCGCAGGCCAGCGAGGGAACGAGGAGAACCACGACCCAGATGACGCCCTCGTGCCAGGGACGGAAACCGCCGTTCAGCCCTTGCAGAATCCCTTCGGCAAGGGGTTCCAGAATTCCTTCCGCCAGCGTCACCACAACGGCCAGCAGCGCGACGATAAAGATGTAGGTCTTCCAGAACAGCGGCAGGGACTCCAGGCGGGCTTTGAGGGTCATACAGGCTCTCCGGCGCTCAGGTACATGTAGCCTTCGCCTCGCACGGCCTTGATGCGTTCCCCGCCGTCGGGCCTCGGCCCGAGTTTTTTGCGCAGGCGGCTCACCAGCATGTCCAGGCTGCGGTCCATCGGGTAGGCCGGGTGCCCGAAAAGCGTTTTGTACAGCTCTTCGCGTTCCACAACCTGCCCGATATGCCGGGTGAGCAGATCCAGGAGCCTGAGCTCGGGCACGGAAAGCTCATGGTGCCTGCCGTTTATGGTCGCGCTCAGCGCTGCCCGGTTGAGGCGGATGTCGCCGATCCGCTGCTCGGCGGCCTGCGGCGAAGTTCCTCCGCCGTGCCCCGACCTGCGCAGCAGGGCGCGCAGCCGCGCGACCAGTTCCCTTGGGCTGAACGGCTTGCCAAGGTAATCATCCGCTCCCATTTCAAGACCGACAATGCGGTCTATTTCCGCTCCCCGCGCGGTGAGCATAAGCACAGGCAACGTTCTGGTAGGTTCCTCGGCGCGCAGGCGGCGCAGAACTTCAAAACCGTTCATGCCGGGCAGCATCACATCCAGAATGACGGCATCCAGGTCGCTTCCGGCGGCCTTTCGCAGTCCTTTTTCGGCATCGGCCGCATGCTCGCAGGAAAACCCCTCGTCCTTCAGGTATTCTTCCAGAAGGCTGAACAGTTCCAGATCGTCATCGATAATAAGAATATCCGGCATGGGCGTTCCCGGTTCAGTGGGGGTGCCCGAAAAACGGGCGCCGCTGTTGCAGTGTCTCTATACCAGTAAGGCAGGCTATTTCCTACCCAGAATATGACTTGATACAATTTGTTACAAGCGCTGCGCACTCGCAAAATATGTCGCCTACGGAAGGGCGCCGCGTCCCCTGCGGGCAGGTGTATCCGCTTACAGGATCGTGTGTATTCACTCTATAGTGCGGATATGCACGTGCGCATACGCACTATGGAAGGGCCTATGCACATGTACGGGAGACTGCTGGTTTTGGGGTTTACCTATAACATAGTTGTTTTGTTATAAAAGTCGTGAATTCTCTCTGCCTGCATGTTTTTGGCACGGCAGTTGCTTTAGAAAAATTACTGACGCGGCAAGGTGCCCCCCTCACCGTTGCCCCAGCCTCTCCCCCAGGCTGAGTTCAGATGCTTCCAGTCCGGTTCCCTCCCCCTTTGACCGGGCATACGTGAAGTACTTCCTCACAAAGCCCCCGGCCTCCCCCTGCCGGGGGCTTTCTTTTGTCCCCACGGACTGCTCTTTTTCTCCGCAGGCTTTTTTTTCCCGCCCGCCTCTGCCTTGTGCGTCCTATATTTGACCCGAGCGTGATGTTGCATATCGTTGCAGAAAGTCGCTTGGTATTCTTGCGGTTTTGTGATACCAGACCTCTTGCTGTTGTCCAGGCCAAGAGGTATGTGCGGTTTGCGGAACATGACCGCACGGCGCTGCCGGGAGCCGCCGCCTCTGCCGCCACTTCCCTTTCAAAGCCGCATGGACGCGGTTGTCCCCTGTATGACCAGATACTGTGTACTATGCCGACGAGGTATGCCCGTGATTTTGTTCTCCGCACCGGCGCGCCTGCGCATGTTCCTGTGGTGTTGTCTGACGGCGCTGCTCCTGCTTGCCGCCTGCGCTTCGGCCTCTCCGCCCTCAAACGGCTCTGTCGCTCTTCAGGGCGGCGGGAACGGCACCGGAACTCCGGCGGCGGGCGCATCTTCCGCAGCCGTCACGGGAACGGCGCAGGGAACGGGCGCGCAGCCCGCCGTTTCCGGAGGCGCCGCGTCCGGCGCCGCTACAGCAGCCGGCGTGGCTTCTTCAGGAAACTCCACCGGAGCAGGGACCGAAGCAACGGCGCAGCCGCAGGGCAATCCGTTTCAGGTCACTGCGGGTAACCGGATCGATTTTCGCGCCGAGGTTCCCGCCTGCTGGCTGCCCCTGGTGCAGCGGCTGCAGGCGGACAACATGAGCGGTCCCCTGATTCCCCACTATTTTTCCGGTCTTGCTGCGTATTCTCCCTCGCCCATGGGGGTAAAGGTCAAGGAGCTGTTTACCAATGCCTTTCTGAGCAAGACAACTCCCACACCCCCCACGGACGGCACGGTGCTCCCGCCGCCCAGAATGCGCGTTTATCGCAGCCTGGTGACCGCCGCCAATCTGGAAAAGTGTCAGGCCTTCATGGCCGCCAACAAAAAGACTCTGGACGCTGTTGAAAAGAAATACCCGGTGCCGAGAGAAACCATTGTGGCCCTGCTGTCGGTGGAAACCCGCCTGGGCACCTACATCGGCAAGGAAAACGCCTTCTGGAGCCTGGCCTGCATGGCGGCGGCCGACGCTCCGGAGCGGGTGACCGACGGCATAAGCGATCTGCCCATTACCGAGGAGCACAGTGTCTGGCTGCAAGGCAAGCTGACGGAAAAATCCAACTGGGCCTATAAGGAACTGAAAGCCCTGCTGACATACTGCAGCGTCCAGAACCTCGACCCCCTGACCATGCCCGGCTCGGTATACGGAGCTATCGGCATCTGCCAGTTCATGCCGTCCAACCTTCTTTTGTATGGCGAAGACGGTGACGGCGATGGCGTGGTGAACCTTTTTTCCGAAGCGGACGCCATCTTCAGCGTGGCCCGTTACCTGACCGCCCACGGCTGGCGGGCCGATCTGCCGGTGAGCGGGCAGCGCACGGTACTGAAGCGGTACAACAACCTTACCATTTACGCCAACACCATCCTGACCCTGGCCGAATCGCTGCGTACCGGGGAATTGCAGACCGCTCCGCCCGACGCGCCCAAGGAAAGCGCCAAGGCCGCTAAAAAAGCCGGTAAAAAGGGCGGCAAGAAGGGAGCCAAGGCGGTTAAAGCCGGAAAAAGCGGCAAGGCCGCTCCCAAGGCGGCCAAAACCGGCGGCGTAAAGCAGTCCGGCAAAGCTGCCCCGAAGCAGAAGGCCGCGCCGAAACCGGCAGGGAAGACGGCCCCGGCCGCCAAGGCAAAGCCGGCGGCGGTGAAGAAATAGCACTTTGTTGTTGAAGGCGTTTTGTTGTTAGAGCATTTCACACTTGAAATGCTCGCAAGGATTTGTCGGCAAATCCTTGCCGCCAAATAGGCGTAGGCGGGCTTTGCCCGCCGTTAAGCGACTATTTGAAGCGTAAAATGCTCTAGATGCGGGCTCCTCCCACACCCGGCGGGGGGGGGGAAGAAACCAGGGCTGCCAAGGTCATCCGGCCAATAACGCTCCCGCGGTGTGAAAAACCTGTCTCCGTGCGATGCGGGCCGCACCCCTGCACCCGCATATGAGAGAAGGGCGCTCCGAGTCTTTGAATCTCGGGGCGCCCTTCTTTTGTGCTTTTCAGCCGTCATCGGACGGTTGGCGAAGGCGTGTTTTGCCTCTCCGCCCGCTGAAAGGAAGCAGCACCACGTCCCTGTCGAAAAACGAAAACCCACCGTTACCGGTGGGTTTTCGACACGTCGAACGTTCGCGCCTTCCAGACGGGGAAGACCGCCGGAACCTACACGCAGCCGGTGGGCTTGGGCAGGCCGGCCATCTTACAAGCGCCTTTGCCGGGGCCGGAGGGGAACAGTTCGTAAACTTCTTTCAGCTTATAGCCGGTGTTCTTGGAGAGGATACGCACCATGGGGGCGATGCCGTTCTTTTTGTAGTAGTCTTGCAGGAAGTCCAGAATTTTCTGGTGGTCGGCGTTGATTTCGCTGATGCCTTCAGAGTCTTTCACGTATTCCATCCACTCCGGGCACCAGTCGTCAAAGCGAAGCAAGAATCCGTCTTCGTCAACTTCGAACGATTTACCCTTGTAGCTAACTTCAGCCATTGTGTCCTCCTTGGACTGTTCTAGCGGTGCATGATACAGACCTGGCACGAAAAAGAAACGCCTCTTTCGTTCCGATAGTGAAGCAGTGCAGCACTGCCTGCCTTTTGAGAAAACTCCTGGCGGCGCGGATCCGCCATCCCTGGCATATATGTCTGCGGATATGTCGCGAACCTTTCAAAACTGAGATAGCATACACCAAAACCGCGTAAACTTCAAGTTTAAGGAAGACTTTTTTATCGCTTGAAAAGATTGGACTCCCAAAGGCGGGATTGTCCGCGTCATAAAAGGCGTCACATGTCCCCGCGGCCTCCTCGCGAGGCCGTTACCGGGTATAGGCTGGTTCCCAGTATGCCAGCGGAAACCGCGCCTGCATATCCTGCACAACGGCGTTTTCAAGCCCTTTGTCCAGCGGGCGCAGGCGGATGTACACCCTGCGGTTGGGAGCCCCTTCGGACTCGATGGAGGTGAGCACCGACACCACCCCGACCCCGTGGGTACGCAGGGCGTCCATGATCGGGCGCAGGGTGCCGGGAGTGTTGGCAAGTTCAAAAGCCAGCTGGATGCCCCCGGCTTTTACCCCGGTGATGCTGACCAGCACTTTGAAAATATCGCTGTCCGTGATGATGCCGCAGACCCGGTTTTCTTCGTCCACCACGGGCATGCCCCCGAACCGCTTTTCCGTCATCATCAGGGCCACCCCTTCCACGGAATCGGTCTTCTGCGCGCAAACTGGGTTGCGGGTCATGATGTCTTTTACCTTCAGTTCGGAGAGAAGGTAGTACAGTTCGTGCATATCCAGGGTGGTTGCCTTGGAGGGCGAGGCGTCTTTGATATCCCTGTCCGTAACGATGCCCACAATGCGGCCGTTTTCGTCCACCACGGGCAGGCGGCGGACCTTTTTGTCCTTCATGAGGCGCGAGGCCTTCATCATGGATGTTTCAGGGGCAATGGTCAGAACGTCTTTGGTCATCCACTCTTGAACGAGCATGAAGCCTCCATAACAAACTGAAGAGGTGTCGCTGCGCGGTACGCGGCCGCTTGGGCGGTCCGGCTTTCCGGGGTATGCCCGGTCCGTGGCGGGAGAGCGGCGCCGCATACCTGACCTGGAACTGCAAGACTCACGCGGGAAGTATACCCGCTTTACCGGTGCGAAACAACCCCCAGGGTGCACGGCCTTCGCCGCCGCGCGCCACCGGCGGGGCCGCCCGCATATGTCGCGCGATGCCGCTGTTACCCGTCCGGCAGGTATTTTTGCAGTTTGCCGATAATTTCTTCGACGTTGACGGGCTTGCCGACGTGGTCGTTCATGCCGGCTTCCAGGCATTTTTCGATGTCTTCGCGGAAGACGTTGGCGGTCATGGCCACAATGGGAATCGCGCGCGCCTCCGGCAGATCCAGGGCGCGGATGCGCCGGGTGGCTTCATACCCGTCCACTTCCGGCATGTGGATGTCCATGAATATCATTTCGTACAGCGAAGGGTTGTCCCGGAACATGGCGTAAGCCTGAAGGCCGTTTTCGGCGCAGTCGATGACAATGCCGGTATGTTGCAGCAGCGAGACGACTATTTCGCGGTTGATGTCCACATCTTCCGCCAGCAGGATGCGGTGTCCGGCAAAGCGGGCGGCGTCCTTTTCCTCTTCGGACGCTTCCGCCGTGCCGCTGCCCTGCAATCCCAGAGACGCGTTAATGCAGTCCACAAGCAGGGAAGGGAACAGGGGCTTGGGAATGAATCTGTCCACTCCCGCTTCTCTGGCTTCGTGTTCGATATCGCTCCAGATCGCGGCGGAGATCATGATCACCACAATGTTTTCGCCGCGCCTGCGTTTGATGCGCCGGCTCAGTTCAATGCCGTCCATGCCGGGCATGCGCCAGTCGACAAACACGATATTGAAGACATTGTTCCCGTCCTCCAGCAGTTTGCAGGCTTCATCCCCGCTTGCCACGGCCACGCAGTCAATGCCGACGGACTGGGCGAAATTGAGAAAATATTCCCGTACTTCAGGGGCGTCGTCCACCACCAGGATGCGCAGGTTCCTCCAGTTGATGTTCCGGCTCTGCGGGAGGTTGCTGCCTCGCCGGGCTTTGATGGTAAAGGAAAAATTCGCTCCCCGGCCGTCTTCCGACTCCACACCGATGGCGCCGCCCATCAGCTCCACAATATTCCTGGAAATGGCCAAGCCAAGACCCGTGCCGCCGAACTTGCGCGAGATGCTGCCGTCCGCCTGCTCAAAGGAATGGAACAGCTTGGCCTGCTGCTCCCTGGAAACGCCTATGCCGGTGTCTATGACCTCGAACTTCAGGAGGCAGAGGCCGTCTTCTTCGCCCAGCTTGCGTATGGCCAGGGTGATGTTGCCGTGCTCGGGCGTGAACTTGACGGCGTTGGACAGCAGGTTGGCGATAACCTGGGCCAGCCGCTGCTCGTCGGCGACGATGGCGCGAGGCACGGCGTCGTCAAGGTTGATGATCAGGGTCTGGTGCTTTTCGTCCACGCGGAAGTTGATCACATTGACGACCCGCATCAGCATGCGTTCCAGGTCAAATTCCGTGGGGGACAGTTCAAACTTGTTGGCCTCGATTTTCGACATGTCGAGGATGTCGTTGATGACCCCGAGCAGGTGGTTGGAGGCCTCGCTGATTTTGTCGAGGCAGTACTCCTTTTTTTCCGGATCTCTGGAACCTTTGGCGATGCTGGTCATGCCGATGATGGCGTTCATGGGCGTGCGCATCTCGTGGCTCATGCGCGACAAAAATTCGCCTTTGGCCCTGCTGGACTGCTCAGCCTGTTCTTTTGCCGCGATAAGCTCCTGTTCCAGCAGGCGCTTTTCCGTGATGTCGGAAGCGATTGCCCCCACTCCCACCGCCTTGAAGTCTGTT
The DNA here is from genome assembly GCA_031556355.1 of Desulfovibrio sp. Taxonomy (GTDB): domain Bacteria; phylum Desulfobacterota; class Desulfovibrionia; order Desulfovibrionales; family Desulfovibrionaceae; genus Frigididesulfovibrio. The sequence goes on along the minus strand of JAVBTB010000026.1, from coordinate 22,307 downwards.
TTGAAGGCCGAAAAGCTCAATATTCGTCTCTGTCCGTCCTTTCTGACGATGGGCAGTTCAAATTCCGTTTTCCCCTCCGCAAGTACGCGGGGGAACAGCTCATGCATGGACAGGGCGTACGATTCCGCATCCAGAATCGTCGCCATGCCGCCCGCCGCCAGCTCTTCGGCGTTGTAGCCCGTGATGCGCAACGCGCCCGGATTGAGGTATTCAAATTCGCCACGCTCATTGACGTACGAGACGTAGTGGGGCGTACTGTCAATAATGGACGACATGCGCACCAGCCGCTCTTCCATGAGGTTACGCTCGATGGCCCCGGCAATGACGCTGCCGATCATCCTGATCAACTGGATGTCGCTTTCGCTCCAGGCGCGCGGATGCCGGCGTTCGACAAAGCTGAGCAGCCCCCACAACGCGCCCGAAACGCAGACCGGCACGCCGATAAAAGCGCGTACGCCATACTGCGCGACCCGCTCCATTTCCGGCATGCCGCTGATGTCGCTGTAGGCCAGATACGGCTTTTCGCCGGTGACAAAGGCCTCGTAGGCCAAAGAGCCCTCGTGGAAAGGCAGCGGGCTATACTCCTGCGGGGAAAAATTCTGACTTTCGTTGCGCCAGACGTATTCGGCTTCCAGGGTGCGCGCTGCCCCGTGGTGGCGGATGAGCAGGGTTTCGCTCACATCCATGAAGGCGCCTGCCATCCGCAGGGCTTTGGCGATCAGTTCCGGCATGTCCGCCGTTGAAATGAAGTTCTGGGACAGCGCGGACATCAGTTCCTGCTGTTCCAGGCGCCTTTGCAGCGCCGCTTCCGCGGTTTTCGTGTCGGTAATGTCCACGGAGTGCTGCAGATGCACCTTGCGTTTGCCGATCCATTCGATCAGGCAATCCGTGTTGCGGTAGTAATGCCCGGTGGCCGTACTGTGCTCCTCCCAGACGATGGTCGCCTCCGGGTCTTTGGCCAGGCGGTAATTGGGGCAGAAGTCGCAGCGCTCCGTCATGCCCGCCTGCAGCACTTTCCAGCAGATGCTTCCCACGGCATTCGCCCGGATGCCGTAATGTGCGGCCATCTTGTCGTTGATGAACAGAATTTCGTCCGTTTCCGGGTCGGATACGTACAGGTAGGCATCCATGCCGTTGAGGATGCTGAGCAGGACATCCATGGAGACTTTTGACTGGCTTATCCTGTGCAGCATGTCGTTGATGGACGTGCACAGGGCGACGAACTCCCTGCTGCTCGTGTATTTTCCCGGGTCGATTTCGCCCGCGGCGGCAACGTTGCCTATGTCGCGGCTTAGCCGCTCAATGGGGCGGAGGATAAGGCGCAGGACAATCAGGCCCAGGGCCGCGGCGAACAGCCCCATGGCCAGGACCAGCAGCAGGGTCGTCCGGGCGAGCAGGCTGCGCCCTTCCGCATATATGGCCCTGGTGTCGCTCATGTGCAGCAGCACGGGATTGCCGTCGATATCCCGCAGACGCAGGGTGGTGGAGACCAGCTCCGGGCTTTCGCGGCTGATGGAAGGGGCGGTCTGAGCCCCGGCATCTTCGGCCTGGCGGAGGGCAAACGTGCTGGTGGTGTAGTGGGTCAGTTCCCGAAAATGCGCATTGTCCAGGACGCTGCCCAGAAATATCGTGCCCGCCGGGCGATGCGAATCGCGCAGGGGCAGAATCGGCACGGCCGCCACGTGGTAGGGCGTTCCATCAACAAACAGGATGCCTTCCCTGCCCAGTTTCTTCAGGGGCGGCGGGGTGTTCCGGGGCTCCGCGTATTTTTGCAGCACCTCGTCCGCAAGGCGGTTAAGGGAGCGGCTGAAGCCGGCGGGAACGGGCAACGGTTTGTTGTGCAGGTAATCGCGGAACTCCACGTACAGATCGTTGTCCTGCGCGTCTTTGATGACGATAAAGTTGAAGCGGTAGCTTTGCAGCAGCGAACCGTCCGGCCAGTTGTCCCTGATGAAGCCGGGGTTTTCGCCCTCGGCAAACCGCACGGTCTCATTCCATATCGCCATGTCTTCGGCCATCAGGTATGTATGCCGGCTTGCCGATTTGAAAATCCCGGCGGTGACCTCCGACTGTCTGGTCAGGTAATCGCTTTCCGCCTGCAGCAGCATTCTGGGCATGCTGGTATGGAATATGAATAGCAGGATAACGGTAAAAACCGCCAGACTCGTACCGACGAGCAGCAGAACCAGCAGCCTCAATGAGTGCAGCTTTTTGTTCTCGGTCATGCGGTTATTCCTGCCTCGCCGGGGTGTTTCCGTCCTGATCCGCAGTGCGTAACGCTATAGCAAGATGCATAGGATAATCCTCGCCGGCACAGGCCGGCCCTATTGGGAACCCGCTTTTCGCAGTTCGGCAAGTATCAACATAATATACCTGGCAAAGAGCCGTTGCATCAAAGAGATGTTCTCGATGTCGAATATAATGGATAATAATAAATATGCAATGATATGCATTTCCACAAAAATCCGTATACATGGCCGAAGGATGTAGCACGGAGCGGGTTCTTGCCGCGCGGATTCCGGGAGCATATGTTTGAACCCGGAGGCATGCCCGCCGTTTTGCAAGGCACTTCTCCCGCCTTGCGGAGCATCCCTTGAGGCCGTGCTTCAAGGGCGTTGACAGCCCGCTAACGGCCCCGGAAAACAAGGAGGTGGAAAGACATGCACTATTTCCCCGACGAATGCGTCCCCCTCTATTACCTGAAAAAGAACCCGGATCTGGCCGTTTCCCCGGAACAGGCTCTGGTCCATTACGAGGCATACGGAAAAGAGGACGGTCGCCTTGCGTCTCCCTGCGCCCTGCGGGAGGTGTTCATGCGCCTTCCTCCGTCCGAGGCGTCGGTACTGGAAATCGGTCCGTATTTTTCGCCCGCGGTCCGGGGCCAAAACGTCCGCTATTTTGACGTGCTCACCGCAGAGGAATTGCGGCAAAAATGCGCGATCGACAACGGCAATCCCCAAACGGTTCCCGCAGAGATACACTACGTTTCCCGGACGGGGGATCTCTCCATAGTAGATGCCAGGTTCGATTTTGTGGTCAGTTGCCACTGCATAGAGCACCAGCCCGATCTCGTCCGCCACCTCGTCAATGTGCAGAACCTGCTGCATGAGGGCGGCGCTTACCTGCTCGCGGTGCCGGACAAGCGGTACTGCTTTGATCATTTCAGGCCCCTGACGGAACCGGGCAGGGTTCTTGAGGCCTGGCTCTGCAAAAGGATCAATCACACATTCAGCAGCTTTTTTGCCATGAGCGCGGAGACAACGCATAACGACAACCTGCGCCATTGGCAGGGTGATCATGGCGCGCCCGCACCGCTTACCGCGGAGAAAGCGGCTGAGTTGCTGCGGGAATATGAAGAACGCAGCGGCAGAGGCGAGTATGTCGACTGCCACACCTGGTTCTTCACGCCGGACTCGTTCCGCGCCCTTATGGTGTTGCTGTACGAATTGGGGCTGACCGAGCTCTACCCGCACCGGGTGTATGCTTCGCTGGCCGGCAGGAATGAGTTTTGCGCTGTCCTGATCAAAAAGGAGCGGGAAGGGTAGCGGGTATTCGGGGACTTGCCCGGACTGCGTGCCGGGCCTTTTGGGTGCGTGGAAACGTCACAGCAGCGGCAACTGCGTTTCTTCGGGGCGTACCTTGCGAAAGGTCATGCGGTGCAGGGGGCAGGGGCCGTGGACTCGAATGGCCCCGATATGATCTTTGCTGCCGTATCCTTTGTGGCGAGCAAAGCCGTAGGCGGGGAACCTGGGATCAAGGCGGCGCATCACTTCATCGCGCAGGGTTTTGGCCAGTATGGAGGCCGCCGCTATGGAGGGCACAAGTCCGTCGCCCCCGATGACGGCCCGCTGGGCGGGCAGGGGCGGCACATGAGGCGAAACATGGCAGGAAACCCCCCAGAGACGTTCTTCGCCCGTAAGGCCCGCCTCGCGTTCCCATACCGCCGCAGAGGGCGGCGCCGTGCAGGCGGCTTGCCATTCCCCTTGCGGAATGCAATGGTTGCCGTCGATGCAGAACGGGAGCAACTCCCCTGTGGCGGAGAGGCCTGGGGAGCCCGGCTGCGCGCCCAGGGAAAACACCGCCCGGCTCATGGCCCGGAAGGTCGCGTTCAGGATATTGGCGGCGTCTATTTCCTCCTGCCAGGCGAGGCCGTAACCGAAGGCCCACGCATGCCGCACAATAAGCGCGGCCAGCCGGTCGCGCTCCTTTTCCGTCAGCTTCTTGGAATCGTCCAGGCCGGGCAGCAGGGCCGCTACGGACGCGTCGTCCGGCAGCAACACAGCGGCAGCCACCACCGGCCCGGCCAGGCACCCGCGTCCGGCCTCGTCTATGCCGATATGGGGAAGGGGAGGAAGAAGAGCGGGGGAGAGGGGAGAACTCTCTTTGAAAAAGGGGCCAGCCCATCCTGAGCAGAGCGAAGGTGGGCATAGTTGCGAAAGCTCCTTCCCCCGCACCCCCTCTCCTCTTTCCCCTGAACTTTTTATTGGGGTTGGGGTGGCGGGGGAAACAGTGTGCTCTGCGCGTTCCGCAGGCGGTGCTGCCGCGTGGAAGGTCTGTTGCTCCGGATCGAGAGGCGGGGCATCGCCCAGAGGCAAGAAAAGCGCGTTTTGCCCGGAGGAAGTCTTTTTCATACTTTTCCTCCGGGCAAAACGCGCTTGTAACTCCAGGGCAAACAGGCGCAAAAACGCGCCGCTTCGCCGGGCAGACTAGTAGTGGCTCTTGGGCTTGATGCGAGCGGCTTTGCCCTTGAGCTTGCGCAGGAAGTACAGGCGGCTGCGGCGCACCATGCCTTCCGTCACCACTTCAATATTTTCGATGAACGGGGAGTGCAGGGGAAATACCCGCTCAACGCCCACGCCGCCGGAAATCTTCCGCACGGTGAAGGTGCCGTTGGTGGTTCCTCTGCGCAGGCGGATGACGTTACCCTGGAAAACCTGGATACGTTCCTTCTCGCCTTCCACAATGCGCATGTGCACTTTGACGTTGTCCCCGGACTTGAAGCGGGGAAGGTCCATGCGCAGTTGTTCCTGCTCGATCTGGCTGATGATGTTCATTGGCTGTCTCCCGTGCCCCTGGAATAATGCGCTGTCGCGCAGGGTGATTATACGAAATTTGCAAGTATCACGTATGCCGTAGTCGTCTGGTGCCTTGCCCGTTGCATCAACGGGTCAGACCGGGGTTTCGTGCCGCCCGCGCGGTTGCCGCTCTCAGCTCCAGTCTCCCAGAATGCGATCCAGGATAATGGCGGCCGCGGAACGCACCGAAAGGTGGTTATACCCGCTGTACCGGCGCAATGCGGGCGCGTAGCCGTGGCAAAGGCTGTCCAGTAGCGGCGAAAGGCCGTGCCCGGTGCCGAAAAGCAGCAGTACCGGTCTGGAACGGAGCGCCTCGCGGATGCGGCTGAACCCGAAGGCAGGCAGGCTGTCCGATGCGGCGCGCGCCGTGGTGCCGATAACCAGCGGCTTCTGCCCGGTGCGAGTCGCGATGTCCTGAAGGACATCCTCCACCCGCTCCTGCCCGCGTACCAGGCCGAGGGCCTCGTCGCGGTCGGGGTTGCCCGCCTTGCCCGCCCCCTGCGTCCAGTGTTTCAGTATGTCCGACAAGAGCCGGAGCTGGTCCTGCAAGGGCGTGACCACGTAGTACCCGGCAAGGCCATACGTGCACGAACTGCGGGCTATATCGTGAATGTCGAGGTTTGTCAAAGAAACTGCCACAGAATTTTTCTGTTTGTCCAGAACAGGGTAGTGGACGAGGGCGCAGTAAAGGTTTCTGCCGCGCCGCTCGTACGGCAGGCCGCGCAGAAAATCCTGGTCTTCCCCGGTCAGGGCGGCGTCCTGCAGCAACTCCGGCCGGTTGGCCAGGGTGACGGCCAGGGAAGCGCGCCTGCGCCACGCGGCGATACGCCCGTGGTCGCCGCTGCGCAGCACCTGCGGCACGGAGATGCCGTGGAATTCCTCCGGCCGGGTATAGTGCGGGTACTCCAGCAGACCGTGGGAAAAACTTTCGTCATCCCCCGACTCCTCGTGGCCCATGAATCCCGGCAGCAGGCGGGCCACCGCCTCGATCAGGCACAGAGCCGCCGCTTCCCCGCCGTTGAGCACAAAATCGCCTACGGAAACAGTCTCTACCGGAAATAATTCTTCTATGCGCGCGTCCATCCCCTCATACCGTCCGCAGATCAGCGTCAGACGGGGAGAGAGGGCCAGTTCGCGGGCCAGGGCCTGGGTAAGGGGCCTGCCCTTGGGAGAAAGAAAAAGCAGTCGCCCGGGATCAGCTTCCTGCGTGCCGGTCGCGCTTTTGTCCGGAGCTGCCGGGACGACGGAACCGCCTTGCGCGTCCGCTCCGGCCAGGGCCGGGGATCGCTCCGTCCGGCTTCTGCGCGGCGTAAAGCCAAGGCCTTGCAAAGTGTCGGCCAGGGGTTCCGCCAGCATGACCATGCCGGGGCTGCCGCCATAGGGGCGGTCGTCCACGGTGTGGTGTTTGTCTTTGGCGGCGTCGCGCGGGTTATGCAGGGAAAACGAGAGAATCCCGGCCTCCCGGGCGCGCTGCATCAGGCCGCAATGCAACGGGCCGCTGCCCGCAGGGGAGCCGCCGTGTGCCGGAACGCCGCCCTCCGCTCCACGCGGCGCGGCGCTGAAGAATTCCGGGAAAAGACTGACGACGGCAATATGCATGATATACAGTCCACATTCGTTGGGGTCAGTCTGTCTTTTTCCCTGCTGCGGCGGGATCGGCAAGGTACAGGTCGAGCAAACCGGGCGGCGGTGCGATGCGGGCGACGCCCGCGTCCAGATCGATATCCAGGACAAATTCCTCCACGGCGGGAAAGAGAATTTCCTCACCCTGAGCGGTGGTGATAGTCCACAGATCCTGTCCGGCCGGGGTATCCACGGAAGTGATGACGCCGATTTCCCGCTCCTGCCCGTTTTCCTCCGCCATAACGCGCAGGCCCGGCAGTTCGCTGAGGTAGACCTCGTCTTCGGCAAGAGGGGGCAGTTTGTCGCGCGGCACCAGCACGGCGTGGCGGCGGAGCAGTTCGGCTTCGTTCCGGCTGGTCACTCCCCGGAGGGAGGCCAGCAGCGTGCCGTGGTGCACGCGCACGCGTTCCACCGCATAGGGCCGGGGCTCCGCTTCCGGAGAAGAGCGCAGGTAGACCGTGTCGGTCAGCAGGTCGGGCGACTCCGCCTCAAAAACAAGAACCACTTCTCCCCGGATGCCATGGGCTTTGCTGATATGGCCGACAGGGACGAGAGACGCGGGAGTATGCTTGGGCACGGCAGCGGCCTTCATGAAGGGGTTGGAATGCGGCGGATGGTTGCTGCTGCCCGCAGAGCAAATTACCTTTGAAATTTTCCACTTTGGCCGGACAAAAAATGGGGTTTCCAAAGGGGGGCTCATGCGGGGGCCGTTGCCCCTATGGCCGCCGGAGGCAATACAGATCTTGGGCAACTGCAAAATTGCCCCGCTCCCAAGCCGTTTCTTACGCGGACGGGAGGCGAGTGCCGTGCGGGGCAGGGGGCGCTTGCCCGTGGGCAGGCCCGTCCGCAGAAAACGCTTACAACCGGGGCGGAATACAGGCGCAGGCTGCAAAAACGCAGCCCGCACATGAACGACAAAACATCTTAAGCCCGCGCCGCCAGAGCAGCGTAGCCAAGGCCTTGCCCGGGTTTTCTATTCCAGAATTTCCAGCACGGAACGTTTCTTCAGCTTGGTCGAGGCCGCGCCCAGTATGGTGCGAATGGCTCTGGCCGTGCGCCCCTGCTTGCCGATGACTTTGCCCAGGTCTTCCTTGGCAACGCGGAGTTCGTAGACGACGGTCTGTTCGCCGCCGACTTCCGTGACTTGTACTTCTTCGGGTTTGTCCACCAACGACTTTGCAATGTACTCGACCAGTTCTTTCAGCATGGGTTACCTCGTCTGTATAGGAGCTGGGTGATCTGGTTCGACAAAGCGGCTTTGGGAGACAAATGTCGCCGGTTGCGGTGTGCGGGCCTGATCGCCGTGAGCGGGCGGGTGCCGTTCACAGGCGGGGTGCGCGTCCAGGCTAGGACGCGCTTTTCTTCATCAGGTTGCGCACGGTGTCCGAGGCTTCCGCTCCGAGATCCAGCCATTTTTTCACTTTGTCCTGATCAATTTCCACTTTCGGCGGTTCAGTCATGGGGTTGTAGTAGCCCAGGAACTCCAGGGGACGCCCGTCCCGGCGCGTGCCGGAGTTGATGGCTACAACGTGGTAAAACGGGCGTTTCTTGCTGCCCGTCCGGGTTAATCTCAGTTTTACGGCCATGGTTCTTCTCCCTATTTAACTATGTAATGGTTGTTGTCTGAAAGAGCAAGCAGCTCTTTGCCAGTGTTCGCCCAATTGGGCAAGTAAAAATGCAGCATCCCGGGTGGTGTGGAAGGCCGCACCGTATTCATCATGCTGAAAAATCCTTTTGTAAAGCTTGCCTTGCAGGCGCAAATCCTCAAAAAAGCATGCCCGCCGCCATCCGGCAAGCGGGTACGCATCAGCGGCGGCTTTTTTTCTTGCGCTTGCGTTCTTCCTTGCGTTTGGCCCGGAGTTTTTTTTGCTCCTCGGCGGAAAGGGCGCCGCTTCCGCCCGGCATGCCGCCCATTCCGGGCATACCCATGCCGCCAAGACCGCCCATGCCTCCCAGGGCATCCATTCCGGGCATGCCGTCAGCGCCGCCACGCGGCATGCGCATGCCTCTGGGCATTTTGCCGTCGCCGCCGGTCATCTTTTTCATCATGCCGCGCATGGCTTCAAACTGCTTGAGCAACTGGTTCACCTCGGCCACGGTCACGCCGCTGCCTTTGGCGATGCGCTGCTTGCGGCTGGCGTTGATGATTTTGGGGTCGAGCCGCTCTTTTTTCGTCATGGAATTGATGATGGCTTCGGTGCGGGCCATTTCTTTTTCCGGCACCGCCATATCGCCCATTTTCTGCCGTAGCGCCCCCATGCCGGGGATCAGCTTGAGCAGCCCTTCCAGGGAGCCCAGCTTTTTCATGCGGCGCATCTGGACGCGAAAATCCTCAAAATTGAATTCGGCCTTCTGGAACTTGCGGGCGAGTTCCTCGGCCTCTTCGGCCTCAATGGTGCTCTGGGCCTTTTCAATCAGGGTGAGCATATCGCCCATGCCCAGAATGCGCCCGGCGATGCGGTCCGGGTAAAACGGCTCAAGCTCGGAAATTTTTTCGCCCATGCCCACGAACTTGACGCTCTTGCCGGTGACGGACTTGATGGAAAGGGCCGCGCCGCCGCGCGCGTCGCCGTCCATCTTGGTGAGCACCACCCCGGTGAGATCAAGGGCCTTGTTAAAGGCTTCCGCCACCGTCACCGCGTCCTGGCCGGTCATGGCGTCGGCCACGAACAGGATTTCCGCCGGGTTGACCCTGGCCTTGATGGCCACCAGTTCCTGCATCAGGGCATCGTCGATGTGCAGGCGACCGGCGGTGTCCAGCAGCACCACGTCGCAGCCGGCGGCTTCCGCTTCCTTCACCGCGGCCGCGGCGATGTCCACCGGGTTCATCATGGTGGTGGAAGGATAGCACGGCATGTTCAGCTGTCCGGCCAGTGTCGCAAGCTGATCAATGGCCGCCGGGCGGTACACGTCCGCCGGGACGAAATAGGGCCTGCGCTTCTGCTCCCGCAGCCAGTAAGCCAGCTTGCCCGAAGACGTGGTTTTGCCCGAGCCCTGCAGGCCAACCATCATGATGACGCGGGGAGGCTTGCCGGAAAGGTTCAGGCCTGTGGCCTCGCCTCCCAGCAGGGCCACCAGTTCGTCATTGACGATTTTGACTACTTGCTGAACGGGATTCAGGTTTTTGGCCACCTCGATGCCGAGGCATTGCTCGCGCACCCGCTCGATAAAATCTTTGACAACCTTGAAGTTGACGTCCGCCTCCAGCAGGGCGAGGCGCACTTCGCGCAGGCCCTCCTGGATATTGGATTCGTCAAGCTGCGCCCGTCCGCTGAACTTGCGGAATACGCCGCTGAGTCTGTCTGAAAGGCTGTCGAACATAGGCATCACCTGAAAACGCCGGTTGCGGACGGTGCGCGTAGGCTGCAAGGTATCCCGGACCGTCTCGAAAGACGTGAAGCATTACGCACATTGCGTGCCCAAGTCAAGGCGGGAGAGAGACGACGGCGATGCTGTTGACAAAGACTTGTTTGTCGAAGCCACCCGAATCAGATATGGGCTCTGCCCACACCCGGCAGGGGGCGACAAACCAGGGCTGCAAAGGTCATCCGGCCAATAACGCTCCCGCGGTGTGAAAAGCTTGTCTTCGTGCGATGCGGGCCGCGCCCCTGCACCCGCGTACTTACATAGAAAGCGCAGGTTCCGGGTCTGTCATCAATCTGGCGCCCCGAAGGGGTGAGGGCCAGGACGGCCCGAATCCGACCATTTCCCCCGGCGGGGTCTGGGGCGGCGCTCCAGTCTTTCAAATCACCCCACCTCACAAGCCGTCTTAACGCCGAGGGTTGACTTTCCCGCGCCGCTCTATAAAGTTGCCCGGTCGCTCCCGTGTATTTGTTCCGGGTTTCTCCGGCTCCGGGCGCGGCCGTTATTTTCCTGTGGAGAGTTATCACCATGGCCCACACCGCGTCGCCCCAGCATACCCCGAAAGACCCGGCAACGGCATCCGCCGATGCTTCCGACAAGGCCGCGCCCGCCGCAAACGGCCGCGCGCCCCTGCCTGAATCCGCCCTGTCCAAGGGCTATGAGCCCAAGGAAGTGGAAGATCACTGGCGGGCCTTCTGGGAGCAGAATGCCTCCTTTACGCCCAACCTCGCTGAAAACGGCGGGGCGGAAAGCTATTCCATCGTCATTCCCCCGCCCAACGTCACGGGCAACCTGCATATTGGCCACGCCCTGAACCTTACCCTGCAGGACGTGCTCTGCCGCCACGCCCGGCAGCTCGGCAAGCAGGTGCTCTGGGTGCCGGGAGAGGACCACGCCGGCATCGCCACCCAGAACGTGGTGGAACGTCGCCTGGCCGCTGAAGGCAAAACCCGTCACGATCTCGGGCGCGAGGCCTTTGTCGAGCGGGTCTGGCAGTGGAAGGAAGAATACGGCGACAACATCCGCCGGCAGATCAAGGCCATGGGCGCCTCGGTGGACTGGAGCCGCGAACGCTTCACCATGGACGAGGGCCTTTCGCGCGCCGTGCGCCAGGTTTTCGTGCGTCTGTACAACGAGGGGCTCATCTACAAGGGCCAGTATATCATCAACTGGTGCAACCGCTGCCACACCGCTCTGGCTGACGACGAAGTGGAGCATGCCCCGCAGAAAACCCACCTGTGGCATCTGCGCTACCCCCTTGAAGACGGTTCCGGCTATCTGGTCACCGCCACCACCCGGCCGGAAACCATGCTGGCCGACACCGCCGTGTGCGTGCATCCGGAGGACGAGCGCTACCAGAGCTTTGTCGGCAAAAAGGTCCGCCTGCCGCTGACGGACAGGCTCATCCCGGTCATCGCCGACAATTACGTGGACCGGGAATTCGGCACCGGCGTCCTCAAGGTCACCCCCTCCCACGACCACAACGACTGGCACCTGGGGCACAAGCACAGCCTGGAATTCCTCCAGGTGATCGACGACAACGGCAACATGAACGCCGCTGCCGGGAAATACGCCGGTCTGCCCAAGCTCGAAGCGCGCACGCAGATCGTCGCCGACCTCGATGCCCTGGGCCTGCTCGCGGAAGTGAAGGACTACGAGAACAGCGTGGGCCACTGCTACCGCTGCAAGTCGGTCATTGAGCCGCATGTGTCCGTGCAGTGGTTCGTGGCGGTAAAAACCCTGGCCGAAAAGGCCCGCGCCTCCATCCCGGCCACTACCCGCATCTATCCGGAATCCTGGCTCAAGACCTACTACAACTGGATGGACAACATCCGCGACTGGTGCATCAGCCGCCAGATCTGGTGGGGGCACCGCATCCCGGCCTGGACTTGCCAGAGCTGCAACACCCTGCTGGTGCTGGAGGACGCCCCGGACCGCTGCCCCAACTGCGCGAGCGAGCGCTTCACCCAGGACGAGGACGTGCTGGACACCTGGTTCTCCTCCGCCCTGTGGCCTTTTTCCACTCTGGGCTGGCCGGACAAGACCCCTGAACTGGCCCGCTTTTACCCCACCTCGGTGCTGGTCACCGGCTTTGACATCCTGTTCTTCTGGGTGGCCCGCATGATGATGATGGGCCTGCACTTCATGGGCGAGGTGCCCTTTCATCACGTGTACATCCACGCCCTGGTGCGCGACGCCTCGGGCAAGAAAATGTCCAAGTCCACGGGCAACGTCATCGACCCCCTGGTCATGATCGACACCTACGGCACCGACTCCCTGCGCTTCACCCTGACCGCCTTTGCCGCCATGGGCCGCGACATCCGCCTGTCCGAAGACCGCATCGAAGGCTACCGCCATTTCATGAACAAGATCTGGAACGCCTCGCGGTTCGCCCTCATGAACCTGGAGGAAGGCGCCCCGGCCCCGGTTGACCTCGCCACCGTGGAAGGCCTGCACCACCGCTGGATTCTGCACCGCCTGGAAGGCCTGAAAGACGCCCAGAAGGAAGCCCTTGCCGAATACCGCTTCAACGATGCCGCCCAAACCCTCTACAAGTTCGTCTGGAACGAGTTCTGCGACTGGTACCTGGAACTCATCAAGCCCGACATGCAGGCGGGCGGTGTCCGCAAGTCCACGGCCCAGCACGTGCTCTGGACGGTGCTGCGCGAAGCCCTCATCCTGCTGCATCCGATCGCGCCCTTTATCACCTCGGAAGTGTGGCAAGCCCTGCCCGGGCACGTATCTCTCCCCGACCTTTCCGCCCAGCTTTTCCCGGCCGCGCGTCCCAATTGCGCCAGCGAGGCCGATGCCGCGCGCATGGAAATGGTGCAGGAAGCCATCGTGGCCGTGCGGACCATCCGGGCCGAGCTGAATATCGCGCCTTCCCTCAGGCTTACCGCCATCATACGCCCGGTGGACGAGGCCTCGCGCGCCACCCTGGAAGCGCACCGCGAAATGCTCTCGGTTCTCGCCCGTCTCGGCGATCTCATCATAGACCCGAAAGCGGAAGTCCCCAAGGTTTGCGCCAGCCAGGTGGCCTGCGGCAACGAAATCATCGTGCCCCTCTCCGGTGCGGTGGACTTTGCCGCCGAAGTGGCCCGCCTGGACAAGGAGCTGGCCAAGCTGGAAAAAGAGCAAACCATGCTCTCCGGCAAGCTCGCCAACCCCAACTACGCGGCCAAAGCTCCGCAGGAAGTAGTGGAACGCGACCGCTCCCGCGTGGCCGAAATCACCGACGCCCGCGCCAAGCTCGAAGCCCTGAAAGCGCGGTTTGTCGAAGGGCTGTAAGTGGGGAGAGAATGCCTCCGGCGGGCAAAGGGCTCAAACCAGGGCTGCTAAGGTTCTCCGGCCAATGAGGCTCCCGTGGTATGAAAAACCTGCCTTCATACTATGCGGGCCGCACTCTGCACTCCCGGCAGGGGGGTGACCCCCTTGCATCCCCATCAGGGGTGCATGGGGCCGATCGGAGGCTTGACTTGTTAAGCGCAGGCTTTGCTCTCGATTGAGAGCAGGATGTTGCGCCATAGAGGGTAAAAAGCTCAGGAGCCGACGACGGATCTTAAAGTGATACTTTAGAAACTGTGCATACAGCGATGCTTGACGATAAGTTACCAAAGTAGCATGTCTTTAAAGTAGCGCTTTAAATATGCGCACATAACACCTTGGCGCCAATGAGTTTTTCGATTTCAGATCCGTTGACGGCTCCTGAGTTTTTTGAACTTCGGGGCACGACCTCCGTCTCGTCACCGGGAGCGGTATTTGAGCTACACATAACAATCCTCCTGGCGGCCCAATGCCCCTGATGGGGATGCAAGGGGGTCACCCCCTTGCCGGGAGTCCAGAGGGCAGCGCCCTCTGGCAGGTGCAGGACAGCGTCCTGCCCGCCGGAGGCGTGCATCATCACTACAAGGACGGACCTATGAAAGTGTATCTGATAGGCGCGGGGCCGGGCGATCCGGGGCTGTTTACGCTGAAGGGCAAGGCGGTTCTGGAGAAGGCCGACGTGGTGGTGTACGACTACCTGGCGAACGACGCGTTGCTGGCCCATGCCCGCAAGGATGCGGAGCGTATTTATGTGGGCAAGAAGGGCGGGGATCACACGCTTTCCCAGGACGGGATTAATGAGCTGATCGTGCGCAAGGCCAAGGAAGGCAAGGTGGTGGCCCGGCTGAAGGGTGGCGATCCGTATATGTTCGGCCGCGGGGGGGAAGAGGCGGAGGAACTGCTGGCCGCCGGGGTGGACTTTGAGGTGGTGCCGGGCGTAACCAGCGGCATTGCCGGACCGGCCTATGCGGGCATACCGCTGACCCACAGGGAGCATTCCTCCTCGGTTTCTTTCATTACCGGGCATGAAGACCCCACTAAACCGGATACGGCCCATAACTGGGGAGCCCTGGCAAAAAGCGCCAGTACCCTGGTGTTTTACATGGGTATGAAAAACCTGCCGGAAATTTCACGAAAACTTATCGATGCTGGGATGCCTGAAGATACTCCTGCGGCGCTAGTTCGCTGGGGGACGACTCCGGAACAGAGAAGTATAGCATCAACTATCGAAAAACTTCCGAAAACTGCTGAAGAGCATCAGTTTTCCGCTCCTTGCCTGATCGTGGTGGGAGGGGTGGTTTCTCTGCGCAACACGCTCAATTGGTTTGAAAAGCGGCCTTTGTACGGCAAGGGCGTGGTGGTCACCCGAGCCCGCGAGCAGGCCAGCGACAGCGCCGCCCAACTGGCCGAACTGGGGGCGAACGTCATCGAGTTCCCCACAATTCGCATTGCCCCGTTGCAGGACTATACAAAAGTACATGCTGCACTGCGCAATTTGGCAACTTACCGGATGGTTGTCTTTACCTCGGTGAACGGAGTGGAACACTTCTGGCGGCAACTTGCCGTGCTGAGGCTTGACTCCCGCGCGCTCTCCGGCGTGCTGGTGGCGGCCATCGGCCCGGCCACGGCCGATGCGTTGCGCAGCCGGGGCATTGTGCCGGACTTTGTCCCTGATACCTATGTGGCGGAAAGCGTTGCCGAAGGGTTGATCCGTCTTGGCGGCGACAGCCTGGCCGGAGCGAAGATCCTGCTGCCCCGGGCGCGGGTCGCCCGCGACGTGCTGCCCGATACCCTTGCCGGAGCGGGGGCGCATGTACATGTGCTGCCGATGTATGAAACCCTTCCGGCGGGCGAGAACAAAGAGGACATTCTGGCAAAACTGGCGGCGGGAGAGATCCACTGTATAACTTTCGGATCGTCCTCCACGGTGACCAACTTCCTTTCCCTCATCCCCGCGGAAACCCTGAGGCAATATCCTGATCTGAAGCTGGCCTGTATCGGCCCTGTCACAGCCGCCACTCTGGAAAAGGCGGGGCTTCCCTGCCATATTCAGCCCCAGGATTTCACCATTCCCGGTCTGGTCAGCGAACTGGCCGCAAAGCTCTGATGGTATGAACGCGTCTTTGGTTTCCCCCACAGCCTCTGCTTCCCTCGGTATGCCGCCGGAGGAGGGACATATTGCCGACCCTTGCGCCCACCCTCCCCAAATAGGCGGGTGCAGGGGATGCTTGTCCCCTGTCGGGTGTGGGCGGAGCCCGCATCTGATCCAGATGGCTTCATCCACTCTCTCTTCATCTTCCGGCCCTTCCCCTGAGGGGGCTCCCGCGGGCGGCACGCGCGGCTCTGCCGGTTCCGAAAGCGGGGAGGCGGCCGACGGCACGCCTTTGGTGCTTATGCGGGATCTGTCCCGCACGTTCAGGCAGAGCGGGGGGGCTTTCAGTAAAGATGCGGCCATATACGCCGTGCGCGGCGTGAATCTTGCCATCTATGCCGGGCGGACCCTGGGGGTCGTTGGAGAATCGGGCTGCGGTAAATCCACGCTCGGGCGCATGGCCGTAGGACTGCTGTCTCCCACAGAAGGAAACGTGTTTTTCGGCGGTGTCCCCTTATACGACGAGGCGGGCCGGGCGCATTTCCAGAGTCGGGACGGAGCCGCCAAAGGCCTGGCAGGCCGGGTGCAAATGATCTTCCAGGATCCCTATTCCTCGCTGAACCCGCGCATGCAGGTGGGGACGGCTGTCGGCGAGCCGCTAGTCTGTTCCGGCAAGGGAGGGACAAGGGATGCGATACGGCGGAAGGTGGCGGATATGCTGGAGCGGGTGGGCCTTGGCGAGGAGAGCGCGCGGCGCTATCCGCATGAATTTTCCGGCGGCCAGCGGCAGCGCATAGCCATCGCCAGGGCGCTGATCACCCGTCCGGCCTTTGTGGTCTGCGACGAGCCGACATCGTCACTGGACGCTTCGGTCCAGGCCCAGGTGCTGAACCTGCTGCGTGACATGCAGGAATCTCTGGGGCTTTCCTACCTGTTCATCTCCCATGATCTTTCCGTGGTGCGCCATATGAGCGACCGGGTAGCGGTCATGTACCGTGGCCTGATTGTGGAAGAAGCGGGTGCGGACGATCTGTTCCGCACTCCCGCCCATCCCTATACCCGTCTGCTTGTGGACTCTGTGCCGGGCCTGCGTGGCCCGTCCGGCGAGGCGCTTGCCGGGGAGGAAGAAGAAGGTGGACGAAGCGCTGCGGGAGCTTCCGGGCTGTCCGCCGACTCGGGCTGTCCCTTTGCCCCGCGCTGCCCGCAGGTCATGGAGCTGTGCCTGCGCAGTCTGCCTCCGTTTTTTCCCCGTCCGCAGGGCCGTCCGGAAACCGGCGGCGACGCGCATGCCGGGGATAGGGTGCGTTGTTTTTTGTTCCAGCGGTAGCTGGGAACAAACCTGTTGCGCAATCGCAAATACGCCCTATACTACTGATGATTGGACAAACAGCCCATGCCCTGCACGGGCGCCGATACCGGAGGTACCGATGAACGCTGAGTTTGAAGTCGCCATCAATCGCGTCAGCGAAGTGGTGATGTTCGAGAACTGGCTGCGGTTCTATTTTATCGCGGAAGAAGGCGACAAGCTCTTTCTTCGTCTGCCGGAACAGGCCATGGAGCGCCTGCGGGCCGGGTACCCTTCGCTCTACGGGCTTGCGGACCGGCTGAACAATACGGAAATCGACCACAAGACCTCCCTGAGCGCCGTTTGCCTTTTCGTCGCCAGTGAAATCGACGGGGCCGCATTGCCGGAGAGCGTTATCGGCCGCGTGCTGGACAGCACCCGGTTCCATCTGGAGTTGCAGCTCTTCAGTTCCTGGGTGCAGGCCCATGAAGAGTTCCTGGATGAGTCCTTCATGGAGTTTGCCCGCTGGCAGGCCATGTACGAAGAATGGAAGAAGACGGAAGAAGTGCAGAAGCTTGTGAAAACGCTGCTGGAAAACGCCTCCCTTTCCGTCCGCAATCCTTCGGAGACAACGCAGTAACAGGTATGGCCGCGCACGCGTTTCCGGAATTGACCGCATTTTCCCGTCAGGCCGTCAGGTCCGCTCTGGAGCACTGTACGGCGCTCCTGCCCGCAAACGCTCCCCTGCTGGCCGTTGACGGCACCTGCGGCAACGGGCACGATACGCTGTTTTTGGCAAAGGAGCTTGCCGCGCTCAGGCCCGGCGGCGGTTTTCATCTGCTGGGTTTTGACGTGCAGGAGGCTGCCCTTGCCGCCACGCGGGCGCGCCTCAAGGCGGCAAACGCCCTGGAAGGCGTGCGCCTGCTTCGGGAAGGGCACGAATGCCTTGCCGGGTTTCTGCCCGAAGACGCGGTATGCGCCGCGGCTGTGTATAATTTGGGATTTTTGCCGGGCAGCGACAAGCGCCTGACCACCCGTGCCGGCACCACCCTGGCCGCGTTGCGGGCCGTAGCGGATATCCTCGCTCCCGGCGGCGTGCTCAGCGTGCATGCCTATGCGGGGCATCCCGGCGGGCAGGAAGAGGCCACCGCCGTGGACGCCTGGTTCTCCGCCCTGCCTTATACTGTCTGGACCGTGGCCCGGTACAGCCATTGCAACAAGGCGCGGAACCCGGAAATACTTTTCCTTGCGGAGCGAAAATCACACAATGACTGACAGCAAGCTCCCCTACGGTCCTGAAGACCGCATCTCTCCCTCGCCTTCGGATGACGATCTGTGGAAAACGATTCAGGCCATCCTGACGGCCCAGTACCCCGATCGCATTATGCTGGAGCACCTGCGCTGGGCTTTTGACGCCGTATGCGCCGAAACCGGCGAATCTATGCTTTTTAAGGACTTTTTGCGCAAAGTGCGTCTGAAATGGCTGTGGAAGCGCCCGCCTCTTCCCAGAGGCCTTGCCGGAGATTATTTTGACTGAAGCGTGAGCAAGAGTGCCCCCGGCGGCCAAAGGGGCGCTGCCCCTTTGGATTCCCCGCAAGGGAGCGTGTTCCCTTGACCTTTTTCAGGTCTCTGTGGGGCGGTGTGGCGAATTGGCGGGTCGTCCCCGGCGGTGCTCCCGGAGAGAGTGGGTGTGCGCCCTGAAGGGCAAGAACTCTTGTGCCGGAAGCGGATCTTGGAACGGGGGAGGAAAGGCGGAATACCGGTCTCTCTGCCCGGGTAATATCTGGCAGGCGCGGATTTTTGCCTGCCTACTCTGGTCAAGATGGGTACGTGTGGGGTAAGCGCATGGATATACTCGCTGTTTTTTTCAGCACCACCATCAAACTGTTTGCCTTGATGACCCCGCCCGCCGTGCTCAGCGCCTTTTTGAGCGCCACACGCTCCTACGACGCCGAGCGTAAAAAACGCACGGCCCGCCGCACCGGGCTTGCCGTGTTTGTTATCGGGGCGACGCTGCACTTTTTGGGTGAACCGCTGTTTGCTCTTTTCGGCATTACGCTGGACGCCTTTCGCATCGGAGCCGGCGCCCTGCTGTTCCTGAGCGCGGTTTCCCTCATGAACGAATCCGCCTCCCACCCCTCTTTTTCCCCGGATGACGACGACATCAGCGTCGTTCCCCTCGCTATCCCTCTGTGCATGGGGCCCGCCACCATAGGCACCATCATGGTCTGGGGGGCTTCGGATTCCTCAAGCGGGCACATGATCATGGGCGTGGTCGCCCTGGCCGCCTCCTCCGCCTGCATCTACGCCACCCTGCGCTGCTCCGACAGGATAGAACGCGTGCTGCGCCGTACCGGCATGGCCGTGCTGTCCAAGCTCACCGGGCTGCTGCTCGCCGCCATTGCCGCCCAAGTGGTATTTACCGGGATCCGCTCTTTTTTGAAGTAGCGCGGGTTTGCAGCCGCGGCCACGGTGTGCCTCTTGAGGCGCTGTGCCGCGGAGCTGTAAAAAGGCAGCACGGAACCTGCGCCAGGCGCATTCAGTGTCCTGCATCCGGGCGCGCATGGTCGTAAAACGCCCTCTTGATGGAGATCTCCCGTACCTTTTCGTGACAATGCGCATGCAGCACTGCCCGGCAATCGTCGCGGGTAAGTATCTCGCTGCACAGGTGGCAACGGCTCACATACCGTTTTCTGAAGGGTATGGCGGGCTTGCGCGCCTGGATAAACTGCATGAGACCGTATGGTCCTTCCAGAGCCAGCCAGTTGGTGATCAAATCCCTGTCGGCCTGCAGGATCAGCTCCGCCAGATGGTATTTCCCCAGCGGACCGAACACGACTTCGCGCACCTTGCGCGGGATCATGCCGCAGCAGACGGCAAGTTCCCGGTTCTCGGTGATCACGGTATTTTCCAGCGCGCTGTCACACGGCGTTTTCCAATGATCATCGGAATCCGGATATAAAATGTCCTCGTCGGGAATCAGATGCATGTTTTCACCAAGAGGCACGGTGTATCCCGAGTCCACCACATCATTGGCGGGGTTGTCCCCTTCGTGTGAAAAACGGATAAGGGGTCTTCTCAGGGCTTCTTCCAGTCGCTCCAGAGTCAGGGTATTCCCTTTCATGATTTTGTGGCTCAGCGCGCACGGCAGGCCCTGTTCTCTGCACGCGTCGTTGGCGTGGCGCACGTTGTCGATGGAAATGAATTTCTGATGGTACTCGTCGCAACTGACGGCCAGCTCTGTCAGGCCTGCCGCAAGGCATGCCTGCACTATGTTGGACGCGTTCTCAGGCGTACGTGCCCAGAAAGCGTTCGTGACAATACGGGTGGTCAGACCTTTTGCCGCGCAATAGCCCACCATATCCAGAAGATCTTCTCGCAGTAAAAATGGCTCTCCCCCTGTGAAGATAACCATGCGCAGGCGCCCCAGCCCGAACATATCGTCCACCGCCGTTCGCATCTCCCGCAACGTCAGACGAGCACGCCCGCGTGGAGAAGCCGTGGCGACGCAATGGGGGCATGCAATGGGGCATCGGTTGGTCACAGACAGCACAAGGCGTGACAGCATGGATATCTCCACAGGGTCTGCTGTTGTGTCGTGTTACTTCTTGACCGCGCGCGCGGCTACCTTTTTGGTGGCGGCTTGTTGCGTCACCGCCTTGATTTGTGGTCCTGCGGCTTTGGTAAGTAAGGCCTTGTTAAGCTGGAGCACATCCGCCCTGGTGATAAATGTTCTGATATCTTCCACAGTGCGCCAAGCGGTATGCCATGGGCCTATATACTTTTTGGGTGGCGTGCCGCACCATTCCTGATCTAATTTGCCCCACGTTTTTATCGCTTCGGCAAGAGCATCTATCCGGGACAGCTTCGGAAGCTGACTCTGTACCAGCGCAAGGAACTCACAGAACTTTTGCACGTGAGCCAGATCCCCAGGGGGAGGGTTATATTTGCTTAATGCCTTTTCCGGTGCAGAGCGGACGAGCGCAAAAAACTTGTCGTCAGTAAAGATACGGTCGATAAGTTCCTGCATTTCATTGTCAACAGTGTCGATTTTTCTGGAAATGCGTTCATCAGGGCTCATGGTTCCTCCTTGGGCAACTCTTTACAGGGTTGGGGTTGGGCAGGTTCACCGTTACATTATAACTTCAAAGGCCGCCAATGCAGGGGAAAAATCGTAAGAGATATTCCCTCGCGGTACAGCTACGAGCAAAGGTAAGGCACAACCTGATGAGAAGGTAGGAACTGTCGTTTGAAC
This sequence comes from Desulfovibrio sp., assembly GCA_031556355.1. Classification (GTDB taxonomy): domain Bacteria; phylum Desulfobacterota; class Desulfovibrionia; order Desulfovibrionales; family Desulfovibrionaceae; genus Frigididesulfovibrio. The sequence goes on along the minus strand of JAVBTB010000026.1, from coordinate 1,290 downwards.
GGTAAGCAAAAGAGGTTTTGAAAAGTGGACAGCATGTCTAATAACAATTTTCTGTATGTCTATTTTTACGCAAAAATATATAAAAGTAAATAGCGTTAAACAAATAAACTGTCGTGTTTCGTCGATACATTGCAGAGATCTGCACACGTTGCCCGCGAATGTCACGTGGGAATCTCCTGTGCGGATATCGTTCTTCCCCTTGCTGCTGGAGCGCAGCAAACCGGTATTGACGGCGGTCTTTACCCGGCCTATCGTGGCACAGTTTTTCATCTGCGGCCGCTTACCGTATAGTTACCTTCACTGTTTCCTGCCGCAGAGCAGAACATGCCACCGCACACCCGGAGAACGCCATGCTGGATCGCGCCGCCGCTCTTGATCTGATTCACGCCTATTCGCCCGAACCCCACATGGTGCAGCACGCCCTTGCTTCGGAAGCGGTAATGCGCGCCCTGGCCGGGCATTTCGGCGAAGACGCCGAAACCTGGGGGCTTGCCGGGTTGCTGCATGACGTGGACTATCCCCTGACCAAGGATACCCCGGAACAGCATGGAGTAAAGGCCGGGGAACTTCTGCGCGGCAAGCTGCCGGACGAGGTGGTGGACGCCGTCCAGGCCCACAGCAGCGAATATTCCGGGGTTATGCCCAAAACCCGCATGGATACCGCCCTGCGCGCTGCCGAAACCGTCACCGGGCTTATCTCAGCCGCCGCTCTGGTACGGCCCACGGGCATGGAAGGCATGCAGGCCTCCAGCCTGAAAAAGAAGATGAAGGACAAAGCCTTTGCCGCCGCCGTCAGCCGTGAGCGCATCAAGGAATGCGAAAGCATCGGCCTGCCTCTGGATGCCTTTTTGACCATCGCCATAGGGGCCATGACGCCGAAATAGGTTTTGCTTTCTATCCTTGGGTCGCCGCTCGCAGAGCAAACGCTGAATGTCGGAGAAGGGGTCTATGCTCTGCCAAAGTCGAACACGAATTGTTCTTTACTGAATGAGCTGATTCCATCAATACGACGTGAAGTAAAATATAAAACTCAATAATATAAAAACAAATACGTTTTAGTTCTGCTATTGACATGCCCATATCAATGCCTACTCTCTCAAAAATTATATTTGAGAGGGAGTTATGCTATGTAGAGTATGTAAAAAATCACTAGAGCAGTTTACGCTTCAAATAGTCGCTTAACGGCGGGCAAAGCCCGCCTACGCCTATTTGGCGGCAAGGATTTGCCGACAAATCCTTGCGAGCATTTCAAGTGTGAAATGCTCTAAGTGTATTTCCCCCATCAACGTG
>JAVBTB010000060.1:0-19171 GCA_031556355.1 Desulfovibrio sp. | reverse complement strand
CGAGCACCCGGGCGGGAAACGGGAAGACTGCCGGAACCCAGCGGCAAACACTTTTGCTCCGTACTGTATTACTCTCTTCCCGCGGGACAACCCTATTTCACTCCTTAGCGATTGTACGCCCCTCTGGGTTCCGGCAGACTTCCCGTTTCCCGCCCGGTTGATCGTGCAGACGCCGGAATGACGTTTATCGCAGGTGAGACAACGGGATGCGAAGACACGACCCGAATAAGTCGCGTGCAGGGCGGGCCGCATTGAAATATGATGGATGATTGTATCTATAGTGAATCGTCCCAGGAGAAACGCCATCATGAAAACCTTCACCCGAGAAATAACCGTCGAGGTCCCCCAGCGCCGCGCCATCGTCTCCCTGCACCGGCAGGTGGCGGAGATGGTCAGGGAAAGCGGCGTTCAGGAAGGCCTCTGCCTGGTCAATTCCATGCACATCACCTCGTCCGTCTTCATCAACGACGACGAGGCTGGCCTGCACCACGATTACGAGGTCTGGCTGGAAAAGCTTGCTCCGCACGAACCGGTGGACCAATACAGGCACAACGGATACGAGGATAATGCCGACGCCCATTTGAAACGCCAGATTATGGGACGGGAGGTGGTGGTGGCCGTCACCGACGGCAAGCTCGACTTCGGCCCCTGGGAGCGGATCTTTTACGGAGAATTTGACGGCCGCCGCGACAAGCGGGTACTGATCAAGATTATCGGCGACTGACGGATATTGCGTCTGTGTTGCGGGAGTCTTGCATACCAGCGATGAGGCGTCGACAAGCATAGGACAGGGAGGCGGCTGGCTGTGAACAATATTTTTGCTGTGCCTGAAGCGGCGAGAAAAGCGGGCGCTTCAGAGCATTTTGAGGCCCTTCTTACCGGTCCGGGCGGGCTCTTGGTTGAACGCATCGTTTCTCACGGCCAGACCACTCCGGAAGGGGAATGGTACGACCAGGAGCGGGATGAATGGGTGGTGGTGCTGGAGGGCGAGGCCAGGATCGGGTACGCGGATGGTTCGGAAATTACTCTGGGCCGGGGCGATCACGTTTTTCTGCCCAGGCATTGCAAGCACCGGGTGACGTACGCAAGCGCACCGTGTATCTGGCTGGCCGTATTCGGGGACGAGATCCGGGCGCACACCGGAACGCGGCTGTGCGAACACGGCGCGTACACGCCCTGAGGCTGCATTCCATGAAACAGCGAAGGCCGTTTACCATGCTTGCTCTTTTGCTGTTCCGTCGGATACCGTAATACGAGTGCTGCACAAAATCGGCTCAGGCCGGGCGTTCGGGGCTGTGAAAAAAGAGTTGCAGCGAATAAGGGCTTGTCCATAAATAAGTGGAGCGTGAGCCGAGGACGAGGAAAAACCTTTTTTTACGAAGGGAGTGTACTCTTACCGTACTCGACAGGAGAAAAAAAAGGGCTTTGACGAAGTAATCGGCCACGAAACGCTTATTTATGGACAAGCCCTAAGTCCGGAGTACCCACCAGGAGAATTCTATGCAAAAGCTCTTTCTTATGTTTATTCTCGCTGTTTTCATGATTGGGGGCTGCACACTGGGTACAACACACATTCCCTATTCCGCGCCGGCGCCACAGGAAAAACTCTGTACCCTCAGGATAGTCCCAACGCTTACCGTTACCCAGTTTGACGAGGAGGAAGTGAAATGGAGTGGCGATTTCGCCACTTGGGGGGTAGTGCAAATACCCGAAGGAACGCATACCTTCGTCCTTACGTATAGCGCGGCTCATGGCTACCAGACGAACATTCACTTTACCGCCTCTTTCCTGGCGGGGCGCGCCTACAGCATGGTTGCCCAGCCTGTAACCCAGACGACAGTACGGATAAGTATTGTCGAAGGCGTATTGTAATTCTTTTCAGGCCGGGGTGCGCCTTTTTTCTGGCGGCCCCCCCTGTGCGGCAGAATATTTTTCAGACGGTAAAAGTTAGACACAGCCTGGACACCAGCCAGATTAACGCGGATGTGCACAAGCTGTGCGCCACGGTCATGCTGTTTGTCCATCTGCCCAGGGAAGAGCGCGCAACACTGCTGGCAACGCTGCATGCGCATGCAGATACTGTGCGATAACTTTCCGCAAAGCTGCGAATAAAAACGTGCCAGCCGCACGCCCCTTCCTGCCGCGGTGCCAACCCGCAAGCCGCGAAAACCGGCCTTTCCCCGTATCATGCACCGAGCGGATAGACCTCCTCCGGGGTATGCACTGATCCTCCGGGGAGCAAGAGACTGCTGTACAACGTAAAGGATGCCACGACGAAGCGCTCCCCCGCCACGGCGGCATGCCGGGAGAGAATGCCGCGCAGCGAGCCCGGGGCGGAGGTTTTTAACCTGCTCAGGGTGATGTGCGGAGAAAAACGTCCAGGCTCCGGCGCAAGGCCCGCGCCGCGCTCCAGGGCAGCGTCCACCTGCCGCTTGAGATCCGTAAGCTCCGGACAGGCCTCCAGCCCCGCCCATAAGATGGCCCCCCGACTGCGCGCGAACATTCCAAGCCCCCGCACCCGCAACGAAAACGGCCCGGCACGCACGGTCCGGAGCGCCGCCCTGACGGCCGGTACGTCTTCCTGCGGCACATTGCCGATAAAACGCAGGGTCAGGTGCAGAGCCTCCTTAGGCGTCCAGGCAAGCCCCGGCGCTTCCGCCCGCACGGCCTCAAGGCACGCCAGCGCGGGCGCCGGCAAGGGCAGAGCCACGAACAGGCGTTGCCGCTTCGGCGCGTGGGGGGCGTGTTCCGGTATTTCGCAAGGCATATGCACACCAATCCTGGCGGAGGGGAACCTTCCTGACGGCCGGACTGTCAAGAAGATTGTCCGGCGGATGCCGACAGATGCAGACTATCCGAGGAAACGTGCAAAGCAAAGCCTGGTTTCGCGCGGAGCGGATCAGGGCAAAAACGGACCGGTGACGGTAACGTTTTTTCGCCTTCCCCCTTTTCAAGAGGAAAGAGATAATTATTTTACAGGGAACCGGAGGAAGCACGTTTTCCCCGGCCGGTTCTCACATGGCCCCAGGGTGACGTGGGAGCGTCTTTTTGTTCCGGGCGGGCGCCTTGCGCCAGGTGTCCACTATTCTTGCCGCAGGCGGGCTGCCCGACTGCCGTAACTCTATTCGAGGAAATCACATGGCCAAAGCAAAAACACACAAATTTCGGGCGGAGACGCAAAAAGTCCTGAGTATCCTTACCCATTCCCTGTACACCAACCGGGAAATATTTTTGCGCGAACTTCTCTCCAACGCTTCCGACGCGCTGGACAAGCTGCGTTTTTTGCAGAGCAAGGGCGAAAATATCCGGGACGCCGGTCTGCCGCTGGAAATACGGATCACCGTCGACAAGGACGCGGGCATCCTGCAGATCGCCGATACGGGCCTCGGCATGACCGAACAGGAATTGATCGACAACCTGGGGACTATCGCCAAATCGGGTTCCGAGCAGTTTTTGAAGGACATGGGGACGGAAGCTCCCAAAGGCGACGGCAAGGACAACGGGAAGGGAGAGGCCGGCGCAGGGAACGGGCAGGCGGAACCCTCTGCCGCCGAGATCATCGGGCGCTTCGGCATTGGGTTTTACTCCGTGTTCATGGCCGCGGACATGGTGGAGGTCATCTCCGTACCCGCCCTTGGGGAAGAAGGCCCGCACCTCTGGACTTCCGAGGGCACAGGCAGCTTCAGCATCAAGGCGCTGGAAGGGGAAGAGGCGGCGCCCTTCAAACGCGGCACGGTCATCCGCGCCAAGCTGAAGGAGGACGCCAAGGAGTTTCTGGAACAATACCGCCTCCAGTCCGCCATTCGCAAGCATTCAAACTTCCTGCCCTTCCCCATTTTTCTGGGAGATGAGCGCATCAACACCACGCCCGCCCTGTGGCGCGAGCCCAAGTTTTCCATCACGCAGGAACAGTATGCCGAATTTTACAGCTACCTGACCTACGACGAAAAACCGCCCCTGGACGTGATTCATCTTTCGGTGGACGCGCCGGTGCAGTTCAACGCCCTGATTTTCATACCCGATTCCGCGCAGGAGTATTTCGGCGGGCCGCGCGAGGAGTGGGGCCTTGATCTGTATGTGCGCCGGGTGCTTATCGAACGCGCCAACAGCGAGCTTATCCCTCAGCACCTGGCCTTTCTCAAGGGCGTGGTGGACACCGAAGATCTGCCCCTGAACATTTCCCGCGAAACCCTGCAGGAAAATCTGGTGCTGCGCAAAATTTCGCAGACCATCGTCAAGCAGGTTCTGAGCCACCTGGAAAAACTGGCCCAGTCCGACAAGGACAAGTACGAAACCTTCTGGAAACTGCACGGGAAGTACTTCAAGTTCGCCTACAGCGACTACGCCAACCGGGATCGTGTGGCCCCGTTGCTGCGTTTCGCCTCCTCCGCTTCGGACGAGGGAAGGCTCACCAGCCTGGACGAATACATACACCGGGCCAAGGCCGGGCAGCAGGAAATCTGGCACATCGCCGCCCCTTCGCCTGAGGCCGCCAAGGTCAACCCGCATCTGGAGCGCTTTCGCCGCAAGGGCATCGAGGTGCTTTACCTGCTTGAGCCCGTGGACGAGTTCGCCCTGGACGCCCTCGGCAAATATAAGGACTACACATTCAAGTCCGTGGAGCAGGCCGACGGTAAGGCCCTGGACGCGTTCCCCGATCCGGACGATGCGACGCCCGCAGCCAAGGCATTGAACGAGGAGGAAAAATCCTCCTTCGACAAGCTGATCGCGCACATGCGTGCCATCCTCGGCGACAAGATCACGGAGATCCGCGTCTCCGACCGCCTTTCCGGCAGCCCGGCCGTTCTGGCCTCGCCCGACGGGGTCAGTTCGTCCATGGAAAAGCTGATCCGGGTCATGCACAAGAGCGAGGAACTGCCCAAAAAGATCCTGGAAGTGAACCCCGACCATCCCCTGCTGCGCACCTTGCTGCGTATTTATGGCGCCAACCCGGAAAACCCGCTGATCGCCGATCTGGTGAACAGCCTTTTTGACAACGTCCAGCTTCTGGACGGATACCTCGGCGACCCCTACCTGATGGCCGACCGGACCCTCAAGCTCATGGACAAAGCGGCTGCCTGGTATGTGGATTTATTGAAACTGTAAGGAATATTCGTGTGACGGATTCCGGAGCCGCGTTGTTGCACGGCTTTGGCAGGCAGCCTCGGCGGGAACACTGTTCCCTCCGGGGCTGTCTGTTTCCGCGATTTCTGCGCTCCGCATCTTTAGAGCATTTTTGCAGACTTCGGGTAAAATGTTGTTGCCCCTTGTCCACAGGGTGCAAAACATGTTATGCATTTTTCTATATCAACGTTTCCGCCGTACGGCGACGTTCAGCAGACTTTGCAAGAACGGCGGTACCATGCGGCAAAGCACAACAAAGGTGGAGACCATGAAAAAACACATACTTATGATTGTAACCTCCGCAGCGACAATGGCCCCGTCGTCCAAAGAAACAGGGATATGGCTCACGGAGTTTGCGGAGCCCTACATTGCGTTTGAGAAAGCCGGCATGGAAATAACCGTGGCCTCCCCTGCGGGCGGCAAAGCCCCTCTTGATAAGAGGAGCATGCAGGATGCGCCGCAGGAGTTTACGGTGACCACACGCCATCTTGAACACACCCTGCGGCTGGCGGATGTAAGGGACACTTCGGGCTATGACGCCGTCTTTCTGCCGGGAGGACACGGCACCATGTTTGACCTGCCGGGCAACACCGAGCTCAACCGCATTCTCAGGGACATGCACAAGGCCGGCAAGATACTCGCGGCCGTGTGCCACGGCCCGGCAGGGTTTGCCTGCGTCAGGCTCGAAAACGGCAACGCCCTGGTATCAGGCAAGCGGCTTACGGCTTTCACCGATGATGAGGAAAGGGAAGTGAAGCTGGACAATTACATGCCCTTTCTGCTGGAGTCGCGACTGCGCGAACTGGGTGCGGTATTTGTAAAGGGCGGGAACTGGGAAGACCATGTGGAAGTGGACGGCACGCTGATTACGGGGCAAAACCCGCAGTCGGCGCAAAGAACCGCCGCCGAGGTGATACGCGCCCTTGCCGGGGCATAGTTCCCGGGGGGCGCTGCCGCCCCGCGCGCCGTGCAACGGGCGGCGAGCATGTCATAGACGCCTGTCGCCCCAGGTCACAAGGCAATTCGGCGATGGAGGCGCTTTGTCTCACGCGTCCTGCAAAGCGTGAGACAAAGCTCCTCCTGCATCCGGGGGGCGCTGCCAGAACACAGCCAGGCTTTTTGCAGGCCGCTCAGGCGATCCTCAGTTCTTAGCTCTTTCCCTTCTGCAGATCTTCAAACACGGCAAGGGCGGCCTTGGCCCCTTCGCCCACCGCGGTCACTATCTGCTGCGCGCCGCCGCACACGTCGCCGGCCGCGTAGATACCGGGGACGTTGGTGCGCATATGCCCGTCAATGATGATGGCTCCGGCCGGGGTGACGGCCACACCCAAAGACACGGCCAATTCCGAATGAGGTTTCTGCCCTACCGCCACAAAGACGCCAGCCACGTCAAGCACGCTCTCTTTGCCGCTCTGCGCGTCCTTGATGCGCAGGCCGGTCACGCTGTCCTTGCCGAGCACCTCCACGGGAACGCTGTTCCAGAGGATCGGAATGCCCTCGCGTTCCACGGCCTTTTGCAGGGCGTCCTCGGCCCGGAACTGATCGCGGCGGTGCATGATACGCACGGAAACCCCCAGATTTTTCAGGTGGAGGGCATCGGTCAGAGCGGTATTGCCGCCGCCCACAATCACGGCCTCCTTGCCCTTGAACAGGTAGCCGTCGCAGGACGCGCAGTGCACCACCCCCTTGCCGCGCAGGCGGTCCTCGCCGGGCACGCCCATATCCTTCCACTCCGCCCCGGTCGCGAACAGCAGGGCCTTTGCCCGGTAAACCCGGTCCGGGGTATGCACGGCAAAGGATTCCGCCTCGCGCGTGATGGAACGCACCAGAGCGCCCGCCATCAGGGGCGCGTACTGCCGGGCGTGGGCGGCCAGGATTTCCCCCAGCTTCTGCCCGCTGAGGGAGCCGAAACCGGGATAGTTTTCCACCACCGGGGTCAGCGTCACCTGCCCCCCGAAAGCGGTTTTTTCCAGCACGACCGAGGATAGCCCCGAACGCGCCGCGTAAATGGCGGCGGAAAGACCGGCGGGGCCGCCGCCCAGGATGACCAGATCCAGGTGCTCCGTATCGACATCCGCGCCGAGTATGGGCGCATCGTCCTCGGGCATGGGCGCAAGATGCACCAGTTCATAGACGAACATGGCCTCCGGTTGCAGGCCCACAGCGGAATGGGTCTCGGAAAACTGGGTGTGCGGCACCGACCCCACCTTGTACTTGCGGGCCAGATCCGGAAACTGGTCCGTGGTGACGCATTCCGCCGTCACCAGATCCGGCCTTTCCAGCGCTGCTTTCAGCCCGTTCAAAGCCTGGCCGGGGCAGTAGGGACAGCCGGGAGAGCTGAAGACCCGGACGTGGCGGGGCTCCTTCAGGGTTTGCAGCATCTTGGCCGCAGCGGCGGACATCCCGCTTTTGCCTGTGCCGAACAGAAGAATGGACTGCACCAGAACCCGCGCCTCCTCGCCCAGGGGGGCTCCGGTGATGCGAAATACCGGCTGGTCCGCGCCCGCGCTCTTGATCAGTATCGACGGGAACAGACTGACCGCGCCCTCCGGCCCGCTGCCGGTTCCCGCCGTTGCAGCGGCCTCCGCGCCGGGTTTGACAGCATGTTCCACATGCCGCACACGCGGCGAGACGGCTGCCAGCTCCCGGCACAGGTTCACGGTAAAACCGGCCAGCAGCAATGCTTCTTCGCCGTCGGAGGAGGACTGCTTTTTGCCGTTGGAGCCGTTGGCGGAGACGGCTCGCACAAAGGTATGCAGTTCCACGTCGCGGGTCAGGGAAGCGAAAAGCTCCTTGAGGTGGCCGAGGGTTTCAGCATCAATGAGGGTGTCGGGAAGACCGGGGAGTTGCTGCGGCATGCTGCGGCTCCTTTGCGTTATGCGGTGCGGTTCCGGTGCGTTCCGCAGGGCGGGTGCCCTTACGGGAAGCACGGGCAAGTTGACACAAATGGGGTTCTCGCGTTTAATTGTCAGATTCCGGTTCGGCCATCTGAGATAGCCAGGCCTGAAAAAACGGCGGCGGAACGTTCGCTGCCACGCCGTACAATACACGTCTCAGTCTGTTTTGCAGAACGCGCGGAGCGCACGTGCAGCGCCGCACGCCGGCAAAGCCAGTGTAGTTCTCCGGACTTTTCGAACCTTCATGCATTTATCTATAACAATTCAGGAGTTCTTCGCCAATGGAAAATCCCATGGTTCTGATTGAAACTTCCTCCGGCGACATTCTGGTAGAACTTTTTACGGAAAAAGCCCCGGTCACGACGGCAAATTTTCTGCAGTATGTGGATTCCGGTTTCTATAAGAATACCATCTTTCACCGGGTGATCAAAGATTTTATGATCCAGGGCGGCGGATTGACCATGCGCATGGAAGAAAAACCCACGTCTCCCCCCATCGTGAACGAGGCGGCCAACGGCCTTTCCAACCTGCGCGGCACCCTGGCCATGGCCCGCACCAGCGACCCGCACAGTGCTGCCGCCCAGTTTTTCATCAATACCCTGGACAACCCGGAACTCGACCACTCCGGCCCCACAGCGGAAGAATACGGGTACTGCGTATTCGGCCAGGTGGCCGACGGCATGGATGTGGTGGACAAAATAGCCAAGACCAAGATCAAAGCCATGGGCGAACACGAAGCCGTGCCGGTGGATTCCGTGGTCATCACCGCCGTGAGCCGTTTTGAGATTTGACATGCGCTGCTGGCTGCTGAAAACCGAACCCGGCTGCTTTTCCATCGACGATCTGGCGAGTGCGCCCGCGCAGACCTCCATGTGGGACGGCGTGCGCAATTACCAGGCCCGCAACTTCATACGCGACGGGATGCGCATCGGCGACCCGGTGCTGTTTTACCATTCCGTCACCGATCCGGGCATTGTCGGGTTGGCCGAAGTAGCCTCGGGCGCCTACCCGGACCCCACCCAGTGGGATCCGGAAAACGAGCACTTTGACCCGGCTTCGCCCTCCAACGCGCCACGCTGGTATGTGGTGGATGTCCGCCTGGTGCGCAAATTTCGCTATACTTTGCCCCTGGCCTTTCTGCGCACCTGTCCGGACCTTGCCGGCATGGAGCTGTTGCGCAGGGGCAGCCGCCTTTCCGTCCAGCCGGTAACGGAACAGGAATACAACGCGGTTCTCGCCCTGATCAAGGATCTGTAACCCTGTAGAGACGCAGCCAAGGATTTTTCCTTGCGGCACAGGAGGAACATATGGCCAGTTTTGTGAATGCAGCGGACGCTGTTGCCGCCGCCGTGGAAATTGAACGCCGGGGACATGCCTTTTACCTGAGCGTCGAACAAAACGCGTCCAAAGCCGACGACAAGGAGTTTTTCGCCTTCATGGCCAAGGAAGAACACCGCCACGAGGCCATCTTTTCCTCCATGCTCGGCCGCATGGGCGGCCTGCCCCTGCCCGCGGGCAGCGACGACGCGGAATACCTCGTGTACGTGCAAGCCCTGCTCGATTCGCATACCTTGTTCATGCCCAACCAGGCCGAGCGCGCCCTCGCCGACCCCCTTGGCCAGGCCATGCAGTTCGAAAAGGACACCCTGCTCTTTTTCATTGCCCTGGAAGGCATGGTCCCGGATTCCGAAAAGCACCACGTCCGGGAATGTGCCGACGAGGAACGCCGCCACCTCAAAATGCTGGCCGAACGTTTACATGCGCATAAGTAGGGCTGATAAAGACAGTTTGTCGAAGCCATCTTAGAGCAGTTTCCGCTTCAAATGATTGCTTAACGGTCGGCAAAGCCGCCCTACAATCATTTGGCAGCGAGGATTTGAAGCAAATCCTCGCTGAGCATTTCAAGTGTGAAATACTCTAGTCAGATGTGGGCTCCGCCCACACCCGGCAGGGGACAGCGGTCCCCTGCACCCGCGTATTTGGGTAAATCGGGTGTAGGGGGTGAGAGCCATGCAGTCACAAATTGGGGATTCCAAAGGGACTCAGTCCCTTTGGCCGCCGGAGGCAATGCGATCTCTTAGCCAACTTCAAAAAGAATTTTTGAGCCCCGCATACGGTCGTAGCCGTATGCGGGGCTCATCTCATTATCCGGCGCGTTGGCGCATTATTTCATATGCCGGGCCAGCAGTTCGGCCATGTGTTCCACTTTCAGCTTGCCGCCGCGCTTTTCCACCCCGCCGCGCAGTTGCAGGACGCAGCCCGGGCAGTCCGTGACCAGCGTGGTCGCCTGGGAGGCCTCCAGCCTGGCCAGTTTCTTGTCCAGAATCTGGCTGGAGATTTCCGGGAACTTGACGGAATAGGAACCGCCGAAGCCGCAGCAGGTATCTTCTTCCTCCGTGGGCTTGTATTCACCCACGGCGCTGATCAGGGCGCGAGGCTGCTCGGTCACGCCCATTCCCCGGCACAGGTGGCAAGGCGAGTGGTAGCAGACCGTCTCGCTCGTCTTCACAAAGTCGCCCTCTTGCATGCCGAGCACGTCGCGCACAAAGGAGCTGAAGTCCTTCACCCGCTCCACGTACTGGTTCACGGCAGTGGCCAGGTGCGGATGCCCGGCCAGCATGCGCGGGTAGTTGTGCGTCATGTGCGAGGCGCAGGAAGCGCACAGCGTGACGATATAGTCGAAGCGGGCCGCGTCGAAGGCCTTGACGTTCTGCAGGGCCACGCTTTCCGCGGCATCGCGCTCGCCCATCATCTGCACGGGCAGGCCGCAGCAGCTCTGTTCCATGGGAAAGTCCACGCTGCAGCCATTGGCGGCCAGAATCTTGACGGCGGCCTTGAGCTGTTCGGGGTAAATGAAGTCCTGGGCGCAGCCTGCGAACAGCCCGACTTTAATGCGCCCCTCGGTATTCGGCTTGATCTTGTCCCACTCGTCCCGGAAGGCCGTCTTGGCTATGGCGGGCAGGGCGCGGAAGCCCTGTCCCCTGGCGAAGATCTCCGGCAGGTGTCGGATGTAGGGGGTACCGCCGGTGACCGGCAGTTGCGCCCACTTGCCGAAACGCAGCAGGGTGTGGAACAGCTTGCGATTGCGCAGCACCTTGGCGAGCAGGGAGGACTCAATGGGCGATCCTTCCTCTTCGTTCAGGCGCGCGCGGATTTCCTGGATAATGACCGGCAGGTCGATCCCGGCCGCGCACACGTGCTTGCAGGCCTCGCAGTTGATACAGTTCTGGATGAGGTTGCGGGCCTTTTCCCGCCCGTGGAAGAAATAGGTAAGGATAAGGCCGATGGCCCCGATGTAGATGTGTCCCATCTTGTGCCCGCCCACCAGGCGGTAGACGGGGCAGACGTTGGCGCAGGCCCCGCAGCGCACGCAGCGCAGCACCGACTTGCACTGCTCGTCCTTGGCAAGGGCCGAGCGCCCGTTGTCCAGAAAGACGATGTGCATGTTCTTCCGCTTGTCCTTGGTGGTCGCGCACTCGTTGGCGCCGGTAATCCAGGAGACGTACGTGGTAATGGCCTGAGCTGTGGCGTTTCTGGGCAGCACCCTGATGATGCGCAACGCGTCGTGAATGGTCGGCACAAGCTTGTCCAGGCCGCACAGGGCCACGTGCACGCGCGGCAGGGTTGTGGTGAGCCGGGCGTTGCCCTCGTTGGTACAAATGCCGATGGTGCCGGTGTCGGCAATGGCGAAGTTGGCGCCGGAAATGCCCATGTCCGCCTGGACAAATTTGGCCCGCAGTTCCCGCCGGGCCACTTTGACCAGCTTTTCAATATCGCTGTCCTGCTTGTGTTTGGTGGCCTCGGTGAAAAGATCGGCCACCTGGTGGCGGGACAGGTGGATAGCCGGCATGACCATGTGGGTCGGCCCTTCGTGGCGAAGCTGGATAATCCATTCCCCAAGGTCGGTTTCCACCACCTCGCAGCCCTCATCCTCCAGCGCATGGTTGAGCAGGGTCTCTTCCGCCGTCATGGACTTGGACTTGATGATGCGCTTACAGTTATTTTCCTGGGCGATGCGGGAGATAATGGCGTTGGCTTCCGCCGCCGTGGCCGCCCGGTGCACATGCACGCCCTTTCTGGAAGCCTCTGCGGCAAAGCGCTCAAAGAGCTCCTCCAGATGGGGCAGGGAAGCGTCCTTGGCGTCGGCGATTTCCGCGATCAGCTCTTTTTCGTTCATGTCGGCGAAAATGGCCGCCCGGTTGGCCCGGTACGCCACAGCGAATTTGTCGAGGGTTTCGCGCAGAAAGGCGTTATCCAGGGATTCCTGGATCTCCTCGTGGTATTCTTTCATGTTCTTGGCTGTCTGCATGGAATTATCCCTCCACCATGGCAACGTGCAGTTCAAGGGGACCGTGCACGCCGATGGTGAGCACGCGTTCAATGTCGGCGGTCCTGCTGGGGCCGGAAATAAAGGCCGTGTACATGGGACCGTCCTTCATCAGCGCTTGCAGCATATCTTCGGCGTCATACAGCGAGGCCGCCACTCTGGATTTTTGCAGGGCGACCACGTGCACCTCGCAGACCATGGTGGCCAGGCGCGTCTCTTCCCCGGCGGATTGCAGCACGCAGGTGGCCGTCTCGGCAATGCCGAGTTCTGCCGTGGTGAAGCCCACGTCAATGCCGGCCAGATGGTTGCGCATGCCTTCGCGGATGACGGTAAATCCTTTTGCCTCGCCTTTTTTGGCCAAAGCGGCATAGGCCTTTTCGTCCAGATTCGGCGCGGCCAGCACTTTGGCCGTTGCCCGCTCGCAGACGGCGGCGGCGTTCTCGGACAGGTTCTCCTCACAGCCGGAAAGGAGCAACTGGCAGAACTCCTTTCGCTCGCAGACATCCAGAGCGTACTCCATGGCTGCCTGCATATCCTTTACCTCGACGACCTGGATGGACACGGGCGCAGCTTTCTTCTTGAAAAGCTCCACTGCGCTCTGATCTATGTTCGGCATACAATCTCCCATGTGGCAAAATAAAAATACCCCGGTCTCAAGAGACCTCGGGCGCAGGGGAAGCCTCCCCCGCCGGGTACAGCACAACGGACGCCATAGCACTTTGAAATCATACAGGATCAGAACCGGAGCGCAACAAAAATGTGCCTGTAAATTTGAAGGGATATGGACGCCATCAGTCTGGTATACCGCATGAAAGAGGCAGGTGCAAGGGAACCGATTGTGTTTTTTTTCACCAATATTCTGTGGTGTCCTGCAATAGTTTACGCGTTGTATGCATTGACGCTGCCCCATTTTGCGTATTTCCATCAAAGCCCGTTCCTGCTATACTTATATCCGATGGGATGCTGGTCGGGCTCAGGCCGCAGTACTTTGCAACCCGCGAAAAATCGAAATTTTCGCATGGCGCCAATGCAGCAGTAAGACAGAAGAAGGAGGGCACAACGAAGGAGCGGACGCGGAGTCACACTGGCAGTCCAGCTACGCAGCAGTAAGACAAAAGAAGGGGGGCACAACGAAGGTGCGGCTTGCCGTGCTTGTTGTAACCTTTTGCAGGTGTCTTTTCCCCGTGCCCGGAGCAGAAAACGGCCCTTCCTTTCTCTTTCTGCTTTTCGTGGCCCCGGTCCGCCCGGCTGTGGCGGACCGGGCGGGTGCTGTGCGATTTTTCAGATAACATGCAGCGTTCCCGGTTTCTCCAGGTAGCTACAAAAGGTTGAGCAGCGCGGTGGACGGAGCACCGCGCTGCTCCGTCATCCATAAAAAGCCACACGGCTTCAGCCGGATCCTTGCCGGATCCGAAGAGGAGAGTCTATGTCCACAAGCCTTCTGGCCCTCGTGGCCCTCGCCCCGATTCTTGTCGCCCTTGTGCTCATGGTAGGCCTGCGCATGGGCGCCATGAAAGCCATGCCCATCGCCTGGCTGGCCTGCGCCATAGGAGCGATCCTGGTCTGGCAACTGCCCGTCTCCTATGTGGCGGCGCTCAGCATACAGGGGGCCATAAGCGCGGTCGGCGTGCTGATCATCGTGTTCGGCGCGCTGCTTATCCTGCACACCCTGCAATACTCCGGGGGGATGGAAACCATCCAGTACGGCATGCAGGGGGTCAGCAAGGACATGCGCATCCAGGCCATCATCATCGGCTATATGTTCGGCGCCTTTGTGGAAGGCGCGGCCGGCTTCGGCACGCCGGCGGCCCTGGCCGCTCCCCTGCTCCTTTCTCTCGGGTTTCCCCCCCTGGCGGCGGCGGTGCTGTGTCTGGTGTTCAACTCTTTCCCCGTCACCTTCGGTGCGGTGGGCACGCCCATCCTGGTGGGGTTCGGTAACTCCATCAAAAGCGTGGTGGACACCGTGATCGCCGGAGGCGGGGGCATCGCCTCGGCGGACGCCTTCTGGAAATCCATAGGCGAAACCGCCACCCTGATGCACGGCCCCATGTCCATCATCCTGCCCATCTTCATGCTCGGCTTCATCTCCCGCTTCTTCGGCCCCAACCGCCGCTGGAGCGACGGTTTCGCCGCCTGGAAATTCTGCGTGTTCGCGGCCGTGGCCTTCCTGATTCCTTACCTGGCCCTGGCCTGGCTGGTGGGGCCGGAACTGCCTTCCCTCATCGGCGGCCTGGTGGGCCTCGGCATCATCATCAAGGGCGCCCAGATGGGCTTCTGTGTGCCCAAGGATGTCTGGACCTTCGGCGATTCGACCAAGTGGGACAAGTCCTGGACCGGCGACATCGCCTTTGCCGGCAAGACGGAATTCCAGGCTCACATGAGCCAGTTCATGGCCTGGCTGCCCTATATTCTTATCGGCCTCATTCTTGTGCTCACCCGCATCGGCGGCCTCGGGCTCAAAGGCTGGCTGAACACCCACGGCGTTATCGCCTTCAAGGACATTCTCGGATACCCCACGGTCAAGGAAAGTCTCTCGCTGCTCTACCTGCCGGGCACCATCCCCTTCATGCTGGTCGCCGTCATCACCATTTTCCTGCACAAAATGCCCATGGACAAGGCCGCCAGGGCCTGGAAGGAAACCATTGTCAAAATGAAGGCCGCTACCATCTCCCTGATCGCGGCCGTGGCCCTGGTGAAGATCTTCCAGGGTTCCGGCTATAACCCTGAACTGGCGGCCGCCGTCGCGGCGGGCAGCGCCACCCACCTGCCCTCCATGCCTCTGGCCATGGCAACGGCCATTGCCGGACTGCTGGGAACCGTATGGCCCATGTTCGCCTCGTTTGTGGGTGGGCTCGGGGCTTTCATCACCGGTTCCAACACGGTATCCGATATGCTCTTCGGCATGTTCCAGTGGGACATCGCCGGGCAGCTCGGCCTTTCGCGCACCATCATTCTTGCCGCCCAGGCCGCCGGCGGCGCCATGGGCAACATGGTGTGCATCCACAATATTGTGGCCGTGTGCACCGTGGTGGGCCTGCTGGGACGCGAAGGCGAAATTCTGAGAAGAACCTTCTGGCCCTTTGTGCTGTACGGCATTGTAGTGGGCATCGTGGCAACGACGCTCATCACTCTGCGGCCCGGGCTGTTTTAACAAAGTATGCCGTAATGTTTCGGGGAGGCTGCGGCCTCCCCGAAACATTACGGCAGGGGCGCTCCGTGAACGCTCCTTGCGCACGTCGGCGGTTCGGGGAAAACGGCTTTTTGCGGAAGCCGACATGCTTTTTGCCGGATGTATTTTTCTGTATGCCTCTTGCAACACCGCCTCATCCAACCAGTTGCCCGCCCGCACAAGGAGTCAGCCATGAACGCCATAACAACCCCCATCAAAACCCAGTTCGACCGGGTGTACGATCTGCTGGAAAATGCCATAGAGAGTTGCCCGGATTCCCTCTGGACGGAAAAAATCGGGGGTTTCTTTTACTGGCAGCAGCTCTACCACGTCTTTGCCATCATAGAACCTATTTTCCTGGACGGAAAGGAGCCGCTTCCTTCGCTCTTCCCTCCGGAAGTGGCCGCGCTCTCCCGGCATGAGCAGCAGACCCCGGACAAGGCCGCGGTGCTCAAGGTCGCCCGCGAGCAGAAAGCCATAGCCGACGCCTGGTTTGCAAAGGCCACGGAAGAGGATCTATGGAAGAAGCACGAGGGGCGCTCCAAGCGTTGGGGAAGAGAGGTGAATGTACTGGAGGCGTTGATGCTGCTGGTCGGCCACGGCTACTACCATGTGGGGGTCTGTGACGTTGCCCTGCGCGACAGGGGCCTGAAAGGAATGATGTAGCGGCCGGAGCGGAAAAGCCGCGCCGGCAGCCCGCTTGCCGCAACAGGGAATATGGAGTAGTCCAGAGCAGCAACCGTTTTTTGTCTGCCTGCCCAGGTGGACGGAAACGCAACCCCATCGAGAGGCATTATGAGCATAAGCCCGAACCTGATTAAAGAATTCGTCGCCATTGTCGGCCAGGATAACGTTCTTACGGAGGAAGCGGATCGCCTGTCCTACTCCTACGACGCCGCCGTGCTCACGCCGGTGACCCCCGCCCTTGTAGTACGCCCCGTGGAGCAGGAGCAGCTCGGCAAAGTGGTGCGCCTGGCCTATGACAACGGCCTGCCCATTACCGTGCGCGGGTCCGGCACCAACCTTTCCGGCGGCGTCATCCCTGAGCCGGGCGACGGCATCGTCATCCTGACCAACGGACTGAATAAAATTCTGGAAATTAACGAAGAAGACCTCTACGCGGTGGTGGAGCCCGGCGTGGTTACCGCCCAGTTCGCCGCTGCCGTGGCCCAGAAAGGACTTTTTTACCCCCCCGATCCGGGTTCCCAGGCCGTTTCCACCTTGGGCGGCAACGTGGCCATGAACGCCGGCGGTCTGCGCGGCCTGAAGTACGGCGTGACCAAAGATTACGTCATGGGCATGGAAGTGTTTGATTACCATGGGGAACTGGTCAAAACCGGCTCGCGCACCGTGAAATGTGTAACCGGTTACAATCTGGCCGGCCTGATGGTCTGTTCCGAGGGCACCCTCGGGGTGTTCTCCAACATCATTCTCAAACTGGTGCCCCCGCCCAAGGCCGGCAAAGCCATGATGGCCGTGTTCGACGACATGAACAAGGCTTCGGAAGCCGTGGCCGGCATCATCGCCTCGCACATCGTGCCCTGCACCCTGGAAATCATGGACCAAAGCTGCATCAAGTACGTGGAGGCCCACACCAAGGCCGGGTTGCCCGTGGAAGCGGGCGCCATCCTGCTTATCGAAGTGGACGGCGGCCATATCCAGCTTGTGGAAGACGATGCCGCCAAGGTGGTGGAAGTCTGCAGGAAGTGCGGCGCCACCGACGTGCGCATGGCTCAGAGCGCGGAAGAAAAATTCAAGCTGTGGGAGGCGCGCCGCAACGCCTTGCCCGCCCTGGCCCGGGCCAAGCCGACCACGGTGCTGGAAGACGCCACCGTGCCGCGCTCCAAAATTCCGGCCATGGTGGCCGCGGTGAACGACATCGCCAAAAAGTACAAACTGGAAATCGGCACCTTCGGCCACGCCGGGGACGGCAACCTGCACCCCACCATCCTGTGCGATCGCAGAAACAAGGAAGAGTTCCACCGGGTGGAAGCCGCCGTCGATGAAATCTTCGATATCGCCCTGAAGCTCCAGGGCACGCTTTCCGGCGAACACGGCATCGGCATGGCCAAGGCCAAGTGGATGGAGAAGGAAACCAACAGGGCCACCATCGAGTTCTCAAAGAATCTGCGCCGTGCCCTTGATCCCAAGTACCTGTTCAATGCCGGCAAAAAGGTTCTGTAGGAGCGCCCGATGTCTGAAACTACCCCCCAAGCGGCGGCCAGCGGCACAAGCGACGTGTCGCGGCTTGCCCAGACCCTTCTCGAACTGGACGACATGCTGGTCTCCTGCATGCGTTGCGGGCTTTGCCAGTCGGTGTGCCCGGTATACGGCACCACCATGCGCGAGGCCGACGTCACCCGCGGCAAGATAGCCCTGCTGGAAAACCTGGCCCACAGCATGATCGCCGACGCCGAAAGCGTGAACGACAAGCTCAACCGCTGCCTGCTCTGCGGTTCGTGCCAGGCCAACTGTCCCTCCGGCGTCAAGATCATGGACATCTTCCTGCGGGCGCGGGCCATCGTGGCCGAATACATGGGCTATTCGCCCGTCAAGAAGCTGATCTTCCGCGGCCTGCTGGTCAGGCCGGGCTTTTTCAACGCCCTGCTCGATCTCTCCAGCAAGTTCCAGGGGCTGTTCATCAAGGAAGCCAGCCCGACCATCGGCACCTCCTGTTCCAGCATCATGCAGCCCATCATCGGGGACCGGCACTTTGCCGCCCTTGCCAAGCAGTCCTACCATTCCAAGGTGGCCTCCCTGGATACGCCCGCCGGAAAAAGCGGCCTGCGCGTCGCCTTTTTCCCCGGCTGCGTGACGGACAAGCTCTTTCCCGGCGTCGCCGAGGCCACCGTCAAGGTGCTGGAAAAACACGGGGTGGGCATCTACATGCCTGAAAAGCAGGGCTGCTGCGGCATCCCCGCCCTGGCCTCCGGCGACAGAAAGGCCTACGACGCCCTGGTGCGCCTGAACCTGCAAAAGTTCGCCGGGGCGGGGTGCGATTACCTGATCACTCCCTGCGCCACCTGCGGGGCCACCATCAAGGAAATCTGGCCCAAGCTCATGCAGAACTACTCCGTCACCGAGCAGCGCCAGATCGAAGTCCTGCACGAAAAGACTATTGATATCACGGCCTTTCTCCTGGACGTGCTCAAGGTGAGCCTGCCCTCTCCCACGGAGGGCGGCAAGCGCATCACCTACCACGATTCCTGCCACCTGAAAAAATCCCTGGGCGTCACGGAACAGCCCCGCTCCATCCTGAAAAGCCTGCCCGGCTGGCAACTGGTGGAAATGCCCGACGCCGACAAATGTTGCGGCTGCGGCGGCAGCTTCACCCTCAACCATTACGATCTGTCCAAAAAGATCGGCCAGCGCAAACGCGACAACATCGTGTCGGTCCGGCCCGAGGCCGTTGCCACGGGCTGCCCGGCCTGCATGATGCAGATCATGGACATGCTCTCACAGAACCACGACAGCATTCCGGTCAAACACGTCGTTGAACTGTACGCCGAAACCCTCTAGGGCCTGTTAACACTATTTGAGAGCCTCAACAATGAGAGCAAAAACGACAAAGGCAATGAACATTACGTCCAGCTTGTCATAGCGAGTTGCTATGCGCCTGAAGCCTTTGAGTCGTCTGAACAACCTCTCAACTTC
>JAVBTB010000012.1:0-44321 GCA_031556355.1 Desulfovibrio sp. | reverse complement strand
AGATAGAACGCTTATTCCGTAGGCTTAAGGGTTTTAGGCGCGTAGCGACCAGATACGATAAGCTTGATGTTGTATTCGCTGCGTTCATCTACTTTGCACTCATCGTTGAGGCTGTTAAATAGTGTCAACAGGCTCTAGGGGAGTACTTTGCCCACCAAGGTTTCCATGGCGGGATCGGAAGGATAGCGGGGGCCCAGAATGACAAGGTGGGAAGTAAAGGTCACCCCGTCGAGCCAGGCCGCCGAGGTGCCGGATACGGGCATTTGCAGCAGAGAGAGCTCGAGCACCGCGCGGCCGTTCATGTCGGAGCGGGCCCAGAGCAGGGAGGTGTCGCCGGAAGGAAAGGCCTGGGCAAAGGCCGGGCCGGGGCCTCCGCCGAGAATACAGGAAAAGATCCCCCTGGCCTTGGGCAAAAACTCCTGTTCCGAGGCCTGTCCCCAGGGGCTGATGCCCATGACCAGGGACACTTTGGGCTTCAGGTCCGTTGCCGCGCGCAACACGGCAGCCTGTTGCTCCAGGGTGGGCTGGTAGTAGGGGCCGGACCCGCGCGGGAACAGCACAAGCCCCAGTTTACCGGCGGGGGTATTCTTGATCAGCGAGACCGGCTCGCCGGAGACTTCCGCATAACCGGAGGGGATTTTTCCGGCAGCGGCGCGCATCCATGATGCCGCGGCAGGCGAGAGCCAACCGGCATCAACCCGGAGCAGGGAGTGGACGTCAAGAGCGAGGCGGGCCTCCTGCGGGGAAGGGGAGGCGGCTGAAGGATCGTCCGCGAGAAATTCGTCCGGTCCCGCGATGATCAGGACAGGCCGTTGCAGTTCGTCTTTGCATTGTTTGAAATATCCGGCCCGCCGGGCCAGGCCGCCTGTGGCCGTGCCGCCTCAGGTGGGGCAGGGGTGGAGTTCCCCGTAACTGGAAGCGACATAGAGAATACGCAGCAACTCCCTGGGCTGCTCAATGCCCAGGGAGGAATTGAACATCTGCGCGTCGGCGTCATACGACTCCGCGCCTGCTATTGAAGGCAGGCTCAGCAGCAGCGCTGCAAGAAACATAAATATGAACCGCGCTTGCGGCGAAAAAAGTGCGTGGATGGTCATACGATGCCGCAAAGTCGGGAGGGAACAGGGCATGGCTGGTCAGGAGTTGATGAATTCTTTCAGCTCTTTGCCCGCACGGAAAAAGGGCAGGCGCTTGGGGGCAACGGAGACAACGGCTCCTGTTTTGGGGTTACGCCCTGAATATCCCTGATAATCCTTGATCTTGAAGCTGCCGAGCCCGCGAATTTCCACGCGCTGCTCCGCCAAAAGCGCTTGCCGGATACTGTCAAAAAAGGTGTTGACGACAAGGGTGGCTTCTTCGGTGGAGATGGCATTTTCTTCCGACAGAGTTTTTATCAGTTCACTTTTATTCATATTCATCTCCCTATAAAAGGTGGCCGCATTCTAATGAATGCATTCTGCCGCATTTGTCTGCAAAAGGCAAGGGTTACAGGTACGCAGTCCATTTGCCGAACCGCGGGGAGATTACCGCATTCTCCCCGCATGCGCCTTGGTGCCTGAGTGGCGGGAATGCAAAGCGCTGTGCTTGCGTCCGCATATGCTCTTGCGCTCTGCCCCGGCATTCCTGAAAGGCTGCAAGGATTTTTCCGGTATGGCACTCCATATCCGAGTGAAAATCTCCAAATTGCTCGGGCAGCATGTACCACTTTTTTATACGTTTTTCAATGATCGGGGAGCGGGCCGGCAGGGAAGAGCGCCGCGAGGCGCTTCAGCCCTGAAAGGACGGAATACGCAGGGGCATATCTTCCGCAACGGCCGGCGTCTGTTCGCGCAGACGGCGCAGGGCAGCCGCCAGGGCCATGCAGTCGACGGCAGCCGGAGACCGGGGAAACACCTGCAGCAGAGGTTTCTGTTTGCGCACGGCTTCCACCAGATTGCGATCGGTGCGCACTTCGCCGAGATACGCGGGGGTAAAACCGAGAAACCGCTTGCACACCGCGGCCAGGCGGTTGTAGGTGAGTTTGCTTTCGGCCGGGCCTTCCACCTGGTTGACCAGGATGTGGAAATTCTGGACCTGGTGCCGGGAAGAGAGCACCTTCATCATGGCGTAGCTGTCGGTGAGAGAGGTCGGTTCAGGGGTGACCACCACAACGCGCAGGGAGGTCATGGCGCCGAAGCTGAGCGCGGTGGGCGAAATGCCCGCGCCGATATCCAGAAAAAAGAAGTCATAGTTTCTGGCCAACGGGTTCACGCGATCCCGCAGAAGGGTGCGCGCTTCAGTGTCCAGTTCCGCGAATTCGGCCATGCCGGAGTTGGCGGGCAACAGGTCGAGACGAACATTCGATCCTTCAGGGCCGAAGGGCACAAGAATTTCCGTCGCGGCACGGTTTTCGAGCAGAATGTCCTGAATGTGCTTTTGCGGGGTGACGCCAAGGAGCACGTCCATGTTGGCCAGGCCCATATCGCAGTCCATCAGCAGTACGGAATTGCCAAGCTGATGCAGGCCGTAGCAAAGGTTGAGCGCCAGATTGCTTTTGCCCACCCCGCCCTTGCCGCTGAGAATAGAAACGCTGATAGTACGCTGAGGCCTCATACGTGGTTACTCCAACTCCTGACAGGAAAAAAGAAACTGTTTTTCTTGTGATTGTACCAGGCTTGCCCGTTCCCGCGCAAGGCGGTTGCACTCGGCAATGAGAATTCTGTTTTTCCCCTGCGCTTTGGCGGCATACAGAGCCGAATCGGCGCTGCTCATGAGCAGCTCGCTCGTAGGCGCGGTCTCCAGCAGAGTAATGCCGGAAACTCCCGCGGAAAAGGTCAGGGAAAAGGTCGCGTCGTTGCACAAGAATGTGACGCCGCTGAACTGCTCAAGAATGCGGTTGCCCAGCATTAGCGCCGTCCAGTAGGAAGTGGCGGGCAGAATAAGGGCGAACTCCTCGCCGCCGATGCGGGCCACGGTGTCGTAGGGCCGTACGGATTTTCGCAGGATGGTGCTAAGCCGTTTCAGGACGGTGTCGCCGCAGGCATGTCCGTATGTATCGTTGACCTGTTTGAAGTTATCGATATCAAGCATGATCAGGCTGAGATCCGTGTGCGACCGGATGGCTCGCTCCAACTCCGAGTGCAGGCGGCGGTCAAAGAAACCGCGGTTGCCGATGCCGGTAAGCGCATCGTGATCCCGCTGGAAGGCCAGGCGTTCCTGAGTGGCGATCAGTTCCTTGACGGCTTCGCCCAGGGAGGTGTCCAGAGAGACGGACAGCCAGCCCTCAAGGGAATTGGCCGCGGCAAAGCGCTCCCATTCCGCCAGAGAGACGCCTTCAGCCACCCGCACCAGAGCAAGCTTTGCGGATGCGGAAGCCTCGCTTCCCACTCGGGTACGGACCAGTTCGACAACTTTTTCCAGTTCCCCCACGAGGGCCGGGTCCAGTTGTTCAGGCTGGGCTGTTGGCGGCTTATGCGGTTTTTTTACCATGACGATACAATAGCAGATTTCGTATGAAGTTGTCGATAGCACCGTCTAATACGGCGTCTACATCGGTCTCTTCAGAACCGGTGCGGTGGTCTTTGACCAGTCTGTATGGCTGCAGCGTGTAGGTGCGGATCTGGCTGCCGAAGTTGATGGCTTCCTTGTCCTGATACAGCGCTTTTTTCTCTCCGGCTATTTTTTGCAGCTCGCGCTCGTAGAGACGGGCGCGCAGAATCTGCATGGCGGTGTCTTTGTTGCTGTGCTGGGACTTTTCATTCTGGCACTGCACCACAATGTTCGTGGGCAGGTGGGTGATGCGCACGGCGGAGTTGGTCCGGTTCACATGCTGGCCGCCCGCGCCGCTCGCCCGGAACACGTCGATACGCAGGTCGTTTTCGTCAATGGTAATGGTGATGTCCTGCCCCACATCGGGCAGCACGTCCACGGAAGCAAACGAGGTATGCCGCCTGCCCGAGGAATCGAAGGGAGAAATGCGGATCAGCCGGTGGATGCCTTTTTCGGCTTTCAGCAGGCCGTATGCGTTGGGACCGGTAATGCGCAGGGTAACGCTTTTAATGCCGGCCTCGTCGCCGTCGAGCAGATCAAGATATTCAATTTTGCACTGGTGGCGATCCGCCCAGCGCGTATACATGCGCAGGAGCATGGCCGCCCGGTCCTGGGCGTCCGTGCCCCCGGCGCCGGGGTGGATGTCGAGAATGGCCGGATGCTGGTCCTCTTTTTCCGAGAGCAGCATTTCCATTTCCGCCTGTTCCAGCAGAGCCTTCAGCGATTCCACGGAAGCGGCCAGACTTTCCAGCACTTCTTCGGAGGCTTCTTCCTCCGCAAGGGCGAGCCAGTCTTCAATGTCGTTCTTGGCTTGGGCAAGGCGCGCAAAACGGGCCTTGCCCCCTTCCAGGCGGCTTTTTTCCTGAAGTATGGGGGTTAAGGCTTCCGGATCGCTCCAGGCGTCGGGCGCGGCGAGTTGCCGTTCGATTTCTTCCAGGCGGTGTTCCAGTTCGGGAACGTCAAAGACGCCCCCGGAGGGAGGAAAACTGTTCAAACAAAGGAGTTGCGGCGGTGCGCAGGTCGGCGAGTTGGTACATCATGTTCCTGTTGTGGCGCTCAATCGTGAAAGTGCTCGGGGCCTGGGCCGAGCCTCGCCCCGGAAGCGAGCTATACGGTCAAAATAGACGGAGCGCAAGCGCTGTATAATTTCCTGAAAAAATGGGCTGCGCTTGTGCCGATCCGTCAGGGACAGCTGTGCCGAAGCCGCTGTCTCCCATCCCTGCGCCGATATCTCCGCCATACGCAGGGACGGGCGCGGCTGTCTTTTCAGGCAAGGGGCCGCTCTCAGATATTGCAGGAGAGAGGCCCGAAGGATTGTCACCTTCTTTTGCGGAACAACGCCAGGCATACGGAGGCCAGGGCGGCAAGGGCCAGCACAGCCTCGGGCAGCGGATGCAGGGAGTGGTACAGCGTTGTTTCCGCAACGGGCCGAACGGAAGCGATAAAGGTCTGATCCGCAAAAAGCCCGCCTTGTAGTGTGATGCGCCCGATAGGAGAGATGACGGCGGTGTAGCCGGTATTGGTGCTGCGTACGATGGGCCGGGCCTGTTCCACGGCGCGCATGGCAATCAAGTGCAGATGCTGGGCCGGGGCGGCGGTTTTGCCGAACCAGGCGTCATTGCTGATGGTGACCAGAATTTCCGCCCCGTGAGTCACGCGGGTCTGCGCCAGTTCGGGAAAGATGCCCTCGTAGCAGATGAGCGCCCCGAGGGACAGCCGCGGCGCGGCATCGGGCGCCGAAATGCCGGAATCGGGAGTCATCACCTGCGGCTGGCCGTTCACCAGGGGAGGAAGCGGCGCGTCGGCCAACGGATCAGGCGGAGCTACCGGCAGGGCAATCTGCACGGGGACGGAAACCGTTCCTGACGAGAAGTCGATGCCTTGCAGGATCTTCTGTAAAAATTCAAAGCTTACGATGCCGGGCAGATATTCTCCAAAGGGCACCAGGTGCTGCTTGTCGTACCAGCCGACGCTGATCCCGCGGGGAGAGAGAAACTGCAACCGGTTATAGAGGCTGCGCTGCCCGTTGCTTCTGCTGTACCCCAGCGTGCCGAAAGCGAGATTGACGTTGTGCGCAAGGGCGAACTTGCGCAGTTGATCCGTGTAGAGCGTGTCCGATTGGAAGTAAAAGGGCATGGCCGTTTCCGGCCAGAGCACCAACTGGACTTTGGGAGGGGGCGTTTTTGCGGCGGCTTCCGCCAGCGCCTTTTCCGAAAGGTCAATATAGTGCTGCACCGTGTGTTGCTGGAACTCGGGCACCCATTTCTGGTTCTGGTCAATGTTCCCCTGCACCATCAGCACGGACAGTTCCGGGCCGGACTCCTGCGGAGGGGCGAAGGAGAGGCGGTATGCGCCATACGCGGGCAGGGCGGCAAGCAGAACAAGGCCGGCAAGGATGTTGGCAAAACGCGCTACGCCCACGGCTGTGCAGGCGGCGGCCAAAAAGCAGGCTCCGGCCGCCAGCAGGGCCGAGAGGGCATACGCGCCTATGAGAGAAGCCCCCTGCACCCATGGGGACCAGGGGACGAAGGCGGTGGAGAGGGACACCCAGGGAAAGCCGGTAAACAGAGTCCCGCAGGTGACTTCCAGACCGCCGTAGGCAAGGCCGCAGCAAAGAGGCGCCAGCAAACCGCGCACGGAGAAGCCGGCGTCGTCCGGCCGGGCGAAAGTTCGGTCAAGGCCTTGGGAAGCCAGGGAGAAGAGGGCCGGATAACAGGCCAGATACATGGAGAGCAGCACCACGCAGGGGGCGGCCAGGACATAGGGGAGCCCGCCCACTTCATGAATGGGCAGTGCAAGCCAGTACAGGGTGGAGCACAGCCCGATCAGGCCGGACAACCAGCCGCGCAGAAAGGCGGCCTTACGCGAGGGAGCGCCCTGCCCCAGCCAATACAGGCAGAAAGGGGTACCCAGGGCCAGGGCGGGGATATGCACAAGGGGGTTGGGGTGGCCGAAAAAAAGCCCGGCAGCGCCCAGAAGCACCAACCAGTATGTACGGACGGAAGCGCTGTTCATGCGTTTGTAAGCATTGCGGGGGAACCCGCGGGTTCGGTTTTTTGCAGGCGTACGCTGCGGATCTGTTTGGCGTCGGCGTCGGCGATGGTGTAGGTGACGTCCCCAATGGTGACTCTTTCCCCTATTTTGGGCACGCGGCCCAGGGTATGGGTCAGGTAGCCGCCGAGGGTGTCCACTTCCTCGGACTCCAGGCGCACGCCGACGGCGTCCTCCAGATCTTCGAGGTAGGCGCGCCCGGCGACCAGAAAGCTGCCGTCGCTCTGCGGTTCGATTTCGTTTTCGCGCGGGGTGTCGTGCTCGTCTTCAATGTCTCCCACAATCTGCTCAAGCACGTCTTCAATGGTGACAATGCCCGCGGTCCCTCCGTATTCGTCAAGAATGACTGCGAGGTGCACTTTGCGGCTGCGGAATTCCTGCAGCAAATCCAGCACGTTTTTGGTTTCGGGAACAAAGAACGGGTCACGCATGATCCGGGTGATGGGGAGCCCGTGCTCCGCCTGTTCGAAGCTGTGCTGCAAAAGATCTTTGGCGTGCACAATACCGATGATGTTGTCGCGGTTGCCCGAATAGACCGGTATGCGCGAATGGCCGGAGGCGATAATCTGTTCCGTCACGACCCTGATGCTTTCATCGCTGGGAACGCAGACGATGTCCGTCCGCGGAGTCATTATGTCCTGTACCTGAAGGTCATCCAGCTTCAGGACGCTCAGGAGCATCGATCCTTCTTCTTTCTCCAGTTCGCCTTCTTCACTGGCATCGCGGATGGCTTGTTCCACAGTGTCCTGGTGCTTGCCGTGGAATATTTTCGCCAGTCGCTGCCAGATACTACTGTCTGAACTGTCGTCCAAGGGATTCCTCCATGTCGGTAGTGGGGAGCGCTCGGGGGGAGGTTGTAGCACCCCCGAGCATTGCCGTAAAAATAGATTGTTATGTAGAAACGCGGAAAAGTGCAACCTGCGATTTTGGGCCGTCTCAGCGGGGCTATCCCACCGACACGTCCCGGAAAACCTCCAGATGGCGGCGCATAATCCAGTTGCCGATCATTTCCACTTCGCGCGCGGCGGAAAGGCGCAGCCATTCTATGCCGCTGGTGTGAGCTCCTTCGTAGAGGGCTTCGCTCGGCCGTGCCCAGGAGAGGAACTGCAAGCCGATGTGCATGTCGCGGGATGCGTGCTCAAGCCAGATGCTCTGCACCCTGCATTGCAGCCAGAAGCGCAGACGTTTGTTCTGTTCCGGGTCGAATAGATCCAGCATGATGACGATCTGTTCCGTAAAGGCGAACTCCAGGTGAAATTCGCGGGAAACCTGGCTGGGTATGCTGATGCGGCAGCCTCCGGCCGAGAGATCCAGAATCCGGAAATGTTCCATCCGGTCGGGCAGATAGAGAAGATGCGGCCGGGGCCAGCGCGCGAGATCGTTATACGCTTCTGGAAGGGGCATGGCCTGTCCCTGCCAGATGGCCGCACCCAGCAAAAACTCCGGCGGGGGCGCCATGCGCAGAAAGGCGCGCTTTTGCCTGTTCTCCATCTCTATGGGCAGAGGCAGGGTTATATGGCAGGTGCCCGGACGCGGGGTCAGGATGTCCTGTATGCTCGAATGGAAGGTATAGTAGACAAATTCCCCATCCACGTTGATGCGGAAAAATACAGTCAGGGGCTTGCCTATCCACTGGGGGGAAAGGGACTGGATGCCGTTGATCTCTATGGAAAAGGAAGTCGCGCCCAAATATTCCGCGGCACAACGCAGAGTGGGGCGGCGTTCGTTGTTGCCCGTCTGCACCTGTATCTCGAAAGGACGCCTTTGATCAAAGGCCGCGCGCAGAATGTTGCGAATGGTGTCGGCATCGGTAATTTTGCCGTGAGGGCTGTAGCGTTTGTGCCGTGTCGAAAGCGACCTGACGATCCACAGGGCGATAATGACGGCGCAAATTCCGGTAATCCCAGCGAGCCACAGGCTGATGGATTCCACGTCAAAAGAGCGTGAAGCGAAACTTTGCTGAATGCTGCTCAGGGTCATGGGAGGCCACAGATAAAAAAGTTACGGGTTGCCGAAAAAGTTCAGTGATGCATGATGCTTTGACCGGAGTCCGGTTTTCATACATTCCTCTGCTGCAACATTGCCGTTTTCCATCCGGCGGCGAATTGATGAGGCCTGAGCCTAGCAAAAAGCACTCCGGAAGGCCAGAGAACCTACATACGTATACGACA
The DNA here is from genome assembly GCA_031556355.1 of Desulfovibrio sp. Classification (GTDB taxonomy): domain Bacteria; phylum Desulfobacterota; class Desulfovibrionia; order Desulfovibrionales; family Desulfovibrionaceae; genus Frigididesulfovibrio. Next base: position 35,571 of record JAVBTB010000012.1, on the reverse strand, counting down.
AAAACCTCTTTCAGACGCCATGCGGCATGTTCGCCGCGCTGCGAGGCCATTTTTTACCTTAGTATTCGTACTTACTCTGTTTATGGCTTTTTTCAATGATATTTTTTTAATTGTATCTCAATGCAGAAAAGAGCTGCCGGTGTAACGCCGGGGATGCGCGCCGCCTGGCCGAGGGTGGCGGGGCGGATGGCGGCGAGTTTTTCCCGCGCTTCCGTGGTCAGGCCGGGCACGTCCTCATACCGCAGGTCCGCCGGAAGCGGTACGCCATCGGCCCCGGCCTGCCGCCGGGCGGTTTCTTCCTGCCGCTGCACGTACCCGGCGTAGCGGAAGGCCACCTCGGCCTCGTTGCGCAGTTCTTCGGGATAGCTCATGAACTGGGGAAAGATGCGCATCAGACGTTCCTGGGTCATGGACGGCCGCCGGAACAGCTCGCCCAGAGGCAGAGCGGAGGCGGGCGGATTTTCGCCGAGTTCCGCGAAGAGAGCACGCAGAGCCGCGTCCGGCGTCACCCGCGTCTCCGCAAGAGCCTGCATCAGCTCCTCAAGGCCGGAGCGGCGGGCGGAAAACTGCGCCCATTGTTCGTCGCCCACCAGGCCAAGCTCATGGCCCAGGGGAGTAAGGCGGGCATCGGCGTTGCCTTCGCGCAGCAAAAGACGGTGCTCCGCCCGTGAGGTGAACATGCGGTAGGGTTCATTGGTGCCCTTGGTCACCAGATCGTCCACCAGCACCGCCATATAGGCCGTTTCCCGCCCCGGCAGGAAGGGCGCGCGCCCGCGCAGTTTCGCCGCGATGTTCAGGGCAGCCCACATCCCCTGGGCGGCGGCTTCTTCGTAGCCGGAGGTGCCGTTGATCTGCCCTGCGCTCCACAACCCCGGCAGGTGCTTGGCTTCCAGGGTGGGGGCAAGCTGGGTGGGGGGAATCATGTCGTATTCGATGGCGTAGCCGGGCCGTACCACATGGCAGTGTTCCAGCCCCGGCAGGGTATGCAGAAGATCTATCTGCGCCTCAAGGGGCAGCCCGGTGGGTATATTGTTGGGGTATGTTTCCGGATTGTCCACGCCCTCGGGTTCCACAAAAATCTGGTGCCGCTCTTTTTCCGGAAAACGGGCGATCTTGTCTTCAATGGAGGGGCAGTAGCGCGGTCCCGCGCCGGGAATGGCCCCGCTGTACATGGGGGACGCGGCGAGACTCTTGCGGATGACCTCGTGGGTGCGCTCGTTTGTCCATGTAAGATAGCAAAGTTGCTGGGGAAGGACAGGCCCGTTCCCGCGCGTGCTGAAGCGCGGCGTAGGCGTATCGCCGGGCTGGGGTTCCATTCTGGAAAAATCCACGCTGGCCGTGAGCACACGCGGCGTGGTGCAGGTCATGAACCGGTCCAGGGTAAAGCCCAGTTCGCGCAGGGAGGCGGAAAGGGCGCTTGCCGGGGCGTCGCCGCGCCTGCCGCCGGGGTAGTTGACGGAGCCGATGTGAATATGCCCCTGCAGAAAGGTGCCGGTGGTCAGCAGTACGGATTTGGCGAAAAAGCGCTGTCCCAGCGTAGTAAGTACCCCGCGGGCCGTGCCGTTTTCCGTCAGGATGCCCGCGGCTGTCTCTTCGCGCACAAATATATTGGGGTGGCCGAAAATGTCGCGTTTTACCGCCGCCATATACACGGCCCGGTCCACCTGGGCGCGGGTGGCGCGCACGGCGGGGCCTTTGGCGGCGTTCAGGGTGCGCACCTGAATGGCGGCCTCGTCCGCCCAGCGGCCCATGCAGCCGCCAAGGGCGTCGATCTCGCGCACCATGTGCCCCTTGCCGAGACCGCCCACGGCCGGGTTGCAGGAAAGATGCCCGATCCGGTCGGCGTTGCCGGTAATGAGCAGCACGGAAAGGCCCATGGTTGCGGCGGCCATGGCGGCCTCGCACCCGGCATGGCCCGCGCCGACAACGATAAGATCAGGTTCCTGGGGAAGTATTCGCAGAAGGGGGGTATTCATACTCTGGTCGTCTGCAACCTTTACTGCGCGAATGCGCAGGTTCGGCGCCGCAAGAGAGGAAACGCGCTCTCTTTTTGGCCGGTGTGCGCCGGCCCCGGCACACGGAATGTCAGTCTTTTCCAAACAGCATATGCAGCACTACCTTGGCGTCGTCAATGGTGCTGGAAATACGCGAGTATTCGTTGGGAGAGTGTGGGTTGGGCACAAGGGTCGCCCATACGGCGGTGTGAAAGCCCCGCGCCCGCAACGGGGCTGCCACGGTCTGCCCCCCCGCGCCGCAGATGGCGCCGTCAAAGCCGCGCAGATCCCGCAGGGCCGCGCGCAGCCTGCGCACCACGGGCGAATCGGCCGGGGTGGCGTTCGGCGCCTGCTCCTTGTGGGTAATTTCAATGTCTATTGCCACATTGTACCGGGCGGCCACCTCCGCCGCAATGCCCCGGCACTCGTTTTCCACGGCCGCGAGGTCGTATTCCGGCAGTACCCGGCAATCCAGATAAAACACGTCACGCCCGGGCAGGGTGTTGATGTTTTCCACGTTGGCTTCTTTTTTGGACGGCACAAAGGTGGACCAGGAAGGCGAGAACAGGGGATTCTTGTTCCGGAAGGCGCGGTACAGGCGTTCCAGTTCCAGCACGCAGGCCGATGCCGCTACCAGGGAGTTGACGCCCTTTTCGGGCGTGCTGGCATGGCATTGGACGCCGGTAACGGTAAAGCGCAGCCACAGGCAGCTTTTTTCGGCTATTTCCACCATGCTGCCGTCGGCGTTGCCCATGTCGGGCACAAGGATCAGGTCGTCCTTGTCAATCAGCCCCGGCGCGCTTTCCAGCACATGGGGCAACCCGTGGCGCATGCCGGTTTCCTCGTCCGCCACAAAGAGCAGGCCGAGGGACAGATCAGGGACAACTTTCCTGTCCAGCAGCGCCTTTGCCGCAAGCATGGCGGTAACGATGGCCTGCTGGTTGTCTTCCACCCCGCGCCCGTAAAGGGTGTCGCCTTCCACGCGCAGCACGTATGGCGACCCCGTCCACAGGCTGGCATTGCCCGGGGGCACGACGTCCATGTGCCCGATAATCCACAGCGTGCGTTCCGTTTTGCCGGGAACCCGCGCGGAAAGGTTGGGGCGAAAGCCCGAAGACACGCGGTTGTCAGGGCAGGGGTATTGGCGTATGTCCGCAAGGCCCATGTGTTGCAGTTCCCCGGTAATCCAGGCCGCTTTTTCGGCTTCCCCGTCGCCGTTGTTTTCGGGGCCCAGCGCGGGGAGGGCTGTCATGGCGCGTTGCCAGCCGACGACCGCATCCGCCTGGAGGTCAAGATAGCGCAGCAGGGCGTTGTGCATGAACGATCCTTTTTCATGAAAAAAAGCGGGGAAGAGGGCTTGCCCTCCTCCCCGCCGTCGCGTCAAATACGGTGTTACCCGTGAAAAGCAGCCTAGCGGCCGCCTTTTGCAGCGCGCTTGGACGCCTTGAGGGGGTTGACCTTGGCCTGGGCCGCCTGGGCGACGCGCGTGTGGGTGGAAAAGTTGCAGACCCCCATGGACCATTTGGCGGTGGGCATGGGATAGCTGGAGCAGTACTGGGCGCCTTCAAACTCCCGCACGCGGCCGCAGCCTTCACACTTGTCGATAATAGGTTTGAAGGTGGCGCCTTTGTAGAGCATGCCGCCGTCTGTGGCGCTTGCGCCGGGGAAGGCATCACTATTTTTCGTGCTCATGGGAGTATCCTTTTCATCACGCCGGAAGGCGGTTTTTTTCTGTTGGACGGAAACATTTAGCGCGGTTTCAGGAAAAGTCAAGTGTTTTATCCGAAAGCCGCCAAGCTGGCCGGCCGGCCGGATTGGAGAGATCCTGGTACAGGAGGGCAACCATCCATGTCCGGTTACCTGGAGAGTTTTGAGCAGGGGTAAAGGTACCTGGATGGACAAGCCCCAGGCTTTGTGGCAGCATCGCACGAGCATGCCGTACCGGCGGGGGCCGGGCAGCGTGCCATTTTGTCCACCGGTGGAAGCGTGCCGCTTGTTCCATCGCACTGTTGTCATATTCCCCTCTTCGCACCATCTTTGAGATTCCGAAATTATGAAAGACGAACACTGCCGGGGATTGCTCCGGAAACAGGCCCTGCGTTACCGCCAAGGGACGTGGGAAAGCATTGAGGATGTGGTCAGTGAGGAGCAGCGCCTGACCGTCGTCTGGCAGGACGAGCTTGCCGGAGACGGAGGCCGCGCGGTTCTTTGGTCCTGGCCCTACGATCTTGCCCCGTTGGCGCTCGGCCATGTGCTGCTGGATATTCGCCCCCAGGGGGGCACGCTGGCGAGACAGTGCTCTGTGACGCAAAGCGCGGAAGGCGAGTATACCGTCACCTTGGGCGCAACGCGCGCACAGCCGGAACCGGCGCTTCTTCAAGGCATCTCCGGCGGCACGCTGTTCCGGGCCATGCATGCCTTTATCAAGGCGGAGAGCCAATGGGACAGCACGGGCTGCTTTCACCAGACCGGGGTATTTGATCCGGCTTCCGGGCAATTTCTCGCCAGGGCGGAAGACATCGGCAGGCACAACTGTCTGGATCGCCTGGCAGGCTGGAGCGCCCTGCATTCCATCCCTCTGTCCGGGACAATCTTGTTCGCCTCTGCCCGGATCACGGCATCATTCTGCGCCAAGGCTCTGCGGGCCGGTTTTCAGGTGCTGGTCAGCCGTTCCGCCGTCACCAGCGCCTCCATCGCCCTGGCCGAGGAGCATAAGCTCAGTCTGATCGGTTTCGCCCGCACGGATGAAGAAAGGCTGACGCTGTTCGCCGATCCGCAAGGACGCATCAGCCTGGAAGGGCATTGCCCATGACTTCTGCCGCGCTTCCAGCATCGGCGCAAGGACGCTGAAAGGGCCGGAACCATGTTTACCTTGCTCCGTGTCGATATGGCCGACAAGTCCTGCACCTTTGAGGAAATACCGGCGTTTTACGCCTGTATGGGCGGCAGGGGCCTGATCTCAAGTATTTTTGCTCGTGAAGCGCCTCCCGAATGTGACCCCCGTAGCCCGCACAACAAGCTGATATTTTCTCCCGGCCTGCTTGGCGGGACTCTCCCTTTCTTCAAAAACCGTCTCGCCATAGGCTGCAAAAGCCCTGTGACGGGGGGCCTTAAAAGCGCCGCTTGCGGCTGTCTTGCGGCAACGCATCTGCTCCGGCTCGGCATTCTGGGAATCATCATTGAAAACACTGCTCCCCAAGATGTTTGGTTGCAGTTGGAAGTCCGTCGGCGGCACGCCAGACTCGTTCCCTCGCCGGTGGCGGGTCTGGGGATTAACGCCGCCATGGCAACGTTGCGGGGGCTTCATGGAAGCTCTTGCAGTTGCATCTGCATCGGCCCGGCCGGCGAAAGCAGTCTGCCGGCGGCCAATATTGCGTTTACTGATCCGGAAGGCCTGTCCGTCCGCCACGCCGGGCAGGGGGGCATGGGGGCGGTTATGGGAGCCAAGCGACTGAAGAGCGTGGTTGTGTTTCCGCCGGACGTCGAGGAATCGCCTGTGGCGGAGGCGGGCGCCTTTACAGAGGCCGCCGGGCGTTTTGCCGCGGCCCTGGCGGAACTGTCCGCCAAGACCAGACAAGCCTCGACACATAAAGAAGAAAAGCCCGTTCCGGAAGCGGCGGAGCCGTCGCACGGGTTCAAGGGCAAAGGTCTGGCGGGCAACCATTGCCTGAACGGTTGCGGGCTCTGCGGGCGGCCATCCGCAGTCCGGCACAGGAAAGACAAAAAGAGATCCGCCGCGTACAGCGCGCTCTGGAATGTAACGAAGGACGGCGCCGCCGATACGAGCCTGCACGCCCGCTTCGATTCGCTGTGCGATGACCTGGGCCTGGATGCCTTTGCCGTCAGCGCCGCTGTGGCGGCATGCATGGAGGCCGGCATGATGCGGAAGGGAGATGGGGAGGCGATCATTGCGGCGGTCAAACAGATCGGTGCCGGTAGGCCTTTGGGCGGAATGCCGGGCGGCGATCCGGATACGATTCGCCCGGCTGTCACCGAGCAGGAGACAACCCGCTCCCAAACGGCCGAACGGCAAAAGGCCTCTTCGGACAACGCGCGTAGACGTATGGCCTTTGCCGATACCATAGGCCTTTGCGTTTTCGCGGCGCGCGCCGTGCTTGACAGCCCAAAAGCCCGAAGGGCGCTCGTGCAATTGCTCAGCGCCAGATACGGCTGGGAGTTGCCTGTGGACTATGCGCGTTCTCTGGGGGAGCGCATAATAGCCATCGAAGACGCATGCGACAGCCGAATTTTTGAGAGCGTTGAGAACTCCGGGACTGCTTCTTAAGGCTTTCTTTGCCCAAACAGCCGCCTCATCCGCCCCTTTCTCCGCGTCCCCACCCGTTCGCCACACCCCCTATCCCGCAAAAATGCCCGCGCGGCTTTTATACGTTATTTCCAATATGATTTTCAGTTGGAGATCACTTGTCAGGCCGTTAAGTGGATCTGCGGAGATCACAGCCCGATGCTAAAAACGTTGCCATCCGCACATCGCTGATGATGTTTACTGCAGAAGTGTTGCAGTGATTGTAATATATTGGCGTGATATAACTCGGCCGCGTAACTTTTTTCATTGAGCAGGATGTGCATATCATATGGGCATCGCGCATGTTTTTGGAGGTATGCATGTCATATCGAGCATATATTGACAGTGCAGGCGTTTAACCGCACTCTACAATAGAGCGTGTCTCAAAACCGGCGTTGCACGTTGATTTTGGAGGATCGCTGACGCGCCTGATACGGGATGCCGGTGGACAGGACACGAATTGCGCTGCCGGCGGCATGGGTGGACAGGGAGTCGATTTTTCAGGCCGGCGGAAATGAGGATGATGGAACGCAAAGCGGATACTTCGGCGGCAAGCCTTGTAAGGGCAGGTGATTCCGGGCCTGTTGCGCGTCTGCATGTTCCTGAGGCCGCCCCCGGATTGGGCCTGCTTTTTCAATCGGGCGTCCGCGTGGATTGCGTGACCGGGATTCCCCTGGAACGGCTCCTTTCGGACGAGTTGGAACTCGACAGGGAACTGCGGGACAAACTGGATGTGTATCTTCTGGACGGCAGGCCGGTGGACGCTCCCGCCGAAGCCATCGTGCGCGACGGTTCCCGTCTGGCTCTGGCTGCCGGGCTGCCGGGCATTGCCGGGCTGGCCATGCGCAGCGGCAGCGCCGTGGCCGCATTGCGCCCAGGCATAACGCATTTTGCCGCTCAAAACGCGAAAGAGGCGCAGCCCCAACCAGGGAGCATAGAACTGGTCCTCTTCAGCCTGGCTTTGCCGCTCCTGGCTCCGCATGTGTTGCGCCGCGGCATTCTGGTATCTGTCGGGAAACTACTGCCTTACATGCGGCCTGCCTTGCTGTCGACCTGCATTCTCAACAACCGGACCATGAACCTGAAGGATGCCGGTACTCTGCTGCTCACACTGCCTCCGCGGGATTTGGTGTTTCTTACGGCGTCCATGCCCGGGGCAAAGATCGTGCAAGCGCGGTAACGCACCGTGCCGGCAAGGCGCCTGTTTTTCGCTCCACGCATGAATAACCCTTCGAGTGAGGTGTCTATGTTCAAATTTTTGCGCGTAAATATGGCGACAAAGCAATGTACTTTCGCAGAGATCCCGAACGAATACGCCGGAATGGGCGGGCGCGGCCTGACGTCGGCCATTGTTGCCAGGGAGGTGGAACCCACCTGTACGCCGCTCGGCCCTCACAACAAGCTGGTCTTCGCGCCCGGTCTGCTCGGCGCCACGAACAGCCCCAACGCCAACCGCATTTCCGTCGGCTGCAAGAGTCCGCTGACGGGCGGCATCAAGGAGGCCAACTCCGGCGGGCAGCCCGGCGGCCATCTGGCAAAGCTGGGCATCATGGCCATCATTGTCGAAGGCATGGCTCCGGCCGGGGAATGGTACCAACTGGAACTTTCGGCGGAACGCGCCGAACTTGTGCCCTCCACGGTAGCGGGCCTCGACAACTACGCCGCTGTGGCCAGGCTTGTGGAACAGTATGGCGACAAATGCAGCTTTGTTTCCATCGGCCGGGCGGGCGAGTTCAAGCTCGCAGCCGCCAGTATCGCCTTTACCGACCGGGAACTGCGTCCCTCCCGGCATGCGGGCAGGGGCGGCGTGGGGGCCATTATGGGCTCCAAGGGACTCAAGGCGATCATCATTGATCCTCAGGGCGGTAAAAACCATCCGCTCGTGGATGCGGAAGCCTTCAAGGGCGCCGCTAAACGCTTTGCCGAGGCCCTGACCAGTCACCCGGTCTGCGGGCAGGGGCTGCCCACGTATGGCACGGCCGTGCTCATCAATATCCTGCATGAAGCCGGCGGCCTGCCCACCCATAACTTTGCCCAGGGCCGCTTTGACGGGCACGAGAGCGTTTCCGGCGAAACCATGAACCAGCTTACCCAGGAACGCGGCGGCGAAGGCGTTGTGTCGCACGGTTGCATGAGTGGCTGTATCATACGTTGCAGTGGCCTGTATCCCGACAAGGGCGGCAAACTCATGGGCAAATGGCCGGAATATGAAACCATCTGGGGTTTCGGTCCCAACGCCGGCATATCCGATCTGGATCTCATTGCCCGTTTTGACACCATCTGCGACGATGTGGGCGTGGATACCATTGACGTCAGCGGCGCTATCGCCGTAGCCATGGAAGGCGGCATTCTGAAGTTCGGCGACGGCCCCGCCGTGCTGGACGCCATGGAGCAGATCAGCAAGGGGACGCCGCTCGGCCGCATCCTCGGCTGCGGCGCGGATATTACAGGTAAGGTGTTCGGCGTGCGGCGCGTGCCTACGGTCAAGGGCCAGAGCATCCCCGCGTACGACCCGCGCGCGGTCAAGGGCGTGGGCGTAACCTACGCCACAACGCCCATGGGCGCGGATCACACGGCCGGCTACGCGGTGACCGCCAATATTCTGGGCGTGGGCGGCACCGTTGATCCGTTGAAGCCGGAAGGCCAGATCGAACTGTCGCGCAATCTGCAGATTGCCACAGCCTCGGTGGACGCCACCGGCCTGTGTCTCTTCGTGGCCTTTGCCGTCCTGGATATTCCCGACGCCCTGACGGCCATCGTGGACATGCTGAACGCCAAATACGGCTGGCAGTTGACCGGCAATGACGTGGTGACGCTCGGGCAGAGCATTCTGTCCACGGAACGCGACTTCAACCGTCGGGCCGGGATCACAGAAGCCGCCGACAGGCTGCCGGATTTCTTCAGCGACGAGGAACTGCCGCCGCACAACACGACATTCGACATCAGCCGTGAGGACTTGAGGACTGTGTTCAACTGGTAGGATGCAACCGGTAAGAAATGGTACACGCGGGGAGTGCACTACTCCCCGCGTGTCAGGAACGGATGCGATGGAGCTGCACGTCAAGCTGAGCACCACCTTGCGCGCGCTTGTCCCCGGGTATGAACCCGCCAGGGGGCTGGATGCCGAATTGCCCCGGGGCGCTGTCGTGCGGGATCTGGCGCTTTCTCTGGCTCTGCCCGTGAACGAGATTAAAATCATCATGGTCAACGGGCGCCATGCCTCCCTGGAGACCCCCTTGCACGACAAGGATCGGGTCGCGTTTTTCCCCGCGGTCGGCGGGGGCTGATGCACAACCCATGGCAGGAAAACAGTCATGCCCTTGATGCCGTTTCTGCAACCCCGCCTCCGGGAGGAGCATGCGCCCGGCGACGGCCCGTACCACAGCGTTGATGCCAAAGGTGTCAGGCTTGCCGCGGATTTTCTCGGCAGTTCGCTGACCGGGGCCATGGTCGCCTGCCTGGAAAACAACGTCTGGCCCTTGCGGTTTTGCCGCAACAGAGGCCTGTTTCGCCCCGCCGAGCAGGCCAGGCTTCTCCAAAGCCACGTCGCGCAAATAGGGTGCGGAGGCCTCGGCGGTTTGACCATAAGCCTTCTGGCGCGTCTGGGCCTTGGCAGGCTGACCGTGTGCGATCCGGATTCCTTTTGCGAGTCGAACCTCAACCGCCAGCTCCTGTGCCGGGAAGACCGGCTGGGCATGAACAAGGCCCTCGCGGCAGAAGAGGAAGTGCGCCTCATCGCCTCGCACATGCGCGTCCGGGCGGTTCCGGAAGCCGCGACGCAAAAAAATATCGCCTCTGTTCTCAGCGGCGTCGATGTGGTCGTGGACGGGCTCGACAACGTGGAAAGCCGCCGGGTGGTGCTCCAGGCGACCAGGGAGGCCGGAATTCCCTACGTATACGCGGCGGTTGCCGGTCAGGAGGGTTTCGTCTGTCTGGAGGACGCCGCCACGGGCCCCATTCTGGATGCGGTTCTCGACGCGCGGCAGCAAAACCCCATGGCCGAGCAACGCCTCGGTGTGCCCACGCTGACGCCGGCGGCGGCCGCAGTCATGCAATGCCTGCTGGCGGTCCGAGCCCTCCTTGGCGCGCCTTCCGACTCCTCACTCTGGCACCTGGATCTCTCCGTGCCGGAAATGGAACGCCTGCTTTTTTAGAGCAAGTCAATTTTGAAGTTGCCCAAGAATTATATTGCCTCCGGCGGCCAAAGGGGCAGCGGCCCCCGCGTGGGGGGGGGTGACCCCCTTTGGAAACCTCATACTGATGGGGCTTAGAGCCTGTTACCTTTGAAATTTTCCACCGGGCGGACAAAAAAATGGGGTTTCCAAAGGGAATCATTCCCTTTGGCCGCCGGAGGCAATATAATTCTTGGGCAACTTCAAAATTACTCTGCTCCCGTCCCGGCGGCTCTGTCCTTAGGATTCCCAGATCACCTCGCCCGTGCGCTCGACCCCGTAGCCGCCCAGCGCGGAAACCGCCTGTTGGAATTCGCCGGAGCGGACAATGCTCACCAGGGCCTGCATGCGCTCGTCCGGCCAATAGGTTTTGGGGATGACCAGGTCGTATTCCTCAACCCCGACCGGGATAAAGTCCAGCCCGAGGGCGTTGGCAGCGGCGCGCACGCCGAGACCGACCGAGGCGCGGCCTGACAGGACCGCCACCGCCACGTTCATGTGGGTGTATTCTTCCTCTTCATAGCCGGCGATGCTTTGCGGGCGGATTGCGCGCCGGGCGAGCTCCCAGTCCAGCAGCACCCGGGTGCCGCTGCCGCGCTGGCGGTTGACGAAACGCACGCCCTCCCTGGCCAGATCGCCAATATCCTTGATGCCCAGAGGATTGCCCTTGGGCAGGATCAGTCCCTGCTCGCGGTCCACAAGGCGCAGGAGCAGCACGGGAATATCTGGGAGATGCTCGCGGATGGCCGCCTGATTGTAGACGCCGCTTTTCGGATCCAGCAAATGGGAGCCGGCCAGATGGCATTGGCTGTTTTTCAGCGCCATCAGCCCGCCCAGGGAACCGACATGCGCCGAGGTCAGGGAGAAAGGGGGGAACAGCTTGCGCAAAAAGCTGTCCAGCAGTTCAAGCGTGTTGTCGTGGCTGCCGATGGCCAGCAGCGCGCCGTCGATTTGGGTGCGGTCCCTGATGAGCGCGATGGGCAGCGGCTGGTTGGCGGCGATGCCCTCGCTGGCGGCCGGGATGGCGATGATGCCGTCCGCGCGGCTCAAGCTGGTCATGGTTCCGGCCCCGCGCGGCAGGGGCACGGCGAAAAGCTTGTCGCCCACCTTGCCCAGCTTTACCCGCACCCTCTCTTCCAGGCCCGGTTTTGACGGCAGCGCCTGATAGGGCTGCGCCACCCCGGCGGGGCGTTCCGGCGGGCTGCGTTTTTGCCACAGGGCCAGCAGCTTCTGGCCGAACTCCTCAAAGGCGATGATGGACGAAACCGGGTAGCCCGGCGCGCCGAGAAAGGCCTTGCCGAACACACTGCCGAGAGCCGTGGGCTTGCCGGGCATGATGGAGACGCCATGTACCCAGAGCTCGCCGTTGTCGGCTATGATTTCGGCGGTGAAGTCACGGCTGCCGGCAGAGGAGCCGGCGATGATCACCAGCAGATCGGCCTGCTCCGCGGCCTGCCGCAAAACCTCTTTGATCCGTTCGGGTTTGTCGGGCACGATGGGGTACACCAGCGCTTCGCCGCCCACGTCTTCAATAAGAGCGGACAGGATCAGGCTGTTGAATTCGGGAATTTTGTCTCCGCGCGCCAGCAGTTCGGGTGTGGCTTCCTCCAGGGGAACCAGTTCGGAACCGGTGGGAATGAGGGCTACCTTAGGCCGGGCGAACACCCTTGGCCGGTGTACGCCGGCAACGGCGAGCGCCCCGAGTTCATAGGCCCCGATCAGCGTTCCCGGCGGCAGGATAATTTCCGTGGCCACCATGTCTTCGCCCACTTTGCGGACATGCTGCCAGGGGTAGGCGGCCTGTTCGATAAGCACGGCGTCCCCTTCGCCCGGCAGCACCTGCTCGCTCATGATAACCGCATTGCACTGGGGGGGCAGGGGGCGGCCGGTATTGATCCAGAAGGCGTTTTTTTGCAGCGTCAGGGTAAGCGGCCGGTGGGTGGAAGCGCCGAAAGTATCTTCGGCCTTGACCGCAATGCCGTCCATGGCCGCGCCGTGAAAGGCCGGAGAGGAAACGCGCGCGGCCTCGGGCATGGCCAAGGTTCTGCCGCGCGCCAGTGAAAGGGGCACCTCTTCCACGGCCAGCGGACTGCCGCTGCGCGCGCCGAGTTTTTCCATCCAGGTCCGGCGCGCGTCTTCAAGAGACATGAGACTGCGGTATTTTTTTTGCTGCATGGCGGAATTCCTTTTTCAAGCCTTTATATAGCAAATCAATTTTGAAGTTGTCCAAGAGTCGAATTGCCTCCGGCGGCCAAAGGGATTGAATCCCTTTGGAAACCCCATTTTGTGAGGCAGACTCACCTGGACCATCTTAACGTTACTTTGCTATAGGGGGCGTAAAAGATGCACGTCGACCAGCTGGCCGGCGTCCAGCCCTTCCTGCGATTCGTGGCAAACAATCAGGCCGTCGGCCCTGACCGGGTTGGAAACCAGCCCCGACGGGCCAAGAACGGGGACGGCAATGGGGAAATCATTTCCTTCGGGGCAGGCCTTAAGGCTTACTCTGATGAAATCCCGCCGCCCCTGGGCGGAGGCGATGCGGCGGCTCAGCCGGGCCGTGAGGCCGATGCGCGGCTCAGGCGCGCGTTCTTCTCCCAGAAGGGCGCGCAGCAGGGCGCGTACAAACACTTCCGCCGTGATAAAAGCGGCTGTCGGGTTGCCGGGGAGGCCCCACAGGGCTTTGTTGCCGCTACGGGCGAAAATGGTCGGCTTTCCCGGCCGCATGGCAATGCCGTGCACCACCACTTTCCAGCCGGGGAGCCGCTCAAAGGCCGGGCGCGTAAAATCGCGCTGTCCCGCCGATGAGCCGCCGCTGACCAGCACCGCATCGGCAAAGGCCAGGCCTTTTTCAAGGGCGGCGGTCAGCGCGTCAAGATCGTCGGGCACCAGCCCCAGATTGGTGGCTTCGCCGCCGGCGGACTCCACCAGAGAACAGAGCATGAAGCTGTTGCTCTCGCGCACAAGGCCCGGTCGCAAGGGGGTGGAAACAGGCACCACCTCGTCACCGGAAGAAATAACGGCAATTTTCGGCTTTCTGCGGACGGCGACCGTTTCCTGCCCGAGCGAGGCCAAAAGCCCGATATCCTGAGGGCGGAGCACCCGGCCGGCCGGAAAGAGAGGGACACCCGCGGCCACATCTTCATCACGCAGGATGACGTTGTCCTGGGGGGCCACAGGCCTGGTCAGTTCAATCTGCGTTTCGCCGACCTTGCGGGAGTACTCCAGCATGACCACAGCGTCCGCCCCTTCGGGCAGCATGCCGCCCGTCCAGATAGAGGCGCATTGGCCGGCTTTGAGAACCACATCCGGCACCTGGCCCATCCGGCACACGCCGTTCAGGTCCAGAAGGGCGGGCGAGCCTTCGGAGGCCCCGAAGACGTCGCGGGCACGCACCGCAAAGCCGTCCACCGTGGAACGGTCAAAGCCGGGCAAATCCTCGGGAGACAGGAACTCCCGTGCAAGGGTGCGGCCCAGTGCCTGTGCCGCTGGAATGTATTCCTCTTCGAGCGGGGCGAAGGCGGCAATGCGTTCCAGAACGTCATCAACACTTTGCAGCGTAAGAAAGGTGTTCACTCTTTTTCTCGTTATTGTGTAATTCAAGCATGTTAGATAGTGCTGTCAAATGCAGGAGATTTAGGGTACACGAAGTCAGCCTGTTTTGCTCGGCAGAGCGCATTTTTTCACAAAAAAGCCTGCGCGGCAACCGCCTTGCCGCTAAGGGGCAGAGGATGAAAACTTTTTTTAAATTTTTCGTGGTCAGGGATAACGACTACGTTCTGGGGCCGGGCAGAATTCATCTGCTGCGCCTTGTGGACGAACTGGGTTCATTGCGGAAGGCCGCCCGGGAAATGGACATGAGCTACCGCTGGGCGTGGGGCAGAATCAGAAAGGCGGAGGAGGCCCTGGGCGTTCCCCTGCTGGAGCAGGACGAATCGTCAAAAAAGCCGACCAAGGTACTGACCCGCGACGCTCGGGAAATTATCACATGGTTCCTGCGCACGGAAGCCGAACTGGCAAATGTGCTCAAGCAGGCGGAACAAACGCAGCCCCGCGTGCTTAAAGACGAATCGTGAAGCCCTAGAGCCGTTAAGCTTTAAAATTACATATAAACCGTTTCTCAAACGGCATCAAATTGTTCTTCTAATCCAGCGAAAGTATAAAATATGAACGACACGCTTCGCGGGCATCCGCTACGCGTCTGCCAAGCAATTTCAAAGTGAAATTGCTCTGATGAGGTTGCCATGAACGCTTTTTCCACAACACAATCCTCCCTTCAGGACAAAAAGCTCCAGGTAAAAATCGCGGAGCTGCAAGGTAAAAAACACCTTCCGGAGCAACTTGTCGCCCTTGTGGCGGAAGTCTCCAGGCTTCAAAGCAGCTATCTGCCCAGAGTGATCTTTACCGGCGGCAGAGAGAGTCTGGGTGAGGCCGTGATACAAAAAATAAGCCCCCAAGAGAAACGGTACGGCGGCCTTCCTATCCTGCCAAGCAAAGAGTTTCCTCTTGATATGCCCCTGGTGGCGGAACTGGCAAAAGCGCTTCTCGGGACGCTGTCCGAAAAGGCGTCAATGCCGGCCGCCTACGCCGCCGAGCTTGCGGCAAAGCTTGACGAACCCGGACTTTTTGAGGCGGCCTGCCGGGAGACGCTTGACCCGTCGCTTTCCGAAAAGGAGCTTTCCCTTCTCGGAGCCTGGGAAAAAGAACATCCTGAAGCGCCGCATTTTTTCCGCTTTCTTGCCACAAGCGCGGCGATGCCGTCATTGGTCGCTGTCGGGCGCATACTGGGCGCTGAGCACGACAAGGAGAAAGTGTGGCCGCACGGGCACTGTCCGGTGTGCGGCAGCCTGCCCCTGATAGGCAGGCTGGCGGACAAGGAGGGCCGCCGCATGCACAGTTGCTCGCTGTGCGGCTTTGAATATCGCGCACCGCGCCTGGACTGCCCATTCTGCCTGGCGATGGAAAGCGCAGGAGCGGAATATTATGCTTCCGAGGATGAACCCGGCTATTTGCTTGCTGTCTGCAAGCCTTGCATGAATTACTTCAAGTTGGGGGATTTTCGGGAATTCGACCGGCCATGGTTCCCGCTGCTCGACGATTTGTCTTCGCTCACGCTGGATCTGTATGCCGCCCAACTGGGCTACAAGCGTCCCACGCTCTCCGGCTGGGGATTTTGACGGACGCGGGCGGGTCAACGGGGGGACATATGCCGGAAACGACAATGCGGCTTTGCGGCGCAGGCCTCACAGGCGTTGTGCTGGCGGGGGGGCTGAGTTCACGCCTGGGGCATGACAAGGCGCAGATTCGTCTTGCCCACGGGGATGAGCCGGATTTTCTCGCCAAGGCCGTCGCCGTGCTCTCCTCCTGCTGCGAGCGGGTGATCATCGTCGGACGGACGCATCCGGAACACACAAGCTATCCGGATGCCATACCCGGCCGCGGCCCTGCCGGGGGCATTGCCACCGCCCTTGAGGTCAGCGCCTCAGCCTGCCTTACGCTTTCCTGCGATTTGCCCTTTATGGAGCAAAGCGTTCTGGAACGGCTTATCGCCTGCCGCGCAACACGGCCCGAAAACACGCTTTCCACATCGTACAGACAGCAAGATACCGGGCATGTGGAGGCTCTGGTCGCCATTTATGAAAGAGAGGCCCTGCCGTATTTTCAGACCTGCGTCAATGAAGGCAGGCTGAAAATAAGCCAGGTGGTGCCGCCGTCGCAGCGGTATTTTTTGGATTATACGGTTGACGAATCCTTGGCTTTTTTTAATATCAACTATCCCGCAGACGTGCTTGTGGCCCGTAAAATTATGCAGATGACGGGCCGCTGACGGGCCGGGTGCCGGTTGCCCGCCGGCGCAATCTCTTTTAGGCGGCTTTCCGATTATGTCATAAAAAGCACACTTGCCGAGTTTCTTTTCTGTGGTAGAGAGCGAAGTATCGATTGGAAAACCACGGTAGGGTGGGATACTTCCGCACGGCCGCAATCCTTCATAGTAAAAGTTTGTTAAGATAACCGGATATGCATAGAGAGGTGCGTATGACGTTTACCCGGCGACACTTTCTTAAACTGACTACAGGCGCCTCGGTTGCCGCAGCCTTTGGAGGGCTCGG
This sequence comes from Desulfovibrio sp., assembly GCA_031556355.1. GTDB lineage: Bacteria > Desulfobacterota > Desulfovibrionia > Desulfovibrionales > Desulfovibrionaceae > Frigididesulfovibrio. The sequence goes on along the minus strand of JAVBTB010000012.1, from coordinate 18,995 downwards.
CATCAGCCTTGCTCCGGCGGGCGCCAGGGCGGAGATCGCCAAGTTTAACAAAACCAAGTTGACCACCTCTGTTTGCTGCTACTGTGCCGTGGGTTGCGGCCTTCTGGTGCATACGGCGGCGGACGGCAGGGTTGCCGTGAACGTTGAAGGCGACCCCGACCACCCTATCAATGAGGGTGCTCTCTGTGCCAAGGGCGCTGCGCTGCGGCAGCTCGGCGACAATGACGCCCGCCCGCCCAGGCCTCTGTACCGCGCTCCCGGCAGCGCCGAATGGCAGGAAAAGGACTGGGACTGGACCCTTAAGGAAATTGCCAAACGGGTGAAGAAAAGTCGCGATGAAAGCTTTACTGTGAGAAACGACAAGGACGAACTGGTCAACAGAACCGAGAGCATTGTCTCTTTCGGCTCGGCCGCTCTTGATAACGAGGAATGCTGGACTTACCAGGCCTTCCTCCGATCCCTCGGCCTGGTGAATATCGAGCACCAGGCGCGAATCTGACACAGCCCCACTGTACCGGCTCTGGCAGAGTCGTTCGGACGCGGCGCAATGACGAATCACTGGGGCGATATCGCCAACAGTGACTGTGTGCTTATCATGGGTTCCAACCCTGCGGAAAACCACCCCATTTCCTTCAAATGGGTGCTGCGGGCCAAAGACAGGGGCGCAACGCTCATGCACGTTGACCCCCGCTATACAAGGACGTCGTCCAAGTGTGATGTCTATACGCCCATTCGTGTGGGGTCGGACATCGCCTTCCTGGGCGGCATGATCAAGTACATTCTCGACAACAAGCTCTACTTCGAAGAGTACGTCGTCAACTACACCAACGCCCCCCTTGTGGTGGGCGAGGGCTATGCTTTTTCGGACGGTCTGTTCAGCGGGTTCAACCCCAAAACCCAGATTTACGACAAGAAGGCCTGGTCCTTTGCCCTGGACGACAAAGGCGTGCCCCAGCGCGATCTGACCATGCAGCACCCCCGCTGCGTGATGCAGCTGCTGAAAAAGCATTACTCGCGCTATGATCTGGATACCGTGGCCTCTGTCTGCGGCACGGACAAGGCCGCCCTGGAAAAGGTGTATGCCACCTACGCGGCCACGGGCAAGCCCGACAAGGCGGGCACGGTCATGTACGCCATGGGCTGGACCCAGAAAACCGTGGGCGTGCAGAATATTCGCTCCATGGCCATGATCCAGCTTCTGCTGGGCAACATCGGTGTTGCCGGCGGCGGGGTGAACGCCCTGCGCGGCGAAGCCAACGTGCAGGGTTCCACCGACCAGGGACTGCTCATACACATCTGGCCCGGCTACCTCGGCACGCCCACCTCCACCATGACGACGCTGGAGGAATACAACCGCCTGAACACGCCCAAGAGCAACGACCCCATGAGCGTGAACTGGTGGGGCAACAAGCCCAAGTATGTGGCCAGCCTGATCAAGTCCCTCTATCCCGGGGAAGACCTGGAAACGGGCTATGCCATGCTGCCCAAGCTGGACGGCCACAAGCCCATGTCCTACTATTACTGGCTCACCCTGTTCAACCGCATGCACAAGGGCGAGTTCCAGGGCGTTTTCGCCTGGGGCATGAACCCGGCCTGTTCCGGCGCCAACGCCCAGAAGAACCGCGAGGCCTTCGGCAAGCTGGACTGGCTGGTAAACGTCAACCTCTTTGAAAACGAAACCTCGTCCTTCTGGAAAGGGCCGGGCATGGATCCGGCCTCCATTAAAACCGAGGTCTTTTTCCTGCCCTGCGCGGCCTCCTATGAAAAGGAAGGCTCGGTGGTCAACTCCGGCCGTTGGCAGCAATGGCGCTATCGCGGCCCTTTGCCGCGCGGTGAAAGCAAGCCGGACGGCGACATCATGCTGGAACTGGCCAGGGAGATCCGCGCTCTGTATCAAAAAGAGGGCGGAGCCTTCCCCGATCCCGTGCTCAAGCTGAATATCGATGATTGGAGCGACGGCCACGAGTATTCTCCCGATAAGGTCGCCAAGCTTATGAACGGGTACTTCCTCAAGGATACCGAGGTGGGCGGCAAGCAGTTCAAAAAGGGCCAGCAGGTGCCGGGCTTCGCCTTCCTGACCGCGGACGGTTCCACGACCAGCGGCTGCTGGGTCATGTGCGGCTCTTACACCGACGCGGGCAACCTCATGAAGCGCCGCGACAAGACCCAAACCCCGGAGCAGGCCAATATCGGACTCTATCCCAACTGGACCTGGGCCTGGCCGATGAACCGGCGCATCGTGTACAACCGCGCCGGCGTGGATAAGACCGGCAAGCCCTGGAACCCCAAAAAGGCCGTCATCGAGTGGAAGGACGGCAAGTGGGTGGGCGACGTGGTGGATGGCGGCGGCGATCCCGGAACCAAGCACCCCTTCATCATGCAGACCCACGGTTTCGGCGCGCTCTTCGGCCCCGGCCGTGAGGACGGGCCGTTCCCCGAGTACTACGAGCCCTTTGAGTCGCCCGTGGCGCGGCATCCTTTCTCCACGCAGCGCAACAACCCCACGGTCATCCCCTTCGAAGGAGAAACCTTTGCCGTGGCGGACGCGAAATACCCGTACATCTGCTCCACCTACAGGGTAACGGAGCATTGGCAGACCGGGCTTATGACCCGCCGTCAGGCCTGGCTTGTGGAGGCCGAACCGCAGATCTTCTGCGAGATGAACCCCAAGCTGGCAGCCAAACTCAATATCAAAAACGGTGAGGAGGTTGAGCTGGAAAGCCTGCGCGGCAAACTCAAGGCCGTGGCCATGGTGACGGAACGCCTGCAGCCGCTGACCATTCTCGGCGAGGAAGTGCATATGGTGGGCATTCCCTGGCATTTCGGCTGGATGGTGCCCAAAGCTGGCGGAGACGCCGCCAATCTCATCACTCCTTCCGTGGGAGATCCCAACACCGGGATACCGGAAACCAAAGCCTTCATGGTCAACGTGAAAAAGGCAGGTAGCTGACATGGGTAAAGCAATATTCGCCGACCTCACCCGGTGTACCGCTTGCCGGGGTTGCCAGATAGCCTGCAAGCAATGGAAGAACCTTCCCGGAGAAGAAACCAGAAATACCGGCTCGCACCAGAATCCGCCCGATCTCTCGGGCAAGACCCTCCGCCTGGTGCGTTTTACCGAGGCCAGGGTGGACGGAAAGCTGGAATGGCTCTTTTTCCCCGAACAGTGCAGGCACTGTTACTCGCCCCCTTGCGTGCGCGCGGCGGAGGATGTCGGCAGTGACATTCTGCTGCACGACGCGGCAACCGGCGCGATATATCCCGGCAGGGCCGCCCCTCTGGTCCAGAAAGACGATGCGCAAACAATACGCGAGGCCTGCCCCTATGACATCCCCCGCCCGGGGGAGAAGGGCGTGGGGGTCTTTAAATGCGACTTCTGCTTTGACCGTATCAGCAACGGCATGCTGCCGTCCTGCGTTCTCTCCTGCCCGACCGGGAGCCTGGTCTTTGGCGAGGAAGAGGAAATAGTCGCCCTGGCCAAGGAACGCCTCAAAGAAGTGCGCAAGCGGTTTCCCAAGGCGTATCTCGGCGATCCCGGGGGGGTACGGGTCATCTACCTGTATCAGACGGATCACCGCCTGTACTACCAGGATCCCATAGAGTAGGAAGTCTTTCCGACTCCACCCTTGCAGAGAAGCCCAGGTAACCCCTGGGCTTCTCTTGTATTGTGCATAGAAAACCTCCCGCTATTCTCAGAAAGCGTCGTTCTCCCGTTGGTGACGGGCGATCGGTGTTTCAAACTTTCCCGGCCAAGGAAGTCTCCGCGGTAATCCCCATCGCCTGGGCAGATGGGTGAAGGGCTCGCTGCCCTGCAAGGCCCGACTGTCAATCAGGGGGTACAAACTCCAAGCTGCTGGCGGACGAAGCGCCTCTGTTCAGCGGAGTGAAAAGGTAAAGGGCAGCAACACCACGGTATTCACCGCCTGCCCCCGCAATTTTCCGGGAATGAAACGCGTTCTGCGCGCGGCATCAAGAGCGGCAGTCTCGAAGTAGCCTGGCGGGCGGGCCTCATACACCGCGCACGCCTGCGGCATCCCGGAGGTATCCACCACCAGACGCACGATCACCCGCCCCTGCATCTCCAGACGCCGGGCTTTGGTTGGGTAGTCGGGCATCACCTTGCGCGCGATGGCCGGAATCTGGTCCACCGTATCCGCGCTATAGGCGGCAAGCCCGTCCACATTACGCGAGCCGCTTTCCGAGCCGGCGTTGGTGCCGACATCTCCGGATCCTGATGTTGCCGTTTGGGAGGCGGGGGCCGCTTCGGCTGGAGCCGTCGGTGGTCTGATCGCCTGAGGGCGGGGGGCCGGTTTGGGAGGGGTGTTCGGCCTCCTTTCAGGTACGGCGGCTTTTTTTGCGCTGATGACCGTTTTTTCAGGTTCGGGCGGGACGGGCGGCGTGGGCTCCGTCACAGGAGGCGACGGTTCGGGCTGCGGCTGCGTTTCGGCAACTGCCGGAAGAGGCGGGTTTTCCCCCTGCGCGGACGGAGCGCAGGAGCCCACCCCGGCCGCTATAGGAACCTCCCCCAGAGAGATCTGGTAGACGGTATCCGGCGCTGAAGTCCCCTGCTGCGGAGCGAGCAGCAATGCTCCTGTCAGCACCCCGTGCAGTCCGACAGTAAACAGTAAGGACAGAAGGCGCCGGGAAGGGGGCATGGCTACATCCCCGAGGCATGCGTACCGGCAGGCACGGCTCCGTCTTTCCCGGACGGTTCGGAAGCGGCGGATTCCGCCACCATGCCTACTTTCTCAACCCCGGCCGCGCGGATATACCCCATGACCTCCATGACCGTGCCGTGCGGCACCTGCTTGTCCGCCCGCAGAAAGAGCTGCTTCTGCGGAGTCACGACCACGGCCTTGAGCACCTCTTCCAGCCCGGCGGCTTCCACCGGGGTTTCATCCAGAAACAGGCCGCCGTCGCCCTTGATGGTCAGGATCAGATGGTCCTTTTCCGTGGGCAGCACCTCGGCGGTCTTGACTTTGGGCAGTTCCACCGCGAGGCCTTCGGTCATCATGGGGGCCGCGACCATGAAAATGATCAGCAGCACAAGCATGACATCCACAAAAGGGGTGACATTGATTTCAGAGGCGAAGTCATCGCCGGGCGATTGCGCGTTTCCCATGTCAGTCCTCCTTACAGCCGCACTGGTCTGATGTTGCAAACGCAAGCCCTTCGGGGTGTTCCGCCATTTCATACTGCAGGCGGTTCAGAAACATGCCCGCGAAGTTATGGCAGCGCCCCTGGATGGTATTCAGTCTGGCCTTGAACATGTTGTAGCCCATGGAGGCGGGTATGGCGACGAACAGCCCCACCGCCGTGGCGATGAGCGCCTCGGCGATGCCGGGGGCCACTGTGGCCAGAGAGACGCTTTTCATCTGCGCAATGGCCTGGAAGGAACTCATGATGCCCCAGACGGTGCCGAACAGGCCGATAAACGGCGCGGTATTGGCCGTTGTCGCCAGCAGGGACAGATGCGAGGACAGCCTGCCCATTTCCACGGCAATGCCGTGCTGCAGGGAGCGCTGGACGGTTTCTTTGCGCAGATCCGCGTCATTGACCTTGCGGGTGCGGTTGAATTCCTTGATGCCGCGCCGCGCGATGCAGTAAAAAGGCGAGGAGGCTTCCTTTTCCACCATCTTGAGCGCGGTGTGGAAATCCTCCTGCTCCTCAAAGATATCCATATCCCTGGCGGTCAGCCGCTGCGCGACCCGCAGGGCCATCCACTTGCCGGCCATGCAGGCCCAGCTCACCAGGGACATGAGGACAAGAAAGACCAGTACGCACTGGGAAATGATGGTCGCCTGCAGGATCGCATGGATAATGGCGTTCATACGGCCTCTCCCGGAACTCTTTCCCGGCTGCCGTCAAAGCCCTCCAGATCCAGAACTCCGTTTTTTGCCGCACTGCACCGGCCGGTTGTTTTCACCACCTCCACACAAAAGAGGGGAGAGCGGTCTTTGAGCCTGGCAAAGCTGTCCGCGGCGCGGGAATAGTCCGTGCGCATCACGTCGCCGAGCAGCCGCCAGCCTTCGCGCACGGCTGTCGCGTCGATGACGAACCTCCCCGTGCCGAAGCAGGAAACGCCCGCCCACAGGGAAAGATCCGCGTTGGCCAGGGTATACTTGAGAAAGACATGGGGGTTTTCCTGTATGTTCTCCCAGGTGACGCCGCGCGGATTGATCATGAAGCAGTGGCAGCCGTCCATATAAAACGGCGTCGCTTCAATGGCGTAGGGGAACCCCTGCGGGGTCACCGAACATATGGTTGCCCAGTTGCAGCGGGCAATGGCGGCTTCCATCTCAGCCACGGTCATGACGCGCATGGCGCCTCCAACTGCCGCACAATGTCGGCAAAGACCTTCCGCGCCGCATCGCAATCCGCTTCATTCGGGTGTTTGGCGGCTTCCTCAATGCGGGCCTTGCGTTCTTCGGTCATGGGATGCGGGTTGCCGCCGCCCATCTTGGCCATGGCCGCCAGCAGTTTAGGATCAACCTTGCCCTGGCAGATAAAGGTGCCGAGCACCCGGTTGCCGGGCACGCGCTCGACCGCCTTTTGCATGGACTCGCGGGCGTGGTCGGAATCGGGCCAGGCTCCGAGAGTGCCGAACAGCCCCACGGATTTTCCCCGCACCCGGTCCATATAGCGGGCCATGGCGTCATCAGGCGCGCCCTTGTCCACCCAGAAGCCGAGGGCGATGACATCATAGCCGGAGGGATCGGGCGCGTCCTGCACCGGAAAAATATCCGTACCCTCGGGCATGGCCGAATGGACCGCCTCGGCGATCATGCGTGTGTTGCCGGTGCGGCTGGAGTAAACGACAAGAGTCTTCATGCCTGGGCTCCTTTGCAGCAGCAAGGTCCACCGTTTTTGCAGCGGTTTCCGGAGTACTGCGCCTTGAGGGACAGAAAGCCTTCCTTGACCGAGGGGATAATCTGCCGCTTTTCGTCCCGCCCGAGGTAGACGCCGAAGCACTGGTTGCCCGCCGCGTCATAGAACTGCACGGAATGGCTTTCCAGGCCGAAGACCTGCTTGGAGACGAACCAGATGGAATCCACTTTGGCCGGCAGCAGATGCCCGCACAGGGGGCTGCTCCTGTCCATCAGGTTGTACATACCGTGCCCGTTTTTACCCTTGGGCAGGCGGCAGGGAATTTCCAGGATGGCCCCGGGCGTGCTCGCCATAAAGGTGACTTTCTCCCACTCCGTCATGGCTTCCCAGATCGGAAGGAAGGCGTCGCCCGGCGCGCGGGAACGCATATCGTCCGGCAAGGCCTCGGTAATGCGGCGCACCGGGACACCCAGCGTCTCCGCCAGGGTCTGCGGCATGAAATTGGGCTCTTCAGCCAGCTTTTCCGCCACCAGGGCGCGGAGGGCCTCATCCGTGTACGTAACAGGTGCAGTCATTGCGTGGGTTCTCCCGTGTATTTGTGCAGTACGATTTTTTCCGTGCATACCAGACGCATAAGTTCAAGGTCGTGGGTAATGACCAGCAGGCAGGCCCCGTCCGCGGCAGCCCGTCGCATGCTTGTCGCCATGCGGCGCATATTTTCGCCGTCCAGGCCGCTGGTGGGCTCATCCAGAATGAGCATCCGCGGCTTGCGAATAGCCGCGCAGGCCACGGCAAGGCGTTGTTTTTCCCCGCCGGACAGGGATTGCGGGTGCCGCTCCGCAAGCGGGGCAAGTCCGTAGTCGTCCAGACAGGCGCGCACGGCGGCCGTCCGCTCCGGCCCCGTGAGGATGCCGTGCGCGGCGTCCTCCAGTTCGGCGGCGACGCTGCGCATGCGCAATTGATGCCCGGCATTCTGCAGCACCACTTGGGCGTGGTGTGCAAGGCGGCGGGGCTGCACCTTCTCTTTTCCGGCCAGTACGCTTCCCTTTTGCGGGCGCTCCAGCCCGGTAAGCAGACGGGCCAGCGTGGTCTTGCCCGCGCCGTTTTCCCCCACCAGAGCTGTGATGCGGCCGGGGACAAAGGACAGCTGCATCTTTTCAAAGACTTGGCCCCCCTTGGGATAGGCAAAGGAAAGCCCCTCACAGGCGAAGAAGTCGGAAGCGCCGGACGGCCGCATTTCCGGCAGTGCTTCGCGCTGGTCCGGCACCTCGGCATCCCGCAGCCCGTGCCTTTCCCGCAGGGCGGCGTCATCCAGCAGGGAAAACGGCCCTTCCGCCGCGAGCCCTCCGTCATCCAGTACCAGCACCTTGTCGGCCAGCGCGCGCATCCAGTGCAGGCGGTGGTCCACAATGAACAGGGCGATCCCCTGCTGTTTCAGCCCGGTAAGGGTCCGGGTCAGTTCTTCCGTGGATTCCGGGTCCAGGTTGGCGGTGGGCTCGTCCAGCACGAGCAGGCCGGGCCGGGCGGCCAGCAGGGAAGCCAGGGCCACCTTCTGCTTCTGCCCTTCGGACAGGCCGAAGATGGTGTGTTCCAGAAGCTTTTCGATGCCGAGCAGCCGGGCGCTTTCCATAACCGCCCGTTCTATCCTCCCGGCATCCCATCCCCGCCATTGCAGGGCCAGGGCCAGTTCGTCCCCCACGGTCAGGGCGAAGAACTGGCGTTCCGGATCCTGAAACAGGGTGCCCGCGCGCAGGGCCAGTTCCGCCGGGGTCACATCCAGGGTGCTGGTTCCGGCGACCCGTACCTCGCCGCTCATGGCGCCGTGCAAAGCGTGCGGAGCCAGACCGTTCGCCAGCCGGGTCAGGGTGGATTTGCCGCAGCCGCTGCGGCCCGTGCAGAGCACGGCCTCGCCCGGGGCGAGACTGAAGGTGATATCCCGCACGGCGGGGCCTGCGGCATGGGGATAGGTGTAGGAGACGGAGGTAAATCGCAGCATGACAAACTCACATGGGAAGCGGCCGGAAGTTCGGGCCGAAATATTGCAGTGCGGCAGCCGCGCTTACTGCCAGAAACGCTGCGCCGAGCACCGACCAATCCCGCGCCTTCATGGCGGGAAGGGCCGCGCGCCGCGCGCGGCTCGCGGCGCTGATGCCTTTGAGCTCGGCGGCCATGGCCAGATCGTCGGCGGAATACAGCATCCGGAAAATCAGGGGAACGGCCAGGCCCCGCCACAGGCCGGTCACTCCTCTGCCGGGGCGCAGCCGGGCGGCGTCGCGTATCTGCCCGCAATCCCCAAGAAAGGTGGGAATGAACCGGATCGCCACGGACAGGGGGATCTGGATCCAGCCCGGCAAACGGGCCTGCTGCAGGCGGGCGAAGAGATCCTGTACCGGGGTGGAAAGGGCAAGGGTCAACAGCAGGTTGACGGATATGAGCATACGCAAAAAGGGTACGGACAGGCTGAAGGCGTTCCAGCGCATAAGATTGGGAACGGCCAGGCCGATAAGGGCCGAACAGCCGAGGGCGAACAGCATCATGAGCGTGCTGAACAGATAAACTTTCAGTATGGTAAGGGGCCGCGCCGCGCCGAGGGCCAGAGCCGTGCTCAGGATAACGAGAAACCCGAGGCTGAGCGGCGAGGACAGGATGATGGCGGCAAGGGAGCCCGCTACGCAGAGCAGGAGCTTTGCCCGCACGTCCAGCCCGGCGGCAAAGGTGTCGTCCCGCCTATTGAGAAATGATGCCTGCATGGCGCAGCTCCTTCATGAAACGCACGCCGGTAAAACTGCCGAGAAAGGTGCCGGTGGCGCCGATAATCACAAACACCGTGGCGGTCACGAGCATTCCCGGCTGCTCGCGCATGACCAGCCAGGAAATGCCGAGCCCGGCGGCTTTGGCGGCAAGTTCGGCAATCAGAACGCCGATGACGATATTGCGGGTGCTGCCGTAGCCGCCCAGGGCGCGGATGGCCCCTTCGCCCAGCAGGCAGGCGACGATGGCGGCCGGGGCGTGCAGAATGCCCTGCCCCATGAGCAGCAGGGAAACCAGGGCGGTCATGCTTACGGCCAGGGTCATGGTCCAGGCTCGCGGCACTTTGTGCAGCAGCACGATCATCAGCGTGGCGTACAGGCAGTTCTTGGCGGCCAGGGTAACGGGGTTCATGCCGCCGCCCATGTACGCCACCATGATGGTGGATGCCTTGATGACCGTGGCAAACACCCCGATGGTCACCAGTTCCCGCGTGCTCCAGTAAGGTTTACGGGCGGGAGCCGCATCCGGGGTGGTTGCTCCCGCAAGCGTGTCCGCAGTGGTTGTGTGCGCCGCGTTCATGGTACGAGGCTCCGGCGTGCGCAGGCGGTAAGGGCGGAACGGGAAGCGAGGCCGCATTTCTGCAAAAACGCCGCACTGTCGTAGAGGGCCTCGCTGTAGACAGCCGTGTGCGCAAAGCGCCTGTCCATGGCCTGGAGCATGGCCCGGCCGACGCCTTGTCCCTGAAAGGGAGCGGCCAAGGCGATTTCCGCGAGCCAGGAAACATACACGTCGTCGCTGAACGCCCGCAGGAACCCGATAACCGACGCGCCAGCCTCGGCCAGGATATAATAGGGCGTGTTCGCATAGGCGGAGGCAATCTTTTGCCGGGTTACCGGCCCCCATCCCAGGGAGTTATAGATATCCACCATGGCGGAGCAGCGCTCCTCGGTAAGTTCCGGGCATTCGAGCAATGTGATATCCGGCATACGCACCTCTTTATGCGCGGGAGGGAGAGCCTCCCTCCCGCGTCAGCCGAAGGTTAAAACTCCACTCCCATCCGCAGTACGGCGTGGAACCCGGGGTCTTCCACAGTACTCGCCGCCGGGGTGTATTTTTTGTTGAACAGGTTGTTGAGGTTCAGATCCACAAAGAGGTTGCGCTCTTCGCCAAACCGCGCGCCCACGGCAAAGTTGGCCGTGCCCCAGCCGCCGTGTTTTTCCGTCGTGCCGTCGGTCAGATCTTCCTTGGACCGAGCCGCGAAGCGGCCGTACAGGTCCGTGTGCACATTCAGGGCAGGACTGAAGTCATGTTCCCAGCGAAGCCCCGCACGGCCGGTCCATCTGGGGTCGCCGGTGTTGGAGGTTTTGCCGATGGCCCCGCCGTCGTCGTCCATAGTGCGGTGCAGATAAGCGCCGCTTATATACGGCGTCAGCCCCCAGGATTCGTAGGTGTACCCCAGGGTGAGTTCCGCGCCGTAGGTATCGGCGGAATCCACGTTCTGAAACTGCGAGTCACTGGTGCCGGGAATCTTGCGGTTGGTAATGTAGTCTTCGGCCATGCTGTAGAACAGGGCGAGATCCGCCGAGAACCCGTTGGCGTCGTATCGCGCGCCCACCTCAAAGTTCTGCGAGGTTTCCGGCTTGAGGTTCGGGTCGGGATAGGCGTAGCCGCTGCTGCCGTGCGAAGTGCCGATGTACAGTTGATTGAGGAGGGGATAGCGGTAGCCCTGCGAATACAGAGCCCGGAAGCGCCAGTCCTGCAGCCCGGAATAGACGAGCCCCAGGCTCCCCACCAGATGGTTGTCGGAACTGCTTGTTTCGTCCAGGCGATCGTCATTGGTGTCGTCCAGGGCGGACTTGATCCAGGTTTGCCGCAGACCGGCGGTCAGAGTCCAGTCCGGATGGAAGGTCCATTCATCCTGGAGGAAGAGGGCGAGGGTACCCTGATGCCCCTTATAGGAGTAGTAGGTGTCGCTATCCATGGAGATGGGGAAGGGAGGCCCCGGCACCGGCTGGCCCCATCCCCTGGTCTCGGTGCGGCTATAGGCGTCGAGCTTATCGTACAGGTAATCGGCCCCGGCGATGATATAGTGATCGCCGAACGTCCAGTCGGTCTGCAAATTGGCCCCGTAGCTGTCCTGGTCGTTGTGGGTGAATGGCCTGGTTGTCATGTCCATGCTCCAGGAACCCGGCGGTGGGGGCGGCACCACCTTTGTGCCGCTGGCGACCACATGGATGTTGTTGACGAAATCCTTGACCGTGTTCTGGTAATAGCCGGTAAGGTTCACCCGCTGAAGGTTTTCGGAAAGTTTGCGCAGTTCCAGAAAGCCGTAGTAGCGGTCCCTTGTCCATTTGGGCAGATCGAGCTCAATAGCGGTCGTGGCCTGGCCCACATACTTGGTGGTTGCGCCGCCGCGGGTCATGGAAAATTCCGAGGCCGTGTCCGTGACCCCCGGTATTTCGTTGGAACTCCAGTAGTGGTCATAGCCTCCGCCTATCTTCCCCTTGTCCCAGCTGTAGTCGAGATAGGCGGAAAGATTCGTCTCCATATAGCCGGTATTGGGGATACGCCCCGAACCGCCGCGCTTGTCCCCGGCGTCAATGTAATCGCCGGAAACGCGGTAATTGAACCCGTTGTAAGACCCGTACAAGGATGCATACGGCATGACGGACTTGTTGGAGGTATCGCCGGTCATGGCCAGCGTGGCCTGAACAGGCCTTGTCCCGCCCTTTTTGGTGATGATGTTCACCACCCCGCCGATGGCCTCCGAGCCGTAGAGCACCGAACCCGGCCCCTTGATCACCTCGATCCGTTCCACGTTGAGGGGATCGATCATGATCATGCTGCCGTCCATGGACTTCTGCTCAGAGATTTTCATGCCGTCGATGAGTACCAGCACCCGCGCGGCGCTTTCTCCGCGTATGCTTATTCGTTTCGCGCCGCCGCCGATGCCGCCGTCAGTCACCTGGATGCCGGGAATATCCTGCAACTGCTGGGCGATGGTAAGCTGGGGTTCGCGCTCCATCGCTTTTTGATCGACAACCGCTGCGGACGAGGGGACGTCGAACACCTCCCGCTCGGTGCGCGTCGCCGTGACCGTGATGTCCCGCAGCATCACCGGATCCTTGCCGGACGTTCCGGCAGCTCCGGGTTGCGCGCCTTCCCCGGTGGGGGTATGCTGTTTTCGGGGCTTGTTCTCATCGCCGCCGGACAGGGAGGAGGGGCTTTCAGCCGCTTCCGCCCCGGCCGGGACACCCGTCACGGCGACCAGCGCCATGATGGAAAACGCAAGCAAAAAGGATTTGAGTGGATATGCATGTCGCAGATGCATTCGTGCTTACTCCTCGCTCACGCGGCGTTGCCAGCCGATGAGCGCTTGTGAAAGGTTGACCTGCCAGAACTGTCCGGCAAGCGTGAGTTCCACCCAGGGGCCATCCTGGGCGACAAGCCCCGCTTCCTTCCAGTTATCCAAAAGGGGCGCATAGAGAACGCGGGCGTCGGAACGCGCGCGCGCCGGAGCGCGGGCAAGAACGGCGCTCAGGTCGTCCAGGTTCAGACGGCAATGTTCCATCTGCCCCAGAATGACGCGCAGAACCTCCAGATCCTCCGGCGGCGCCGTCAGCATGGCGACCGGCTTTTCCCCGCTGTTACACCGCCGAAGGTACTCCTCCACGTTGGAGTCATTGAACATGAACCAGCCATGGAGCGAACCGCCCGCGCCCGCCCCGAAATGCAGGCAGTCGGCCCGACCCTTGGCCATGGGATTGTAAAGGTTCCGCTCGCGCGCCGTACGCCCCCAGTGGCTCATGGAAAGCCGGCGGCAGCGGGCGTTTTGCATCACGGTCACGCCGCGTTCAAAAAAACGCCCCTGCTCGGCCAGCGACGCCGTCCCCGGCAGCGAACCGGCCGCTATGCCTTTGGCCAGGGCGCTCCCCGGGAATATGTTCAACTGGTAGAGATCAACCCCGTCCAGCGGCAGCCCGAGAAAGGTACGGATGTCTTCTTCCCAGTGCTCCACGGTCTGGCCGGGGAGGCCGTAGATCAGATCGATGACGACGGCGGCATGGTTGTAAGAGGCCAGTGTTTCCAGACGGCGGCAGACTTCTTCCCCGGTTGCGATGCGGCCGAGGCGGCGGCGAATTTCCGTATGGAAACTCTGTACGCCCAGGGAAAAGCGGTTTGCACCCCCTTCCAGGCAGGCTTCCATTTTCGCTTCGTCAAAATTGTGGATGCGCCCCTCAACGGTAATTTCGCAGTCGTTGGCAAGGGGAAGGGCGGAACGCAGAACGCGCAGCAGCCGCGTCAGCTCCTGCGCCTGCATGGCGGTGGGGGTGCCTCCGCCAAGGTACAACGCGTTGATGGGGGCGGAGGTGGTGGAAAGGAAGTGCCGTTCGGACTCCACTTCCCGGATAAGTGCTTCCACATACGCCGCCCCGGCTTCCTTCGTGTATTTTCCGCCGAAAAATCCGCAATACAGGCATTTGCTTTCGCAGTACGGCAGGTGCACGTAGGCGGCGGCCTGCCCCTTGCGGGGGGCCGCGCGCAGCCGTTCCAGCACGCCGGGAATGTCCGCAAGTTCGGCGCGATCGCCGCTCATCCCTGCGTGGACGGCCGTTTTACGATCAAACGCACCGGCCAGCGGATCATCGGTAATGTTGGCAAAGTACTTCGCCGTCGGCATATGCATGTCTTCAGGCAGTATATTCAGGCCTTTTTTACTCCCCGCAGTGGCGCCGTCAGCCTTTTTTTCATGGGGCGGCAGCAACCGGGCGGGCATGGAGAGGGACATGGATACCTCGTGTGTTTAGTAAGATAAAGAAAGTCATTTTCAAAAAGGGCGAAAAAAATTTTCCCGCTATTCGGACATACCGGCCGTCCGGCATAGGGCTCCGGCAACGATCCGGCTTATCTCCCGCATTTCGCCGTCCGCGAACGATTCTTTGCCCAACCGGTGCAGCACCGGCCGCGCACCCCGGAAAAAGGACATCCCCTGGGCGAGCATGCACTGCGCGAGAACGACGGCCTCCAGCGATTCTTCCGGCACCCCCCGCGCTTTTGCCGCCGCTGCCGCAAACGCGTGGTGCAACGGTTCCAGCACCTGATCGCTGAAGCGGCCGTAAATCCCATGCACCGCGGAAGATTCCGGGCTGCTCAACGCCCGGAGCAAGGCCGCGCCCTTAGGGCCCGCGAGGATAGCCAGGAGCCTGGCGGTACACTCATGCAGAAGCGGCGCAAGCTCCTCCGGGGCACTCTTGCTTACCCGCGCTTCAAACATTTCCAGCTCCGGGACGAACATGCCTCTCAGGTCGTGGATACACCGCTCCACAACCGCTTCCATCAAGTCCGCCATCCCGCCGAAATGATAGCTGATCAGCGCGTGGTTCACCCCAGCTTCCGCTGCGAGTTCCCGCGTGGTCGGGCTCCTGCCGGCTTCGCTTGTGAACAGGCGGACCCCGGCTTCGATCAGCCTGATCTTGGACTTGGCCATGCGGCGTGGCGGCAAGTAGGAAAGGGCGTGTTGCAAATCCACCTCCTGCGAGAAGAGGAATATTGTAAATGATAACAAAAGTCAACCATATGGTTAAAAAATTTTCTGTCACGAAATGTATAGCAAGGTATATTTATTATACCATATATGCCGACAGAGATGCCTTGGAGAGATATCCTCCGATATGTTGGTGGCGGCCGCAGGGATACCGCATGGCCGACAACCCTGAAGCTTCCGCAAACATCGCACGCGCCATCACCATAGGGAAAATAGCCAACTGCCGCACCGTGTTGTTGCGTACAGCCCGTGAGCGGCCAGCCCCCGGGCTTGATGCCGCCTGTACCCGACTGGCCGCCTGCATGGCACGGATGCAGCCCGACCTGCCTCTCGACGTGGTGCGGGGTATTGAAGGCGAAGCCGCCAACGCCTATTTCGGCGCCTTCCATTTACTCATCGCCAATGCCGATCCCGCATTTCAATTTGCGGGACGCAACAGGCGTCCTCCTCTTGATGCCGTCAACTGTCTGCTTTCATTTCTCTATACCTTGCTGGCTCATGATCTACGCAGCGCCCTGGAACCTTGCGGTCTGGACCCGGCGGTGGGTTTTCTGCATCGAGACCGGCCGGGCCGGCCAAGTCTTGCCCTGGATATGATGGAGGAATTCCGGCCGTATCTGGCCGACAGGCTCGCCTGTACTCTTATCAACCGGGGCCAGGTCAAGGCAAAAGGATTCAAGAAAACGGAATCGGGCGCGGTGATTATGGATGACGCGACCCGTAAAGACGTGATTGTGGCCTGGCAGGAGCGCAAGCGGGAAGAAGTGGAACACCCCTTTCTGCAAGAGCGGATGCCTATAGGCCTTGTGTGGCATAACCAGGCCCGCCTGCTCGCCCGGCATATACGGGGCGATCTGGAGGCATACCCGCCCTTTGTGATACGGTGACGCTATGATGGTTTTAGTCAGCTATGATGTAAACACTCAAGATCCGGCAGGAAAGAAGCGGCTTCGCCGACTTGCCAAGCATTGTGAAAACTGGGGACAGCGCGTGCAGTTTTCCGTATTTGAATGCCTGGTAGACCCGGCCCAGTGGACCGCGCTACGGGCCAAGCTGACAGCCTGCATGGATGAGCAAAAGGACAGCCTGCGCTTTTACTATTTGGGCGCGAACTGGAAAAAACGGGTGGAACACGTCGGGGCAAAGTCCGCCTATGATCCGGAAGGACCGCTTATACTTTGATGGCACACCGCGATAAATGTCGCTCCCCGCGCGGGAGCGTGGATTGAAACTGATCCAGGGCAGGCCGCACAACAAACTTACGACGTCGCTCCCCGCGCGGGAGCGTGGATTGAAACTGCCAGCGCCTGGGCGTACGCCTGCAAACGCACGAGTCGCTCCCCGCGCGGGAGCGTGGATTGAAACCTGCAAGCAGGACATATCAGGTGATGGTACGTTGGGACTTAAATCCAAAGAGCCGATGGGAACGCCCTTGCGAAGGCACGTCTCTCACCGTTAGCCAAGGTTTATAGTGGTGTCCTCTCCCTTGGCCGCGCCCTTCCTTGATCCACCTTTGAAACAGAACCTCTGAAGGGGAATATTCGCTACGAGCCATAAAAAATGCTCCTTGCTATACCTTCAGCAAAGGATAGCAAAGAGAATATCAGTAAACAACTTTATTTTTTAGTTAAGAACTTTATTTTCATCTTACAAAAGTTGTGGAAGGACAAAATAGTTGTAAACTTAAAGTCTCCAAGGCGGCTTTTTATGGGGCCCCGTCATTAGGAAAATCAGGGGAATAACTTTTCGCCTTACAAGCCGCAGATACGCTTAATAGACGGAGTAAATCCGGAAAGGTATGCCTCAAACTCAAGATCGGCGAGGGTTTCCGCATCCAGAAATCGTTTGAGCAGCAAAGGGTTCGTCGCACTGTTATTAAGCCCCTCTTCAGCCAGCGTGGCGCTTGCGATGCCGAATTCCTCAAGAAAAGGGAGTGCGCTCACATAATACTCTCCGCTCGGGTAGCAAAGATGGGTCGGAGTTTTACCCGTTATGGCATGCAAGCGGTTTTGATTTGTCGCTAATTCACTATGCAGCAACTGCCGATCCTCTGGAAATCTGTGACGATGCGTATGCATTTCAATGGCGACGCCGTCATTGGAAAGAGCGCGTATTTGTTCAGATGTAAGAACCTTAAGGGTATTTCTTGAAAGTATATCGGATACATCAAGGTCTAGATTCTCTAACAATTTTGCTAACATCTCTTTTTTTACATCAATATTTTTTATTGTATCTATAGTGGCGAAGGCGAATTCAAAAAGATTCTTCTTGCCTTTATCAGAAGATATGTCAAATATTTCGTCTCTCATCATGAAATTTGTATTTATCTCTTTACGCTTCGTCTTCCATAATGCGAAAGAAAGTATAAGATTTATTATTGGAATGTCTTTATCGCTGTAATATGTTGTGACATATACAGTATATGGGAACGAGAATTCCTGAAAAATATCATGGGCCACAGTATATGTGGTTTGAAATCCATCATCAATGGTGATAGCAACGGAATTTGCCGGCAATGTTCCTTGTTTTAGTCTTTTCACCGCATCATCAAGCGGCAGAACGGGATATCCACCGGTTCGCAGCAGCGCAAGGCGGCGGCGCAAAACTTCGGGGCTCATCATGATGCCGCCGCTCCACCGGCTTTCCTCTCCCACCGAAAACCCGTGGTAACACAGAATTCTCAATTGAGAACGCGTTCCTCGCCGTACCAGGGCAAACAAGCCGCACGCTTTACACACGGCCAACATGCACAATTTAAGCTTGCGCTTGTTCATGCTTCGTCACCACCTTTTTGGCCCAAGAAATCACATCCTTTGCCGGCCACAGCAACATGTACCCTTGCGGCGTATACTGCCCTTTTTCCCATAACGCACGCCTGCTCTTTGATTTGGCCAAAGCATTGCTAAAATCGCTCTGCGATGTTTCCATCTTGAATCGTTTTGCTCCGTTCTGAAGACGCATGTCCGCAAGAAATGTTAAATGCGGCGTCACACGCTTAAGCTCCGGATCATAAAACCAGGACTTAGCCGACATCCCTCTGATGCTTGGGTGAGCCTGAAGGTATTCAGCCAAAAGAAGGTGAGAGTGCTCCCACCCTTTCTCAGAAAATTCAGCAAGATATTCATCGTCAAGATGATCTTCCAAGATATTGGTATATCCACCCATTGTTACAAGGAAAAGTATTAGTTTGGGACTCGACAGAATATACCGGCGCGGGATTGCTGTCAGATCAAAGAGAAGAAGTCTGCATGAAATAAGTTTTTTTGTGGCTACTCCAACATCTTTAAGCAGTCTGTCATGGCAGCGGATGAAGTATTCCTGTTCGCGATTTTCAACATTTTTAAATACAATGTGCAATCTATCAATAAATTGAGCGTAAATATTATTTGTTATTTTTTTGTATTCACCTGAATTTGCATTTTCTATTACTACATAACATATCATTCCTTTGATCAGCAATTCTTTTTCTCTTGGTGAATATGTATTGCTTTTCAATATTTCATCAATAATATTTTGCACGCCATAATAGCTTTTGAATTTTCCATGCAGAATTTTTTGTGAAAAAGATGAAAGTGTTGCAGTATGTTCATTGCATATCGTTGATAGTTCTTTAAAAATTGCATCGTAAGATGCTGAAAATAACGACACTATATATTCAAGTGTGATATTTTGCATGGCATTTATCCTGCCTACTGTATATAAGTGCATATTTCAAAGGGCGGATGAAAAATTTTTTTTCTAGAACTCACCTCATAATATCAACCTGAGCAAAATCACTATGTACCCCAGTTGCCCATAGCCAGGAAGTTTTCGGCACGAAACTCGTCCCTTACGAAACCATCCTCAACCGCCATGGCGACCGCTTGCTGTT
>JAVBTB010000061.1:0-35577 GCA_031556355.1 Desulfovibrio sp. | reverse complement strand
GTTCAAGACATACAACGGTACGGAGTACACGGACGTTGCCGTCTATCGCCCTGTGTTCCCTCAGGGAGTGAAGGGAGAGAGCGCGCGATCGTACATCGTAGGCGACGACTTTTTTGTGGTGGAAGAGGTTATCCCCCGGGAAGACGATGTTCACCGGCCTTACCGCATCATGCACCTTAAGCCGGGGAAGGAAGCCGCCCTGGTAGGGTACTTTGTGCTCCCCGATGTCCTTTCTTCCCGTAAGATTATTGCCTTGCCCGATGGCTGGTTCGCGCTTCTTTTTGATGACGGGCCGGGTATCGTCAAGTTTAAACCGGGCAGTTCCACCTATTTCTGGCATGTAATGGAATCAAAGGCAGGAGAGGATAATTTCATTGCTCAAGACATTGTATTTGCGGAAGGCAGCTTCTGGCTGTTCGGCGATAACTTTCCCCACACAGAGCTCCTGGAAGTGCCGGAGAAAGAGCTGATTAAGGCGCAATTCAGCGCGGAACCGCCGTTTACCAAAGAGGAGTGGAAGTAGGGGGCCTGGTTGCAATAGGGCACCTTCATCTGCCCCTTTCCGGCTTTTTTGCGGGAGGGTTCGTATAGGCTGCACTGTTGCGTATATTCTGTAACTCACTTGACAAAAGCCCTAAATCAGGCACTAGTCTATTCCATGAAAACAAAAATTATAGCCACTCTGGGCCCGGCTTGCTGGTCACCGGAGATGCTCTCCCGCCTCATTATGGCCGGGGCGCGCATCCTCCGCCTCAACTTTTCGCATGGCGATGCCTCCCAGTTTGTGGAGATTATCGATAATATCCGCAAACTGGAAATCAAGCACGGCATTCCCATCACCATTCTGCAGGATCTTGCGGGGCCTAAAATCCGTATCGGCATGCTGGACGAGGGCACCATACAGTTCGAAAAGGGCGGCAAGGCCCTGCTCGGCCCCAAACGTCCCGTGGTCGCCATCGACATTCCCTTTATCCCCTTTGATAAGCACGAGATCCTCGACGGCCTGGAAGAAGGCGACCGGCTTGTGCTGGCCGACGGCACCCTGCAGTTTATCGTGACTGAAAAGGCTCCCGGCGGGTTTATCGTGGAGGCTGCCAATTCCGGCCTCGTCACCTCGCGCAAGGGTTTGGCTCTGCCCGGCAAGTCCATCAAAATGCCCGCCCTGACGGACAAGGACAAGGTGGATCTGACGGAAGGGCTGCGTCTCGGCGTGGACGCCGTAGCGCTTTCCTACGTGCAGACCCCGGAAGACATCCTGGAAGCCCGCGCCATCATCAAGGGCGCCGGGCGCAATGTTCCCATCTGCGCCAAGCTGGAGCGGCAAAACGCCGTGGACAGGCTGGATGAAATTCTGGCCGTGACCGACATCATCATGGTGGCTCGGGGCGATCTGGGCATCGAGTGCCCGCTGCCCATGCTGCCCACCATGCAGAAACGTATCATCGCCGCCTGCAACAAGGCCAACAAGCCCGTTATCGTGGCGACCCAGATGCTGCTCTCCATGGTGAACAACCCCGCGCCCACCCGCGCGGAAACGACGGACGTGGCCAACGCCGTGCTTGACGGGGCGGATTGCGTCATGCTGTCCGAAGAAACGGCCATGGGCAATTACCCCACGGAAGCGGTCAGCTTTATGGGGCGTATCGCGGAAGAAGCGGAAACGCTGCTGGCGGAAAGAAAGCCTTTGGCCCCTCTGCTGGATACGGAGAGCACCCCGGACTTCCTTTCGTACTCGGCCTGCCTTCTGGCGGAAAAAGTGGGGGCGGACGCCATTGTGGCTCACAGCATGAGCGGCGGATCGGGACGCAGTCTTGCGGCCCAGCGCCCGCGACAGCCCATTTTTGTGCTCACGCCCGACTATACGACGCTGCGGCACCTCAACTTCTCCTGGGGAGTGACGCCTTGCCCTGTGGAAGAAAGCATGCCAGGCCACCTGGAACGCGCGGAATTTTTTGTGGATTCAACGCCCCGGTTTCTGCCCGGTTCCCATGTTGTGATCACCGCCGGGCAGCCCCGGTACGGAGAACCGGCGCGTGGCACCAACCTTGTAAAAATCTACAGAAAATAGGGCAGCATGGCGAAACAGACGGCCATACCCGAGAATATTTCCGAAGAGTACTACCAGATCAGCGGGGCCATACTGGGCAGTTTTCCCAAGTACCGGCCTCCGCTGGATCTGTTCGTCCTCAATAACGAAATAGCGCAACTGATGTGCTATTCGCGCAAGGGCACCCGCCTTTCCAACGAACAGGTGGAAGAAGTACAGCGGCTCTGCGAGGAAGGGGATCTGTTCGTTTCCCGCTCCGATCACATGATATACTCGCAGCACATCGTCAAACAGCTCGATCTTGTGCTGGTGGACCAGAATCTCAAGGAGTCGGAAGTCGCCGATATCTGCCTCAAGGCCCTGGAGCAGCGGCTCATCGACTTTTTCGAGCAGCCGGTACGCCCGGTTTTTGACCTGTTGTATACCGATCTTATGGTGGTGACGGAATATCTCTGGGCGGATCTGCACCGCGCCAAGCTGTTTGTGCGCCGCCTGTTCCGGGGAGAGTATTCCCTGGCCCAGCACTCCCTGAACACTTTTGGCGTGGGGCTGTGGCTTCTTACCGACGGCAAGACGCCGGAGGATCTGCGGCGCAAGGACTTTGACCAGGCAGCCCTGGCTCTCCTTCTGCACGATGTGGGCATGGCCAAGGTGCCCGCCTTTATTACCGGCAAAACCACGCCCCTGAAGCAGGACGAGAAGGATAAAATCCCTCCGCATACGCTGGTGGGCTACAAGATCATGCAAAAGCTCGATCAGACCTCCGGCGCCGTGCGGGAAGCCATTCTCGAACACCATGAGCGCCTTGACGGCAAGGGCTATCCGCAACACACCAAGGACATCAGCAGCTTCGGCAGGCTGGTGGCGGTTGCGGATGCGTTTTCCGCCATGCTGCAAAGACGCCCGTATTCCGACGCCAAATCTCCCATCGAAGCGGCAAAGGAACTGAGCGCCGACAAGGGGCGTTTTGACCTCGGGTATGCCGGCAAACTGCTGGCCGCCCTGGTTTCCAATACGTTCGGAACGTTCAAGTAAGCGCTGCGCGGTTTTTGTCCGTCCGTCGCGGGCCGGCCGCTCCGCCGGCGTTGTTTCCGGTACGTCGGCTTCGTGCGCCCCGGGCGGATGCGGCTCTTTTCCCACTCCCGCAGAAAGGCACCCTTGCCAAGGACCGCCCGATGTGAGAAAGAAAGGCGACCTGAGTGATGTAAACGCCGCTATCCATGAGAAACAGCACCCTCCATACTTCCAGCCGTTTACGCACGGGCGCCCCCAGCCTCACAAGCTGCGGTTTTATATGCTTGTTGGCTCTGTGTGTGTGCTTCTCCCTCCCACGCATTGCTCCGGCGACCGCTCCGCAAGGTTTTGCCGTTGAAAAGGCCGCCTTGGAGACGGTAGACGGCTCTCTGGTTGTGGATCTTTCCCTTTCCGTCGACGATGAGGATGGGCTGCGGGATCTGCTGAAAGACGGCGCCGTACTGGAACTTTCCATCACGCTCGATATGGAGCAGCGCCGTATTCTTTGGGCCAACAAACATGTGGTCGGGACGGTGTACGTGTCCGCTCTGCGCCATGATCCTTTGACGCGCGACTTTTTGGTGACCATTCCCGGCATTGCCAAAAAAGATTCCCTGCGCGACAGAAACCTCACCCGTCTTCTGCACGCCAGCTGGCGTAAGCTGGTTTTGCCCCTTATCCCTCTGGAACAGCTGAAAGAGGCCGACAAAGACGCTGACTACCGCGTCATCATCACCCTGCGTCTGCAGCACGCGGAAGTGCCCCCCTGGCTTGAGAAAAGCCTGGTGTTCTGGTCTGCCGACGTGGTGCCCAAGGAAGAACGCATTTTGGAATACCGGCTGCAATAGAATCCCTTCCGCAAGCGGCGCGGATGCCGGAACGGATTCTGCCGCTGCCTCATGAGGCGGCGCGGGTGGCGGCAGCCCCCATTCGACGGAGTGCCCATGTCTCGCCCCCCTGTTCAGGATACCCCTCCCAAAACGACGGAACAGCAGGCCTTTTCCGCTGCGGAGCAACGTTTGCGCGACCGCAAGCGCCGGCAGCAGGAACTGATCATTGCGGCCCTCGCCTTTATTGTGGTGCTGGTGCTCACGTCCGTACAGCTCGATCAGTTCCGCTCGGGCGACGCGCTGTTTGTGGTCATGTTCAACGTCAACTTCGTGCTGTTGCTCGGCATTCTGCTTGTGGTGCTGCGCAACGGCTTCAAGTTGCTGCTTGAGCGCCGCAGGCGCGCCCTCGGTTCCCGCCTGCGCACCCGCCTGGTGCTGGCCATGGTGGCCCTTTCCCTTCTGCCGTGTTCCCTCATGTTTCTGGTCACCACAAAGTACGTGCAGCTTTCCATGGACTTCTGGTTCAAGGACCAGGTGGAAACATCCATGGAGAGCGCCCTCGACGTGGGGCGAGGCATGTACGAAAAAGCCGGGATGCGCCTTGTGGGCCAAGCGGAAAATATCAGGACGGAAGTGGTGGAGCGCGGCCTTACCTGGAGCGGCCAGGCCATGGACACCGTGATTGAGCGCAAGCGCAAGGAGTACCGTCTTGTACTCGCCGGACTCGTCGGTACTGACGGCAAGGAGCGCAACTGGCATGCTGTGGGAGAATCGGGCGATGTGTGGGACTCCGCCAAGAAGGATCTGAACGTCAATAACGTGAAGACGCAGGGCTTTGCCTATGTGCTGGCCTCCGGGGCAAAGTCCGATTACGTGTTCGCCGTGCTCGCTGTTGACGGTGGAAAAAGCGGCTATCTGGTTATGGGCGAGGACATGGGGCCCGAATTCAAGGCGAAAATCGACCGCATCGTGCGCGGGTCCGGAGAATACCGGAACCTGCGCAGAATCAAACAGCCCCTCAAACTCATGCTGTACAGCAGCCTGGGCGTGCTTACGGCCCTGATTATCCTTGGGGCCATCTGGTTCGGCTTCCGCGTGGCGCGGGAGCTTACCGCCCCCATCATGGCCCTGGCCGCGGGCACGGAGAGCATTGCCAAGGGCGATCTCAGCGTGCGTCTGAACGATACTTCCGTCGATGAACTGGGCATGCTCATCCGTTCCTTTAACCGCATGGCGCAGGATCTGGAAGAGAGCCGGCGCGAGATTACCGACGCCAACGTCCGCCTGGAAGAGCAGAACCTGAAAATAGCGCGGCACAGCAAGTATATCGAAACGGTCCTGAACAACATCGCGGCCGGGGTCATGTCCTTTGACCAGGACGGGTACATCAATACCGTCAACCGGGGCGCGTGCGAAATTCTCGGTATGGAGCCGGAAGCCCTCATGGGCAGACGTATCGAGGAATTTATGCCGGACTCCTACGGCAAGCTGGCCCAGCGGGTTCGCAGCCGCTTCAGGCAGCGCCTGGAGTCGCGTTCGCAGCACAGTATCAGCCTGAATCTCGGGGGCGAAGAGCGCCGCCTGCTCATCAACGTGGTGGGCTTTTCCACCGAGGGCGTCTACCGGGGCGCTGTGGCGGTGTTCGAGGATATTTCCGAGCTGGAGCGCATGCAGCGCATGGCCGCCTGGCGCGAAGTGGCCCGGCGCATCGCCCACGAGATAAAGAACCCCCTCACCCCCATCAAGCTTTCGGCCCAGCGCCTGGCCCGCAAGTTCGGCGGGCAGGTGGACGACCCGGCCTTTGCCCAGAGTACCCAACTTATTGTGCGCCAGGTGGAACACCTGCAAGGCATGGTGCAGGAGTTTTCCGCCTTTGCCAAACTGCCGGAGGTCAAGCCGCAGCCCGACCATCTTGAGCCTCTGCTGCAAGGCATTACCGACTTGTTCCGCAACAGCCACTCCGCCATCGTCTGGGAACTGCATATTCCCGCCCCCCTGCCCGAACTCCCCATGGACAGGGAAGCCCTGCACCGGGCCTTTATGAATATTTACACCAATGCGGCCGAAGCTCTGGAACAGTCCGGAGCCCCCGCGCCCCACGTCCATACCACGGCTGTGTATCAGGCGTCCCTCAACCTGGTGCGCATCGATGTTGCCGACAACGGCCCCGGCCTGACCGAAGAAGAACGCTCCCGCCTGTTCGAGCCCTACTTTTCCCGCAAAAAGGGCGGCACAGGCCTCGGGCTGACCATCGTCCGATCCATAGTGGCCGACCACCGCGGCTATGTGCGCGCCTTGCCTAACGAAGGCGGCGGCACCGTCCTGGTCATGGAGCTGCCGCTGGCGTAAGGTGGTGGTGGAGAGAGGAATGCCTCCGGCGGGCAGTAAGAGCGGGAGAGATGGGCTCCCTTCGGTTGTGCGGGGTTCCGGTTTCGAAAATCAGGATAACGAAAGGATATGCTGTGGCAAAAGACTATGATCCTCCCATGCATACGGCGGAGCATGTGCTCAATCAGACCATGGTGCGCATGTTCGGCACCGGGCGTTGTTTTAGCTCGCACCTGAATTCGGGCAAGTCAAAGTGCGATTATTATTTTGACAGGGATCTTACCGATGCCGAAGCTGTGGAGCTTGAAGCAGCGGTCAACGACGTTTTGGCCCGGAACCTTCCCGTGGAAGAAAAAGTTCTTCCTTTTGCCGAGGCCTCAAAACTTGTGAATTTGAGCCGCCTGCCCAAAGATGTGGCGGCGCGGGGCGCGGACGACGCCGAAGCTCCCGTGCGTCTCATTTTTGTGGGCGATTACGATATCTGCCCCTGCATCGGCGGGCATATGGGAAATACACGGGAGGTGGGGCGGTTCCGCCTGATCTCCCACAGCTATACCGAGCCGGGAGGCGCGGCGGAAAGCATCGCCGGAGTGCTGCGTCTGCGGTTTAAGCTGGATTTGCCGTAGGGCGCGGCCACCAAGGGCTTGTCCATAAATAAGCGTTTCGTGGCCGATTACTTCGTCAAAGCCCTTTTTTTACTCCGGTCGAGTACGGTAAGAGTACACTCCCTTCGTAAAAAAAGGTTTTTCCTCGTCCTCGGCTCACGCTCCACTTATTTATGGACAAGCCCTAAGTATAGCTCTTATGCCGGCGTGTCGTATCCGGCAGGCGGGAAAGCAGGTCGCAGCCGCGCCGGGAGCTGTGTGCGTAACATGTGCGTAGAATGTTCCCCGAAGTGTTCCTTCCTGTTTCCAGTGGTGTTCCTGTCTGTTCGTAACTCTGTAACATATGGTAATCGCAGTATATAAGGAGACTCTCATGGCTACTGTAACCGGAAAATACCTGGGCGATCTGCGTACGGAATGCACGCACCTGCAAAGCGGCACGAAAATCATCACCGACGCGCCCACGGATAACCAGGGCAAGGGCGAGGCCTTTTCCCCCACAGACTTGTGCGCTACCGCTCTGGGAGCCTGCGCTATGACCCTGATGGGTATTTTTGCCAAGAACCACGATCTGGATGTCAGCGGCATGACCATGGAGATTACCAAGGTGATGAGCGCCGATCCGCGCCGCATCGGGGAAGTGACGGTCATCTACACCATGCCGGACCGCGAGTATACCGACAGACAGAAGAAAAGCCTGGAGCACGCGGCCCTGACTTGCCCCGTGCATCGTTCTCTGCATCCGGACGTGAAACAGGATCTGGTGTTCAACTGGGCGCGATGAGAAGGCGGCAAGGGAGACAGCGTAGCCTTGTTCTGCAGGGCTGAGTCAAATACGCGGGCGCAGGGTGCGGCCCGCATCGCACTGGGACACGTTTTTCACACTGCGGGAGAGTTATTGGCCGGGTGACCTTTGCAGCCTTGGCTTGTTGTCCCCTGCCGGGTGTGGGCGGAGCCCACATCTGATCCAGATGGCTTCGACAAATAAGTTTTTGCCAAAGTCTGAGGGGGAGCTTTACGGCTCCCCCTCTTCATGTGAGATCATCCTGTTCCGCCCGGCGTTTACACAAACGCCGCCGCTGTACGCGAGGGTTTGCGGGCTGGCTGCTTTGCGCGTCCCGCTGTTTGAGCGCGCTTTTTCGGCTCTGGCCCCCGGCCCGGAGCCTTACCGGTTTTGCCTGTGGGCTTGACCGGGGGTTTTGTGCGCTTTTGGGCGGCCGCGGGTTTCGCCGGAGCCGGCTTTTTCGTTTTGGCACCGTCGAAGGCAAGGTCGAGCACGTCAGCGAGGGTTTCCGCCGGGTGAATGGTGATGCGCTTCAACAATTCCTGGGGAATATCCTCCAGATCCTTCATATTCTGCTTGGGAATCAGGGCATCGGTGAGACCCCGCGCCACTGCGGCGAGTATTTTTTCCTTGATGCCGCCCACCGGCAGAACCCTTCCGCGCAGGGTAATTTCGCCGGTCATGCACAGCTTTTCGCGCACCGGCCGTGCGGTCAGGGCGGATACCAGGGCTGTTGCCATAGTTACGCCTGCGGAAGGGCCGTCCTTGGGGGTAGCCCCGGCAGGGACGTGCACGTGCAGGTCAAGCTTGCTGTTGAATTCCGGGTCGATGCCGAGTTCCTGCGCGTGGCTGCGGGCATAGCTTATGGCCGCCTGGGCGCTTTCCTTCATTACGTCGCCGAGTTGTCCGGTCAGGGTCACAGCGCCCTTGCCCTGCATGGTGGAGACTTCCACATTGAGTACTTCGCCGCCTACGGGCGTCCAGGCAAGGCCGACAGCCACGCCGGGCACGGCCACCTTGTCCAGCTCTTCGTCCTGGAAGCGCGGCGCGCCGAGAAACTCGTGCAGGGTCTTGAGCGTAACCGCGAAAGGCCCTTTTTCTCCTTCCGCCTTTTTACGGGCCGTCTTGCGGCTTATAGTGCCTATCTCGCGCTCCAGGTTCCGCACCCCGGCCTCGCGGGTGTAGTTTTCAATAATAGAGGCGAGCACATCGTCCTGAATGGTCAGGTCGTTCTTCTTCAACCCGTTTTCTTCGGCCTGGCGGGCAACCAGGTAGCGTTTCGCAATGCCCAGCTTTTCCTGCATGGTGTAGCCGGGCAGGCGGATGACTTCCATGCGGTCCTGCAGCGGGCCGGGTATGGTGTCCAGGTGGTTGGCCGTGCAGATGAACATGACCTTTGAAAGGTCGAAGGGTACGTTCAGGTAGTGGTCGCTGAAGGAGAAGTTCTGTTCCGGGTCCAGCACCTCAAGCAGGGCCGAGGAGGGGTCGCCCCGGAAGTCGGAGCCGATCTTGTCCACTTCGTCCAGCATGATGACCGGGTTGCGCGTTCCGGCCTGTTTCAGGCTCTGGATAATGCGTCCCGGCAGGGCTCCCACGTAGGTGCGGCGGTGGCCGCGAATTTCCGCCTCATCCCGCATGCCGCCAAGAGACATACGCTGGAATTGCCGCCCGAGGGAGCGGGCTATGGACCGGCCAAGGGAGGTTTTGCCCACGCCGGGAGGGCCCACGAAACAAAGGATGGGGCTTTTGGAACGCGGGTTCAGCTTGCGGACGGACAGAAATTCCAGAATCCGTTCCTTCACCTTGTCCAGCCCGAAGTGGTCCTCGTCCAGAATGGTGCGGGCCTTCTTGATATCCAGCCGGTCGCGCGAAAGTTTGGACCAGGGCAGTTCCGCAATCCACTCCAGGTAACTGCGCACCACGCTGGCTTCGGAAGATTCCGCGTGCATGGAGGACAGGCGGCGCAACTGTTTGTCCGCCTCCTTTTTGACCTCGGGTGGAAGTTTGGCGTTTTCCAGGGCCTTGGCCAGCTCTTCCGTGTCGTCTTCGTCGCCGCCGGGGGTTTCGCCCAGTTCCTTGCGGATGGCTTTCAACTGCTCGCGCAGGTAGTATTCGCGTTGGGCCTTGTCCATGCCCTCGCGCGCGGTTTCCTGAATATGGGCCTGCATGGAGGCCACTTCCGCCTCTTTGGCCAGGTGGTCGTTCACCATCCGCAGGCGCTCGACGGGATCGAGGCATTCCAGGATAGCCTGGGCTTCGTTGATCTTCAGGCGCAGGTTGGAGGCGATCAAATCCGCCAGCCTGCCGGGGTGCTCGATGCTCGAGAGCACGTTCATAATGTCGGGAGAGGCCATGCCGCGCAGGGCAAGAATACGTTCCGACTGTTCGCGGGCGGCGCGCATCATGGCTTCAAGCTCCACGCCCTGCCGCACGTCGTCGTCTTCCTGCAGAGCGAGTATTTCGGCTTCCAGGTAGGGCTTGTCCTCGTTGATGGCAAGCGCCCTTGCGCGGCTCACGCCCTGGACGAGCAGCTTAAGCCGTCCGTCGGGGAGTTTAAGCACGCGCATGATCATGACCACTGTACCTACGTCGTGCAGATCCTCGGGCCGGGGGGTCTCTATCTGCTCGTCCTTCTGGGTCAGGATCAGCAGGTAGCGGCTGCCGTTAAGCGCCGCTTCGACCGCCTGCACCGAGGCGTCTCTGCCGACGAACAGGGGCAGGATGGTATAGTTGAAAATGACCACGTCGCGCACGGGAAGAACAGGCAGCCTGTGCGGCAGGGCCACCTTGCTGTCCAGTTCGACGGGAGAGTTTTCTACGGAAAGGGAGGACGGCTGCTCGGTCGTTCCTTCGGGCAGCGCGGTCGCTGGAGACGTGAGTTCGGAATCAGAGGGTCGTGTCATTTTGGGTAGTCCTCTTTTCGGATGCCCGCATAAAAAACGCTGTGCGGACGCCGGGATATTTTCAGCAAAGCGAAAGCAAGAGAATCCTTTCCCGTGAGAGATAAGGCTATTTAGAAAAAAGGCAATATGATGGTATACTCTGAATGGACGGGTGTTACAACAGTCCGTCGCTCATCATGCTGAAACAGGACTTTTCCGTAACGATCACATGATCGATGAAGCGCAGGAGCAGGGTCTGGGAGGCGCGCTGGATGCGGTTGGTCAGTTCCACGTCCGCTCCGGAGGGAGTGGGGTCGCCGCCGGGATGGTTGTGTACCAGGAAAAAGCCCGTGGCTTTCAGGGTAAGGGCGCGTTCCATGATATCACGGGGGTAGATGACGGTACAGTCCACGGTGCCCTTGGCTGCCCGTTCCCAGGAGATGAGGCGGTTTTTGTTGTCCACGAAAGCCGCCCACATTTCTTCATGCGTGTATTTGCCCAGGCGCTGGCGGGCCATGGCGGCCACCGTTTCGGGCGAACACAAAAGCTCCCGGTGTCTCAGGGGGCTTTCCGCGTGGCGGGCCAGAAATTCACGCAACAGGGCGATAAAGCTGACTACGCTTTCGCCCACTCCGGGAATTTCGAGCAACTCATGAGGGCGCGCCGCCAGCAGTCCCTGGAGCGACGCGAACCGGGCCAGCATTTCCTTGGCAATGGGCTTGGTGTCACGGCGGATAAGCACATACCCAAGCAATATTTCCAAAACTTCGTAGTCCGCCAGCTTTTCGGGAGCGTCCAGCAGGCGGGCGCGCAGGCGCCCGCGGTGTCCGTGATAATGTTCCATGAGAAGAGGGAGGTTAAAACGTCAACAGCTTCGCGTGCTGCGGAACAGAGTGAACAATTCCGCAGCCAGCATCTCGAACGCCTGCTCAGGGCTGCGTTCCCCCGTTTTGATGCCTTTGTCGGCTGTAAGGGCGAGTTCCCATAGCTTTGCTATACCAACAGCACCGAGGGATTGGGAAATGATTTTTTTTGCAGCGGCGGCCTGCGGCGGTAGGGGAGGAGGGCTTCCGGCCAGGGTTTGCCAGAGCACCCGCCCTTCCCGCAACAGGATGGCGATAAAGGCGAACACGGAGTTTTCTCCTCCCAGGCGATCTTCCAGTATCTGCCGCCAGGCCGCCGGCGTATTGCTGCTGTGCTGCACTTGGCGCAACAGTTCAAAAATATTCGCTTCAGCGTGCTGTTCCACAAGCTGCAAGGCCTCAGGCGGCAAACGCCCGTCCGGGCCGCTGGCCAGGGCCAGCTTGGCGAGTTCGGAGCTGATCTGCGCGGCGTCAGGGGGCAGGGTCTGCGCGAGTTTGCCCGTCAGGGCGGAGTCCAGAACAAGACCATGCCGCGCGGCTTCCGCCCGTATGTGAGCAGGTATGGTTTGGGAGGTGAGTCCGGGGGTGCTGTCGATCCAGCGGTTTTTTTCCGCCAGGGCATAGCAGGGCAGGCGCTGGATATGCGCGGCCACTTTGGGAACGCCGCGCTCAAAGGCGACCTCAAGGCAGATCATGGGCCAGATCAGGGAGTTGTCGCGCTGGCGGGCCAGAGGTTCCAGAGCTTGGGAGAGGGTTTTGAGCGTTTCCGCCGGGAGGTTCTGGGCATTGCGAAGGATCAGAACCTTGGGCGTTGCGAAAAGCCCTTGCAGGGTAAGGTGTTCCCAAAAGGCGGCGGGCAGGCCTTCGTCTCCCCAGAAGACAAAGCGCTGCCAGCCTTGAGAGGGGCTAGCTTCGGGAGAGGCTTTCGGCAGCGGGAGTCCGGGCAGGCCCCCCCCCATAGCGTCCGGGACGCCGTTTCCCGGAGGATGGGCCGCAAGCAGGGCGCCGATGCGGGTTTGCAGCAGACGGCTGTCGGGGCAAAGGCAGAATGAGAAAGGGGGCCTGTTCATGGAAACGACTCATTGGAAAACGGTTCCGGATGCTCCGGCGAAAAGCCCGCCCTGCGGGTTTGCATGTTCCCCGGCAAACACGGTCTCTTTCGCGGGTCATTGCCGGCAAAACGCGCACCAACGAGTGCGGGCGGGACACGGGGCTGAGCCTGGGAACGACACCTAGAAGGCGTTACGCATTTTATCGGTCAATTGCCGCATGACCTGGGTGATCAGTTCCCCGGAGGCCTGCGGATCGTTATATTCTTCCAGGCGTTCCGTGTACCGGACCGGGCCGGAGCGCCATACTTCCTTGTTGCTGCTGCCCTCGTAAACGATGGCTTCCACCGTAAGGGTGGAGTCGTACAGCAGGGTTCTGTCCCCTGCGGAGCGCATCCATTCCCGGGTGGTGTACGAGAGCACCTTGATCTGGATTTCAAAGTCCGCGGGGCCGTCGTCCACCCATACGGCCAGATGCCGGGCCGCCAGTTCGTCGCGCAGGCTGGAGCGCAAGGCGTAAGGCAGCCAGGCCTGTAAGGTGGGGTAGTCCACGCCTTTGACCTTGATGGTTTTTTCCCCGGTACCGAAGATGCTGGGGGAATCGGCGCCGAGATGGTACCCGCAGGCCGTTGTAAACAGGGCGAGCAGGCAGACCAGGGAGAACCGCGCGGCAATGCGCGGGCTGGGCCGGCGCGTGCTGCTTTGGCCTTGGCAAGAGCTAGTTGGCGACCACATTGACGAGTTTCCCGGGCACCAGCACCACCTTGCGGATGGTAAGCCCTTCAAGATGTTTTTGGATATTGGCGTCAGCCAGGGCCGCTGCTTCCACGGCTTCGCGCGGGGCGCTCGCGTCCACCTCGATCTTGCCGCGCAGCTTTCCGTTTACCTGCAAGACAATGGTAACGGTATCCCGTACCAGCGCTTCCTCACTGTAGACCGGCCAGGGCTGTTCCACAAGGGGGGAGGCAAAGCCGAGGTTTTTGCGGATTTCCTCGCACAGGTGCGGGGTAAAGGGAAAGAGCAGAGCCAGGGTGGTGCTGAGGGCAGAACCCAGAGCGCGCCTGCCGCCTTTGTCCTGCAAGAGCTCGTCCTTGACCAGGTAGATAAGGTTTACCAGTTCCATAACGGCGGCAATGGCCGTGTTGAACTGAAAGCGCCCCGCAATGTCCTCGCCCACCTTTTTTATAGTGGCGTGTTCCTTGTTCCGCAGCTCCCGCGTTTTTTCCAAAGCGGCATCGGCAGACGTGGCACTCACGGGCTCTAGGGCGGGAACACGGTCCGTGAGATCTTCCGCAAGCCGCCACAGGCGGTTGATAAAGCGGTGCGCGCCTTCAATGCCCGAGTCCGTCCAGTCGAAGTCGCGCTCGGGCGGGGCGGCAAAAAGGCAGAACAGCCGCACCGTGTCGGCCCCGTATTTGGCGATCATGGCCGTGGGATCCACCACGTTGCCCTTGGACTTGGACATCTTGGCCCCGTCCATGAGCACCATGCCCTGGGTGAGCAGATTACTGAACGGTTCGTCGAACTGCATGTACCCGAGGTCGCGCAGGGCCTTTACGAAGAAGCGCGAGTAAAGCAGGTGCAAAATGGCGTGTTCCACCCCGCCGATATACTGGTCCACGGGCATCCAGTAATTCAGGGCTTCGGGGGTGAAGGGAGCCTTGCTGTTGGCGGAGTCCGTGTATCTTGCGAAATACCAGGAAGACTCCACAAAGGTGTCCATGGTGTCGGTTTCGCGCCGTCCCTTGCCGCCGCAGGACGGGCAGACGCACTCGTAAAAGGCCGGGGTGTCGGGCAGGGGAGAGCGGCCGTCGGCGTGGGTAACCACGTCCAGGGGCAGGGTGACCGGCAGGTTTTCTTCCTTTTCCGGCACCAGCCCGCAGGAGTCGCAGTAAATCACGGGGATGGGCGCGCCCCAGTACCGCTGGCGCGAAATGTTCCAGTCGCGCAGCCGCCAGTTGACGGTGCGCTTGCCAAGGCCGTTTTCTTCCAGCCAGTCGGCGATGCGGAGCTTGCCGTCTTCATTGGAAAGCCCGTTGAACTGCCCGGAATTGACCATCACGCCGTCCTCGGGAACGGCCGTTTCCATGGTTTTAGGATCAAGCGGGGCTGTGCCTTCGGGCTGAATGACCACGGTGACGGGCAAATCGTACTTGCGGGCGAATTCAAAGTCGCGCTGGTCGTGGGCGGGTACACCCATAACCGCGCCGGTGCCGTATTCGGCCAGCACGAAGTTGGCCACCCATATGGGCATGCGCGCCCCGCTGAAGGGGTTGACGCAGTACCGCCCGGTGAAGATGCCCTCTTTTTCCAGGGTGTCGGAGGCCAGCTCCATTTTGTCCGTGGCCAGCACCTTCTGGGCAAAGGCCTTCACGTCCGCTTCCCGCTCCGCCCCGGCAATCAGGCTGTCCAGCATGGGGTGGGCGGCGGCGATGCTCATGAAGTTCGCGCCGAAGACGGTATCCTGCCGGGTGGTAAATACGGCTATGGAGGCGTCGCTCCCCTCCACGGCAAAACGGATTTCCGCGCCTATGGACTTGCCGATCCAGTTGCGCTGCATGGTCAGGACGCGCTCCGGCCAGCCGCCCGCCAGCTTGTCGAGATCGGCCAGCAGTTCCTCGGCGTATTCCGTAATACGCACGAACCACTGGGTCAGTTCCTTCTGCTCCACGTGGGAGTCGCAGCGCCAGCAGACGCCTTCCACGACCTGTTCGTTGGCAAGGACGGTGTTGCAGGTGGGGCACCAGTTCTGGGCCGCCTTTTTGCGGTAGACCAGGCCCTTTTCCAGAAACTTCAGGAAAAAGAGCTGCTCCCAGCGGTAGTATTCCGGGGCGCAGGTGGCCAGCTCGCGCCGCCAGTCATAGGAAAAACCCATGCGCTTGAGCTGGCTGCGCATGTTGTCGATGTTGGCATACGTCCATTTTGCCGGGTGCGTGGCGTGCTTGATGGCCGCGTTTTCCGCCGGCAGGCCGAAGGCGTCCCACCCGATGGGGTGCAGCACGTTGAAGCCCTGCATGCGTTTGAAATTCGCCACCACGTCGGCGATGGAGTAGTTGCGCACGTGCCCCATATGAATGTTGCCCGACGGATACGGAAACATCTCCAGGCAGTAGTACTTGGGTTTGCCGCTATCGTGTTCGCAGTGGAAATCTCCCCGATCTTCCCAAAATTTCTGCCACCTGCACTCTATTTCCTGAGGATCGTATTTCATCGTCCGGCCTGTTGGGGTTGCGCTGTTGCTGTGTCTTTCGAGAGCGTTACTGCTATACGCGAGCTTTTTTCAGGGTGCCCGCTTCCAGGGCTTTGGCGGCCGCGTCAAGGATGCCGTTGACAAAGCCGCGCGACTTGTCATCGCCGAACTGTTTTGAAAGCTCAATGGCTTCGTTGATGGCGACCTTGGGCGGCACGTCCGTCGTGTGGGTCAGTTCGTACATGGCAATGCGCAAAAGGGTGAGGTCCACCTTCCCCATGCGTTCCACGCGCCAGTTCTGGGAAAGAGAGCCGATGACGCTGTCCAGGCTCTCCCGGTTTTTCCAGACCCCGAGGGTGAGTTCCCAGGCGAATCCTTCCAGGTCGTCCCCCATGCTTTCCGGCTTGTCGGGCGAAAGGCGGAATGCCCGCTGCAATGCGCTCTCCGAGGCTACCGGCGTAAAACAGGTGCCGTACAGCACCTTGAAGGCGAAAATGCGCTCTATGCGGCGCGAGGCTTTTTTGGCCGAGCTCATTCCTGTTCCGTTTTTCAATGACAAAGCGTTTGCGCGTCATGCATGCCCAGACACCCGAAAGCAACGGGCTGCCGCTCAACGGCGGTCCTGCCCCTGCGTGATGCATATGCCCGCCGCTACAGTTGCTCGAGCACGCGGATGGTTTCCAGCAGCGAAGCAGCGGCGTCCGAGCCCTTATTGCCGGCCTTGCTGCCGGCGCGTTCCACGGCTTGCTCGATGGTGTCCGTGGTCAGAAGGCCGAACCCGACGGGCACGCCGGACTGCAGGGACACCTGGGCAAGGCCCTTGGTGGCCTCCGAGGCCACGAAATCAAAGTGCGGGGTTGCGCCGCGAATGACCGCCCCAAGGGCGAGAATGCCGTGGTAGCTGCCTTTCTGGGCCAGTTTCTGGGCGACGATGGGCAGTTCGAACGCCCCGGGCACGCGCACAATGGCGAGATCCTCGCGGTTCGCGCCGTGCCGGGTCAGGTAGTCCACGGCGCCGCCGATGAGGCGGTCCACGATAATATCGTTGAACCGGCTTGCCACAATGGCGATCTTGAGGCCTTTGGCGGTCAGTTGCCCTTCAATGGTGTGTATGTGCAGCATGGTCACTCCCGCTATGAGGATTTTTCAGAAGTTTTGGTAGAGGCGCTTTTCTTCCGCGCGCCCGAGGTCGAAGCGGTCTTGGCGGTTTTTGCCGGGGCTTTTCCGGAGTCGGCAGGGGCCGTCTTGGAAGCTCCCTTTGCAGCGGCTTTTGCGGCAGTCTTTTGGGCCACAGGGGCCTTGGTCCCCGCACCTGCCTTGGCTTTGGCCGTCCGGGGAGACTTGGCTGCACCGGCAGTTGCTTCACCGCTCCGGCAGGAGCAAAGGTTGGTATGCCCGAGGGCCAGCATATGTCCCATCTTTTCCTTTTTGGTACGCAGGTAGTCGGCGTTGAACTCACAGGCGTCCAGCTCCAGAGGCACGCGCTCGGTCACTTCCAGCCCGTAGCCTTCCAGGCCGACGATTTTCTTGGGGTTGTTGGTCATCAGGCGCATTTTGCGCACGCCCAAGTCCACAAGAATCTGCGCGCCGATGCCGTAGTCGCGCAGATCCGCCTTGAAGCCGAGCTTGTTGTTGGCCTCTACCGTATCATAGCCTTTGTCCTGCAAGGCATAGGCCCTGAGCTTGTTGGCAAGGCCGATGCCGCGCCCTTCCTGGCGCATGTAGAGGACAACGCCGGCTCCTTCCTGCTCTATGCGGCAAAGGGCCGCGGCAATCTGGCCCCCGCAGTCGCAACGCAGGGAGCCGAGCACGTCGCCCGTGAGGCATTCGCTGTGCACGCGCACCAGGGTGGGCACGCCGGGAGAGGGGGTGCCCTTGACCAGGGCGATGTGGGTCTCTTCGTGCAGTTCGTTTTCGTAGGCGTAAATGGTGAAGTCGCCGAACTTGGTGGGCATCTTCGCTTCGGCCTCCCGCCGCACGGAGAGCAGGCCCGACTGCATGCGGTAGCGGATCAGATCCTTGATGGTGGCAATTTTCAGGCCGTGCTTTTTGGCGAAGACGATCAGGTCGGGCATGCGGGCCATGCTGCCGTCTTCTTTAAGTACCTCGCAGATGACCGCCGCCGGTTTCAGCCCGGCGAGCTTGGCCAGATCCACCCCGCCTTCGGTCTGTCCGGCCCGCACCAGCACGCCGCCTTTCTGGGCGCGCAGGGGGAAAATATGGCCTGGGGAGACGATATCCTCGGGTTTGGCCTCGTCAGCCACGGCGGCGAGCACCGTCGTCGCCCTGTCCTTGGCGGAAATGCCGGTGGTGACCCCGTGGCGCGCTTCGATGGAAACCGTAAAGTTGGTGCCGAAGCCCGACTCGTTCTTTTTGGTCATCAGGGGCAGTTGCAGCCTGTCGCACCATTCGGGGGCCATGGGCAGGCAGATAAGCCCGCGCGCATGCATGGCCATGAAGTTGATGACTTCCGGGGTGACGAACTGGGCGGCAATGGTGATGTCACCTTCATTTTCCCGGTCTTCGTCGTCCACCAGGATGATCATTCTGCCTTGGCGTATCTCTTCAATGGCTTCTTCGGCTTTACAAAGGGGCATGATATGTTCCTGTAGCGGGTGCTGGTTTGTATTGTACACAAAAAAATGCTGCGGCACAGGGCTAGGGTGGTCCGGAGCGCAAGCTGCGAAATGTCCGCCAGACTGCTGACAAAGACATCTTTGTCGAAGTCATTTTTGTCAGATGTGGGCTCCGCCCACACCCGGCAGGGGGCAGCAAGCCAGGGCTGCAAAGGTCACCCGGCCAATAACTCTCCCGCAGTGTAAAAAACGTGTCTCAGTGCGATGCGGGCCGCACCCCGCACCCGCGTATTTACGCAAAAAAGCGCAGGTACCGGGGCTGTCGTCAATCTGGGGCGCTGCCTGTTGTCCGGCAACGAACCTTCTTACAAAATGGGGTTTCCAAAGGGAGTCACTCTCTTTGGCCGCCGGAGGCAATGCGACTCTTGGACAACTTCAAAATTGATTTGCTCTAAAATCCGTGTTCCCGCAGAAAGTCCATGCTCAGGCGGCTTTCTTTCTCCGGGGCGTCTGTATACGCGCCGAGCATGCGCTGCACGTATTTGCCGATGAGGTCGGTCTCAAAATTCAGAATCCGTCCCGGCTCCCATGTGCCGATAGTGGTGGCCGCCTGGGTGTCGGGAATGACGTTGACCTCAAGAAACCCGGTCCCACAAAGATTAACCGTCAGGCTGACGCCGTCAAGGGCTACAGAGCCTTTCGGGATGACTTGGGGAGAAAATTCTTCGGGAAAACGCACCCGCAGGATGCGTGAACCGCCCGCCGGAGTGACAGCTTCCAGGGTAGCCAAACCATCCACATGGCCGCTGACCAGGTGGCCGCCAAGGCGATCGCCGAAGGCCAGGGCGCGCTCCAGGTTCACCTTGTGCCCTATGCGCAGTGCCCCCAGGCTGGTAATCCCCAGGGTTTCCTTGCTGGCATAGGCCGTAAAGCTGTCGCCGGAGAAGGTTTCCACCGACAGGCAGGCGCCGTTGACGGCGATGCTCTCGCCCCGCACCCAGGAATCAACCGGAAAAAGGGCACGTATTGTCAGCCGGGTATCCACCGTACCCGGAGCAATGCGGGTTACTTCGCCCATGCCGAGAACAAGGCCGGTAAACATCAGGATGCTTCCGTTTGCGGGGTTGGGGTTGTGGAGGGTTGGGTACGCGGGCGCATGGTGAGCATGATATCGTCGCCCGAGGTACGCGCCTCGGTGATACGCAGTTGCAGAGCCTCGTCCATAAGAATAGGGGCGCGCCCGTCAAAAAGCGGCGTGGCTTCGTTGTCCCCCAGTATTTTGGGGGCCAGGTGCAAATGCAGTTCCCTGGCCAGTCCCTTGTCCAGCAGGGAAAGGCCGAGACGGCCGCCGCCTTCGCAAAGGGCGTAGCCGCAATGCAGCTCCCTGCGAAGATAGGCAAGTCCCTCCGCCAGCGTGAGTTCCGCGCGCATGCCATACCCGCCCGGGTTGGCCCTGGGGCGTGAAGACAGGCCGACGACCTTGATGCCTTTGCGGCGCAATGCCTCTGCCTTGGGACTCGCGGCTGCGGCCACGGTGGTCCAGAAAATGGTCGATTCCGGCCGATGCTGCAACAGATGGTACGAGGCCCCGGCTTCGGGCAGGCGCGAGGTGATCACCACGGCCAGAGGCTGCTGCGGGCATTCCTGGTCCGAATCTTCCATGCGGCAGGTCAGCCAGGGATCATCCTGGTAAAAGGTATTGCCCCCCACGATCAGGGCATGCATATGGCGGCGCAGGGCGTGGACGTGCTTGCGGGTTTCCGGGCCGGTCACCCAGCGGGAATGCCCGGTACGGCTGGCGATGCGTCCGTCCATGGTACTGGCGAGCTTGAGGACGACATAGGGCAGATCCGTGGTCTGCCAGAGCAGGAAATCGTCGATGAGATCCCGGCATGCCTGCTCGGCGATCCCGGTTTCGACAGAAACCCCTCTGGCGCGCAGAAATTCGGCGCCGCCGGCGGCTTTCGCGTTGGGATCGGAGATTCCGACCACGACCTTGCGGATGCCCGCATTCAGAACGGCTTCCGCGCAGGGTGGGGTCTTGCCGTGATGGTTGCAGGGCTCAAGGGTGACTACCAGGGTGCAGTCCGCAGGGTTCACGCCTTTGGCGCGCGCATCTTCCAGGGCCTCGATTTCCGCATGGGGCATTCCGGCCTTTCTATGCCACCCTTCAGCGACGATCTGGCCGTTCTTCACCAGCACGGCTCCTACCGCGGGGTTGGGAAAGGTCTGCCAAAGGGCGTTTTTGGCCAGTTCCACAGCCCGCAGCATGAAGGGGGTAGAGGGGTGGTCGGAAGAATACGGCACTGGCTGCTCCTGATAAAGGTTACACGGACCCGCCCGGTGCGGAACCGGGCGGACAGGAGCTTGCGGAAGGCTCGAGTTGGTGCAGGAGAACCCCCGCCTCTTCGAACATGGCCTCGGCCATGGGATCGGGATAGGGGGATTTGTAGTGTACGGCCACGATGCCGCAGTTGATAAGCATTTTGGTGCAGATCAGGCAGGGCTGGTGCGTGCAATACACCTCCGCCCCTTGCAGAGAGATGCCGTGCACGGCGGCCTGGATGATGACGTTTTGTTCCGCGTGCAGGCCGCGGCACAGTTCGTGCCGTTCCCCGGAAGGGATGCCCAACTGTTCGCGCAGGCAGCCTATTTCCAGGCAGTCCCGCATGCCGCGCGGCGCTCCGTTGTAGCCGGTGGCCAGAATGCGCCTGTCCTTGACGGCAATGGCGCCCACCTGCCTGCGGGAGCAGGTGGAACGCTGCGCCACCATGAGGGTGATGTCCATGAAGTACTGTGGCCAGGGTAAACGCGGCATATGAGTCTCGCGGCGGTAAGGTCTGATTGCTGGGGTGTTGCGCCGCGTTCCCGGGGCGGGAGACTGCGAACGCCTATGCCCGGCCGAAGAACGGACCGCCTGTGCGTCCCGGCCGGGCTGAATAGGTATGCTCTGCGGGCTTACCCGGCAAAGAGCGGGAACTGCATGGCGAACTTTTCCACCTTCTTGCTGATGGCCGCAAGGCGCGTTTCATTGCCGCGCGATTCCAGAGCCTCGGTAATCCAGGCCGCCACCTTGCGCATTTCTTTGGTGCCCATGCCGCGCGTGGTCAGGGCCTGGGAACCGAGACGGATGCCCGAGGTCACAAAGGGCGAACGCGTTTCAAAGGGAATGGAGTTCTTGTTCACGGTAATGCCCGCCTTGTCGAGGGCGGTTTCCGCTTCCTTGCCGGTGATATCTTTGGAGGTGAGATCCACCAGCATCAGGTGGTTGTCCGTGCCGCCGGAAACCAGGGTGAAGCCCGCGTCTACAAGAGCCTTCGCCAGCACGGCCGAGTTTTCGATCACCCGCTTCTGGTAGCGAACGAATTCCGGCCGCAGGGCCTCGCCGAAGCAGACGGCCTTGGCGGCGATAACGTGCATGAGGGGGCCGCCCTGGATACCGGGAAAAATCTGGCTGTTCAGGGTCTTGCCGAATTCCTCGGAAGCGAGGATCATCCCACCGCGCGGGCCGCGCAGGGTCTTGTGCGTGGTGGAGGTCACGTAGTGGGCGTGGCCGATGGGGCTGGGATGGCAGCCGGCGGCCACAAGCCCGGCGATGTGGGCCATATCGACCATCAGCTTCGCTCCGACGGCGTCGGCCGCGGCGC
Organism: Desulfovibrio sp.; assembly: GCA_031556355.1. Classification (GTDB taxonomy): domain Bacteria; phylum Desulfobacterota; class Desulfovibrionia; order Desulfovibrionales; family Desulfovibrionaceae; genus Frigididesulfovibrio. Next base: position 13,762 of record JAVBTB010000061.1, on the reverse strand, counting down.
GGAATTTGGCAAAATCGATGGTGCGGGCGTAGGCGCTGGCCCCGGCCACAATCAGGGCGGGCTTATGCTTTTTGGCAAGGGCCAGCATGGCGTCATAGTCGATACGCCCGGTTTCTCGGTCCACCCCGTAGCCGACAAACTTGTACAGCCTTCCGGAAAAGTTCACCGGGCTGCCGTGGGTCAGGTGCCCGCCGTGGGAAAGGTCCATGCCGAGCACGGTGTCGCCGAGCTGGATGGCACCAAGATAGACCCCCATGTTGGCCTGGCTGCCGGAGTGGGGCTGCACGTTGACGTATTCCGCGCCGAACAGTTGTTTGGCCCGTTCCACGGCCAGATCTTCCGCGATGTCGACGTATTCGCAGCCGCCGTAGTAGCGCTTGCCGGAATACCCTTCCGCGTACTTGTGGGTCATGACGCTTCCCTGGGCCTGGCGCACGGCGATGGAGACAAAGTTCTCGGAGGCGATCAGTTCCAGCTTGCCGAGCTGACGCAGGGATTCAAGGTAAATGGCTTTGCCGATGGCCGGGTCGCGCAAAAGAAGTTCGTCCATGGTGGATCCTTGTGGGGTATGGGCTTTACTGAACCGGCAAGACGCCTTCGCCCTTAAGGGGCTCCAGAGGCTTTTGCGGCGCCGGCAATAAAAAAACCGGGCAAAATCCCTTTTGTGGCAAAAGAGACTTTCCCCGGTGTGCAGAGCATGGTTATCCGTTCCAGCGTTTGTACAGGATGCAGCAGTTGGTGCCGCCGAAGCCGAAAGAGTTGCATAGGGCGTATTCCGCCTGGATGGCCTTTGTCCCGTCGGTCATGTAGTTGAGGTCGCATTCCGGGTCGGGGGTTTCGTAATTGATGGTACCCGGAATGGAGCCCGTATGCAAGGACATGACGGAGAACACGCTTTCAATGCCGCCCGCCGCCCCGAGCAGGTGGCCGGTCTGCGACTTGTTGGCGGTAATGGGAATATCATAGGCCCGTTTGCCGAACACGGTCTTGATGGCCTTGGTTTCGCACATGTCGTTCAGAGAGGTGGAGGTGCCGTGGGCGTTGATGTGATCGATCGCGTCCGAGGTGAGCCCCGCATCCGCGATGGCGTTTTTCATGGCCCGAGCCATGCCTTCGCCGTCTTCCTTGGGCGCGGTCATGTGGTAGGCGTCACCGGAAGCGCCGAAACCGACGATTTCGGCGTAGATGGTCGCGCCGCGCTCGCGGGCGCTTTCCAGCGTCTCTAGGAACAGCATGCCCGCGCCTTCACCCATGACAAAACCGTTACGGTTCTTGTCAAAGGGGCGGGAGGCCTTTTCCGGTTCCTCGTTGCGGGTGGAAAGGGCTTTGAGCGCCGTAAAGCCGGAAATGCCCATGGGCGTGATGGTGGCCTCAATGCCGCCGGTCATGGCGTAGGCGGTGCGCCCGAGCAGGATTTCGGAAAACCCGTGGCCTATGGCGTGCAGGGCCGAGGCGCAGGCGCTGGTGGCGACCAGGTTGGTTCCCTTGGCTTTGGTAAAGATGGAAACCTGTCCCGGCGCCATATTGGAAATGAGCATGGGGATCATGAAGGGAGAAATTTTGTTGGGCCCTGCGGTGATCAGCCTGGAATGGAACTCCTCGATGGTTTGCAGCCCGCCGAGGCCTACCCCGAGAACGGTGGCGACGTCTTCGGCGTTATCGTCGGTAATGACGAAACCCGCGTGTTCCAGCAGCATCTGCGCGCCCGCCACGGCAAACTGCACAAAGCGGTCCATGCGCCGGGCCTGCTTTATGGGGATGCCGTAGGCTTCAGGCAAAAAATCTTTCACTTCGCCCGCAATGCGCGAATCGTATTCACTGGCGTCAAAATGCGTAATGGGAGCTATGCCGGATTTTCCGGCCAGAAGATTCGTCCAGGAATCGGCAAGGTTTCCGCCGAGGGGAGACAGGGCTGACAGCCCGGTAATCACCACACGTTTTCTTGGCATGAGGTTTATTCCTTAAAAGGCATTGCTTCTGTCCACGTCTGTCGGAATGCGCCATGGCGGGAGCGGGCGGAAGCAAAATACCTGTGGCGGCGAAGCCCGAAGCGTCCGCCGCCCATAGGTTTGTAAAAATGCGCGCAACACGGTGCCGAAAGGCAAAAAGGCGTTATTTTGCGTGGCGTTCCACGTAGGCAATGGCGTCTTTGACCTTCAGCAGCTTCTGGGCTTCTTCGTCGTTGATTTCCAGACCGAACTCTTCTTCCATGGCCATGATCAGCTCGGTCAGGTCCAGGGAGTCCGCGCCCAGGTCTTCCACAAAGGAGGCCTCGGGCTTCACTTCCTCAGCGGAAACGCCGAGTTGATCCATGATAATTTTCTGCACTTTTGCTTCAACAGACATATGTCCTCCAAATTGTAGTGATGCCATGCTTGGTGTTATGATTGTGAAATCAGCAGTACATGCCGCCGTTGACAGCCAGTACTTGTCCGGTGATGTAGGCCGCAGCCGGAGAACCGAGAAATGCGACGGCTTCCGCCACATCCTGGACGGACCCGAACCGTTTGAGCGGAATATGTTCCAGATACGCCGAGCGGGTCGCCTCGTTCAGTTCCCTGGTCATATCCGTCTCGATAAAGCCGGGAGCCACGGCGTTGACCGTCACGCCGCGCCCGGCAAGTTCCTTTGCCGCGGATTTGGTCATGCCGATCAGGCCGGCTTTTGCCGAGGCATAGTTGAGCTGGCATGCGTTGCCCATTTGTCCCACCACCGAAGTGATGTTGACAATGCTGCCCCCGCGCTGTTTGGACATGATTTTTGCGGCTTCGCGCAGACAGGTGAACGCGCCTTTGAGGTTGGTGTCGACAACGGCGTCGAAATCCTCGTCCTTCATGCGGACGATGAAGCCGTCGCGGGTAATGCCGGCGTTATTCACCAACAGGGAGAGATGTACCTTATCCTTGATGGTGTCCTGAAAAAATGCGGCCACAGCTTGCGGATCGGTTACATTGAGGCAAAAAGCGCTTGCCTTGCCCCCCGCGGCGCGAATGCCCGCGGCCACGGCTTCCGCTTCCGCCGGTTTGCTCACATAGGTAAGAAACACCTGCCAGCCTTTTGCGGCCAAGGTTTCGGCAATACATTTGCCGATGCCGCGCGAGCCTCCGGTAACCAGAGCTGTGGAAACGAGTTCACTCATAAGTTTGCTTCCTGTGCCGTAAGCAATTGAAGGTGCCTGTGTATCCTAAAATATCAGGGCGTTCAATATGCGGCAGGCGCGTCCGCTGTTTTAGTCAACGGAAAAAGACATCCCGCAAAAACAAAAAACACCTTTTCAGCATTTGCATAAAAACGCAAGGATATTGCGGGCCTCTTTCATGCCGATTATACGCTGCCGTCTGACATTTCTCCCGTTCGGCTTCTTTTCCTTGGAGGGAAGTCAGGCCGTGGCCGGCCCCGCATGCTTTTCCTGTAACGGGCTGCCCCTAAAAACGCAGCAGCGCCGCCCCCCACGTCATGCCCGCCCCAAAGGTGGTGAGCAGCACCGTCATGCCGGGGCGGATCGCGTCTTGTTCCACAGCCTCGCCAAGGGCCAGGGGAATGGAAGCCGCCGAGGTGTTGCCGTACTTGTGCACGTTCAGAAACACCTTTTCCAGAGGAATATTGATACGGCTGCCCACGGCCTCAATGATGCGCATGTTGGCCTGGTGGGGCACAAAGCAGTCCACGTCGGCGGCGGTAAGGCCGTTACGGTCGAGCAGATCCTGGCAGCATTTGCTCATGCGGCGCACGGCTTCTCTGTAAACCAGCTTGCCCTGCATGCGGATGAAGTATTCCGGCCCCACGGTGCTCCCTATGGCATAGGGCTCGGATGCGTATCCGCCCGTCACCAGCAGCAGCGACCCCTTGGCACCGTCAGAACCGAGAATCACATCCGTCAGTGCGCCTTGAAGAAGCCCGGAGGATACGTGCGCGTTTTTGCCCGTGACAATGACGGCTCCGGCGCCGTCGCCGAACAGGACGGCCGTCCCGGGGTCTTCGAAGTTGCAGCGGTGGGAAAGACTTTCGGCGGCCACCACCAGAATGCGGGCTTCCGGAGAGATGGCGGCAAGTCCCCTTGCCAGTTCAAGGCCGTAGAGGAAGCCGGAGCAGGCGGCGTTGTATTCGATGGCCATGAGGCCTTCCAGTCCGAGCTTGCCGGCCAGGATGCAGGCCGAAGACGGGCAACTGGCGTCCGAGGTGCAGGTGCCGTAGAGAATATGAGTGATCTGTCCGGCTGTGAGCCCCGCCTTGTCCAGGGCAGCCCTGCTTGCAACCAGCGCCAGATCCGTGCCGGTCATGGGGGCTTCCAGAACGCGCCGCGCCCGTATCCCCGTGCGGGACTCTATCCATTCCTCGGTGATGGCGCAACGGGAGGCAAGTTCGGCGTTGGTAAGTTCTTTTTTCGGGGTACAATAGCCGAATCCGCAAATATGGGGGTATGTCGTCATGATTCTGTCAGACTGTAAGAGAAGGTTACTTGATCGATTTCCCGTAACGGGTAAGCTCTTCGTTGGCGGAAATGTTGGCCACCAGGCGCTCGTTGGTACGTTTTTCCACAAACACCGCGGCCATTTTGGTCGCGCTGGCAATGGCCTTGCTGTTGGAGCGTCCGTGGCAGACAATCATGATGCCCTGCAGGCCGAGAAGGGGAGCGCCGCCGTATTCGGCATAGTCCACAAAACGGGCAAAGCGTTTGAAGGCCCCCTTGGCAAGAAGGGTGCCCAGTTTCGCGGCCAGGGTGCTGCCCAGAAGTTCGCGCTTCAGGATGCGCGAAAGGGAGGTGGAAAGCCCCTCGGAAAGCTTGAGCACAACGTTGCCCACAAACCCGTCGCAGACGATGATGTCCACATCGCCGGTAAACAGGTCGCGCCCTTCCACGTTGCCCACGAAGTTGATGTTCTGGGCCAGTTTGAAAATATCGTAGGCTTCCTTGACCTGGGAATTGCCCTTGCCTTCTTCTTCCCCGATGGAGAGCAGGCCGACCTTGGGCTTGTCATGCCCCAGGATGTCTTTGGCATAGGCCTCGGCCATGAGGCCGAACTGGAAAAGGTGGTGCGGTTTGCAGTCCACGTTGGCCCCAACGTCCACAACAACGGCCGGAGCCTTTTCCGTGGGCATGACCGTTGCCAGAGCGGGGCGTTCCACGCCGGGCACGCGCCCGATGATGAACATGCCGCAGGCCACGCTGGCGCCGGAATGGCCGGGGCTGACCACGCCCTGGGCGCGGCCTTCCTTGACCAGCCGGCAGGCCACCTGGATGGAGGCGTCCTTTTTACGGCGCAGAATGTCCGAGGGTTTTTCGCCCATTTCGGCCACTTCAGCAGCATGCACAATTTCGAGAGCGATCCCATTGGTATTGTGCTTGGCTACTTCGCTGCGCACCTCGTCTTCCCTGCCTACGAGCAATATGGCAAAGCCGCCCTCGCGAGCGGCTTGTAGAGCTCCCGGAACGACAACGGAAGGGCCGAAATCCCCCCCCATGACGTCTACGGCGATTACACAGGAAGCGTCGGACATGCGGGGCTGTTATTCCGCGGCGGAAGTGTAGTTGCGCCCACGGTAGCTGCCGCACGAGGGGCAAACGCTGTGGGGCAGGGTGGTCTTGCCGCACTGGCAAACCACAACCGAGGGAACCGCCACATGATGGTGCGAACGGCGCATGCCTTTTTTGGATTTGGATTTTTTATTCTGCTGCACAGCCATGACTGTCTCCTTAGATAACGCGGCCCGCCAAAGGGGAACCCGCGCGGTTATTTTTTCGTTATGGTAAGCCCGCGCAGTTTGCCCAGACGGGGATCTCCGGGCGAGGTGTCGCAGGTGCAGGTTTCCCTATTTCTGTTGCCGCCGCAAGAGGGACAAAGCCCTTTACAGTTTTCCGAGCACAGGGGCTTTATCGGAAGGGCCAGCGAAAATTCTTCCCATACCAGGGCCGCGGGGTTGATTTCAACGCCTCTCCCGTGGGGAGCAAGGCGGATAACCGCGGCATCCACTTCCAGAGCGTCTTCGCCCGCATCTTCTTTTGCCGCCGCTTTTGCTCCGGCGCTTTTACCCTTGGGGGGGAGCGGAAGCGCCTCGGCCGGATAGGGCTCGAAACTGTCAAAGGCCTGCCGCAAAACGATCCGGCTGTCTTCCGCGCAACGATCGCAGGGCAGGGCCACTTCTCCGGTGAGCAGTCCGCGAAAAAGCACGCCGTCTTCCTGCGGCAGCACCGTCACTTCCGCCCGCAGGGGAGAAACGATGCGGCAGGGCAGGGAGAATTCCGAAAGCGGGATTTCCCAAAGAGTCTGATCGTCAAGCGTCAGAGCGCATCCGCCGGCGGGGATGCTTGCAAGGGGGATCCACGTGTCTTTCATACAACTCCTTGCGGAACGGGTCTAGTACATGCGAATGCCCTGATTTGTCAATGCCGGAACGGTAAATTATTCGCAAGAAGGCTTTCTGTCCCGAGGTTCCCGCAGCGCTGCCGGACAGGGAAAGACGGGCGGACAGCGGGGGAGGAAACGCGGGTGCGGAGCAGGGGGGGACAGAAAAAAGGGTTGCCTTTTGTAAAAGTTGCGGATATGTACTCCCTCTGCTTTCAGGAACCATTGTGTATGCAACGAGACTGTCCCTGAGAGCCCGATTGCCGGACTTGGTGGCTTTGGCCCCATGGAAGGACAGAAACAGAGAGTACAGCGGAGGAATTCCCATGGCCAAGAAATGCGATAATTGCGGCAAGACGCCCCAGTCCGGGCATCATGTGAGCCATTCCAACATTAAGACCAAGCGCCGTTTCAATCCCAACCTGCAGAACGTGCGCCACCAAAATCCCGACGGCGGCGTGTGCACGCTGACCCTGTGCACCCGGTGCATCCGCAGCGGCATGGTGACCAAGCCGTCCCCCCGCAAGGCGCAAGCCTGAGACGGGCCATACTTGCACAAAAAGTCCCCCTTCGCTCCGGGCGAGGGGGACTTTTTGCTGTCCTGAATGATGGCGGGCGTAGGGCTTGCCCATACATATGCGGAGCGCGAGGCAAAGACGAGGAAAAGCCGTTTTTTGCGGAGGGAGTCTGCTCTTATCGTACTCGACCGGAGTAAAAAACAGCTTTGACGAAGTATGTGACCACGAAACGCGTATGTTATGGGTAAGCCCCTATACCGGCAGCCTGAGGGAAGGACATACCCTGGCGTAGGGCCGCAATACAAGCTCCTGATACTGGTTGCGCACGGCGCATTCATTGACGCCCACGTGGAAATGCGGCGGCATAAGCTCTGTGCCGGGGAACGGCAGAGCCCCGAAGGCCGTGAAAAAACGGTCGTGAATCAGGCTGCTTTGTTTTACGGTGGGCCAGACGCATGCCCGTAAAAATTCCTGGTCCAGTAGATTGGTCGGCACACGGGGGGATGTCTGCAAAAATTGCGGGAAACGGGCGGGTACCCCAGGCAGCGCGCCCTGCGCTCCTCCCCACATGCCGGCCAGGATCAGGTCGGTATGGGAAGGCCAGCAGCGCATGATGTGGAACCATCTGTCGCTTGCAAGCCATTGGCTCACCGCCAGAAACTCCAGAGAACTGAGGACGGAGTCGCAGTCCCGCACCAGGAAAAAATCCACTTCAGGATCGTCCAGCACCTGGAATCTCCAGGCCAGCCCCTCAAAGGGGTGCCCGTGATGCGGCTGGAAGCGCAGTTCGCTTTTTAGCTCCCGCAGCAGCCCCACCACATCCTGGGGGACGCTGGTGTCCAGATAAAAGCGCACCCGCCAGCCGGGGTAGACGTCCTGCACCAGCAAGGCGTTGCGCACCGCTCCCCGCAAATAGCGCGGATTGTTCCCCCACAGGGAAAAGGTAATCACATTGTGCCCCTGTGGGGAATAGACTGGCCTGCGCCCCGGCAGCGGAAGACCGGGGGTGTCCGCCTGGCGGTCCTTCCATTCCAGAGTCAGGTTGCCGTACGTCCGCACTTCCTCGAACCTGCGCAGGGCTCCACAGGCGCTGGTCAGCACGTCATACAGATTGATCCCCTTATGCCCCTCCTCCAGCAGTTCAAGGCAGGCCGCGCGCGCCTCTTCGTGGCGCTGCATCCTGGACAGGCAGGCGGCGATATTTTCTTTAAGGTTGCTGCGTTCCGATTCCGACGCCAGGGGAAGGGCGTCTCGCAGCAGTACCAGGCAGGGCTCGAAATCTCCCGCGTTCCAGGCGAGCCATGCGGCCTTTTTAAAGTCCTGAAGCGTTCTTTTCCGCTTGGTTTCGTTCAGTATCTCAATCTGCAGGGCCAGGGCCTCGCTGAAGCGGCCCTGCCCACTCAGATCTTTTACTTGATTTGCCAGGCGATTGAGATACATGTCCCGATCCTCCCCCATACAGCGCGCGCGACATCGTTCCACTTTGAGACATTTTTACCATTCACACCATTATATACAGCGTTGCCGGATATTGCGCAAGCCGTCCGCGTTTTTTTGCAGTTTCCCCCGGCGGGAACCGGAACCTCGTTCGGGCAGGCTTTTTGCCAGTGGTGTGTTTTGCTTGACGGATGCTGTAATGCCGGTCATGTTATGGTGGTGAAGCGTCTTACGGGCGCATGGCGGCTTTGTTTTTTGCGCATTACGGCGCATAAAGGATATACGTATGATCAGGCTGATGCTGTTTTTTCTGGTTCCCGCCCTGGAGCTCTACCTTTTGGTAAAAATCGGCGGCGTTGTGGGCGCGCTGAATGTGGTGCTGTGGGTGTTTGTCTCCGCAGGGCTCGGGATCTGGGTGATGCGCAGCCGCGGGCAGGCCGCTTTAGGTAAGGTGCAGGCGGAGATCTCCGCCGGGCAGAGGCCACAGGAAAGCATGCTGCACGGCCTGTTGCTGTTTTTTGCCGGAGTGTTGCTGATTCTGCCCGGCTTTCTCACGGATGCCGCCGGCCTTTTGCTGCTGCTCCCTCCTGTGCGCCGCCTGTGCATCGATCGGCTGCTGCGGTACCTTGCCGCGCAGCAATCCCAGGCGGCTTCCGGGCAGCGCGGCCCTTCGGGCAGTTTTTTCTATTTTCGCACGATGGGCGGCTCCGTGGACCTTGGTCCTCCGGAAGATCCGCGCCGGACCACGATTATTGACTGCACGCCCACGGAGGTTTCCTCCCATTCCTTTCCCGGTGCGGAAGAGGCGGGCGGAGGAAAACACGGGAGGGCCGCCCCTGGCTCTCCGGAGTCAGAGGAGCCCCGGGTCTTTGACTGCGAGGCCGAAGTGGTGCACACGACCGCGGCTGCGCCCGATGATGCCGAGAACAAGGGCAGCCGCTCCGGGAAACCATGAAGCGGGTGCGGCTTCCCTTTGCCGGGGGACGCGGCGCGCGGCGCGGCCGCAGTCTTGGACTGCATACCCGCGCGGGCACGATGCTTTTTCTGCGCAAGCCCCTCTCCCTTGGGGGCCTGACTCGCAAGCGTCCAGCCCCGTACGCCTGGCGGAATATCGCCGCTACCCTCGGCAGCGGCGAGGCAGTGCCGGAATCCCGGCTGAACGGGTGGCTGCTTGTGCTGGCCGCCAAGAAAATTCCCCACCTGTTGTTCCCTTCCTCTTCTTTTCCGCGTCTGTATGTGCCCCCGTTGCACGAGGGGGTCGCCCTGCATGAAATTCTGTCCTTCGAGCTCGAACGCCCGGAGCCCGTGCCTCTGCCGCCCTCCCACGGCAACGTGGGCGCGGTACTGGCGTTTCTTTGTCTTTTTATCTTCTGGCACGGGCTGCGCTGGGGGTGGTTTCCCTCGCTGCATCTGCCGGTTCCCCCTTTCCCGGCGTACCCGGAAGAGTGGCCCGTCCGTTTCGGCCTTGACGTCTACCGGACCCGGGTGCTGCACGAATGGTGGCGCACGGCGACGGCCCTATGCCTGCACGCCGACGACGGGCATCTTTTCGGCAACATGGCTTTCGGCCTGCTTTTCTTTATTCCGCTCTGCCGCAGGGCAGGGGCCGGGTCCGGGATACTGCTGGCGGTACTGGCCGGCATTCTCGGCAATACGGGCAACGCGCTGACCCGCAGTGCCGACGTGGTGAGTCTGGGATTTTCCACGGCCTTTTTCGGAGCGGTGGGGGGCCTGTGCGCGCTGACGGCGCTGGATGTGCACAGCCGCCGGTTGAAGGGAGCGGCGGATTCCTTTGTAACCGTTGTCCGTCCTCTGCTCGCCCCTTTGGCCGCCGGGCTGGCGCTGCTGGGATTTTTGGGCGGGGGAGGAGAGGCACGTACGGACTACAGGGCGCATATCTGGGGGTTCGGATGCGGGCTTTTTGTCGGAGCCTTGCTCTGGCGGGGGGAGGAACGCCTTGGCGGTTGTCCGCCCGGCGTCCGGAAAGCCGCGGAATGGGGGGCGGCAGGGTGCGCCTTGTTTCTACTTTGTCTCGGCTGGTGGTGGGGCCTGGGTCTGCCTCGGTAAGAACTGCTTTCGGCAAAGCGCAGCGCGTCCGACAGCGGCATTCCCAATAAAAAGAAACCCTCTCCCAAACCAAAAAGTTTTGAAAGGAAGAGGAGGGGGCATGGGGGAGGGGAAGGAAAACTTTTTTAAAAGTTTTCCTTCCCCTCCCCCATTTCTTACCTGGTCAGCTTTCTGAACTTGACGCGGTGGGGCTGGTCGGCGTCTTTGCCGAGGCGTTTTTTGCGGTCCGCCTCGTATTCGGAGTAGTTGCCGTCAAAGAAGTTGACGGTCGAGTCGCCCTCAAAGGCGAGGATGTGGGAGGCGATGCGGTCCAGGAACCAGCGGTCGTGGCTGATGACGAAGACGGTGCCGGCGAAGTTGTCCAGGGCGTCTTCCAGGGCGCGCATGGTGTTCACATCCAGGTCGTTGGTGGGTTCGTCAAGGAGCAGGACGTTGGCTCCGGACTTGAGCATAAGGGCGAGGTGCACGCGGTTGCGCTCGCCGCCGGAGAGCACATCCACCTTCTTCTGCTGATCCTGCCCCTGGATATTGAAGCGGGAGCAGTAAGCGCGCGAGTTGATCTCCCGGTTGCCGAGCCTGAGGGTGTCGTAGCCTTCGCTGATGATTTCGTACACGGTTTTGCCGGGGGTGAGGGCTTCGCGGTTTTGGTCCACCCAGGCCAGTTTGACGGTCTCACCCACGCGCAGGGTGCCGGCGTCGGGTTTTTCAACCCCGGCGATCATTCTGAAAAGGGTGGTCTTGCCCGCGCCGTTGGGACCGATGATGCCCACGATGGCGCCCGGCGGAATGATGAAGTTCATGTCCTCCACCAGGAGCTTGTCCCCGAGGGACTTGGCGACCTTTTCCGCTTCCGCGACGGTTTTGCCCAGGCGCGGTCCGGGCGGGATGTAGATTTCCAGATCCGGCGCGCGGCGTTCCGATTCATGGGACAGCATGGCCTCATAGGCGTTGATGCGGGCCTTGCTTTTGGCATGGCGGCCCTTGGGAGCCATGCGCACCCATTCCAGTTCGCGCTGGAGGGTCTTCTGGCGCTCGACCTCGGCCTTTTCCTCGTTGGCGAGGCGCTTTTGCTTCTGCTCCAGCCAGGAGGAGTAGTTGCCCTTCCAGGGAATACCGCGTCCCCTGTCCAGTTCCAGGATCCAGCCCGCCACGTTGTCGAGGAAGTAGCGGTCGTGGGTGACGGCGATGACGGTGCCGGGGAAGGTTTGCAGGTAGCGCTCCAGCCAGGCTACGGACTCGGCGTCCAGGTGGTTGGTGGGTTCGTCCAGAAGCAGGATGTCCGGGTTTTGCAGCAGCAGGCGGCAAAGGGCCACGCGGCGGCGCTCGCCGCCGGAGATGACGTTGACCGGGGTATCGGCGGGGGGGCAGCGCAGGGCGTCCATGGCCATGTCGAGGCGGGCGTCCAGATCCCACACTTCCTTGTTGTCCATGAGTTCCTGTACTTCACCCTGGCGGGTGATCAGGGCGTCCATCTCGTCGGGTTCCATGGGCTCGGCGAATTTGGCGTTGATGGCCTCGAATTCGTCGCGGATGGCCACCAGATCGGCCACGCCCTCTTCCACTATCTCGCGCACGGTGCGGCTTTCGTCCACCAGCGGCTCTTGCTCCAGGTAGCCGACGGTAAAGCCGGGGGCGAGCACGGTCTTGCCGTCGAAATTCTGGTCCACCCCGGCCAGAATTTTCAGGAGCGAGCTTTTGCCGGAGCCATTGAGGCCGAGCACGCCGATTTTCGCTCCATAAAAATAGGAGAGAGAAATATCCTTCAGCACTTCCTTTTGTCCGTGCTTCTTGGAGACGCGGATCATGGAATAGATAATCTTATCCGGTTCATTGCTCATAGGTCGGGCAATCCTTTGTGTGGAATACTATAATGAAGGAAGATCCGCGTCGCGGACGGGACGCATCCGGAGCAGGTCAGCACCGCAATCGATAAGTATCGCAGACCCCGGCCTGTTTGTCGAGATCCTTCGGTTTGGCAGGCGCGGAGCAGAGACAGAGCTGCCCGCGTCTTTGCCCGAAACAGTGGCAGCGGCACTTTGCCCCTGCCGCGCAGGCTTGCGGAAAATATACGCACGCGCCCTAAACTTCTTTCGGCCCGTCCCGATAAGAGGGGTACAACGGCGGAAGAATGCCGGAGCAAGAGGCTCCGGCGACCGCTGAAAAAATTTGCCGGTTTCCCCTAAACTCTTTCCGGGGGGTGCCGATAGGGCAAATAACAAACACGGCGGGAGTGTCGCAGGGAAGCGACCGGCATTTTGCACCGCTAGAATGTCCTGATATTCATGGAGGAATATTATGGCTCTGGTAATTAACCATAACTTGATGGCGATGAACGCCGCTCGTAACCTCGGTACTTCTTACGACAACCTTGCAACCTCTGTCCGCCGTCTTTCTTCCGGTCTGCGCGTGGGGCAGGCTTCCGACGACGCGGCTGGTCTGGCCATTCGCGAACTGATGCGGGCCGACATCGCCTCCCTGAACCAGGGGGTGCGTAACGCCAACGACGCTATCTCCCTTATCCAGACCGCTGACGGCGCCCTCGGCGTTATCGATGAAAAGCTGATCCGGATGAAGGAACTGGCCGAACAGGCCGCCACCGGTACGTACAACTCCGACCAGCGTCTGATGATCGAGTCCGAGTACCAGGCCATGGCTTCGGAAATCACCCGTATCGCCAACGCTACCGACTTCAACGGCGTGTACCTGCTGAACGGCAACCTTTCCGGAGATACCCACGACGGTTCCGGGCTGGTGTCTACCGGCAAGCTGAAGGTCCACTTCGGTACGGCCAACGACTCGGCTGAAGACTACTACTACGTCCAGATCGGCAACTCCACGGCTTCGGCCCTGGGCGTCGGCAACCAGGGCTCGATTTCCAACAAGGCGTATACGGTATCCACGCAGGAGGCCGCGCAGAAGGCCCTTGAGGGCATCAACGACGCCATCATTTCCAAGGACAAGATTCGCGCTAACCTGGGTGCCCTGCAGAACCGTCTGGAAAACACCGTCAGCAACCTGCAGATCCAGGCTGAAAACTTGCAATCCGCGGAGTCGCGCATCTCCGACGTGGACGTGTCGACCGAAATGACGGAATTCGTACGGAACCAGATCCTGACGCAATCCGCCGTGGCGATGCTGTCGCAGGCCAACTCTCTGCCGCAGATGGCCATGCAGCTCATCGGCTAACGGGGAATGCCGCAGGGTTGGGGATCATTGTACAGAATGGCTGAAATAACGGGGCGCGCAAGCGCCCCGTTCAGACTGTAGACAAACCCCCGTTTTCGCGACGGGGGTTTTACTTATGCGGCTTTTGGGATGGAGATGAGGCGGTTGTTTGGAAAAAGCTGCTTTGGGAGCCAGGTGAGCCAAAAAGATGTCGGAGTATGCTTGGGACCG
>JAVBTB010000027.1:0-54204 GCA_031556355.1 Desulfovibrio sp. | reverse complement strand
CGTGATGGTGATGTGATCCGTGTCGGCGGCGGAAGGCGACCGCACGCCCATATCGGACGCTTGTTCCGTTATGCGGGTGCCTCTGCCCCAGTGGTCGGTCCCGAGCATGCCCAGGCGATCCAGGCCGTCGATAAGGGCGCCGCTGTCTGCGCGGTATTCTCCTTCCCCCCCGGAGGAGAGGGATGCGGAAGACTCGTTCCCCGCTGCGGGTTCGATATCCAGCGAGCCGTAGTTATCCTTAAAATAGGCGTCACTGGCGACTTCGGTCCCGTCAGGCAGGATGAAGCTCGGAAACCCGTCGCTGTTGATAATGAAAAAATCATTCAGCGTAATCTGCCCGCCGTTGTTCATGGCGACCAACAGATCGGCGCTGCCGTCGGGGCGGACAAAGTGAGCGGTGGACAGCTCAAAATCCACAAGTAGTTTGCGCACGCCGGATGCGTTCAGGCTGATTTCTGCGCCCGGGCCGGGCTTTGCGATGCGCAGGTTTTCCGAATGCGTGGAAGTGCCGTTGCTGTTGATTCTCTTCGTGTGTGCCATGATGATTCCCCCCAAGAGATCACTTTCCCACTTGTTTGTCCTAGTGATGGAACAAGCTGGGAACGTTATTATGCGTTGTTGCGTAAGGAATGCGCTCTCTAAGACAGATGCAAATCCCCTTTATAAAGCGGAGCGGATTCTTAATTAGAATTACATATCGGCTTATCGCTCATAAGAGTCAACTATATTTTTATAACGCTGCTTTTTTGTTAAATTTTTGACTAAAAATATATTTCGGTGAATTCCTTGATAAAAAAAACACGGTATGTGATTTTTGATTTTAAGAGAGGAAAAACTTTTTTTAAAAATTTTTGAGATTTCATTAAATACCATCCAATGCATATATTGATAGATTTAAATTATATATTAATATATAATTTAAATCTATAATTCTATATTAAAATAGGAATAGTATTTCCTGTTGTGTGTATAATCAGGTTTCAATTTTCATTGCTCGTATCTTTGCCTTTTCGGACATATGTGCGGAAAGTATATACTGATATAGGGAGATTATTTTTATTGAGCGTTTTATGTGAATTTTTAATCCTGGGCAGAAGCTCTTTGTTGCGCACAGTGGATAGCGCTTTCTCCAGCAGTGGGGGATTTTTGTGGAGGGGAGGCAACGGGATCTTGTATTCCCGCGTATTGCTCAGTTCCAGAGATGTTGCGTGCTTTGCGGTTCACGTGCATATTCGTGCCGTAAGGAAGCGAGCCGCCGTTTTGGGTTGCACAGGCGGGAAAAGACTCTGTGGAAAAATTTTTCGGCTGCTGCATGAGAGGTCACCGGCGCGCGGCATCGGCAACAGGTGAAATGGGCTTCGGCCCTGATGGAGAATGTTGTGCGACTGACAGTAAAGCTCTTTCTTGCGGACAATGAGGACTTTGTCTTGGGACCGGGGGTTATTGAACTGCTGCGGTTTATTAAGGAACTGGGCTCGTTGCGCAAAGCCGTCGACAGGATGGGCATCAGCTACCGCTGGGCCTGGGGGCGGCTGAACAAGACGGAGGAAGCTCTGGGGGTGCCGTTGTTTTCGCGCCCGGAGCCTGGGGGGTACAGGCGCCCCATAGAGCTCACACATGAAGCTCAGGAACTCCTCGATTGGCTCAGCACTGTCGCGAAAGAGGTGCAGCGGACCCTCACCCGGATGGAGGACCGTATGCCGCCCTGTATTACCGCCCGGAGAGAACAGTCCGGCGAGGATGCGCTCACTCCCTGAACTTCTGCGTCCTCGCCGGTGCGTTCTCCTGAAATATGAACAGGCGTGTCCCGGCATGACAACAGCCCCCGGCTTGCAGGCCGGGGGCTGTTGTGCGCGTGTCTTTTACGGGCGGGGAGAAGTGCGGAGGCCTTCCGGCTGTTCATTATTCCGGACGTTACGAAGGTCCGAGCATCTGCAGCACGCGGCGGGCCACCAGCAGGTCAGCAGGATAGTTGATATTGAAGAAGGGCAGGGCCTCTTCGGCGGAATAGGGAATGAAATGCTGCCTGTGCTGCGGAATGATGCGGCTGATCTTCAGCAGTCCCTCCGCAATGCTGTCCTGGAAAAAGGGAAGGGCTTCGGCTTCGTAGATGGCGACCAGGGCCTCCATATGTCCGGTGTCCTGTTGCCGGTATGCGGTGGCCAAAGTCCCTTCGGGACTTTTCAGGCGTTCCTCCGCCAGGCGTTCAAGCGTTTTTTTGTCCATAAAGGGCAGATCGCAGGACAGCACCAGACAGGCGCTTTTGCTGACTTCCAGCGCCGTGGCTATGCCGCCCACCGGGCCGCAGCCGGGATAGATATCCGGATACGACGGTAGTCCGGCCTGCTCGCGTCCTATCACCAGGGCCTCCCCGCATACCTGCCGCGCCAGGGACACCGAACGCGTGAGCAGATCCACGCTTTCTTCCTGGGACAGGTGCACGCGCGCCTTGTCGTGCCCCAGGCGCAGGCTGAGGCCTCCCGCCAGCACGATGCCGATCAGGCGGGACTCTTTGGGGCTGGATTCCTGAACGGAGGCATGGGGATTCACGGAATATTCCTTAGGTTTTTTTGCCGTGCGTGCCCATCAGAACCCCCAGGCGGAAAGCGTGGGGCGGGTGTAGCCTTTCTGGCGGGCGTGGAAGTCAAGGGGCAGCGAGGCCAGATCGTCCAGCATGGGCAGCCAGACGCGGTCGAACTTTCGAAAATCGGCCAGCTTGATATAGTTGTTACAGGAAGGACACAACTCTACCAGATACCCCGGCTCTTCCTCCGAAGAAAGGTAGTCCACGCCGTCGGCGGGCTCGGCAAGGCAGAAGGGACAACTGACGCGCGGAACGCGGTATTCGAAAGAACAGAACGAGCAGGCATGCATGCGCGCGCCTTCGGCATCCGTAAGCCTGCCCATGAGCGGCAGGCTGCCGCATACGGGGCAGTGGCCGTGGGACCAGGGGGGGCTTTGGGGATGTCGCTCGCCCAGCAGCCTCGCTGTAGCGGTAATGGACGGCATCAGGGCGCTCTGGATGACGAAACGGAAAAAAGAAGGGGCTTCCGGATGTTTTTCTTCCCAGGCCGCAAAGCAGGAGGTTTCGGCTTCCCGGACGGCCGTTGCCGTGTCTTTGCCGGCGGGACGGGGCGGGGAGGCGAGGGCCTCGCTGCAGGCCCTTTCCAGCAGGGAAGGGTCGTCGTGCAGAGCCTGCTCCAGTTCCCGCTTCAGAGGGGCAAACGGTTCCGATGTTTCGGCCAGGAGATCCAGAAGGGCGGGAACAAGCTCCGCCACCAGGTTCATGTCCAGGGGGAATTTTGTGGGAGAGAGCAGAAAAGCGCCTTGCGCGCGGGCTTCCGCGGAAGGCAGGGAAGCGAGAATATCCTGCGGCAACGCCTGCTCCGTAGAGTCCGCAAAACGGACCCTGTTCAGAGCTGCCTGATGCAGTTCCGCCACTTTGGAAACGATGGCGACCATTTCCACAGGCAGGTAATGTTTGCCCCGGAGTTCCGCGAGTTTGCGGTGCAAGTGCTGCCAGGCGGGTGAATCTTGTGCGGATACGGTTGTCGTCATGGCGAGTTCCTGTGCGTGCTGGGGTGTTGCAGTCCGCCCGGAAGGCGGGATACAGCAAAAGGCCTAGCGCCGGAGCCCCCGGCGCTGCCTGCGGCATAGATCTGGAAAACTGAACCCTGACTCTGCGGCGTATAGTAGAGTTCGGAAAGAAAAAAAGCAAGGTTCGGCCGGGAAAAGAGGTTTGCGCTCGCTCTGATGCTATGGAGGAAAACCTCCGCCGTGTATGAAGGTGCTTTGGGTGCTGTTACTGGCGGCGTTCGGCCAGTTTTCCCGCATTGAAGCGAAAACCGATGTTCACGGCCAGACGCTGCAGGCGTTGTTCGGGACGCGACAGGGTGCGGCGCACAATCTGCGGGAGGGAATACGCGCGTTTCCAGGCCTCCTGCAGCATGGACTGCAGGGCCTGCGGGGTCATGTGTGCCGGTTGGAAGACCACCTGTTCGGTATCGTAGCGCGCCCAATCCCGCGTCAGAATTCTCCCTTCCCGTTCCAGGCGTTTGAACAGTCCTGTGCCGGGAAACGGCGTCAGTACGGCAAAACGCGGCACGTCCAGGCCCAGTTCCAGGATTTCCCCGATGCTGCTGCGCAGCCCTTCCTCGGTATCGTTATCAAAACCCAGCACAAAGCAGCCGAGGACCGCGATCCCCTTTTTCTGCAGGGCGGCAATCTGTTCCTTGTAGCGGCGCGGCGTATTCATGCGTTTGTTGATGTCCGGCATGGTGCGCGCATCCAGCGTTTCCAGCCCGGCCAGAATGCCCGCGCAGCCGCTTTGCGCCGCCAGATCCAGAAATTCCGCGTCATCGGCCATATCAAGGGTGGCAAGCCCGTGCCAGGTTATCCTGAGGGGGAGCAGGGCCTCGAACAGTCGGCAAGCGTAGTCGCGGTTGGAGTACATGCTCGGGTCCAGAAAGATGAAGGATCGTTTTCCGAAGGAGTCCACCAGCGTCCGTATTTCGTCCACCACTTCCTTCAGGGGGCGGGTCAGTCCCCGGCGTCCCCACTGGGCGGTCAGCGAGCAGAATTCGCAGGCATTGGCGCATCCCCTGTTGGCCAGCACCGTGGTCATGGACATGTAGGTTCCGGCGGGCAGCAGGTCGCGCCTGGGCACGGGCATGGGACAGTCCCCCTCGGCAAAGATGTGCCGGTACACTCGTCCGGGCTGTCCGGCGGCATACTCCCGCAAAAATTGCGGCCAGGTGGATTCCCCCAGCCCGACGCAGACCGTATCCGCATGCTCCAGGGCTTCTTCGGGCATGAGCGTGGCGTGGGGGCCGCCCATGACGGTGTGCGCTCCGCGCTGCTTCCAGAACGCGCATAGGGCATAAGCGCGGGAAGACGCTGACGTTGTGCCGCTGACGCCCACAATGTCGTACCGGTTCTGGGCGTATTTGCCGGGAGACGAGACGCCTTCATCCAGAATGTCCACACGGGCGCCCAGTTCCGCCGGAACAAGCGCCGCCAGGGTGGTCAGCGTCAGCGGGGCATAGGAGATGGAGCGCTTGAACGGCCCGCGGGCGGGACCGTCATAGGGCAGAATCAACAGGATACGCATAGGCATGTGGACGGTAAGGTTTGTTATAACTACCCGGCGGTATTGCTATCTCTTTTTTTGTATGCCATGTTGCGGCAAAGTTCAAACGCGGCGGAAAAGCCTTATGCCGGAATACTTTTCACGATTCTACCCCATATCCGGGCTCGCCTTCGCCCAGCGCCTGGCCATGCAGCGGCTCTACATGGAGCATTACGACGCGACCTCCCCGGAAATGTTTCAACGGGACATGGACGAGAAGGATGCGGTGCAGATCGTCTACCATGAGGACGCCCTGGTCGGGTTTTCCACATACCTGCTGTACCGCTTTGTGTGGCAAAAGCAGCCTCTCCGCGTGGTCTTTTCAGGCGATACCATCGTCAGTCGCAGGCATTGGGGACAGCAGGCCCTGGCGCTGGACTGGCTGGGGCGCATGGGCGCATACGAACGGGAAGAGCCGGAGGTTCCCCTGTACTGGTTCCTGAGCGCCAAAGGGCACCGCACCTACCGCTACCTTTCGGTCTTCGCGCGGGAGTTTTATCCGCACTGGGAAGCCTTTGCCCCGGACCTGCGCGACCTCGCCCATGCCTTGGCCGCGGCTCGTTTCGGCGCGGACTTCAGGCCGGAGAGCGGGGTCATCTCGTTTCAGGAGCCTCACGGGCGCCTTGCGCCGGAGATCGCGGAAGCCTCCGAGGCGGAACGGGCCAAAGAGCCTGTGGGGTTTTTCCTGCGCGCGAACCCCGGCTACCGGCGGGGGGATGAACTGGTCTGCCTGTGCAGGCTGTGCGCGGACAATCTGCGCCCCCTGGCCCGCAGGGCCTTTGTCCGGAAGATGCCGCATGTCTGAGCTTCGCTGCAAGTCCCATTGGGAGCATCTGAAGGCGCTGGCGGACCGCATTCCCACCCCTGCCGACGCTCGGACATGGCTGTTGGCTACGCTGGCGCGGAACAGCGGGACGGAGTTCGGGCGGCGTTATTCTTTCGGGACGATTCGCTCGATTCGGGACTACCGGGCGGCGGTCCCTGTGCACGGGTATGAACACTTGGCTCCGTATATCGCGCGCATGGCGGAAGGTGAGGAAGACGTCCTGTTTCAGGGCAGGCCTGCGGCCTTTGAATGCACCAGCGGCAGCGGCGCTCTGAACGCGCCCGCAGGGCAGGGGGGAGGAGCCGCCAGGTATATTCCTTATTCCGTGCAGAGCCTTGAGGATTTCCGGGGCGCCCTGCTGCCCTGGCTGGCGGATCTCATTGCCGTGCATGATCTGTCCGGCCCGGCTTACTGGAGCATCAGCCCGGCCCTGCGGCGGGAGGAACGCACCGCAGGGGGCATTCCCGTAGGCCTTGCCGATTACCGCTATCTTGGCGAGGAGACGCGGGATGCCTTCAGCGCGCTTTCCGCCGTGCCGTTCTGGGTGGGAGCCGTGGAGGATGCCGCGGTCTGGCGTCTCGCCACGCTGTACCATCTGCTGCGCGCCGGGGAACTGGCCTTTCTCTGCCTGTGGAGTCCGAGCTTTTTTCTGCGCCTGCTGGCAGGCCTTGAGGAGCAGGCGGAGTCCTTGCTGCTCCTGCTGCGGGACGGCGGCTCCCTGCACGGGCACAGCCTGGAGGCGGATACCGGGGCTGCCCGCCGCTTCTCCGCGTACCTGCAAAGCGGCGATACCCGCGTCCTCTGGCCCCGGCTGGCGCTGGTCAGCGCCTGGGCCGACGCCTCCGCCGCCCCGTATGCGCGGTTGTTGCGGCAGCGATTGCCCCAGGCGCACCTGCAACCCAAGGGGCTGCTCTGCACCGAAGGGGTCGTGTCCGTGCCGGACGTGCGGGACCGCGCGCTGGCGCTCCGGAAGGGCGGGTTTCTGGAGTTCGCGGACCGGGACGGCAGCGTCCTTCTGGAAGAGGAACTTGTCGAGGGGCAAAGCTACCGGGTGATCATGACCACTGGCGGCGGCCTGTACCGCTATGCGAACGGCGATCAGGTACGCTGTCTCGGCAGGGCCGGGGAGAGGATGCGCATCGTATTTGTCGGCCGGACGGAGTTGCACAGCGACCTGGTGGGGGAAAAATTGACCGATGTTTTTGTGACCGCCTGTCTGAGCGGATTGCCCGGTTTTGCCATGCTGCTGCCGGTA
The DNA here is from genome assembly GCA_031556355.1 of Desulfovibrio sp. Taxonomy (GTDB): domain Bacteria; phylum Desulfobacterota; class Desulfovibrionia; order Desulfovibrionales; family Desulfovibrionaceae; genus Frigididesulfovibrio. The sequence continues at coordinate 46,995 of JAVBTB010000027.1, read as the reverse complement.
ACCGGGGAGCACCCTTGCTATCGCTTGCTGCTGGATGCGCGGGACTACGGCGGAAGCCGGGGGACACGCGCGGCCGAGGCTGCCGCGTGGCAGGTGGAGTCCGCCTTGCGGGACAATCCGCAGTATGCCTATGCGGTACGGATGGGGCAGTTGGGAGAAACGCGGCCCTTATTGGCGGAGGAACCCCTGGAGCAGTATCTGCGTTGGGCGGAACCCCTGGCCCGCGCGGGACAAAGCGTTATAAAGGTTCCTGCCCTGTGCGCCAATCCTGACTTTATCCCCTGGTAACATGCACCTCTCTTTTTGACTGCATAAAGTATTGCTTTAAGGAATATACCATGCGTATAGCGCTTATCTCGCCCAAAGGGCCGCTGTACCGCCACCGGAGCGGCATCTTCAAAAAATCGCTGCGCTACAAGCCGCTCACTCTGACCACCCTGGCCGCGCTGATTCCCGGTGACCTGGGGGCCGAAGTCGCGTTGTATGACGAAGGAATAGAAACGCTGCCGGACGATCTGCACGCGGATCTGGTAGGCATGACCGTCATCACGGGCAATGCCCCGCGTGCGTACGAACTTGCGGCGGGGTTCCGGCGGCGCGGCCTGACAGTGGTCCTAGGCGGGCCGCATGTGACGCTTCTGCCGGAGGAGGCTGCGGCGCATGCGGATGCCGTGTGCGTGGGCTACGCGGAGGAAAGCTGGCCGCGTCTGCTGCGCGACTTCGCAAACGGCGCGTTGCAGCCCGTATACAGGCAGGCGGAGGACTTTTCCATGGACGCGGCCATGCCCTTTGCCCGGCGGGATCTGCTTCCGGGCAAGGCATTCGGCTACAATGCGGTTTTTGAAGCCACGCGCTCCTGCGTGCACAACTGCGAGTTCTGCGTGGCTCCCGTGGCCTGGGGTAACAGGCAATACCAGAAGCCCGTGTCCTGGGTGGTGGAGGATGTGCGCCGTGTGGGTGCCAAACACAACCTGTTCGTGGATTTGAACCTGGTGTCGGACCGCGAGTATGCGAGAGAGCTTTTTACGGCCCTTAGCGAGTTGCGTATTTTTTGGTACGGCCTTTCCACCGTGCTCCTCGCCCACGATCCTGAACTGATGGAACTCATGGCCAAAAGCGGCTGCAAAGGCCTGCTTCTGGGACTGGAAAGCCTGAGCCGGGCCAGCCTTAACGACACGAAAAAGAGCTTTAACGCCAAGGTGGATTACCGGAAGTTCATTGCCGATCTGCATGCCCTGGGCATTGCGATCCAGGGCTGCTTCGTCTTCGGCCTCGACAGCGACACCCCGGACGTGTTTCAGGAAACGGCGGAGTTCGCCATTGATACGGGCGTGGACCTGCCGCGCTTTGCCCTCCTGACGCCGTTCCCGAGTACCCCGCTGTACAAACGTCTTGAGGCGGAAGGGCGCATCCTGACCCGCGACTGGGAGCTGTACGATGCGCAGCATGTGGTCTTCCAGCCCAAACACATGAGCGTGCAGGAACTGGAAGCCGGGCACGAACGCGCCTGGAAACTTGCCTACAAGTACAGCGCCATTGCCCGGCGCATCTCCCGTTCCGGCAATTTCTCCTTTTTCGGCCTGGCCTCCAACCTGGGGTATCGATTCTACGCCAACAACCTGCGCCGGTTTTACAATTGCGACTTCCCCGTCCCGGATGCCCCGGCTGCCCGGGAACACCGGCCGCAGTACAGCGGGTGATGCCCGAGGCAAAGGCGTGTCGGAGGGACTGTTTTGGGACCGCGCGGTTTTGTTCCGCGCCTGTGGAGCGTCCCTCAGGCCTCCCAAGACCGCAAAGGGCAGAGGCAGGGAACGTTCAAAAGACCGAGTGAGGAGCCATGAAGCTTGTTTTTATCCAGCCTGCCGTCGGCCATCGCGCGCGGGGCTCCTACCTGCGGGGCTGGCAGATGGAACCGCTGCCGCTGGCGACCCTGTCCGGGCTCACCCCGCCGGAGATAGCGCGGGTGTGCTACGATGACCGGCTGGAACCCGTCAATTTCGACGAACCGGCGGATGCGGTCATCCTGCCCGTCGAAACCTATACCGCCCGCCGTTCCTACGAAATCGCCAGCGAATACCGCAAACGCGGCGTTGCGGTCGTCAGCGGCGGTTTTCACGCCACCCTGAACCCCGAAGAAGTCGCCCGGTACGCGGAGGCGGTGGTTGTCGGCGAGGCGGAACCCGTCTGGCCGGAACTCCTGGATGATCTGAAACACCGTACGCTGCGAAAATACTACCGGGGGGAACACAAGGCGGATCTGGACAGGCCGGACGCGCCGTTGCCGGACCGTTCCCTGTACGCCGGAAAGCGCTACCTGCCCATCAGCCTGCTGGAAAGCGGACGGGGGTGCGGCAAAAGCTGCGACTTCTGTTCCATCCAGGCCTATTTCGGGCCGACCTACCGGCGTCGTCCGGCCCATGCCGTGCTGGCGGAACTGCGAACGCTGCCGCCCAAGCCCCTGAAGTTTTTTGTGGACGACAACTTTACCGCCGACCGCGAAGGGGTCAAGGAACTGCTGCGGGCGATGATCCCCCTGCGGCAGCGCTGGGTCACGCAAATGAGCATCCATGCCGCCCATGACGAAGAACTGCTGGATCTGCTTCATCAATCGGGCTGCCAGGGCGTGCTTATAGGATTTGAAAGCCTGGACCCGGTTACCCTGAAAAGTATGGGCAAATCCTTCAACGCCATGCGCGGCGGGTATGGGGAGGCGCTGAAAAATCTGCGCCGCCACAAGATCAGGCTCTACGCCACCTTTGTGTTCGGGTACGACAGCGATACGCCGGAAACCTTTGAAGGGGTGCTGGACTTTGCCCTGGAACAGCGCTTTTACGTTGCGGCCTTCAGCCATCTGATGCCTTTTCCGGGCACGTCGCTCTATGCCCGCCTGGAAGAGCAGAAAAGGCTGCTGTACCCCGCCTGGTGGCTTGATCCCGCGTTCCGGTTCAGCCGGGCGCCGTTTGTTCCGGCGCACATGAGCGCCGAGGAGCTCGGCGAGCGCTGCATGGACCTGCGCAGACGGTTCTATTCGGTCCCCAACATTCTCAAACGCATGAATGCCTGGAACTGTGGGGACTGGTTCATGGCCCGCAATTTTTTGCCCATCAACTTTCTGCAGCGCCATGAAGCGGCCAAGCGGCAGGACTTTCCCCTGGGAGATGAGAATTGGACGGGGCAACTGATAGAGGCCTGACGGGTGTGGAGCGCCCACAAACGCACGCCACGCCCGTCTCCTACGAAGGCAGGGAATACCGTTGCGTGCCCGTGAACGCGCAGGACGCCGCTCTGATCGACGCCCTCCTGCGGGAAAGTCCCATGCAGGGCTGGGTACGCTTGCGCTTCAGCCTGGGAGAAAGGCCGGACGCGGTTTCGCAACCCTCGGCGGACACCCGGCATATCATCCTCATTCAGGAAAAGCGCTCCCCCGGGCGCATAGCGGGCCTGTATGCCTTGCAGGCTTTTCCCGTCTACCTGGACGGCCGCGCATGCCGGGCCGTGTATCTGAGCTTTTTACGGATACGTCCGGAGTTCCGCAGGCGTATCGCCGTGCTGCGCGACGGATATGCCGCCATCCCGCATTTTGCCGCTGCGCTTGGTTTTCCGGATGACTATTTTACCAGTATCGCCGCGGATAACCTGCCCGCCCGCAGGCTCCTCGAAGCGGACCTCCGGCAACTGCCCCGGTACACACTTCAGGGAGAGATGCGCACCCTGGCGTTTTCCACCTCTCTGGGCAAAGACTACGGCCTCCTGCAACCGGCAACGGAGACCGACCGGGAGGAACTCGCGGCGTTTTACAGCAGACATGCCGGCTTCTGCCAGTATGCGCCTGTGCTGGATCAGGAGTGTCTATACGGTGGCGGCCTCGGCTTTCCGGAGTTTTTTTTCCTGCGCCAAAACGGCGTTCTCGCCGCCTGTCTCGCCCTGTGGGACCGCCGCGATGCGCACGGAATAACCGTGGACGGCTACCGCGCGCCGCTCAATTGGCTGCGCCCCGCCTATAACCTGTACGCACGTTGCAGGGGACTGCCCGTGCTGCCGAAGCCCGGCGACGATCTGCACAGTATTTTTATCTCCTTTGCCGCCTTTGCGCCGGAAGCTCTGCCGCTGGCCGGGCGATGCCTGCGCGAAGCCTTGTACATCGCCCGCAGCCGCGACCATGCGTCCACAGCCCTTATGGGCGTCAGCCCGGCCAATCCGCTGTGCGGTCTTCTGGAGGCGTTGCCGCACCACGTTTATGAAACGCGCATTCACAGCGTGGACTGGCGCAAGGATGATCCGGCCCTCCGATATTCCGGCCTTGTCCAGCCGGAAATAGCCTTGCTGTGAGGCTTGCCGTCCGCCTTCTTCCGCAGGCGTATTCCCTGTTGACAGGGCGAGGGAACTCCCCTATACACACTGATTCCTTGCTCACCCGCAGTGACGGGTGGGCCATATGCCCATAAGGAGGATAGCATGAGAAAGTTTGAAACCCTGCTGCTCCTTTCCCCCGAGCTTTCCGCGGACGCCCGCGCCACCCTGCTGGATGGCCTCAAAGGCGTTGTGGAACGTGAAGGCGGCAAGATGCTGCAAGACGACCACTGGGGTATGCGCGACCTCGCCTACCCGGTGAAAAAGCAGATGCGCGGCTATTATGTGCGCTTTGAATATGCCGCCCCCGGCGTGCTTGTTGCGGAACTGGAACGCAACATCCGCATTGCCGACGGTATTTTCAAGTTCGTGACCGTGAAACTGGCTGATTCCGTTGAGGAGGAGGTTGCGTAATGGCTTTTAACAAGAAAAAGTTCACTCCCCGCCGGAAGTTCTGCCGTTTTTGCGCGGACAAGGATATTCCCCTTGATTACAAGCGCGCCGACATTCTGCGCGACTTCGTCAACGAGCGCGGCAAAATCATTGCCCGCCGTATCACGGGCACCTGCGCGCATCACCAGCGCGGCCTTACGGTGCAAATCAAGCGCGCGCGTCAAATGGCCCTTCTGATCTACACCGCAACGCACGCTTGTGACGTTAAGAAAAAGAGCGTGCTGTAGGAGGGCGTCATGAAAGTAATTTTGCGATCCGATGTTGAAAATCTGGGGCGCCTTGGCGACCTGGTGCAGGTAAAGCCCGGCTTCGGGCGTAACTACCTGCTTCCCCAGGGGTTTGCCATGCTGGCTACCCCGGCCAACCTGAAGGTGTTTGAGCTTGAGCGCAAGAAACTTCAGGTCAAGGTGGAGGCCCTTCGCAGCACCGCCGCCGGCCTTGCTGACAAGATCGGCAAAACCGCCGTCACCATTGCCATGCGCGTGGGCGAAAACGACAAACTGTACGGTTCCGTCACCTCCGCCCTGATTGCAGACGCTCTTGTGGCGGAAGGCGTTGACGTGGACCGCCGCCGCATCCTCCTGGATGCGCCCATCCGGGCTCTCGGCGACTACACGGTGCGTATCCGCCTGCATGCCGACGTTGTGGCGGAACTTCCGCTGCACGTTGTTGCGGAACGGACCACCCACGGCGATGAGCAACAGGAAGAGCCCGCCAATGCAGAACAGCAATCCGCCCCGGCGGACCAGGAATCCGCAGAGTAAAGCCGGGTATCCCGGCTCCTTCCCTTCCGGGGGAGGGGCCGGGGGGCCGGGCGCCTCCGGGCAGGAAGCTGCCGCGGAGGATATGCTGCGCAATGTCCCCCCCCACAGCATCGAGGCCGAACAGGCCGTGCTCGGGGGGGTCTTTTTAAAGCCGGAATCCGTCTATACCCTCATGGATATCCTGCGGGAGGAAGATTTTTATCTTCCTGCCCACAGCACCATTTTCGGGGCGTTCCGCGCCCTGTTCCAGAAAAGCACGCCCATCGATCTGATCGTGACGGCGGAGCAACTCAAGTCTTCCTCCCAGCTTGAAGAAGCGGGCGGCGCGGTCTATCTCGCGGAGCTTGCCCGCAGCGTGGTCAGCGCGGCCAATGCCGAATACTACGCGGAGCTGGTGCGCGACAAAGCCATGGCCCGTACCCTGATCACCTCCTGTGCCGACATCATCGCCAACAGCTTTGAGCCGGGACAGGACGTGCGCGCCCTGCTGGACGAGTCCGAGCAGTCCATCATGGCCATTTCCCAGCGCGGCGCGGGCAGATCCTACCGTGACGCGGGCGTCCTGACCAAGCAGGTTTTCGACGACCTGCGCGCCCGGGCAGGACGGCACGAAGTGATCACCGGGGTGCCCACCGGCTACACCCGTCTCGACAGCATGACCTCCGGGCTGCAACCCTCGGACCTGATTATCCTGGCGGCCCGCCCCTCCATGGGCAAAACCGCCTTTGCCCTGAATATCGCCATGCGCGCGGCCATCCGCTCCAGTGTGCCCGTGGTCATCTATTCCCTCGAAATGTCCATGCAGCAGCTCATCATGCGCATGCTCTGCGCCTGGGGCAAGGTGGACCTGCGGCGTATGCGCAGCAGCTACCTGAACGACGAGGACTGGAAAGGCCTGCACGATGCCGGGGAAGTGTTTCGCGACGCCCCCATCTACATCGACGACACGCCCTCCCTCTCCCCTCTGGAAGTGCGCGCCCGCACCCGGCGGCTCAAAATCGAAAGGGGCGTCGGGCTCGTGGTCATCGACTACCTGCAGCTCATGCGCTCCTCCCGGCGTACCGACTCGCGCGAACTGGAAATTTCTGACATTTCCCGCAACCTCAAGGCCATGGCCAAGGAACTCAACGTTCCGGTCATCGCCCTCTCCCAGCTTAACCGCAAAGTGGAAGAACGCGCCGACAAACGCCCCATGCTCTCTGACCTGCGCGAATCCGGCGCCATTGAACAGGACGCCGACGTCATCATGTTCATCTACCGGGAAGCCGCCTACCTGAAGCATACCGAACGCCCCCCCGTTGACCGGGCCGAAATCATCATCGGCAAGCAGCGTAACGGTCCCGTGGGTGTGGTTGAACTCTCCTACGCCCCTGCCTACACAGCCTTCGAGGAGCTCGAAACGACCTACGGCCCTTCGGAGCTGTAATGAATGCCTCCGGCGGCCAAAGGGACTGAGTCCCTTTGGAATCCCCATAAGGTCTTTGTGGGGCTGTGTGGCGGATTGGCTTGTTGCACGTTGGCGTTGCTCCCGGTAGAGAGTAGGAGCGTTTGCCATGTGGTTCAAAAAGCTCAGGAACCGGAAACGGATCTTAAAGCGATACATAAGGTTTCGCTTATATGAGATCCGTTTCCGGTTCCTGAGCTTTTTGAACTTCGGGCACAAGTTCTGACTGGTCACCGAGAGCAACGCCAACGCATAACAGAGCAATGCACCGATCGGCCCTATGTACCCCCAGAGCAGCTTACGCTTCAAATGATTGCTTAACGGTCGGCAAAGCCGCCCTACAATCATTTGGCCGCGAGGATTTGAAGCAAATCCTCGCGGAGCATTTCACACTTGAAATGCTCTAATGGGGATGCAAGGGGGTCGCCCCCTTGCCGGGAGTGTAGAGGGCGGAGCCCTTTGCCCGCCGGAGGCATTGCTTTAGAACAGCTCCGGCTCCCTGCGATTCGCCGCGAAGGAACTTTTGAGCCATGCACGGGACTCGGCGAATTTGGGGTGAGTGACCTGGCGGGCGTTTTCCGGGCACGCCTGCACGCAGGCGAGGCAGAGAATACAGCGGTCGCCGAGGGTGGTATTGGGCGCGTCTTCGGGGATGGCTGCGGCGGGACAGACGGTGGCGCAGATTCCGCAGGATATGCAGGCATCCGAGGTTTCCGGGGTAAAGGGCAGGCGAAGGGGCGGCTTGCGGAAGGGGAACTCCCCCGGTGCGGTGAAGGAGGTTGGAGAAGATGCGGCAGGGGCGTCCAGGCGTGCGGCCAGGGTTTTCCCGAAGTCGCGCAGCAGGGTGAGATCGGCGGCGTCCGGTCGCCCGGCGGCTACTTCGGCTACCATGGAGTGCTGGGCGATGGCGGCAATGGCGGCGACGGGACGGAAACCCTGCTGTTCGGCCATGTGCTGCATTTCCAGAAGGGCGTCTTCGTAGTCGCGGTTTCCGTAGACCGCCACCAGCGCCGTGGGCGTGTTGGAACCGCTTATGGCGGCAAAAATTTCGTCCGCACAGCGGGGAAGCCTGCCGCCGTATACGGGGAATCCCAGGAGCACGGCTTCATCTTCGGTGAAGGCGGTGGCTTTTTGCCGGGCAGGGGGCAGGGTCAGATCCCGTTCGCGCACGGGGCGGGCCAGGCCTTCGGCGACGGCGCGCAGCACGCGCGTGGTGCTGCCGGTGGGGCTGAAGGAGAGCAGGGTACAGGAGCGGGGGGACATGGCATTCTCCGGATGACGGGGGAGGAAGCGCTTGAGCGCGTCCAGCGAAACAGGTTCGCCGTATTCTGTCAAGGCGGGAGGGTGCGAAAGGACGTGTGGATACTGCTTTCTTTCGCGGCGGAGAGTTTTTGGAGTGATGCTGCTTGCGTTTGGCTTCGGGAGCATTGTCGGCGGGCGAAGTTGCGTCCATTACAGTCCGATACCCCTCGGTCCCCCCTCTGACCCCTTTCTGACCACCTTCTGACCGTTTTCGGCAAAACCTCTGGTGTAGAGAGGGGACGCCGTGCGTTCCGCCGCGGCACGGCGGAGCGTTCGCCGTGTGCAGCGTATGGGAGGCGGCAGTGCCGCTGCACGAGGAGGTTGGCATGGACGATATGACACGGGACGGTTTTGCGGACTCTGCCGCGTTGTATGCGCGGCTTGAAAAAGAAGCCGTGCAGGAGGGGGGAACAACGTCGTTGCGTTCTTTGCAGGCGGAACTGGGGCGGCGCGACCTGTTTTACCTGCTGACGCGAATGCTGGGTCGCAGGGATCTGGACCGACCCTGGTTTTTCGAGCGTTGCCGCGAGGTGCAGGAGGCCCCGGACGGACGGCTGGACCTGTGGGCGCGCGAGCACGGCAAGTCGTCCATCATTACCTTTGGGCAGACCATCCGCGACATTCTGCGGGATCCGGAAGTGACCGTGGGTATTTTTTCCCACACCCGGCCGGTTGCCAAGGATTTTTTGGGGCAGATCAAGTTCGAGTTCGAGCACAATACGCTCTTGCGGGAGTGCTATCCGGACGTGCTCTGGAAGCGCCCGCGCATTGAAGCCCCGGTCTGGTCGCTGGACAAGGGCATTGTGGTGCGGCGCAAGGGCAACCCCAAGGAAGCCACGGTGGAAGCCTGGGGCCTGGTGGACGGACAGCCTACGGGCAAGCACTTTGCCCTGCTGGTGTATGACGATGTGGTCACGCGCGATTCCGTGACCTCTCCGGAGATGATCGCCAAGGTCACCGAGTCCTGGGCGCTTTCGCTGAACCTGGGGGCACGGGGCGGCAGGCGGCGCTACATCGGCACCCGCTACCATCATAACGATACTTACCGCACCATTCTGGAGCGCGGGGCGGCGGTGCCGCGCGTCCATCCGGCCACCCGCGACGGCAGGGCCGACGGCGAGCCGGTACTGTTGAGCCGCGCCGTGCTTATGGAAAAAAGGGCGGCCATGGGGGCGCATGTGTTCGGCTGCCAGATGCTGTTGGATCCGCATGCGGACTCGGCACGGGGTTTTCAGGAAAAGTGGCTGCGGTACTGGCAGCCGGACTATGAGGAACATAGGGCGGGACCGGACAGCATTGCGCTTATGCATGGCGGCGGATACGGCAACGGAGCGACGGCTGCGGGGTTTTCTCAAAGGGCGTATGCGGGGGCGGCGCATATGAACCGTTACATCGTCGCCGATCCTGCCGGGACGCGCAAAAAGAACAGCGATTATACCGTCATTCTGGTGGTAGGGCTCGGCCCTGACCGCAACTGGTATGTCATAGACGGGGTACGCGACCGTTTGAATCTGGCCGGGCGGGCCGAGGTTCTTTTCCGGCTGCACCGCAGGTATGCGCCTGTGGCAGTGGGATACGAACAGTACGGCATGCAGGCGGACATCGAGTACATAGAAGCGGAGCAGCAGCGCCGCAATTACCGCTTCAATGTTATTGCGCTGGGCGGGCCGGTATCCAAGGCGGACCGCATTCTCGCCCTCGGCCCGTATTTCGAGCAGGGCCGCATATATCTGCCCGCCCGCTGCCCCTTTGTGAACCAGGAGCGGGAGTGGCGCGACCTGACCCGCGACTTTACCGAAGAATACCTGGCGTTCCCCGTCACCAACCACGACGACATGCTGGACTGTCTGGCCCGCATTCTTGATGCCAGGCTGGGGGCGGAATTCCCCCTGACCGAGCAGGAAGAACACGGCAGGCAGGAACGGGCGGAACTGGAATACGACGTGTTTCGTTAAGGAGGGGGTTTGTGGCGGAACGAAAAGAGACCTGCGGGAGGCGCCATGCAATATCGGATTTTGCAACACGTGCCCGGCGGCCGGGCGAATGTGAGCCGGGCGGAACTGGCCGTCCTTTTTGCGCGTATGGAGCACGATGAACTGGTGGAGACGGTGTTTTACGACGGCGCGGTGCGTACCGTGGATGATTTTGCAGACCTGATGGCTGACGAGCGGACTTGGTTGTATCTGGTCTGCGGGCGTGAGGGGACTTTGGCGGAATCCTCGCCGCCCGGAGGAGCGGATCTGCCCCGCATACGCGGGAGCGTGCCCCTGGCCTTCTGTTGGCTGAACAACCACACCGGCAGCGGGGCCATGATCCACTTTTGCGTGTTCCGGGACGCCCTTGCGGAAGCCCGCGACATCGGCCGCTTTGTGACCCGCATGCTGCTGCTGGCAAAGGCTGGGGACGCCGTTCCCCATGCGGTGTGCGCCGGGGCTTTTGAGGCGATGCACGCATACCGGGAGGCGGCGGAACAGGATGGAACACGCCCTTTTTGTCTGGACGCCCTGTATGGGCTGACTCCGGCGGTGTTCCGCCATGCTTTGAAGTTTGTGCAATCCTTCGGCTTTCAGAAAAAAGGGGAACTGCCGTTTGCCGCGCGCCTGCGGCGACGCGGGAGGGAACGCTTGAGCGCGGGCGTGCTGACCTGTCTGACCCGCAGAGAACTGCTGTAGGCATGGCAGAAGACCGCCCGCTGCATGGAAGAAGTCGGGAAATTGCTTTGCTCGTGCAAAGATACAACGCTCCGGCGGGGAAGAACCAAAAAATTGTGCGCGGGAGTATTGCTCCCTTCTTTGGTATAGGATATAGGTACTATATCTATTATCTTATATACCGGAGGAAATATGCGCACTCGGACTCTTTTTTGTCTTGCGGCGGTATCGGTACTGGTCATCACTGCAGCGGCGTCGTGGGCTGCGGATTCCGCAACTCCGCTGCCGGATGCCACAGGTAAAGCGGTAGTGGAGTATATTACCAAAACGGATCCGTATCAGAACTGGGCTCTGGTTCCCGGCACCACGCCCTTCCGCAAGGGTATGGAACCGCACGGCGCTTTGCAGAAGGTCTATGCCAACGCCATCGCGCAGAAAGGGTTTGCCGACCCGGCCGCCCCCATGCCCAACGGCAGCATGATCATCAAGGAGATCTACAGCCCGGACAAAAAGCTGACCGGCATCACCTTGATGTACAAGAAAGCGGGTTTCAATCCTGACGACGGGGACTACATGTGGGCCGCGCTGGGGGCGGACTATTCAGTAGAGAAGGAAGGCAAGCTCGGCGGCTGTGCCGGTTGCCACAGCCAGGCAAAGCGCAAGGACTATGTTATCCTGCGTCCGTAGCCAATGCTGCGCGGATTGTATGGCAGAAACTTCCGGGGCCGCCGTTTATGGCGGCCCCGCCGCGTAGGGGGGGCGAAAGTGGAGTACCGCTGCGGCAGCCTGCTTTGTCGTTCCTATTCGACCCGCACGGCAGCAGTGTCGCGGATAACCGGGCTCGGGAGCAGTTCCGCCGCCATGCGGGTTTCATAAACGCCGTTGCCCGCATCCAGCAGAGCAAGAACGCCTCGTCCGAATTCATAGAGAACCTGCAATTCTTCGCCGCTGGGGGCGACCACTTTGCCTTCCGGGGTGACAATGACCGCCGCGCGGAATTCGAATTCCCCTTCGGAGACGGCACGGGCTGCGGCGGCGCGCAGGGCGGAAAGGCTCAAGGACAGATCCGCGTTTTCCACCGTGCAGGCCGTATAGATCTTGCCGGTGGCGGTCAGTATGGCCGCCCCCTGTCCTTTGTTTCCATAGGGAACGTATGCAGGGACAGCGGCAGTGGCAGCGGCCTTGAGCAAGGCGGCCTGTTCCTGGGGGGCAAGTTCGCGGACAAACCATTTGCGGTACAGGCGGTCGTATTCCCCGCTTTCCACAACCCGGGCCAGTCCTTCGTTCACCATGCGCTGCACGTCGCCCCGGCCACGGGAGATGGCCACGCGCATTTCCGTGATGCCGAGGGGGGTGCCTATGGTGGTAATGGCGCCGTAGTTGAGTTTGTTGATGTAGTAATAGGTGTTCTGTATGGGGCCGCAGTAGGCGGCAACCTCGTCGTTGTACAGGGCGCGCAGACCGCTCACCCGGTCGGGATATGGCTTGATGTTGAAGCCGCCGAATTCCTCCAGCAGGCGGTGCGGGTAAGAACCTTTTTCCACGGAGACCGTCTGCCCGCGCAGCAGAGCGGCAGAAGGGAAGCGATTGTATGCCTTGGTGAATAAGCGTAACTGCAAAGGAAAGGTGGGCCGGTCGGAAAAAAGGTACAGTTTTGACCGCTGTTCCGTCCGGACCATGCCTGTGGTTACCGTAATGGCGCCGGAAGAAAGTTCAAGGGGCACCTGTTCCCAGCGCAGGGGACGCGGGACCAGGGTGGCGCGGGAGTCGTGGAAGACGGCCTGCATCAGTTCCACCTCAAACCCGGTGGGTTTGCCGCCCGCGTCTTCATAGGAAAAGGGCGGGAACTCCCGGTCGAATCCGTAGACCACGCGTATGGGAGCTGTTCCATCTCCCTCGGCGGCGAGGGCCGCGCCTGTGAAAAGAGCCGGAAAGAGCGCGATGCATGCGAGCGGCAGCAGGGCAAACAGGCGGAGCAGGGTTGCGCGACATATATGTTTCATGAGAGGTTTCCTTATACGGCATGCACATGAAGTGCATACACGCTGCAAGAGAGGTTTCCAGATGCGTCTGTGTGCCGCTTTTCCGGAAAGTTCCATAGCTCTTATCGACAGCCTGCGCGAAAAACTTATGGTCCGCAAGATGCTTCTCGGCACGGCGGAGTCCTGTACCGGCGGTCTTATTGCCGCGCTGTGCACGGAAGTTCCGGGCAGTTCGGCCTGGTTTGCGGGCGGGGTGGTCGCGTACGCCAATGCGGTGAAAACCGCGCTGCTCGGCGTGTCGCCTGAAAAATTGGAAGCGCACGGCGCGGTGAGCGAGGCCGTGGTGCTGGCCATGGCGCACGGGGGACTCGCCCGGCTTGGCGTGGACATGTGCCTTGCGGCCTCGGGCGTGGCCGGCCCGGATGGAGGCACGGCGGAAAACCCCGTGGGCACGGTCTGGATAGGGGGGGCTGTCCGCGCCGGCTCGCAGGTGCGAACCGCGGCGAGGTTTTGCCATTTTCCGGGCGACCGCGGCGAAATACGTTTTGCCACCGCCCTGGCGGCCCTTGAACTGGGGTGCGAGTTGCTGGAATAGTTCCGGAGATACGCGCTTTTCGAGTTGGGCAGCGAAGAATTTTCCCACCGGTGTCGGGCAAAAAACTGGGGTTTCCAAAGGGATTCAATCCCTTTGGCCGCCGGAGGCAATGCGACTCTTGAGCAACTTCAAAATTGCTCTGCTTAGAGCAATTTACGCTTCAAATAGTCGCTTAACGGCGGGCAAAGCCCGCCTACGCCTATTTTGCGGCAAGGATTTGCCGACAAATCCTTGCGAGCATTTCAAGTGTGAAATGCTCTAAGCAGCCGCGCGTCCTTGCGGCATACAAACGGCACGGCCCCCGGATTGCTCCGGGGGCCGTGTTCGGTCTCCTGCCGCCGCGGCAGGCTGCGTGGGCTACACGCCTTACAGGTAGTCGCCCCTGTTGAACTTGAAGGTCTCCGTAGTGGTGAGCACTTCCAGTTCGTTCACCATGGCATCCAGTTCCGGCTGCTGCGCCTTCATGTCGGGAAAGGCGGAGCGCAGAGAGGCGATGCGGCCGGTCATGTCTTCCAGAAGAGAATATGCCTTGCGCAGAGCGGATTTGTCGTTTGACGCCAACTCGGCGGCATATTGGTCAAAGCTGTCGAACATGCCTTCCATCTGATTCGCCATCTCCTCCGAAGCGCCCGTCAGCCCAAGAGACGCAGTGGCGTCAGTGCCTTCCAGCGCTTCCGCAAGGTTGACCGGAAAGCCCCCTTGCATGGGAGCAAGGAGGGAATCCATGGCAGGAGCAACACCCTGGGCCTGTTCCGCGCCGAGCCGGCTGTTCAGAAGGGCGTCAAATCCCTTCTGCCCGGCCTGCGTATTGCGGCGGGCTTCATTGGCCTGCTGCAAGGCACGGATTTGCTCGTTGCTTATCTTCATAGCGCCCCCAGGGTTGTGGTTTCCCGTGTAAATGCAAAATTGCTGCCAAAAAGTCTAGAGTTCTTATTTATCTGTTTTTATTAAAGTGATGTCCTGAAAACCAGGGCGTTTCGCAGGCAGTTTCTGCCGTGCGGCAATCTGTGCCGGGGCAGGGTAGGCAAAAGCGCCTCTTTGCGGCCGCGTGCGGTCTCTTCCCTAAAATACGGCATCCTGTTGCGGCGTGCAACGTTCTTTCTTGTCAGCTTTTATGAAAAAAGGTACATATACAACGGCAAAAGTATTTTAGTGGTATGTACCCGGTCATCGCAAACGGCAAACAAAGGAGTGGGCCATGTTATCCATCAAGAAGATTATCTGCGCGTTGGATCTCTCGCAACACAGCAAGCTGGTGGCGGAATATGCGGTGACCATGGCAAAGGCGTTTGATGCTGAAGTCATTGCCGTATATGCGGCGCCTGCGTTGACCCAGTACGTGGGCTTTCATGTGCCCCCCAGTTCCATTGAAAATTTTGTGGGCGAGATTATTTCCGGTGCGGAAAAGACCATGCAGGAGTTTGTCGCCGAGCACTTTGTGGGCGTGAAGGCCACGGGCAAGGTCGTCAACGGCTATGCCGCCGAGGAAATTCTTACCATGGTTGAAAACAGCGGGGCTGATCTGATTATTATGGGCACGCACGGGCGCAAGGGCATAGACCGCATCCTCTTCGGTTCCGTGGCGGAAAAGGTCGTGAAGAGCTCGACCATCCCCGTTATGACGGTTCGCCCGCGCGAATAATATACGGATTTTTACGCGGAATTGCTTTGATGTAAGCACCAGGGCCGCGTGCCGGAACAGACGCGCGGCCCGTTGCTGTTTTCCCGTCTTGCCAGCCCCCGGCCGGGTGGCGTATCGTGCACCCCGAACACATTACCTCCGGAGTGCGCATGACACCCCCTTCCTATCCTGTCCGGCCTGAAGTGCAGGCTTTTGAGCCGTATTCTCCCGGTCTGTCCATTGATGAAATCCGTGCCCGCTTCGGCCTGGACCGCGTCGTCAAGATGGCCAGCAATGAAAATCCCCTGGGGGCCTCTCCCCTGGTACAGCAGAGAATCGCCGCGCGGGCGGGGCTGGCCTTTCGTTACGCGCAGACCGGCAACCCCCGTCTGGTAGCCGCACTGGCCGCCTTTCACGGCATGGACCCCGGGCATTTTGTGCCCGGCAACGGCTCCGACGAGATCATCGATCTGCTGGTGCGCATCTGCCCGACACCGGGGCGGCATAATGTCGTGGCCTCAAAGCCTTCCTTCAGCATGTACGGCCTGCAAAGCCGCCTGTGCGGGGTAGAGTTCAGGCAGGTACCTTTGCGGGAGGACTTTTCCTTTGACTGGCAGAGTCTGCTTGCCGCTGTGGATACGCAGACCGCCCTTGTGTTCATCACCACCCCGGATAACCCCTCGGGCTATTGTCCGCCGGTGTCCGATGTGGAAGCCTTTGCGCGGGCGCTGCCGCCTTCCTGCCTGCTGGTGGTGGATGAAGCCTATATGGATTTTTGCGGGGACGAAGCCGCCCACTCGCTTCTGCCGCGTTTTACGGAGTTTTCCAACCTGGTGATCCTGCGTACCTTCTCCAAAAGCTTCGGCCTGGCCGGGCTGCGTCTGGGGTACGGCATCCTGCCGCTGCCTCTGGCCGCGCACATGCGTAACGTGCACCCGCCGTTTTCCGTGAACATTCTTGCCGAAGAGGCGGGACTCGCCGCTCTGGAGGACACGGTCTTCCGGCAGGAGACCCTGGCGGCCGTGGCCGAAGGAAGGGCTTTTATCAAGCAGGCTCTTGAGGCTCTGGGCTGCCGGGTGTTTCCCTCCCAAGCCAATTTTTTGATGTTCCAACTGCCCGCCGCCTCTTCCCGGACGGCGAAAGAGGTGTTTGAAGCCCTGCTTGCCCGGGGGGTGATCATCCGGCCTCTGTCCAGTTACGGCATGCCGCGGCATTTACGGGTAAGCATGGGGTCCGCGGATGAAAACCATCTGTTCGTCACTCTGCTGCGTGAGGTGCTTGCCTGATGAGCGCTCCATCAATCATTACCCTTGACGGTCCCGCCGGGGTGGGCAAAAGCACGCTTGCCAAGCGGGTGGCGGGTGCGTTGGGGTTTGCCTATCTGGACACCGGGGCCATGTTCCGCACCATCGCCCTCGGTCTTGAGGAACACGGCGCGCCTGTGCACGGGGCACAGTTGGAAGCCCGGCTGCAGGAGTTCCGGTTCGCGCTGCGCGGAGCGGGCGCGGAGACGACCCTGCTCTGCAACGGCCGGGAAATGGGTGCGGCCATTCGCACGGAAGAGGCGGGAATGCTGGCGGCAAAAGTCGCGCAGGTGCCGGAAGTGCGCGCTTTTCTGAAGACCGCCCAGCAGGAGCTTGGCCGCGCGTTTTCCTTGGTGGCCGAGGGACGGGACATGGGGACGGTGGTGTTTCCCGGCGCCCGTTGCAAGATTTTTCTGGACGCCGCGCCGGAGGTGCGGGCGAAAAGGCGCTACCTGCAATTGCGGGAAATGGGCAAAGAGTGCGATCTTGCGGAACTTACAGAGCAGATCCGCCTGCGCGATGCCGAAGATCGCGGACGCGTCCTGGCACCCCTCAAGGCGGCGGATGACGCCCACATCATTGATACCTCTGACAAGGACATCGAGGGCGTGTTCAAGGCCATTATGGAAATTGCGGACAGGAGCCTGTAGGGACTGTCTTGGTCTTTTTCCGCGGGGGGATCTTTCTGCATGCGGCGCAAAAGGAGCCCCCTGTGTCCTTTGCGGGGAGACAGGGGGATGTCCGCAGTCGCCGTTACAGCTTGGCGCTGAGGAAGCCTGGGCCGTGCGGATGAATCCTTCGCGGCAGCGTCCGCCAGGTAGGGGGGCTGCCGTCAATCCGGCGGCGGGTCGGGGCTGGTGATTACCGGCGAGGCGTCCGTACCAGGCGCTACTCGATGTCGGTAATCCGGCGGAATGTCTTTTTGCTGGCTCCGCAAATGGGACAACGCCAATCATTGGGCAAATCTTCGAACTTGGTTCCCTTGGCGATTTTGCTCTTTTTGTCGCCATGATCAGGATTATACACATAGCCGCAGTTATTAACCTGACAACGCCACATATCCTTGGGCTCGATCATGGTATTCCCCTTATGCTTTTGGGCCAGAGATACTATACCATATGCTATTTTTGAGAAAATTATCAACAAGTATTATTCTGTTTTTACCGATAACTCGCAAAATGCACAAAAAAAGCCCCATGCCGGTGACTGTGCGCCGGCATGGGGCCTGTCAGCGTTCATGAAGCATCATCCCATGCGATCAAAGGCCTTTTTCGTGGCGCCGCATACCGGGCAGCGCCAGTCGTCGGGCAGATCCTCAAATCGGGTTCCCTTGGCGATCTTGCCTTTGCGGTCTCCGCGGTCCGGATCGTAGATATACCCGCAGTTGACGGTCCTGCAACGCCACATGTCTTTGGGGTCGCTCATGCCGCTCTCCTTTGCTAGTTCCCCTGCGCGTAGTAGTTGATCAGGCATCCGGCCAGAATAATGGTCCGCTCATCCTTGGTCAGGGCCGGAAGGCGCAGAGTAATGTTTTTCTTTTTGTCTTCCCGGTACAGGGTCGCGGGAACCTCCTCCAGTCCGGAAAGCAGCACCTGGCGGATGCCGGGCAGGAAGATACGGTCGCCCTGCTGGAGATTGAGCAGACGCGCGTCATCCAGAATAAAGGGCAGCATTCCCCAGTTGACCAGGTTGCTGCGGTAGCGTTTGGTGGCGTATTCCGCCGCTATGTTGGCCCAGCCCCCCAGCACCTTCTGGCAGGAAGCGGCCTGCTCGCGCGCGGAACCGTCGCCCGGCTTCAGGGCAAAGATGACGGACCCTATGCCGGTATGGTCTTCGTACTCGGTAAGGCCAAGCTCCTCAAAGGTGCGGTGCACGTCTTCCGGCTTTGCGGCGGCCACTTCGCCCCGTCTGCGGGCCGGGGCGGTCCTGCCGGTGGGGTGGCGGCGGGCCAGCTCCAGCGAGTAGATGCCCTTTGCTTTGCCCACATATTCCGGATCCTTGCGCGACAGGGTAAATTCCGCCAGCTTCAGGGGGTTGGAGCGGTAAGACGAAGTCTCGCCCGACGGAATGAGTTCGTCCGTGGTGGTCACTTCGTCGTAAATGGCGGAAGCCACGATGAGCAGCATATTTTCCGGCAGGGGAATCATGGCCGGCCAGTCGGCGATGTCGGGGCCGAAGATAAGCTCCTCGTCCGTCTGCGGTTTGTCGAAGCCGCGGTACACCCGTTTTTCGTAGACGCCGGGATCGAAAGTGTAGGGGCAGCCGGTTTCTTCGGGCAGATCGGGCAGGTCAAAGGCCGAAGTGAGCCTGCCGCCATTCAGGGCCGTGGCCGCGATGGAACGCGCGTCCATGAGGGCTACATAGGAAATCTGCCCGCCCGTGGGTTTGGAACCCTCGCGGTTGGGGAAATTGCGGGTGGTGTGGCGGATGGAGAAGGCGTTGTGCGCCGGCACGTCGCCCGCGCCGAAGCAGGGGCCGCAGAAGGCGGTTTTCAGCGCTGCTCCGGCCTGCATCAGATCGGCGGCAAGGCCGCTTCTCACCAACTCAAGGTACTGGGGCTGGCTGGCAGGATAGACGGACAGGCCGAAGGCTCCGTTGCCGGTAGACTGCCCTTTGAGAATGTGGGCCACCCGGTACAGGTTTTCATAGGTGCCGCCGGAACAGCCCGCCACAATGCCCTGGTCCACCATGAACGCGCCGTTTCGCAGCTTGCCGCGCAGATCCGGCCGGGCCAGGCTGTTGCCCAGGATGCGGGTGGCTTCGGCCTCCACGCCGGCCAGCAGGTCTTCGGCGTTGTCCAGAAACTCGCGGATGGTCCAGGTGTTGCTGGGGTGGAAGGGCAGGGCGATCATCGGCTCCACTCCGGACAGATCGATGTGGATCACCGCATCGTACCAGGCGCCGTCTTCGGGCAGAAGTTCCTCGTAGTCACCGCCGCGGCCGTGCAGCGCGAGCCAGTCGCGTACCTTTCCATCCGTCTGCCAGATGGAGGAAAGGCAGGTGGTCTCGGTAGTCATCACGTCGATGCCCATGCGGTAATCGACAGACAGGGCCTCCACACCCGGACCGATGAATTCCAAGATCTTGTTTTTGACCAGCCCGTCCTTGAACACCGCCTTCACCAGGGCCAGGGCCACGTCCTGCGGGCCGACGCCGGGACGCGGAGTCCCTTCCAGGTGGACGGCCACCACTTCCGGAACAGACACCTCGTAGCTGCGGCCCAAAAGCTGTTTGACCAGTTCCGGCCCACCTTCTCCAAAACCCATGGTGCCGAGGGCGCCATAGCGGGTATGGCTGTCGGAACCGAGAATCATCTTGCCGCAGCCGGCAAGCATTTCGCGAACATACTGGTGGATGACGGCCATGTGCGGGGGTACGAAGTCGCCGCCGTATTTTTTGGCGGCGGACAGGCCGAACAGGTGGTCATCCTCGTTGATAGTGCCGCCCACGGCGCACAGACTGTTGTGACAGTTGGTGAGCACGTAGGGCACGGGAAAGGACTGCATGCCGCTGGCGCGGGCGGTCTGTATAATGCCTACATAGGTGATGTCGTGCGAGGCCAACGCATCAAAAGTGATGCACATGTTCCCGGCGTTCCGGGATTTATCGTGGGCGGACAGAATGCGATGGGCAATAGTGCCCTTGCGGGCTTTGTCCGGGGGCTGCAGATGCAGGAGATGCCCCATTCCCTTATCCAGCCATTGGCCGTTACGCCAGAAAGCTCCCTGATTTTTGACCGTTACCATTGGCTATCCTCTTTCTTACAGAACGGAGTTGTCTTTATATGCCCAGTCCGGCAACAGGATACAACGCAGTTGCTCCGGATTCAAGGAAAATAGCATAGCCGGAGCTATGGGAGATCCAATAGTTTGTATTTACAGGCGGGGGGCGATACATCTGCGAGGAACCGCTTTTTTACGCTGCAAAGCACAAGGGGGCGATTGCCTGTTCAGGGGACAGAGCGTATAGACATCCTCTGCGGCGGACCGGGGAGCAGTCGGCGGCAATCGTAAGGAGCCTATGAACAGCATTCTTTCCATCGTGATCTGGATAGCTCTCGGCATGGGGCTGGGGGTACTCTGCAAGAACTCTCCGCGTCTGCTCCGCATGGCGGACCGCATCGCCCTTTTTGCCGTTTACGGGCTGCTGTTTTTGCTGGGCGCGGGTCTTGGAGCGGACAAGGCGCTTTTTGCGGAGTTGCCGCGTCTTGGCGGTACCGCCCTGTGCATTGCCCTGTGCTGCGTTGCCGGAAGCGTACTGTGCCTCGGCCTTGCCCGGAAGTTTCTGCTGTTTCCCGCCGCCCTTGGAGGCGGGAGTACGGCGGACCGCGCGAAAGCGCCGACGGGCCCGGAGAAGCGCGCATCTTCCGCGCGCCGTCCGGAGAACAAGGCGGCTGCCGCGCAGGGGAAAAAGGCCGGCACGGCAGAACTCGCCCACAAAAGCGCGGAACAGCAAAAAACCGCCGGAGGCCCTGCGGTCGCGCCATCTCTGCCCCTTTGGGGGACTGTGCGCATCCTGGTCTTTTTTACCTTGGGGATCGCCTGCTCCAGGGCGGAGCTGACGCCTGCGCGGGTGCTGGACAGTTCTCTTACGACGTACGCCCTGTACCTTCTGGTGCTGGCCGTGGGGGTGGGGCTCGGGGCCGATCTGAAGGCCTTTGGCGTGGTGCGGGTCATGCGCCTGCGTATTCTGGCGGTTCCTCCATTGATCGTGGCGGGCACTTTTGCCGGGGCGGCGGCAGCTTCCGCCGTGTTGCCCGGCCTGGGGCTGCGCGATTCTTTTGTCGTGGGTGCGGGGTTCGGCTATTACAGTCTTTCCAGCTTGCTGATAGAAGATTCCGGCAATGCGGCTCTTGCGTCCGTGGCGCTTTTGTCTAATATATTTCGTGAGATGGCAGGACTTCTGGGCGCGCCCCTTTTGGCCCGCCTGTGCGGGCCGCTGGCGCCCGTGGCCGCCGCCGGAGCCACGGCCATGGATACCTGCCTGCCGGTCATCGCCCGTTTTTCGGGGGAGCGGTATGCGGTTGTCGCGGTGTTTTCCGGCATGGTACTGACCCTGGCCGTCCCTTTTCTGGTAAGCGCAATTCTGCGTTGGTAAGCGGCGGGGCTGCAGTATGCTACGGCGGTTTGCGGAGAGGGCATGTTTATTTTTTACAGAGCTGCGGGTATGTAGTATTCCGGTGATGACGTTGAATAACCTTGCCAGTAGAACGCAAAATGATATATGGAAAAAGCGGCGGCACTGTGCCGCTGCATCAGTCTGCAGAGGGCTGTGCGCTGTTGCGGCCGTGTTACGCGCGGCCAAAAGGGTAAGCTATATCAAAGAGCCCTTGAAGGAGAGTCCATGTCACGTATTTTTGCCATATTTGCGGCTGCAAGCCGTACGCCCGCGACGTGTATGCTGGTGCTGCTGATGTGCGCCGGGCTGGCGCTTTCCGGCTGCGCCTCGCGTGGCGGCAGAACATACACTGACGGAGAAGTGCGCACGGTAAAGCAGATCCAGTCCGGTACGGTCATTGACGTGAGCGAAGTGATGGTGGAAGACGATCCTTCGCTGCTTGGCCCTGCGATCGGCGGGGTTGTGGGCGGCGTGGTCGGCAGCCTGTTCGGTTCCGGCGCCGGCAGAACGCTTGCCACCGTCGGCGGCGCGCTTGTCGGCGCGGGCGCGGGCGCTCTCGGTGAGTCCGAGTTCAGAAAGTACAAGGCCATCCAAATTACCATTGAACTGGATAACAAACAGGTGGTGGCCGTTGTGCAGAGCCCTGACGACGAGTTTTTTGTCAAGGGCGACAGGGTGTTGATTATCGGCACGGGCGAAGGCAGAGCCCGCGTGCAGCACCGGTAGGCCTGATACAAAAGCGGGTGCCGCACGGCGGAAGCAACGTACCCCCGGAATATTTCCCGGCACGGCCTCTTACTGCACGGAGACCATGCGCGCCTGTTGCCGTTTTTTGCCTTTTCCTGTAGGTACTGCTTGCCTTGACCTATAAACCGGCCTGCTCCCTGCGGCCATGATCTTTGGAGGACAGGATGCTTAATCCTCATGACTGCGTGTTATACAGCGGCGGGGCCGCCGGTACGGAAGTTTTTTTTGGTGAAATGGCGGAGCGGTACGGTTTGCAGGAAGTGAACTACAGCTTTGAGGGACACCAGATCGAGCGTACGCGCGGTATCCGCGTGCTGACCAGCGAAGAACTGGCCCTCAAGGATGTGAGCCTGACCTATGTCTCACGCATCATGAACCGCCAGTATACCAGCGCGCCCCTGTTCCGCAAGGTTTTGCAGTCCATATGCTGGCAGGTGAGCAGCGGCAACGAGGTGTTTGTCGTGGGCACCATCATGCCCGACGGAACCGCCAAAGGCGGCACGGGCTGGGGGGCGGAATTCGCCAAAATTTGCAATAAGCCCCTGTGGATTTTTGATCAGGAAAAAGACAGCTGGTTCAAGTGGGCAAAAGATTCTTGGGAGAAGGCCGCTGCCCCGGTCATTTCCTCCCCCCGGTTCACCGCCACGGGAACGCGCTTTCTGGAAGCCAACGGCAAGGCCGCGGTGGAAGCCCTGTTCGGCCGCTCGTTCGCAAGATAACCCACAGCCTCTGCATAGATTCCGGTAAACGGGGGGGCGAACGCCTCCCCGTATCTTTTCGGGGACCGAGGACAGCATGTCTCTTTTCCGTTTGCCTAAGGATTCCGCCCAACTGGGGTTGCTCGCCGCCTTCGGGGCTTTTCTCGCCTGGGGCGTACTGCCCCTTTTCTGGAAGGCGCTTGCGTCCGTGGACTCGCGCGAAGTGCTTTGCCAGCGCATGGGCTGGTCGTTCATCTCGCTGATGCCCGTCATGCTGTGTTCCGGACGCCTTGGCGGGGTGCTTACGCTCCTGCGCGATAAAAAGATTGCCCTGGGCCTTGCCCTCAGCAGTCTTTTGCTGGCGGGAAACTGGTTTACCTATATTTGGGCCGTCACCCACGGCATGGTACTGGAAGCGAGCCTGGGCTACTATATCAACCCCCTGTTCAATGTCATTCTCGGCGTGGCGGTTTTTAAGGAGCAGGCCGGCCGGATCACTTGGGCGGCCATCGCGTTGGCCACTATCGGCGTGCTGTTCCAGGTGTTCAACCTGGGGCATCTTCCCGTGGTTTCGTTGCTGCTCGGCATTTCGTTTGCACTGTACGCCCTGCTGCGCAAGATGTTGAAGGTGGAAGCGCTGCCCGGCCTGTTCATCGAAACTGTCATGTTCCTGCCGTTTGCCGGGGGATATCTGCTCTGGCAGGGCCTGCAGGGCAACAGCGCTTTTCTGTACGGGGGCGATCTGTTCATAAACGTGCTGCTGGCCGCCTCCGGCATCATCACGACCATTCCCCTGTTCTGGTTCGCCTACGGGGCGCGGCGCATCCGCATGACCACCCTGGGGCTTTTACAGTACCTGACCCCCAGCATGGTGTTCGTCCTGGGCGTCTTTGTGTTCAGGGAACCCCTGACCGCCGCGGGCCTCGCCACCTTTGGCTGCATATGGGTGGCCCTTGCCCTGTATACCTGGGACTCTATCCGCAGCCACAGACGGCACTGAGCGGCCGCCCTTCACGGCGCTTTACATCCCGAGGAAAGCAATGGGGACATGGCTGGGAGAAATGGCCGCCTTCGGCACGGCCTTCGGATGGGGTGTTTCCGCCCAGGTGCACGGAACCGTGGGGCGCATCGTGGGCGTTTCCAGCATCACGCTGCTGCGTCCGCCTATCCATGTCTGCATGCTCGCTCTCCTGTGCCTCGTCACAGGCGTTGACACCTCCCTGACCCTGACCGCCTTCGGTTCCCTTGTCATCGCCGCTCTCACCGGTATCGCCATCGGTGATTTCGTTCTCTACCAGTGCATCCAGATGCTCGGCGCGCGGGTGGGCATCCTGCTTCAGTCCCTGTGCGCGGGCATTACCGCCATGCTGGGAGTGCTTTTTCTGGGAGAAGCCCTTTCTCCGCAGCTTATGGGAGGTATAGCCTTGGCCACCTGCGGGGTGGGCGTCGTGGTGACCGAAGGGGACTTTTCCCCCGCACCGGGACAGGCGCCGCCCTCCAGAAAGGAACTGCTTCTGGGCATCCTTTTGGGACTCGCCTCCGCCCTGCTTTTGGCCGTCAGTTTCATATTCCTGAAAATAGCCATGCATGAAGGTACCAGCCCCCTTTGGAGCACCTTCATCCGCCTTTCCCTGAGCGTGCTGATGCTGTGGGGCGTCGGCCTGTTTCAGGGCTGGTCGGCCGGAGCCCTTGCCCAGTTGCGCGCCCACCCCAAAGTTCTCTGGGTACTGGCAGGTGCGGGTTTCTTCAGCGTGGGCGGGGCCTGGTGCTCCGCCACGGCCCTGCTCCACACCAGGGCGGGCATTGCGGCCACCATCATGGGACTACAGCCGGTTATGGTCATGCTCGTGGCCTCTGTATGGGAACGCCGCATGCCCTCCCTGCGCGCCGTGCTCGGCACCCTGGTCGCCTTTGCCGGAACGGCGCTGCTCTGTTTGCAGTAGCGTGGGGAAAAAGAATAAATAATGCCTCCGGCGGGCAGGACGCTGTCCTGCACCTGCAAGGGGCCTGAGGCCCCTTGACCCCCATAAGGTCTTTGTGGGGCGGTGTGGTGGATTGGTATGCTGAGGCTCGGCGTTGCTCTCGATTGAGAGCAGGATGTTGTGCCGTATAGGATAAAAAGCTCAGGAACCGATGGCGGATCTTAAAGCGATGCGTGAAGTATAGCTTGGTATGAGAGCCGCCCCGGTTCCTGAGCTTTTTGAGCTCCAGAGCACAAGTTCTGTCTGGTCACCGGGGGCATCGCCAAAGCACAACAGCCAATCCACCGTTCGGCCCACGCACCCCAAAATGGGGATGCAAGGGGGGCACCCCCTTGCCGGGAGTGCAGAGGGCAGAACCCTTTGCCTGCCGGAGGCATTATCTTTTCTTATTCGCTCCGCGCAGGGGCCGCCTGGCGAGCCACGCGGTGGCCATGAGGGTGAGGCAGGGCAGCCAGACCCAGAGGAATTCCGAGATCAGGACGCGTTTGCCCCAATCCGAGAAGAATCGGCTGATGGAGAAAGGGGACACCACTATGGGGCGCCAGGGGAAGAAATAGCGTTGGTCCGAGAAGGGCCAGAGGACGGCAACGCCGAGTCCTCCGTTGGTCAGGGCGTCGAGGGCTATGTGGGAGAGCACGGCTCCGCCGCAGAACAGAAAGGCAAGGCCGCGCCGGGCGCGCAGAAGCGGAGCGGCCAGCCAGGCCAGCGCGCCGATGGTGAGGGCGAACAGCAGGGAGTGGGAAAGGCCTCTGTGTCCCAAGGCGTCCGCGTACTTGATCCCGAAGTTGAACCCGGCCACATCCAGGTCCGGCAGGAGGGTGCAGAGGACGCCCGCCAGCAGGAGGTGCGTGGAGACAACGCTGCCGCCAAGCACGTAGCCGAGGCAGAGCGCCGGGGCGGGATGGGTAAGGACGCTGGACACGGCTATACGCAGTCCAGTTGCAGATAGAGTTCGTCTTCCTGGGTGAAGACGGAAAAAATGCCGTTTTCAAACATGCCGTAGCAGGGCGGGTGGCCTTCCTTGGGCAGGGCGAGGGAGCCGGGATTACAAAGATGGATGCCCTTGGTCGTGGTTTGGGCGGTGGGCACGTGGGTGTGGCCTGAAAGGAAGATATCGCCTTCTTCCAGCGGCGGAAGGTCTTCCGGGGTATGCTTGTGCCCGTGGGTGGCGAAGATGCGCAGCCCGGGCTGGACGATCCAGATGAAATCCGAAGCCAGGGGAAACGGCAGCACGGCGGCGTCCACTTCGCTGTCGCAGTTGCCGTTCAGGGCGATTATCCGGCTTTTCAACGGCGCGAGCGCCCCGGCGGTGGCTTTGGGGTCGTAGCCGTCGGGCAGGGGGTTGCGCGGGCCGTGGTAGAGAATGTCGCCAAGAACGAGGACGGCGTCGGGGTTGTGGCGGCGGGTCAGGTCCGCCATCAATCGGGCCACGGGCAGCGCTCCGTGGATATCGGAAAACACGAGGAGTTTCATGTACGCAGCCCGAGTTTCGTCTTGTACCACTCCGCGTGGGGAATGGCGGATTCCGTCAGCAATACGGGTATGCCTTCGTCAATGGGATAGACGACGGCGCAGGCGGCGCAGTCAAGCCCGGCGGGTTCGCCCGCGCTGTCCGGCACCAGGGAGAGGGTTCCCCGGCATTTGGGGCAGGCGAGGATGTGCAGCAATTCCGTATCCATGAAAAATCCTCTACTTGACAGATGGGGTAAAGGGGGGTGTAGATTTGTCTATGCTTGTTCCTCAACAGGAGGCAGGCGCGCACCGTCTTGTGCCAATATCATTCCGCCGTTCCGCTTTCAAGCGGCAGTTAGGCTTCTTACCGGAACGGCGCAAGATTGGCGGAAGACGGAATATGCTGCGCGTGGCTTCCACGGGAGCAGCAGCGGCAGTCCGGGTGGGGACGCATCTGGGACCGCCGGAGGAAAAACAGCCCTGGAGGAATCATGGGGGGACGGATTATTGACCTGCATACGCATACCATGGCGTCCGACGGCACGGATACGCCCGCACAGCTTATAGAGCACGCTGTGGAAGCGGGGCTTTCTTCCGTGGCGCTCACCGATCACGACACTCTTGACGGCCTTGCGGAGGCGGAGGAAGCCGCCGGCGGAAAAGGTCTGGAGTTTATTCGCGGCTGCGAACTGGCGATTTACGATCCTACCTTTGGGGAATTGCACCTGCTGGGCCTGTGGATGCCGCAGCCTTCACAGCGCATGAAGGCTGCCCTGGCCGATATCCAGGCCCGTCGCCTGCGGCGTAATCAGGAGATGGTCCGGCGTCTGTGCGAATTGGGGCTGCCCCTTGTCCTGGAGGATGTGCAGGCGGTGGCCGGCGGTAAGGCCATAGGCAGGCCGCATATTGCTGAGGCACTGCGGCGCAAGGGTTATGTGACGACGATAATGGAGGCGTTCGAGCGGTACATCGGGCGGGCCGGAGCGGCGTTTGTACCGCGGGAACTGAGCAGCCCGCGCGAGGGCATTTCGCTGCTGGCTGAAGAAGGCGCTACCGTCGTTTTCGCCCACCCCTGCCTGGACCGGGACATGTCCGGCGAGGTGCTGAACGATCTGCTGGCGGATTTTCGCGGTTTCGGCCTTACCGCCCTTGAAGCTTACCACAGCGCGCATGATGCCAAAAGCGTGCGCCTGTGCGTCAGGCTTGCGAAGAAACATAACCTGTTGCTTTCCGGCGGTTCGGACTACCACGGCCGGACCAAGCCCGGCGTCCGCCTGGGGGTGGGCAAAGGCGGCATGCGCGTGCCGTATCAGCTTTTGGAAACCCTGCGGGATGACAGGAGAAGGCGCGGGTTATGGGTGTGATATGCCGCCTGTCCCAGGCTTATCCATACATGAGCGTTTCGCGGCCCAATACTTCGTCAAAGCCGTTTTTGCCTCGCGCTCCACTTATGTATGGATAAGCCCTTGATTACAGCAAGACGCATTGTGCAGCCCTGTCGGGGCTACTTGAGGCCGGGTCGCACGATGGGCGGTATGGATTCCTGCTGTCGCAGCATGGACGGCGTCGGGGGCATGACCCCGGCGGGATATGGGGAATTTTCCTCCGGTGTGGAAGCGTCCGTAGGGGCGCTTTTTTGCGTTTCCGGCGTGCCGGAAACAGTCGCCGGCGAAGGCGTCACAACAGGCGCGGGAGCGGGCACGGTCTGCGGGCCGGACACCTGCGGAACCCGCGGCTGTGGCGCTGCCTGCGGAACGGCGGCTGCGGGGGTTGCCGGAGAGGCAATCGCAGGCTGTTCAGCCGCCGCTGGTGTGGAGCTTTCCCTGGGAGTGACGGGGGAGAGCAGCATGGGCACGGCAGGCGCGTTGGCTGAGGGTACGGTGGGCGCCCTGGGCGTTGTTGTTTCCGGCAATTGCAGTCTTGCCGGGACCGTGGAGCCGGCGGGCTCGGCAGCCGGAGCGGTGGGCGACGGCCGCTGTCCCTGCGGCAGAGATACAGCGGGCGTGCCGGCAGACGCTTGAGAAGAAGGCGTATGCGTCGCGGGCGTCGGTGCCTGCGGCAGGTTCACCTGTGGTGCTGTTCCCTCGGAGGATGCGCCCGAAGAAGGATGAGCGGATTCTCCCGGCTGTGAGGCAGCGCTTCCGGAACGCCCATTTACAGGAGCGGCTGGCAGCATTTCCGGCGTCTTGCTCGCGGGAGTGGCGGCAGGGGGCCGCGCGTCGGGCGTGGGAGAACTCGGGGCCGGTTCCGCAGAGGGCAACGACAAGGGCGCGGGTTCCGGCATGGGAGCGTCTTTTTCTTCGTGCCGGGCGGGGGGCGCAACCACTGGCTTGGCTGTCGGCGCGGGAGAGGGCGCGGCCGCTTTTGCGGGGGCAGTGCGGGGTGTTTGGGTCGCCCCCGTTTTTGCAGGCCGGGCCGTTTTGGCATTGCTTTTGGACGCGACGGAAGCCGCTTTTGTTTTTCCTCTGGATTTACGCAGGGTCTTGGCGACTTCTTCCGGGGTCTGGTATTTCGGCGTATCGACGGCCACAGGGGCGGCGACGGGGTACGGGGCCGTTTCAACTGTGCCCGCCGTGGCTCCTTCAGGCAGGGGCAGACCGGGGCCGTTGTCCGTGGTTGCTCCGCCGGATGCGTAGGGCGCGGCGCCCGACCGCAAGGGCGTTTGTCCTGCGTTATAGGGCGCGGGCATGATGGGGGCCGGGGAACTGTCGCATATGTTCCGTTGCGTGACGGCGGCGTAATAGGAATCTATGGCCTCCTGGCAGCCATATATCTTGTGCAGGTGCGTCCACTGGTCGGTGCACCATTCCTTGGCGTCTTCCGTCAAAATATCGCGCTTGAGTTCCAGCTTGCGCATGTCTTTGAGGCAGCTTTCATACGAGCGGTATCCGCCCTTGCCATAGGAAATGGAGCGCCGGGTTTCGGCGCAGGTTTTTTCACAGGCCTCCAGGCTGACGTCATAGACGCTTACTGCACGGCAGTGGCGCATGCAGGCGTTGTAGGGGACATCGGTTCTGTCTTCAATCCCGAAGGAGTCATCGCCGTAAGCGGGCACGGCCAGCAGCAGGGCGCCGCACAGAGGCAGGCCCAGCAGCAGGGGCAGGGGTACGGAACAAAAGGCACGAAAACGCATATGCATCCTCCCGCAAAGGGTTTCCAAACCCGCACGGCAGGCGGGCAGGGGAAATTTTTTCCCCGGAAGCGTTCAGGGGGAATGCGTCTGGCGATGCGCAATGCCGGCGCATGTGCACACGATTCCCGGAGTATGGGAAAATGTATGCAAGATATGCGCCGTAGATGTGAGGCAAAAAACAGCGGTGGAAAAGGAGGCGGGCAGGCACGGGGCCGGGGAAGGAGCAATGAAGGCAGGACACTGCTGGAGAGCGGCTGTGGCGTCCTTTAAGAGCATTTCAATTTTGTAATTACTCATGACAAGGCAGCCATAATTGCGGGATTCCAAAGGGACTCAGTCGCTTTGGCCGCCGGAGGCAATTCGATCCTTGTCCAATTTCATTATGAATTTGTTTTACTGCCCCATGGGGGGGATCACCTCGGTGCCCTTGTGAAAGGCGGCCCAGGCGAACCACATGGAGTTCATGGAATAGACGGGCGTCAGCTTCTTGTCGCGCAGACGGCCGTATGTGCAGATTCCCAGGGGGGTCCATTCGCTTTTGGTCTGCTCGTCTATCAGCTTGTCCTCAAAAATGGCGAAGGTAAGCGGGCGCTTGTCGTCGCCGTCAAGACGGCGGTCAAAAATGCGCACGGCTTCAAGTTCGGCGTCATAGACGGCCGCAAGGGGGGCTACACCCAAAGAAAAATTCAGCACCCTGGCGTCGTGAACGGCATCCACCTGAACCGCGCCATAGGCATCTTCTATCTCCAGGCCGAGAATCCGTTTTTTCGGCGGCAGGCGGGGGTCCAGGCGGGAGACGGCAAAGAGCAGCCGGGCGTCGTCGTAATAATTGCCCCTGGTCTGATACGAGCCGTAGGGATCCTTGCCGTAGGAACGAGAATAGCCTGTGGAACGCGAAAGCACCTCAGCCTTGCCCAGGTAGCGCGTTTTGACGCCCTTCCACGTCGCCCAGAGCACGGGAATGCGTTCCAGGCGTTTGCCGCGCATGGGGCCTTCAATGCTGACGGCCAGAAGCTGGCACCACAGGCTTTGGCTGATGCGGTCATAAAGCACTGTGTTGGCGTTGAGCAGGTTGCCCGTCACGCCGAAGGTGGACGGGAATTTGCCCGCCAGGGAACGAAAGCCCACCACGGTGCCGGTAAGGGGGCTGTAGGTGATGGAGTAGTTTTCTCCGGCGGACTCCGCAACGCCGGGCACGGGGCGCGGGGGCATGTTGCCGGAAGCGTCGGGCAGCACGTCGTTGATCACCTCGTGCCAGACCAGGATGCGCTGGGGGTAGATTCGGGTGCGGCCCGGATATTCCACCACAAACACCACTTCGTCGTCATCCATGGACAGGCTGGCATCCGACACGCTGAGAAACTGGGGGCGGTACAGGGCGGTGATGCCGTCGGCGCGTACGCCGGTGCGGACAATGGCGTCGGCCAGCCGCCGCAGATCCTGTATGGCGTAGCCGGGAGCCTCGGACGGCAGATTGTCCGGCGTCCGGTCGCCGTCTTCAGGAGTGGCGGCGCAGACGGGCGCGGAAGGAAAAAGGATACGCGCGGCAAGCAGCACGGCGAGGAGGACAGAAACTATGCGCGGCATGGGTGCTCCCTTAGGGGCAGCCATCCTTTCCGGCTGCCGGTGCAAAACGCGTTGCGCACACATGCGCCGGAAAGAGGCGTGGATGCCTCGCCGCCGCTGCGCCGAACCGGATCATAGAAGAATATTACCCCTCGGACAAGAAAAATGCGGCAGGCGGGCAAGGCCGGCGGATACCGCTCTGCGTCTTGTTTTTCTGGTCCGGAGTGTTTGACAGCAGGGAACAAGGGACGTATGCCGGGACAGATCACCTCTTACGGAGCATCCCGGGAGAGAGATATGCCCACATTCACGCAATACTACCTTGCCAACATGTCGGCGCCGTGGCTCATGTCGTCGCATGCCGACATCTGGCAAAAAGTGTTTGATCTCGGGGAACGGAAACAGTGGCCGAAAAAGGCTCTTATGTACGATTTGGGAGATCCGGTTTCCGAACTGGTCCTGATTCTTGACGGTCTGGTGAAGATTGTCGCTTCCAACTGGAACGGGGAACTGCGTACCCTCGGTATTCTGGGGCCGGGCAGCATCCTGGGAGAGGCGGCGTTTTTTGCCGACTCCGATTACCGGCACATGATTTTCTGCGTTGAACCCTGCACGGGCATCTCGTTTCCCAGAGAGACGGTGCTCCAGAAAATTTTACCCTGTTATCAGGATCTCTCCCTGTATTTGTTCAAGAATCTCGCCGGCAAGTCATACATGATGTCCACGCAGGTGGAATGCATTCAGTTTATGTCCAGCGAACAGTATATAGCGCATTTTCTGTACCACCTGGCTGTGGAGCAGAAGAAAAAGAGCTGGATTTACGGGAAGATGTCATCCCTGCACCTGACTACCCTGGCGGAAGTCCTGGGCATGCACCGGGTTACCGTGACGAAAGTGGTAAATAACTTGAAGAAACAGGGCATTATCAGCCAAAAGCAAAGCTCTCTCGTGGTGAACGACGCGGATGGGCTGATGGACATTTTGCGTCGCCGGGAGTGATTGGCCGGTTCGCTGTTTGCCGCGCCTGCAATGCCAAGCCCCCATCAGGCGGACAATGTTGGTTTGTGCTGTCCGCCTGATGGGGGCTTGGTTTTTGCGGCATGGGGCCGGACACACTTCCGGCGGGCGCGCTACTTGTATGCGGGCAGCAGGTTGAACACCACCAGGGTATGGCAGACTGCCGTAATAACACCGTACGCAAACAGTATGTATACCACTGCGGAACCTCCGCGAGCCCGGTACTGCGAGGTGGCGAACTTGATGCGGCTTGCGCGCAGCATCATGGCAGGGGTGATCACCGACCAGATGGCCGCAGCCAGGCCCGCCCAGCCGATGGCCAGCAGAAAACCGTCGGGCCAGAGCAGCCCGCCGAGAGTGGGGGGCAGAAAGGTTACCAGCGTGGTTTTGGTGCGGCCCATGCGCGAGTCGTCGAACTTGAGCAGGTCGGCCATATAGTCAAAAAGGCCGAGGCCCGCGCCCAGGAAGGAGGTGGCGACAGCCATGGCGGCAAAGGCTTCCAGCATGCGGCGGATAAAGTCGCCGCTTGAGGTGCCGGCGGCCTTGATCAGATCGCCCACGTTGCCTCCCGCGGCGATGACATCTTTGAAGTGCGTACGGGAAATATTGCCGTCCGCGCCCAGAATCCAGACCAGATAGCATACGAGCGCGATAAGAGTGCCGTACACCAGGCATTTGTTGATGGACTTGGGGTCATGGCCGAAGTATTTCACCATACTCGGCACGCTGGCATGAAAGCAGAACGAGGTAAGATAGGTTGACAGGGCCACCAGGACAAAAACAGACTCGCCGCCGGTGCCGCCGACGTCCTGCAGAAATTCCGTTTTAATCTGTGAGAGTAGGCCGGACATGGAAAGGGCGAAGGTGATCACCATCCCGGCCATCATAATGACGGAGATGCGGTCGACTATCCAGGTGCTCCACCAGACGCAGGCGGTAAGGGCTACGGCAAAGATGAGGCCTGCCGCCAGCTTGGGCGGTTCAAAGCCTATGACAGCGCTCATGGTGTGACGCACGATGGAACCGCCGCCGCTGACATACGCGTAAATAAGAATATAGAGAACAAAGGCCACAGACGCGCCGGTGATGATGTTCCATTTTGGGCCGAGGGTGTCTTTGACCAGGGTGTCGAAGCTGGAACCCGGCTCATAATGAAGGTTTACCTCCAGCAGAGCCTGGCTTGAAAGGAGCATAAGGGCCCAGGTACCGAAAAGTAACGCGATGGACCAGTAAAACCACATGCCAGCTGAAATGGTGGGCAGGCCGAGCATGCCCGCGCCGATGGAAGTCCCGGCGATGATCATGGTGCCGCCGAATACGCTGGGCTTGTGCCCTTGAGTCGTTGTCATGAAGCGCTCCTTATCACAAGGGGGGCAAAAAGCCCCCCTTGTACATGCTGTGCAGAATCTAGGCCAGGGGCTCAAAGCGCGCAGTGAAGAAACGCAGCACCTTGGGTTCATAGACCATCTTCAGTCCCTTGATGCTGTCGCGTTTCTGATACAGGGCAATGCAGGCGTCCGCCACCACGTCCAGGTGAGAGTAAGTGTAAACGCGGCGGGGAATAGTAAGGCGTACCAGTTCCAGTTTGGGGCGGTTGTGTTCGCCGGTGTCCTTGTTGCGCCCGGCAGAGATAATGCCGCGCTCCATGCTGCGCACGCCGGATTCCACGTACAGTTGGGCCGCCAGCATCTGCGCCGGGAACTCGTCCTGGGACACATGGGGCAGAAAGGCGCGGGCGTCAAGGAACACGGCGTGGCCGCCCACGGGGCGGACAATGGGCACGCCGGCGGCGGTCAGTTTTTCGGCCAGATAGCGGCACTGGCTTATGCGGTGGGCAATGTAGGCGTCGTCCACGGATTCCTTGATGCCCTGGGCCATGGCTTCCATATCGCGTCCGGCAAGGCCGCCGTAACTCGGCATGCCTTCATACAGCACGACCAGTTCGCAGGCTTTCTGGTACAGTTCGTCGTCGTTCATGCACAAAAAGCCGCCTATGTTCACCAGGCAGTCCTTTTTGCCGCTCATGGTGCAGCCGTCCGCGTAGCTCATCATTTCCTTGAGGATTTCACGGATGGACTTCTTGTCGTATCCGGCTTCCTGTTCCTGGATATAGAAGGCGTTTTCCACGCAACGGGTGGCGTCGTACATGACCTTGATACCGTGCTTGCCGCACAGGGCCTTTACGTCGCGCATGTTGGCCATGCTGACCGGCTGGCCGCCTGCCAGGTTCACGGTAACGGCAAGGCAGACGTAGGGAATTTTTTCCGCACCCACTTCGTCGATAAGGGCCTGCAGCTTTTTCAGGTCGATGTTGCCCTTGAAGGGAAAGTCAAGCTGGGCGTCGTGGGCTTCGTCAATGATGATGTCGCGGAAGCTGGCGCCGTTACGCTCCTGGTGGGCGCGGGTGGTGGTGAAGTACATGTTGCCGGGCACGTAGTCGCCGGGCTTGATGCAGATGGAGGAGAGCAGGTTTTCCGCGCCGCGGCCCTGGTGGGTGGGCACGATGTGCTTGAAGCCGTAATATTCGCGTACCACTTCCTGCAGGTGGATGAAGTTGCGGCTGCCGGCGTAGGCTTCATCGCCGATCATCATGGCGGCCCACTGACGGTCGCTCATGGCGGTGGTGCCGCTGTCGGTCAGCAGGTCAATATACACCTGTTCCGACTTCAACAGAAACGTGTTGTAGCCGGCTTCCTTGATGTATTGCTCGCGCTGCTGGCGAGTGGTCATGGCGAGGGGTTCAACGGTCTTGATTTTGTAGGGTTCCGCAAGATACTTCATGGCGTCCTCCGTCCTGCCTTCCGGGCAGGGGTATGTATTTTCGGGACCGGGACGGTCCCCTGAACTCTTTTGGCGTTGAATGCACCCTAACGGAGACGGAAGACCCTGCCGTGTAGCCGCGATTACATTTGGGCAGATTTTGTGAAAAAAATCTCAAAAATTGTTTTCCCTGCGGCACATGCTTTCCACTCTGGTCTGGGCAGGCGCGCACAGGGGACGACGCATCAAGGGCAGCCATGCGTCGCGCATGGCTGCCCTTGAAAGAGAGGGACAGAGGGTGTGCTTGCTCAGCGCCGCGGATTCTGGCTTGCCGCCGGGCAGCTTGAGCCCCGCAGAATCAGCGAGGTAGGCAGCTTTTGCTGTATGGGCGGGTGATCATTGTTGGCGATCAGGGTCATGAGCGCCTGCATGCCGAGGCGCCCCATTTCTTCTCCCGGCACGTCGACGGTGGACAGAGGGGGGCAGGTGTAGGCGGAAAGATCGCTGTTGTCGAAACCCACGATGGAGATGTCCTTGGGAACTTCCACTCCGGCTTCATAGGCGGCGGAAATGGCCCCCATGGCCAGGATGTCGCTGGCGCAGCACACGCATCTGGGCGGGTCGGCCAGGGACAGAAGATCGCGCATGGCGCTTTTGCCGTTGGCAAAGGTGGATGTCGCGGAGCGTACCAGGGAGGGATCCAGCGGCAACCCGTGCCGCTTCAAGGCCTCCTGGTAGCCCACGTAGCGTTTGGCGATACGCTGGACCCCCGAGTCGAAGCCGCACAGAAAGCCTATGCGTTTGTAGCCCAGGTTGATGAGGTGATCGACCATGTCGAAGGAGCCCTGCACATTGTCGAACCCCACATAGCTGTCCGTGGAACCGGGCAAAATCTCCCACAGAAAGACGCAGGGAATGCCGCGCTGCTGCAATTCCCGCAGTTTCGGCAGATTTTCGTGCATGTGCCCGATGGCCAGCACCCCGGCCACGCCCCGTTCGAGAAACTGCTGGATATGCCTGCGCTCAAGCCGCGGGTCAAAGCCGGATGTGGAAACAATCAGGGGAAAGCCGTATTCGGTGGCGATCTGCTGGGCGGCGCTGACCGAAGATGCGACCTTGGTGGTCGTGGACAGGATAAGCACGCCGATGACGGTGGATTTACGGCGGGAAAAGTCCCCGGCTGTGGCATTATAGATGTAGCCGTGTTCCTGCATGACGGCACGGACCCGTTCCAGAGTGGCAGGCCGCACCACATGCGGCGTGTGCATGGCGCGGGAGACGGTGGCGGTCGACACGCCGGCCAGGCGGGCCACATCAATAATGGTTATTTTCGCCATGGTTCACCTCAAGAGGGCAAGCGGGCGTGCAGAGAACAGCATCTGTGCAGCCGCTCCGTTTATTGGGAGTTTGTTGTTCCCGGGTGGGGGCACTCCGTCGCGCTCAGTCCTCCGGGGAGCGGGAGGGTGCGCCGTTACTTCAGGCAGGCCGACAGCGCACGCAGCAGGGTATCGATATTTTCCGGCCGGGCGGTGTGCCCCATCAGGCCGATGCGCCAGATCTTTCCGGCCAGGGGGCCGAGCCCGGCGCCTATTTCAATGGCATATTCCCGCAGCAGGCGGGAACGGACTTCAGCCTCATTCACGCCCTGGGGCAGCGTGACGGCGTTCAGCATGGGCAGACGGGCCTCCGGCCGCACGTACATGGCAAGGCCCAGTTTTTCCAGCCCCTGCACAAGCCGTTGGTGCATGGCCGCATGCCGGGCGAAAACAGCTTGCGAGCCTTCCGCCAACACGCATTCCAGGGCGGCGTGCAGGGCATACAGCATGTTGATGGGAGCGGTATGGTGATACGCCCGCGTATTGCCTTCCCAGTAATTGATGATCATGCTCAGATCCAGGTACCAGTTGGGTACCTTGGTCTTGCGGCTCTTGAGCTTTTCCAGGGCTCTGTCGGAAAAGGACACCGGCGCAAGTCCCGGAGGGCAGGACAGGCACTTTTGCGTGCCGCTGTACAGGGCGTCGGCCTGCCAGGCGTCCATGGTGACCGGCATGCCGCCGAGGCTGGTGACGCAGTCCACCAGATAGAGCGCATTGGTGGGACGCGCCAGCGCGCCTATTTCCTTCACCGGGTTGGCGACGCCGGTGGATGTTTCGGCGTGGACAACGGCCACAATGGCATAGGGCCCTTTTTCGAGCTGCTTCGCCACCTGCTCGGGCACTACGGGAGTGCCCCATTCAAATTCCAGCGTATCCACCTGTGCGCCCAGCCTGCCGGCAACGTCTTCCATGCGTTTGCCGAATACACCGTTGATGAGCACCAGCACTCTGTCCCCCGGTTCGACCAGGTTGACGAAACACGTTTCCATACCCGCGGACCCTGTGCCGGACATGGGCATGGTCAGTCGGTTCCGGGTTCCCATCAGCTCCTGCAGCTGTTCCTTTATGGCATCCATGATGCGGATGAAGTGGGGATCCAGATGCCCGATAGTGGGTTTGGCAAGGGCGGCATAGACTTCTTCAAATACGCAGGAGGGGCCTGGTCCCATGAGCAGGGTTGGGCGGATGGCGTCAAGCAGTTGCGTCATGTGTGCTCCGAAACACAGATAAGGGTTGCGGCGGGCGAATCCGGCGGAAAAGCGGATACAGTGTCCTGTGCGCTGCGGCCGAAAAGCGTGGAAGAGCGCAGAGGTAAAAGTTTACACTGCGGACAACTGCACATTGACGTAAAATGTCCTTCAACGCAAGAGAGGATGCCATGTCGGTCTATAAATATAGGTAATTAAATTGCGAGAGAAGTAATGAGTCACTTTTTAAGCGGATACATTTGCTCTGAATTGCGAAAAAGGCAGGCGGACTGAGACCTTTTCGCCATGCCGATCCGTCGGGTGCTTGCGATACGTTTAAGACCGGCCGTGCCGGATGAATGGTGCGGCTCAGTTCTGCTTTGTTTTGGACGCCGAGGAGTCGAGCACGCCCAGGGAAATGGCCAGCAATGCCCCGGCGGCGCCACAATATCCCAGAAAACTGGTGGGCCGGTCAAAGAGAAGCACATCCCAGACAAAGGAGAGGGCGGGCTGGGTGAGCATGAGCAGCCCCGCGCGAGACGCGGGCAGAAGCGGCAGCCCCTTGGAGAGCAGGAGCCAGCCGATGCTCTGGCAGCCTATGCCGTAGGTCAGCAGAATAAGCTGGCTGGCCGGGTTGGTGACGATCAGCTGTTCCCCCTGGGCCACGGTGGCTATACCCACAAAGACCGCGCCCACAAGGGAGATGATGCCCATGTTGGCGACGGCGGAAAGGCGGCCCTGGTCTGAGGCCGACTGGGAACGGCGCAGGGCGAGAATGTAGCCGGTATAGAACAGCGCGGACAGCAGGCCGAAGAGAATGCCTATTGCCACTTCGCGAGGCAGGTGGCGCAGATCGACGTCCAGAAGCAGCCACAGCCCGGCCAGCGCCAGGGGAATGGAGACGGCAAGCTTCCAGGTGATGCGCTCCTTGAAGTAGAGCACGCCGAAAATGGCGAGAAAGAAGACCTGGAAGTTGGAAAGAATGGTCGCCAGCCCCGGTCCCACGCGAAGAATGGAAAAATGCCAGTAGATGAGGTCGCCGCTGAAAAAGAGGGCCGCAAGCGCCATGGTCCGGAACATGGCCGCGCCGGGAATGATGCGCTCGCCCCGCAAGATCGCCGTCAGGGTGAGGGCCAGCCCGCCCCAGAACAGCCGGTAAAAGGCCACCGCGCTGGGTCCGGTATCGTCCATCTTGATGAACAGGGGCGAAAAGCTGATGGCAAACGCCCCGGCCAGGACAAAGAGGGCTCCCTTGAGTGCAGGGCCTGGATGAAAGGAGGAAAAGGTTTTCATAGGAGGCATGTCCTTGAGCAGGGCGCGGGGAAGCATTGAGTTGTGCATACGCCTTCAGCGGGCGGGAAGCAAGAGAAGGCGTATGCGGGCCGTGGAATATGCGCCCGGCCGCAGCCACGCCGAACCGGAAAGGGGCCTTTGCAAAAGCAAAAGCGCGGCAGTCGCCCGCCGCGCTTTTTGAAAACAGGCTGTAGCCGCCTTACTTCACTTCAACTTCAGCACCGGCTTCCAGCAGTTGCTTCTTGGCGTCTTCGGCCTTGTCCTTGGCCACGGCTTCCAGAATGACGGAAGGAGCGCCGTCGACCTTGTCCTTGGCTTCCTTCAGCCCAAGGCCGGTCAGGGCGCGCACGACCTTGATGACGCCGATCTTGTTCGCGCCGGCGGCCTTCAGGTGCACGTCGAATTCCGTCTTTTCTTCTTCCGCGGGAGCGGCAGCGGCGGCGGGCATGGCCACCATGGCGGCGGCGGGAGCAGCGGCGGACACGCCGAACTTTTCTTCCAGTTCTTTGATGAATTCAGAAAGTTCCAGCACGGTCATGTTGGCAATAAAGTCGACAACTTGTTCTTTGGTAACGGACATGAGTATTCTCCTTAAAAGGTTCTCTGACTTGTGTGGTTGGGCACGCCTAGGCGGCCTTTTTTTCCTCTATGGCCTTAAGGGCATAGAGCATTCCACGAATGGTGTTGGCGAGCAGGGATACGAAGCCCGTGGGCACCGCGTTGAGGGTGCCGAGGGTCTGGGCAAGCAGTTCATTCCTGCCGGGCAGCTTGGCGAGTACGTCAAGCTGTTCGGCGCTCAGGAATTTACCGTCCAGGCTCCCGTGGCGCACCTCCATCTTCTTGCTGGCCTTGGCAAAGTCCGTAACCGCTTTTGTAAGGGCCACAGGATCTTTGCCCCCAAGGGCAATAGCGCAGTTTTCGCGGAAGGTATCTTTGATGACGTCGTGCGCGCCGCCCGTCAGGGCAATACGCGCCAGGGTGTTTTTCACAACCAGCAGCTCACCGCCGCTTTCGCGAATCTTCACCCGCAGTCGGGTCATCTCTTCCACCGGCATACCCTTGAAGTCGGCGATTACCGCTATGGAAGCATTCTCGGCGGCTGCCTTGATCTTCTCAATAAGCGCGGCTTTTCCTTGTCTGTTCACGCGACTCTCCTGGAGTTGTCTTGTGCCTGGTGGAAATACAAGCCAAAGAATAGTCTCGGCGGGACTTGCAGCGCAGTGTTTTCCGCGCCTGCCCGCTGTCTATGACTCGAATTTCCTGTCCTCTAGCCAAGGGCGTATGGCATCCGCCCGTCAAAGGGGAAGGGGGTCACGCCTCCTTCCGGGAAACGTTCCGCCTGCTATGCCGGGCGGCTTATCCCTGCCCTTCGAGAAATTTGCGGATTCCCGCGGGGTCGACTTTAATGCCCGGTCCCATGGTGGTGGAAACAGCCATGGCCTTCATGTACGCGCCTTTGGCGGCGGAAGGCTTGAGGCGGTTCACCTCGGTAAGCAGCGCGCGCAGGTTGTCCAGAATTTTTTCCGGACCAAAGGACACCTTGCCCAGGGGGGCATGCAGCACCCCGGCCTTATCAACCTTGAACTCGACGCGTCCCGCCTTTACTTCCTTGACGGCGGAGGCGACGTCAAAGGTAACGGTGCCGGTTTTGGCGTTGGGCATCAGGCCGCGAGGGCCGAGCACCCGGCCGATCTGGCCCACCAGGGCCATGACGTCAGGGGTGGCAATGGCGGAGTCGAAGTCAAGAAAACCTTCCTTGACCTTGGCCACCAGATCTTCCGCACCGGTGATGTCGGCGCCGGCGGCCTTGGCTTCGGCTTCCTTGTCACCCTTACAGAACACGGCCACACGCACTGTCTTGCCCAGGCCGTGGGGCAGCGCGCAGGCGCCGCGCACCATCTGGTCGGAATACTTGGGGTCAACGCCAAGCCCGACGGCCACGTCCACAGTTTCGTCAAACTTGGCAAAAGCTGCGCCAAGCGACTTGGCGACAGCATCCTCTATGCTGTATTTTTCCTGCAAATCAACGCCTTCGAGGGCTTTGCGGAATTTTTTTCCATGTTTCGGCATGGTGTACCTTTATCCTTGATCGTTCGCATCTCCTGCCGCAAGGTGCGCAAACGTAGCAGCGTGCGCGCGGCAGTACAGTTGATTAAACGCTACTTTACCTCAAGTCCCATGCTGCGGGCGGTGCCGAGTATGGAACGTTTTGCGGCTTCCATGTCTTTGGCCGTCAGGTCGGGCATCTTGAGGGCCGCGATTTCTTCGACCTGCTGCATGCTGATAACGCCGACCTTGTTTCTGTTCGGCTCGCCGGACCCTTTTTCGAGCTTCGCGCTCTTCATCAGCAGCACGGCAGCGGGCGGGGTCTTGGTGATGAACGAAAAGGAACGGTCATGGTAAACCGTGATCACCACGGGGATGACCATGCCCTTCTGGTCGGCGGTCTTGGCATTGAACGCCTTGCAGAATTCCATAATATTCAGCCCGTGCTGGCCGAGGGCCGGACCGACGGGAGGCGAGGGGTTGGCCACCCCGCCCGGGATTTGCAGCTTGATTTTTGCGACTTCTTTCTTGGCCATATCAGTCTTCCTTTGTCCGGAACCTGCGCCCGCCGTGGTGGAGCGCCTGCTTTACGTATTGTTAGCCCTTGGATACCTGGACAAAGTCCAGTTCCACAGGGGTTTGTCTGCCGAAAATGGAGACGGAGACACGCAGCTTGCCCTTGTCATAGTTCACATCTTCCACCACGCCGTTAAAGCCGCCGAAGGGGCCGTCTATAACGCGCACTTCGTCGCCCCGCTCAAAGTTGAACTTGGGCCTGGGCTGCTCCTGGCGGGACTCCATAAGAGAGAGGATGCGTTCCGCTTCGCTGTCGCGCATGGGGGTGGGACGGTTTTTGCCGCCCACAAACCCGGTAACCTTGGGAATAGACTGGACAAGGTGCCAGGAAAAATCGGTCATGATCATGCGCAGCATGACATAGCCGGGATAAAACTTGCGGGTAAAGGTCTTTTTTTCTCCACGCACCAGTTCAATGACCTTTTCCGTGGGAATGATGATTTCTTCAATCAGCCCCTGGTCCTGTTCGGTGCGCATCATTTCCCGTATGGTCTGCTCCACGCGGTTCTCAAAGCCCGAATACGTGTGTACTATGTACCAACGCGCCTTGGGTTTTGCCTGGGTGTCTTCGGTCATGTCAGATTCCTATGGAGAGAATAAGTTCCACAATCTTGGCGAGGATAATGTCCACGACGCCAAGGAAAAGAGACATGATCACCACAAGAGCGAGAACCGCGAGAGACGTCGCCTTTACCTCTTTCCGGGTCGGCCACGAAA
Organism: Desulfovibrio sp.; assembly: GCA_031556355.1. Taxonomy (GTDB): domain Bacteria; phylum Desulfobacterota; class Desulfovibrionia; order Desulfovibrionales; family Desulfovibrionaceae; genus Frigididesulfovibrio. The sequence continues at coordinate 4,861 of JAVBTB010000027.1, read as the reverse complement.
CTTTGCCGAGCTCGGTCTTCGCGTCTTCAAAGTATTGCCCGAAGGCCTGTATCTTGGAAGGGGTTTTGGCTGTGGCGGCTGCTGCCGCGCCCGACTGCCCCTTACCGGCTGCCGGTGCCTTGTCTTGCTTGTTCTGCTTGATGCCCATTTTTGCACCTTATCATCTAGCGATGGCTATACAGGCACTGCCTTTACGTAACCGCGCGAATGCTCTACGGGCTGCTCAACCACGGCGGACATATCCCGGCGAGTCTTTCGCCCGCCGCTGTTCTGAAAACATGGAGTGTACCGCGGCAAAACAGCTTTGAAGGAATGCTGCGGCAAGGGAATACCCTTGCCGCAGCAACGGTAAAGGCTGCTATGGCAGGGCAGGAGGGATTCGAACCCCCAACTTGCGGTTTTGGAGACCGCCGCTCTAGCCGTTAGAGCTACTGCCCTGTGCTGTTCTACTACTTGGTTTCGCGGTGAACCGTCATTTTCTTGTCCCAGGGACAATACTTTTTCAGTTCAAGGCGACCGGTAGTGGTCTTTTTATTTTTGCTCGTGGCGTAGTTACGCCGTTTGCACTCGGTGCAGGCGAGCAGAATATTGATGCGCATGATTTACTCCAGAATTTCGGAAACAACGCCGGCGCCGACGGTGCGGCCGCCTTCGCGGATGGCGAAGCGCAGGCCCTGCTCCATGGCGATGGGAGCGATAAGTTCCACGATAAAGGTCGCGTTGTCGCCGGGAATAACCATTTCCACACCTTCTTCAAGGGCGATGATGCCGGTGATGTCGGTGGTACGGAAGTAGAACTGAGGACGGTACCCGGTGAAGAAGGGGGTATGGCGGCCGCCTTCTTCCTTGGAGAGCACGTACACTTCAGCCTTGAACTTCTTGTGCGGGTGGATGGACTTGGGAGCCGCCAGAACCTGGCCGCGTTCCACATCGTCGCGCTTGACGCCGCGGAGCAGGGCGCCCACGTTGTCGCCGGCCTGGCCCTGGTCGAGCAGCTTGCGGAACATTTCAACGCCGGTGCAGGTGGTCTTGGCGGTGGGCTTGATACCCACGATTTCCACTTCGTCGCCCACCTTGAGGACGCCGCGTTCAACCCGGCCGGTCACAACGGTACCGCGGCCGGAAATGGAGAACACGTCTTCAATGGGCATAAGGAAGGGCTTGTCGACTTCGCGCATGGGCTCAGGAATGTAGCTGTCGCAGGCGTCCAGAAGGTCGAGAATGCACTTGGCTTCGGGGGAGTCGGGGTTGTCGGTTTCCAGGGCCTTCAGGGCGGAACCGCGAATCACGGGCACGTCGTCGCCGGGGAAGCCGTAGGAAGAGAGCAGTTCGCGCACTTCCATTTCGACCAGTTCAAGCAGTTCTTCGTCGTCAACCATGTCGCACTTGTTCAGGAACACGACCAGGCTGGGCACGCCGACCTGACGGGCAAGCAGAATGTGCTCGCGGGTCTGGGGCATGGGGCCGTCGGTGGCCGCCACAACGATGATGCCGCCGTCCATCTGGGCGGCGCCGGTGATCATGTTCTTGATGTAGTCGGCGTGACCGGGGCAGTCCACGTGGGCATAGTGGCGCTTGGTGGTTTCGTATTCCACGTGTGCGGTGGCGATGGTAATGCCGCGTTCTTTTTCTTCGGGGGCCTTGTCGATTTCATCATAGGCCACGAACTTCCCCGAGCCTTTCAGGCCGGCGATCTTGGTAATGGCGGCGGTGAGGGTCGTCTTGCCGTGGTCGATGTGGCCGATGGTGCCGATGTTGACGTGAGGCTTTGTGCGTTGAAATTTTTCCTTACCCATGGTCGTCTCCCTAACTGGCTTTTGTGGTAACTTCTATTGATTGTGCGAGGATGATGGAGCCCACGAGCAGGATTGAACTGCTGACCTCGTCCTTACCAAGGACGCGCTCTGCCGACTGAGCTACGTGGGCTTTTCCGCTACACTTATGCTGTTGGGGAGGAACGAAGGGCGCTAGTTGGAGCGGGAAACGAGACTCGAACTCGCAACCCTCAGCTTGGAAGGCTGATGCTCTAGCCATTGAGCTATTCCCGCGCACTCGCCGTAGTTCCCCGACAGGCCATCCTGTCTCCTACAGCCTTAGTCGCAAATACTGGTGGTGGGGGGTGGATTTGAACCACCGAAGTCGACGACGACAGATTTACAGTCTGTTCCCTTTGGCCACTCGGGAACCCCACCACTCTGGAGCTGGCGATGGGACTCGAACCCGCAACCTGCTGATTACAAATCAGCTGCTCTGCCAGTTGAGCTACGCCAGCAATGAAGAAGAGCTAATACGTTCACTTCGCGCAAAAGGCAAGTAAAAATTGCCCGGATTTTGCAGAAAGTGGCAAAAAATCTTCAGCCGGTCTGCCCCTCTGCCGGCCGGGCCGGTTCCCGGCGGCAGGGGGCAGTATGAAGGACCGCCGGCGTTTTGTAAAGGGGGTTAGAATACCGGCAAGGTTACCTGGCAGAATCTTTCCTGCTTTCGCATGCAGTCCTGCCGACCGAAACAAGGAACCACCCGCAGAGCGGGTGGTTCCTTGTTTCGGTCGCTACGTTTCCTCAACTGGCTAACACCCTAAGACAAAATGAAAAGCGCCTTTCGGCGCCTTTCCTTCCTCCCTTCCTTCTTTTGCGAGCCGGTTGGTGTCGCCAGGCTAACCCGCCAGGGCAGGCACATGCAGACGGTCTGCGGGGTACGTGCGTACAGGGCTTGCCTGTACCGGCGCAAGGGAGCCGAGAGTTGTTTTTTCCACATACAGGGACTGGGAAGCCATGATGTGGCGTAGAAATTCATTGTTCAGGGCGTGCCCGGAGCAGGAAACCGTGAACCGGCCCTGCAAGGGCAGAGGCAGCATGGCCATGTCGCCGATAAAGTCCAGCAGCTTGTGGCGGACGAACTCGTCGGCATAGCGCAGACCTTCCTTGTTCACCACGCCGCGCTCATCCAGCACCACCGCGTTGTCCAGATTGCCGCCAAGGGCCAGGCCGCGCGACTGCAAGGCTTCCACATCGCGCAGAAAGCCGAAGGTTCGCGCTTTGGCCACTTCCGCAAAGGTTCTGGGGGTCACATCCAGCACTTTGCGCTGGGTGCCGATGGTGGGATGGGGAAAGGTGATGGTATAGTCCACCAGGAAACCGTTGTACGGCTCCGCCTTGATGCTCTTGCCGTCGTGGCCGAAGGAAACCGGGGCCTTGATGCGGTAAACCCGGCGGGGCTTGCTCTGCACGTGAATGCCCGCTTCGCTGAGCAGCATGACAAAAGGCGCGGCGCTGCCGTCCAGAATAGGCACTTCGCCCCCGTCCACATCTATATGTATGTTGTCGATGCCGAGACCGCGCAAGGCCGCGAGCAGATGTTCCACTGTGGATACGGCGGCTCCGTCCTTGCCGAGGGTGGTGGCAAGACCGGTAGCGATCACGGCGCCGGGAGCCGGGGCAATGTCTTTTTTGCCATGGGCGGTGGTTACGTGAAAAAGGATGCCTGTATCTTCCGCAGCCGGACGCAGGGTCAGTGTGACCTTTTTACCACTGTGCAGACCGATGCCCGTACAATGAATCCGTTGCTTGATGGTAGTCTGGTTCATAAACCCTCCGGGGTGTATGCCGGAGATAGCAAAAATCGTTCCAGCAGGGAGGTTGTTGTATTTATATGAAATTGCAGATATTTTCCCCAAGTGCTTGCGGGCGGGCCTGTTGTATTTTTGCAGTTGTGTTTTTTTCGCACTTCCCGCACCCGGCGTCCGAAAACCAAGGAAAAGCTACTGCCGCCTTACCGTGAGCACCCTGTCCATTCCGGCCAGATCTTTGCGCAACTCCGCGTCCCGCCAGGGACCGTTCCGGAGGAGGGCCAGCAGGGCGGCTCCTTGCAGATATCCTATTTCCATCCCCAGGGCGCCGCCGGGGCAGAGCGCGGTCTCGGCTATGCGGATGATAGCCGCCGCGTGTTCGAGGCCGTCGGCTTCTTCCGCATGTTTTTCTTCCAATCCCTGCGTTCCTGCCGGCAGGTGTTCCGCCATTTCGGGAACCAGGGCGGTTTTGGGTTCGAAATCGCGCACTTCCCTGCTGATTGCCCGGTATTCCGCCTCGCTCACATAGGGGGGGTTGGCGGCAATAAGGTGCAGCGAAGCGGGCCGTGCATACCACAGGGTAAAGTCGGTACGGACGAAGTCAATGCGGACATCCGCCTTGTGGCGGCGGGCGTTTTCCCGCGCTACGGCGAGGGCAGCCGCGCTTTTGTCCAGCGCCACTCCGCGCCAGTTTCGCAGCATGAGGGCAAGGGTAATGGCTATACAGCCGGAGCCGGTGCCCAGGTCGGCAAAGCAGCCCCTCTGGGGCATGCCGCTTTCTTTGGCAAGGAATACAGCGGCTTCGACCAGCAACTCCGTTTCCGGGCGGGGGATGAGGGTGGCCGGAGTGACCAAAAACTCGCGCCCATAAAACTCCTTGCGGCCCAATATATAGGCCACGGGTTCCCCCTGTGCGCGGCGTGCGGCGAAGCCTTCAGCCCGGAGCAGGGCTTCCCGGGGCACAGCCGCTTCCGGAGCGAGAACAAGGCGCTTCAGCAGTTCCCCCCGTTCCGATTCAAGGGCTTCCGCCACCAGCAATTCCGCGGACAGGCGCGGAGAATCCACGCATTTTTCAGTGAACAGGGCGGCCAGACGGGAGAGAAGGGAACGAAGGGAGGTGGGCTGCATGAAATTTCCAGTGCCGTTAGTGCGGACTCCGGGGTGGCACAAAGCCGGAACACAGCGGCCCCGTTGAAAGTCAATCAAACTAAAAAGTTTTGAAGGAAGAGGAGGGGGTTTGGGGGAGGGGAAGGAAACTTTTCCAAAAGTTTCCTTCCCCGCCCCCAGAAAATCTTC
>JAVBTB010000019.1:0-45223 GCA_031556355.1 Desulfovibrio sp. | reverse complement strand
GGGAAAGAGGATGGGGGCGTGGGGGGGGGGGGGGAAACCCCAACAAAAAAAGGGGGTTTTGCGGGCAACCCCACAAAAAAAAAATAATAACAAACAGAAGGAAACAGGACGAGAATGTTTTTTTTTTGGTTGGTTGGGTGTTGTTTTAAAACCGCGTTTGTGGTTGGGGGGGGCGCCCGGCCCACCCCCCTTGTGTTCCTGGGGGGTGCCCCCCGCCCCCCACGCCCCCATCCTCTTTCCCCCAAAACTTTTTAGTTTGGGGTGAGGGGGATTAGAAATTATGCCAAAAATGTTGCTCTCGTGTCAGGAGCCAAGGGATTAATTAGTGTCTATGTTGTCTGGAGACCGTTAATATGCCGGAACCTTGGAATATCTACACACCCGAGAGCCCCATACCGGCACTTCTCTTGGCAGCCCCGTACCCCACCCACACAAACACACTCAAAAGTTTTGAAGGAAGAGGATGGGGGTCCGGGGGAAGGGGAAGGAAACTTTTACAAAAGTTTCCTTCCCCTTCCCCCGGTTCACTCTTCTCTCTCCCTCTTCTTCCTTCCCAAAGCGACGAGCAGCACGAGTTCCTCGCGTTTGGGGAGGGCGAGCAGGGTTTCCATGTCGCGCCACACGGCCAGGGGGCCGGTGAGGCAGCAAGCGCCGAGGCCCAGGCTTTCCGCCGCGAGGAGGAGGGAGAACGCGGCCATGGCGGCGGAGAGTTCTCCTCCCCAGAGCAGGTCGGCTTTGTGTCCCATGGTTTCCTGGAGGAAGGCCGGGGGGCGGCGGCAGGAGATGCAGGCCAGGGCGGGGGCGGAGCCGAACCAGAAAAAGTGCTGCCCGTAGCGTTCCATTTCTTCCCGGAGCAGGGGCGAGGGCACGGATGCGCACAGGGCGGCAAAGGCTGCCCCGCCCTGATCCGCCAGGGTGCGGATCTGCGTGCCATCCGTGATGAAGGAGCAGCGCATATCCTTTCTGCCGCCAGCCGAGGGGGCCAGGGAAAAGGCCTCGCGCAGAACCGAGAGCATCGTATCATCAAGGGGTTCCGGGGTAAAGGCGCGGCAGGAATGCCGCTGGCGCAGGAGGGTGGCAAGGGCCTGGTATTCGGGGGTCACAGCGTCATCCCTCCGTCCACGGGAAGGACTGCGCCGTTGATGTAGCCCGCTCCTTCCCCGGTCAGGAAGGCTACGGCGCGCGCCACGTCGTCAGGTTCGCCGAAACGGCGGCAGGCGATGCGTTCCAGCAGGGCGTCGCCGTGCTCGGCCCGCACCCGCTCGGACATGGGGGAGACGATGACGCCGGGGGCCACGCAGTTGACGGTGATTCCCTTGCGGCCCACTTCCAGGGCGAAGACGCGGACCATGCGCTCCAGCCCGGCCTTGGCGGCGGCGTAGTTGATCTGCCCGCGCCCTCCGGCTCTGGCGGCGATGGAGGAAAGATGCACGATGCGCCCGTACCGCTGCGGCAGCATATGCGGCAGCACGGCCTGGGTCAGGGTGAAGGCGAACCCGAGGTTGACGTTGAGCACGGCTTCCCATTCCTCCGGGCGCATGGCCGGGGAAGGGGATTCCCGGTTGATGCCGGCGGCGTTGACCAGAATGTCGATCCTGCCGTGCCGGGCGGCCACGGAACGCAGGGTTTCGGTGAGGGAATCGCCGTTGTCGGGACTGGGGGCGGCCCGCAGTTCCAGGGATTCGCCTTCCAGGGATGCGGCCAGGGCTTCGGCTTCCTGCCTGGCATGGGCGTATCCGCAGACGACGTATGCGCCGTTCGTGCGCAGTTCGCGGCAGATGGCCCGGCCCAGGGCGCCGGTTGCCCCGGCGATGACGGCTACCCGTTGCATCATGTCCCCCGCGCGAGCAGAAGGGCGGTGTTCTGCCCTCCGAACCCGAAGGAATTGGTGAGAATATGCTCCCCCGCAAAGGGCAGGGGTTCTTTGCCCATGTGGAACAGCTCGCACTCGGTGCCGACGGTTTCCAGCCCGATGTTGGGCGGGATGAACCCGCGTTGCAGGGTGGCGATGCAGGCCACGGCTTCTATGGAGCCCGCCGCGGCGATGGAGTGCCCGGTCATGGATTTGATCGCCGTGACCGGCACGCGCGGCCAGGTGTCCGCGAACACGCGGCGGACGGCGGCGGCTTCCACGGGATCGTTGAGTTGGGTGCCCGTGCCGTGGGCGTTAATGTGGTCCACGGCCTCCGGCGGCAGAGCTGCGTCGCGCAGGGCGGTGAGCATGGCGCGGGCCGCGCCTTCCCCTTCCGGGTCCGGGGCGCTCAGGCCACAGGCGTCCAGGCTTGCACCGTAGCCCCGTATTTCGGCGTATACGGTTTTGCCGAGGCTGAGGGCCTGCTCCCGTTCTTCCAGGACCACAAAGGCCGCGCCTTCGCCCAGCACCAGGCCGGTGCGGCCCGCGTCAAAAGGGCGGCAGAAGGCGCGGCCCTTTTCCGGATCGCCGGTGGCGGGCGCGCCGAGCAGTTGGAACCCGCCCACGCCCAGCGGGTTGATCATGGAATCAAACCCTCCGGCCAGGGCCAGGGAGAAGCGCCTTTCGCGCACGGCGTGAAAGGCCTGGCCGATGGTTTGCAGGCCCACGGCGCAGGCGGAACAGTTGGTGGCCGCCTGTCCGGGCGTACCATAGCGGTGCAGGATCAGACGCAGGGCCGCATCCAGGGGCAACCGCCAGGGGTGGGTGACCAGGCGGCGGAAAAAGCTTTCGTCCCCGGCCTCCGCGTCAGCGGAAAACTCCCTGAAGAAAAAGGTCTCCAGGCTGGTGCCGATGTGGACGAGATCCGCAGGCGAAAAGGCGCTGATTCCGGCCATGGTCAACGCTTCAACGGCAGCGGTCAGGGCAAAGCCCACCTTGGGGTCGCGGTCCGCCAGGGCCTGCTCGCGGGTACAGGGGAAGGACTGCGCTTCCTTGACCTCTCCGGCGTAGCGCACTTCGAGGGAGGAGGCGTCAAAGCGGGCGATGGGCGCGATGCCGTCCCGGCCTTGGGCCAGGGCGTCAAAAAAGGCGTCCGCTCCCGTGCCGATGGGCGAAACCACGCCGAATCCGGTGATCACCACGCGCCGCATCAGGCCACCTCAAAGGTAAAGGAATGCCCCCCGCAGCCGTCCAGGCGGCAGGGCAGACCCAAGGGACCGGCCAGGGCGGCCAGCAACAGTGGGGCAGCGGCCACGGTGCGCCCGATAAGCGGAGCCAGGGGATCATGAATGCGCGGCGCGCTGGGCAGGCCGAATTCGCCGCTGCCGTTTTTTTTCGGATCGTGCTGCGCGGATTCGGCAGGCAACGCTTCGAGCCGCAGGTTGCGCAGCCGGGAGCAAGGCCGTTGCGGAGCGCCGGAATCCGGGCGTTCCAGCACCAGGCAGGCCGCGCCGGAGGCGGCAATCTCGTGGGGAGAAATATACCCGGCGGAGGCGAGTTCCACAAGGCTTGCCGGATGCGCCGGAGTATCCGAGGCCACGACCACGGCGCAGTCGATGTCTCCGCGCGCAAGGGCGTGGGCTGCTTCCAGCAGGGCAAAGGCGGTCTGATCTTCCCAGGGGGTGTAGATGCCGTTGTCGCCTTTGATGCCTTCGAGTATCGACACGATGCAGGCGGGCATGTTGGCCAGGGTGTGGAAGGACCACAGGGGGTGGATGGTACGCAGGCCTTCGCGGGCGAAACGGCCGAGACTGAACGCGCCTGTCTCGTTCAGAGAGGCGCGGAGCAGGCCGGTGCTGAAGCGGATATCTACAGCGGCAAGGCCTACCCCGGCGTAGAGGCCCATGCGTTCCGCCGCGATGCCGCGCGTGTGCGGGGCCGCTTCTTCCAGAGCCTGCCGGGCGGCCACGGCGGCCAGTTCCGCGTGGCGGGACATAAATTTGCGCATCCGCCGGTCCGGGACATGGGCGGGCAGATCGATTTCCGGCTCCCCGGCCGCCGTGTACCCTTCATACGGCGTGCCGCAAAGGGGCGGCACAGGAATGCCGCGCACCCGTCCTCCCCGGCGTGCGGCGTCCAGCGTCGCTTCAAGGGAGGCCCCCAGGCAGGTGACGACGCCTGTACCGGTGACGAGGACTTCAGGACGAGCGTTTTGCATTGGCCAGCCAGGTATTCAGGATATTTTCGCGGATGCCGTCCTGCGTGGGGTTGCCGAAGTCGTGGAAGGAAAAAAGCAGGGAGCATTCCGCCACGGTCTCGCCGTCCACCGAAGCGGTAGCCGCGATTTTCCCGCCCAGTTCGTTTATCTGCAGGATGTCGCAGGAGTAAATCATCTGGCTGCCGGGGTAGACGGGCTGGCGGAATTTGGCTTTGTCCACCATGCTCATCAGGGCCTTTGCCTTGATGCCGGACAGCTTCATGGTTTCTTCCAGCAGAAGGCCGGAAAGCTGGGCCATGCCCTCGATGATGAGCACGCCCGGCATGATGGGTTTCAAGGGAAAGTGATCGTCAAAAAAGTCCTCGCTGAGGCTGACGTTTTTGACCCCTTTGGCCCCTTTGCCCGGCTCCCATTCAAGAATGCTGTCCACAAGCAGAAAGCGCATACGCGCACCTCGGGAAAAGATCTGTTGTGTGAAGATATACGGACAGGGCGGCAGCCCCGGTGGAACATACATCAATCCTCGTGGAAACAAAACAAAAATTGCCCCGCCGGAGCGGGCGGCGCAAGATCGCGCTGCGCTTTTACATTGCTTCCGTTACTATGGAAGGCCGGCGCCTCACAATTGCTTTGACATGCCGGGGAAAAGCGGTAATCTGCCGGAACGGCAATGAATAACGTATAAGGGCTTGCCTATAAACGAGTGGAGCGCGGGCCGAGGATGAAGAAAAGCTTTTTTACGAAGGGAGTGTACTCTTACGGTACTCGACCGGAGTAAAAAAGGCCGTTGACGAAGTAATCGGCCGCGAAACGCTTATTGATGGATACGCCCTAAGCCCAAGGAGTATAACGTGGCTCTGCTGCAAAAAGGAAAAACAAAAGACGTATACGAACACGGCCCGCATACCCTACAACTGGTGTTCACGGACCGGGTCACCAAGAACGAAGCGGGCAAGATCGATCCGGGCGGCAATTTCGTGTCCGAGGACGGCGCTCCGGGCCAGGGCAAAGCCTGTCTGTCCATGACCACGGTCATCTTTGAACACCTGGCCGCGAACGGCATCCCGACCCATATGGTGTCGTATGACGTAGACGCTTTGTCCATGGTCGTGCGCAAGGCAAAGGTCTTCGGGGCCGGGCTGGAATGGGTGTGCCGCTGGGTGGGGACGGGCAGTTTCATCCGCCGCTACAAAAACGTGCCCGGCGTGCGCGAGGGCATGCGCTTCAGCTCTCCGGTCACGGAAATCACCATCAAGGACGACGCCGCCGGCGATCCGCTGATCGTGCCTTCCGCCATTGCGGCTCTGGATATTATTCCGGTGGATGAACTCGACTCGCTCATCGCCATGAACGCACGCGCCATGGAGCTGATTCGCGCCATGTTTCAGGAGCGCGGCCTCGACCTGTGGGATATCAAGATTGAATGGGGGCGGGATGCGGAAACCGGCAGCTTCATACTCATCGACGAGGTAAGCGCCAACAGTTGCCGCGCCTTTGACTCCGCTTCCGGACAGCGTGTGGAGGGGGCCGCCCTTTCTGACCGTTTCCGGGCATAGGAAAGGGCCGGAAGAGAGAGGCCCGCACGACCGCAGAGAAACCCGGGGCTGCTTTCCTCTGTTTTGCCGGAGCGCGCGAGACTCGTAATGCCTCGGTTCGCGATGCGGTGCGGTTTCATATGATTTTTTGAAATTTAGTCTCTCCGGGTCTTACCAAAGCCGGAAAAAGTTGTTACGTAACAGCGTACATATAACCTCTTAACTATAATCACCTCTAACTGGAGGAGACGGTATGGCAAAGGTATTTCTGGTGGCCTTCGAGCCGCAGCAGCCTGGAATGGCCTTGAATACAAAAATTCTGGGCGCGATGCAGGGTATGGATTCCTCCATCCAGCTTACTGATACCTGCTTTGTCGTGGAGTACTCGGGAGGAGATGCGGAAAAACTGTGGCACCATATTGAAAAATTCGTCAGCAAAACCGCCTGGGTTTATGTTCTTCCCCTGACGTCCGGCTGGTTCGGCCGCGGGGAAAAGCCCTACGAGGAATGGTTGAAGAAGCACGTTGGCTGAAGGCGGGACCGCCTGCAGCCGTTTCGCCTTATGTGTGCGAAGGGCCGCGAGCTTGCCGGAGCGTACTCGCGGCCTTTTGCCGTCTTTACTCTGCGGCGCGTCTTGCCGCTTCTGTCCACGTTGGGGCGTTCCTGCCGCACGCGATGTGTTTTGCGCGGCGGGCATAAAAATATTTTTCCGGGCATCCGCGCTCAAGCGGGACCGCCCGTCCGTTTGCAACGGCCGTGCAACGAGTGACGCTACGGAGCAGCCGCAACGCAACGCCCGGTATGCGCCTGTTGCCGCTTGCGCGCGCGCCGCATTTTTTGCGCACCGGCCGTGCGAATGCCGTCCTTACGGCATTCGCTTCCGTATGGCGGCAAGACAACCGCTTTTCAACCTGCTGATGAAAAATAGGAAGACGGTTTTATGTGAGACAGTTCTCACAGCTATCCTCTTTGCCGTTGCTTTTGGCCTTCCGGGCGTACCCCCGTATTCCCGCGCTATGGAGTTTTCCCCGCCCGTGTTGTATACTGCCGTTGCGATTGGCAACACTACGCCCCTCCCATGGTGCTCAAGGAGATGTTCATGCTGGATCTGAAGCTGTTGCAGCGAAATCCTGAAGTGGTCGCGCGTGCCTTGGCCGTGCGCAATTCCCCTATTGATGTTGCGGATTTTACTGCCCTTGACGGCCGTCGCCGCGCCCTGATCGGCGAGGCGGAAGCCCTGAAGGGCGAACGTAATGCCGTTTCCGCCGAGGTGGCATCCATCAAGCGCGGGGGAGGCGACGCCGCGCCCCTTATCGCCCGCATGGGTACGGTGAACGATCGCATCAAGACCCTGGATCAGGAACTGGAAACCGTGCAAGCCGAGCTTTCCGCCTGGATGCTTGCCGTGCCCAATGTTCCGCATGAAAGTGTCCCTGAAGGCAAGGACGAGAACGATAACCCCGTCCTGCATGCCTGGGGCGAGCCGCCTGTTTTTCCGTTTACCCCCAAGGAACACTGGGAGCTTGCCGCAACCCTTGGCGGGCTCGATTTCGACCGGGGCGCGAAGCTCGCGGGCAGCCGCTTTACCGTATACTGGCGCTGGGCCGCGCGTCTTGAACGGGCGCTGGTCAACTTTTTCCTCGACATCCACACCCGCGAGCACGGCTACGTGGAAGTGCTGCCCCCGCTCATGGTCAACCGCGAAACCATGACCGGCACCGGCCAGCTTCCCAAATTCGCCGAAGACCTCTTTAAGCTCGAAGGCTGGGACTATTTTCTCATCCCCACAGCAGAGGTGCCCCTGACCAACCTGCATGCCGGAGAGATTCTGGACGAAAGCGTCCTGCCCTTCGGCTATACGGCCCAGACTCCCTGCTTCCGGTCCGAGGCGGGCAGCTACGGCAAGGATACCAAGGGGCTCATCCGCCAGCACCAGTTCACCAAGGTGGAAATGGTGCGCTACGCCCACCCGGAACGTTCGTACAAGGAACTGGAACGGATGCGCGTACATGCCGAAACCCTGCTGCAGCGCCTGGAACTGCCCTACAGGGTGATTACCCTGTGCACCGGCGACATGGGCTTTGCCTCGTCCAAGACCTACGATCTCGAAGTCTGGCTGCCGGGGCAGAACAAGTACCGCGAAATTTCCTCCTGCTCCAACTGTGAGGATTTTCAGGCCCGGAGGGCCAATCTGCGCTTCCGTCCCGCAGGCGGCGGCAAGCCGGAGTTTGTGCATACCCTGAACGGCTCCGGCCTTGCCGTGGGCCGTACCTTGGTCGCCATCCTGGAAAACGGGCAGCAGGAGGACGGCAGCGTTGTTCTGCCCAAGGCCCTGCAGCCGTATATGGACGGTCTGGAACGCATTGTCCCCGAACCCGGTGGGGCGTCCGGCTGATTGTTCGAGCGGCAAGACTCCGGATTTCGCCCTTGCCGCACTACCGCCTGAAACAGGCCCAAGCGCGCGTATGAAACAAAAAGAACCTCTTGATACCGGAACCCTTTCCGGTTCCGACGCTTCCGGCGGCCTGACGCAGATTTGCACCACCGGGGTCGATCTCGGCGGTCTGATGACCGTGCTCGGCCGCCATCTCTATTCGACTCCGGTAGTCGCCCTGCGCGAGCTTGTGCAGAACGCCCACGATTCCATCATCCGCCGCCGCCTTGAAGATAAAGTTTCGCACAAGGCCGCTTTCAGTGCGGAAAGCCCCCAGAAAACGCGGGCCACGGTGACCAGGGTCAATTTTTCAAGGACGGCCGAGCCCCACGCGCAGTCCGCCTCCGCAACACCGTCCGTTGTCGATATTTACGAGCCGGCCTCCGACCGGGCGGAGACCGGTTGGCAGGGAGCTTCGCGCATCACAGTCACGGGGGATCCGTCCAAGGGGATCATCCGCGTCACCGATACCGGCGCGGGGCTTACCGAAGAAGAAATCCACACCTACCTCGCCACGGTCGGCGTGGGCTATACCCGTACCCTGCGGGAAAAGAACGACGAGACCGGGCTCATCGGCATGTTCGGCCTGGGCTTTCTCTCCGCCTTTGTTCTGGCCACGGAAGTGACCGTGACCACCACGTCCTACCAGCAGCCGGACAAAGGTTGGCGGTACCAGTCCAGCACCGGGGAACGCTACTCCCTTACCCCTGTCCCGCCGCGCCCCGTGGGCACGGAGGTTTCCCTTGTCCTGCGCGATGATTTCGCCCATCTGGCCGGAGAAGATCTCCTGCGGGAGATTCTCAGCCGCTACTGCATTCTCCTGCGCGAGCCCGTGTTCATCGGCGCGGAGACGACCCCCCTGAACCCGGAGCGTCCTCCCTGGCACACTCCGGAAGGCAACACGCTGGAGCATCCCACCTGGCTGCAGCGCAAACGCCTGGAGTTTGCCCGCCGCTTCTCCGACCACTTCGAGCCTCTGTGCACCCTGCCGGTGGTGCCGCCGTTCCCGCGCGCTTCCGGCGACAGCGACGCCAAGGGCCTGCTCTGGGTGCAGGACGGCGCGACCTACGGCACCAGCGACAACCGCCAGGTTTTCGTCTTCGGGCGGGGTATGCTCCTGGACGACGACTCGCGCGATCTGCTGCCCCCCTGGGCCGGATTCGTCAGCGGGGTCATTGAATCCAACCTGCTCACCCCCACCGCCAGCCGCGAAGACCTGCAACGCGACGACCAGTACTACGCCACCCGGCAGGCCCTGGCTGAAGCCCTGGTCACCGGGCTTTCCAAGGTGGCCCAAACCCAGCCTGAATCCTGGCGCAGAATCCTCGCCCGGCACAACGAAGCCCTTCTGGGCGCGGCCCTTTGCGACGATCGCCTCTTCGATCTTCTCGCCGACTCCGTGCGCGTGCCCACCTCGCAAGGCGACATGCCCGCCCGCTCTCTCAAAACCGAGCAGGGCGCCATTCACGTCATGCTCGGCGCACAGGGCGGTTTCGAAGACATGCTTTTCCGCGTCCTGCGCACCCCGGTGGCACGCGGCGACCGGTACGCCGTCCTGCCCTTCCTGCGCAAGTGGGTGCAGGCCAAGGGCGGTACCCTGGTGGAACTCGGCACCGAACAGGGCAACAAGCGCCTGTTCACCCCGGAACGCCTGCCCGAGCCCGAAGAGGAATGGCTCGGCCAAACCCTCGGCAGGACAAACGGAACTGCACCACGGCAGGACGGTGCAGAGCTGGTTGTCCCGGCCCGTTTCGCCCCCAAGGAACTTCCCCTGGTCGTCGTGCCGGACCGCGAAACGGAACTGAAGCGCCGCCTCGAAGAGGACGAAGTGGACAAGCGCATCTCCGTGGCCGCCCTGCGCCTCGCCCGGAACTTCACCGCTTCCATCGACGGCAGCGTGGCCTCGCGCCTGTATGTGAATCTCGACAACCCCGCCGTCGAAGCGCTCCTCACCGCCTACCGCTCCGGCAACGACTGGCAAACCTGCGCCCTGCTCCTGCGCTCCCTCAAAATCATCCTCTCCGCCAACGACGAAGCTCAGGGCGGCCTCGACGTCAACACCGCCCTCGGCGATTTCTGCACTGTGGCGGCAGGGTTGGCGAAGAGGTAGTAGATAAAGGCGAAGAATGCCTCCGGAGTGCAGAGGACGCTGTCCTCTGCACTCCGGCAAGGGGGCAACCACCCCCTTGACCCCGTTCAGGTCTTTGTGGGGCGTTGTGGCGGATTGTTTTGTTGCGCGTCGGCGCTGCTCCTGGCGCGGAGCGGGATGTTGTGCCGCTGTGGTCAAAAAGCTCAGGAACCGGCAGCGGATCTTGAATCTGTGAGAAAAACGGCTCCCCCGCCATTGTGGCAGGGGAGCCGTTTTTGTGTGTAAAAGCGCGGTGTGTAATGATGCGCCTCTTCCGGGCGACAGCCCCCACCATCGTTGCATAGGGGCGGGGTAGCCATTCCTCCACGGTCAGGGGCGAAGCCTGCGTTACGGCATTCTGCTCCACGCCTGCCTGAACGTGCATCAGGGCGCTACTCCGGGAGCCGCGCCAAGGGGCGACCCTTCTCAGTCCCACCAACGGATCATGTACCCCTGATGGGGGTGCAGGGGAGTCACTCCCCTGCCCGCCGGAGGCATGCTTTTTTCTTTCTCCTACTTCGTCGTTTTCAGCTCTTCCCAGTACTTTTCGTAGAGGCGCAGGGCGGGGCCTATGCCGGCCGGATACTCGGAGTTTTTGAGTTCTTTTTCTCCGGGCACGAGGATGGGGTTGCTGCGCATGTCGGCGGGCAGCAGTTCCAGGGCCTTGAGGTTGGGGGAGGAGTATTTGAACTCCTTGGTGCAGCGCACGGCCACTTCGGGGCGGAGCATGTAGTTGATGAAGGTATGGGCGTTGGCGACGTTTTCCGCGCCTGCGGGGACGGCGAAGTTATCCATCCAGAGCAGGGCGCCTTCTTCGGGGAAGACGTATTCGAGGGCGGGGTTTTCTTCGCGGGCCACGAGGTAGTCGCCGTTCCAGATGGGGCCGAGCCAGACTTCTTCGCTGATCAGGGCCTGCTTGATGGCGGTGACGTCGAAGACGCGGACGGAGGCCTTGAGTTCCTTCAGGAATTCGTAGGCCTGCTTGATTTCGCCTTCATCCTGGGAGTTGGTGGAAAACCCCTTGGCCTTGAGAGCGAGGCCGAAGGCGTCGCGCAGATCGTCGGTGAGGATGATTTTGCCCTTGAATTCCGGGCGCAGCAGATCGGCCCATTTGGTCACGGAACCTTTGGGAATGTACTTGGTGTTGTAGGCCAGGCCTGCGGCGCCCCACATGTAGGGAACGCTGTATTTGCATTCCGGGTCGGGGCCGTGGGCGATCATGGTTTTGTCGAGGTTGGCAAGACCGGTGAGCTTGGTTAGGTCGAGGGGCTGCAGGAGTTTGTCGCGTACCATGAGATCCACGTAATAGCCCGAGGGTACGATTACGTCGTAGCCTTTGCCGCGCATGAGCTTGACCTTGGCGTACATGGCCTCGTTGGACTCAAAGGTGGAATAGACCACCTTGATGCCGGTTTCCTTGGTGAAGTCGTCCAGGACATCCTGGGGGATGTATTCCGACCAGTTGTAGACGATGACCTGACCGGCTCCCTTTTTGGACGCGGCCTGGGCGAGGGGCGCGCCTGTGCACAGGACGGCGATGAGGAGCGCGGGCGCGATACCGGCGAGCAAGGCGAAAAGGCGTGTTTTCATGGGGGTCACTTTCTCCTGAGCTGGGTTATTCCCTGGGCGGTGAGAACCAGCACCAGGGTGAGCACAAACATGATGGCGGAAAGGGCGTTGACGTCGGGTTTTACCCCGAGCTTGACCATGGAGTAAATTTTGACCGGCAACACTTCAAAGGTCGGGCCGGTGACAAAGGTGCTGATCAGCACGTCGTCCATGGACAGGGTGAAGCTGAGCAGCCAGCCCGCGGCCACGGCGGGGGCGGTGAGGGGCAGAAGCACGTGGAGGAAGGCGCGGGCTTCGGAAGCGCCGAGATCGCGCGCGGCTTCGATAAGGTGCTCGTCAAACTCCGCAAGGCGGGCGAGCACGGTGACGGCCACAAAGGGCGCGCACAGGGCCGTGTGGGCGATGAGCAGGGTGATGAAGCCGAGCTCCATCTTGAAGGCGATGAACATGATGAGCAGGGAAATGCCCATGACAATGTCCGGGGAGACGGCCAGCATGAGGATGCCCACATACAGCGCCTTGCGTCCCGGAAAACGGTAGCGCTTGAGGGACAGGGCGGCCAGGCTTCCGAGGACGGTGGCGGCGGTGGCGGCGCACACGGCCACCAGCAGGGAGTTGAGAGCGGCGTCCAGGATGGCTGTGTTGTTCCACAGGGCGGCGTACCAGCGGGTGGAAAATCCGGTCCAGGAGGTCGTATACTTGTTCATGTTGAAGGAATAGACAAAGACCACCAGCAGAGGCAGGTAAAAAAACAGGTATACCAGCCACATGTATGCGCGTTTGAAAAAAGTGCCCATGTCAGCTGCCCGCCAGTTCCCCGGCTGCGGGGAGAATGCCCTTGCGTTCCTTTTCTCCGGCCACGCGCAGGCTGGCAAGCCGGTAGAGGGCCGCCATCAGAATCAGCAGCAGGGTAAGCACGGAACTGGCCGCCGCGCCGAGCGGCCAGTTGTTGGCTATCAGGAACTGGTTCTTGATGAAGGTGCCGAGCAGCATGTTGGTGGCCCCGCCCAGAATTTCCGGCACGTAGAAGCAGCCGAGGGACGGCAGGAAGACCAGGATGCACCCGGCCACGATACCGGGCAAGGTGAGGGGCAGGGTGACGTGCCAGAAGGTGCGCAGGGAACCCGCGCCCAGATCCTTGGCGGCATCGGCAAGGCGCGGGTCGAGCTTTTCGATGCTGGCATAGAGGGGCAGCACCATGAACGGCAGCAGGGTATAGGTGAGCCCCACGAACACGGCAAAGTCGGTATACATGAGCGCCAGGGGCGTGTTGATAAGCCCGATGCCGAGCAGCACCTTGTTCACCATGCCCTGGGCGCCGATGATCAGGATGAGGGCGTAGGTGCGGATAAGAGAGTTGGTCCAGAAGGGGATGATGACCAGAAGCAGCAGCCAGGGCCGCCAACTGGGACGGGCGCGGGCCACGCGGTAGGCGAAGGGGTAGCCGAACAGCAGGCAGACCAGGGTGCTTAAGGCCGCAAGACGCAGCGAGTCCCACAGAACCGTGAGAAAGGTGGGATCGAACAGCTCGGCGAAGTTCTTCAAGGTGAACACCGGAATAAAGAAGTCCACTTCGCCTTTGTCCAGCAGGGCAACAAGCACAAGGGCCAGGTTGGGCAACAGGGCAAACGCCCCCAACCACAGCCAGGTGGAACCGATGCTGCAGGAGCGGAAAAGGTTGTTCTCCCGCATTATTCGCCTTCCTCCCCGAGAACCACTTCCCAGCCTTCCACCCAGTTGACAGCCACTCGGTCGCCGGGGTGGTAGCTGATTTCCGCGTCATCCTCGTTAAAGAACTCCGCGGCCTGGATTCGTTTGCCGTTGTCCAGGGTAAGCAGAATGTCCACAGTCGCGCCCTTGTATACGGTTTCGTCGATCTTGCCGGTGAAGAAGGGCGGGGTCAGGGCTTTTTCCTGCTCCAGGTAAACCTTGAGATCCTCGGGCCGCAGCAGCACCTTCACCGGGTCGCCCACGGCAAACTCCCGCCTGGTGCGCAAAGGGTATTCCACGCCTTCCACGTCGGCGATAAGGCTGCCGTCTTCCTTCACGTCCGTGACCGTGCCTTCCAGCACGTTGATTTCGCCCACAAAGCGGGCCACGAACAGGTTTTCCGGCTCTTCGTAGATTTCCTGCGAGGTGCCCACCTGCTCAATGGCTCCCCCGTTCATGACCACCACCCGGTCGGACATGGCAAAGGCCTCTTCCTGATCGTGGGTCACGAAGACGAAGGTAATGCCGAGCTGGCGCTGCAAGTGTTTGATTTCAAACTGCATCTGCTTGCGCAGCTTGAAGTCCAGGGCGCTGAAGGGTTCGTCCAGCAGGAGCACCAGGGGGTTGTTCACAATGGCCCTGGCAATGGCCACCCGCTGCTGCTGCCCGCCTGAAAGCTGGCGGGGGACACGGTCGGCCAGATCGTCCAGGTGCACCCGGCGCAGTACTTCGGCCACGCGGCGGTTGATTTCCATTTTGGGGCGGCGCTGCATCTTCAGGCCGAAAGCCACGTTGTCCCACACGTTCATGTGCGGGAACAGGGCGTAGTTCTGGAAGACCGTGTTCACCTGGCGCTGTTCCGGCGGCGTGTCGTTGATGCACTCGCCGTTGAGCAGGACTTCGCCTTTGGTCGGGCGCTCAAAGCCCGAAAGAATGCGCAGAATGGTGGTCTTGCCGCATCCCGAGGGGCCGAGCAGGGTGAGAAATTCCCCGTTGGCGATGGAAAGATTGATGTTGTGCAGGGCGCAGGTGGTGTCGAAATACTTGGTGACGCCGTGCAGCTCAAAAATGGGGGTACTGTCCATGCGGCTTTCTTCGGGAGTTGAGGTAGGGAATGCCTCCACAGGGGGGCGGGGCCTGAGCCAGCTATTTTACGCGCTTGCCGGTTTTCGCGGGCAGGGATGGGGAACACTGTGCCATATCGCCTGAACGGCTCGATACCAGAAAGTGGAGTTGCGCGAAACTAAAAAGTTCAGATGACACGACAGGCGGTTGCGGACAGATGTTTCAGCGGGGGCAGAGGGAGCACGAGGTTGTGCAGGAACGCTTGCGCGTGGAATTTTTCTTTCCGGAATACTT
The DNA here is from genome assembly GCA_031556355.1 of Desulfovibrio sp. Classification (GTDB taxonomy): domain Bacteria; phylum Desulfobacterota; class Desulfovibrionia; order Desulfovibrionales; family Desulfovibrionaceae; genus Frigididesulfovibrio. The sequence goes on along the minus strand of JAVBTB010000019.1, from coordinate 30,418 downwards.
GCTCCGTGATATAGATAAAAGGAAAACCCCGGAAAGCCCCCGGGCATCCGGGCGGCGTAGAGTACGCCTGAGGGAGAAGGTTATGAAGGTATTGAGTGTATTGGCGATGGTATGTGCTTTGGCCGTCCCGGCCTGGGTGCAGCAGGAAGTGCATTTGGACGTTCACGGCGTGCAGGCGGTCGCCACGGACTGCACGGACGGCACGCAGGTTTTTGCGGTAACGCGCGACGGGGGCAGAACCGGCTTGTATGTCTTCAAGGGAGGCCATCTCATTTTTTCCGGCGACGGCCTGCCGGGAGACGAAGGCTCCGGCGGACTGAGTCTGGCCACCAGCATTATGTGCCTCAAGCACGGTATTGTCATCCACGGGGCCAGCCCTGTCTATTCGGTTGCCAGCGCGCTGGTCGTTGAGGACGGTAGAATCGCCTTCAAACAGGTGGGCGTGGGCCAGGGGCAGTTCGAAGTCACCGGGAACGAAAAAGCCACCGTTATCAGAAGCTACAAGGACGACAGTCATGAGGATGCGAATGTGGCCATGCACACGGAGGTGCTGGAAACCGCCTTTCGCATTCCGGAAGGCAACGAGAAGATGCCGCTGACGGTCACTCCCCAATATATGTCCGGCGACAGGAAAAACGGCAGCCTGCTGACGGCACTTTCGGACTGCTATGCTGACAGTCTGGGCGCCTCTTATACTGTCACCGCGTATACGACCGACAAAAAGGCCGGCCAGGTAGAGATTCGCGATGGTGAGAACTCTGCCAGCACCTACTTTTTGCCGTTCGTTGCCGGCAACAGCATGTGCATTGCGGGGGACACCTACCTTTTCGGGAAATCCAAAGGCAGACTGCGGGTGGCAAAGTTGCAGTACAACAGTTCAATAGAGCAATTTGTTCTGGAACGCATTGCACCTGAAAAAGCGCCGTTGTTGCCGTCCCTCAGGGATGCCGGGCCCGGCGTTTTTACTCCGGCAGAATATAGTGCGGCACGAAACGGGAGAGATTGCTGGTAATGGGGCTTTTGTCCTCGCGGATGCCGAGGCCGCAGGATTTGCCGCCCACTATCCATACCCCGGCCACGGGGCCGTGCCCGTCCACAAAGGGCGGGGGGCAAAGCTCCTGGCCTATATACCCTTCCGCGCCGTAGACGCCGTCCGAAGCGAATACCTGGCTGTGGTTCTTGAAGGCGTAAATGTTCGCTCCTTCCCGCGAGTACAGGGGCTTAAGCACGTAGTCGCTGCAAGGCGGGGCCGAAGCGATGTCGTGGAACCAGGCGGGCAGCAGGTTGGGGTGGTTCTTGTGCCGCTGCCAGAGCAAGGGAAGAATGCCCTTGTTGGAAAGCACCATCTTCCAGGCCGGTTCCACAAAGGTCGTGTCACAGCCCGGCAGCAGCGGCGCGAAGGTGTCGCGCAGCATGAACTCCCAGGGGTAGAGCTTGAACAGCCAGTGAATGGCCGCACCGTCCGGATCCACAAGCTGGTTCCGGGCGTCGGTGCCGATGTCTTCCATGTAGATCTGGCGGGTGCGTATCCCGGCCTGTTCCGCGCAGTCGCGCAGGTATTCCACTGTGGCGCGGTCTTCCTCGGTGTCCTTCACGCTGGCAAAGTGCATCAGCCCCGGCACGTTGAAAGAGGCGAAGGTCTCGGTCAGCTTTTCCTGGATGGAGTTGAACTGATCCGCCCCCTCGGGGGCAAGGCCGAGCCGTATCGCATCCTCCAGCCAGCTCCACTGGAAATAGGCGGCTTCGTAAAGAGCCGTGGGGGTATCGGCGTTGTACTCGTAGAGCTTGGCCGGGCCGTGCCCGTCGTAGACAAAGTCGAAGCGGCCGTAAAGGCTCGGCTCGTTACGCTGCCAGCTGTCCCGCACCATGTCCCAAAAGGCGGGCGGAATAGCCAGAGTTTCGAGCAGTTCTTCGCTGGCCACCACGTCCGCCACCAAATCAACGCACATGTCGGCCAGTTCCTGGGCCGGATCTTCGAGGCCCTCCTCGATTTCCTTCAGCGTAAATGCGTAGCAGGCGGATTCATCCCAATAAATTTCGCCGTCCACATGGTGGAAGAAAAAACCGTTTTTTTCAGCGATCTCTTGCCAGCCTGGACGCGGAGAAAGAGCGATACGCCTCACGAACCGCCCCCGCCGGTTCTGCCGAACCCGCCCCTGGCGCCGCTTCCAGAGCGGCCCGTGATGGGCTTGGCGTTGTGGGAAATGCTCTGCTTCATCGCGGATGTGGGACTGGTCACCCTGCCCTTGGCATCGGAGGTAACGGTATCGCCCGTGGCGGTGCGGAAGGTCTGCGTGCCGGAACCCGGCTGCTGGGAAGGCGTGCCGTACAGCCCCTGAGAGCCCTGCATGGGACCGCTTGAGCCCATGTAACGCCCGGCCATGAAGCCCATCATCATCGGCATCCACATGGAGCCGGATCTCTGCTGCACAGCCGTGCCGTTGGAAGAAGGGGCGGGAGCGGCCGCAGCGTTTTCCGCCGGGCCTTCACAGGCCCCCGCGCCGAATTTCTGCTCGCATTCCTCTTTGGAATTGAAGCGCGGCTGCTCCAGAGCGGCGGTTTGCGCGAACTCCCGACATTCGGCTTCCGTAAAAAGGCCGCTGGTAACACATTCGTTCACCGAGCGGAATGTGGCGAATTCCTCAGGCACCTCGTTGGAACCGCACCCTGAAGAACCCAGTACAAGGGAGCCCATAAGTACAAGGGAAAGAGACTTGGATCTTTTCATAATCTCTCCTGCAATAACCGCATATGCGGCCTCATTTTTTTGTATAGTTCAGTATCTTTACCGGGAATTAGCCTCCGGCGCAAGCGTGCGGCAGGGCGCGCTGCGGGAGGCATGCTTCCTTCCTCTCAGTTTCCCACGTAGCCGAGCTTTTCTACCAGCTCCTGGCCTTGGGGGCCTTGCATCCATTCGAGGAAGCGGAGCAGGGCGGGTTTTGCGTTGTCTTTGAGGGTGACGGCGTAGCGATTGACCAGGATGGGATAGGAGTTGTCGCGGATGTGTTCTTTGCTGGGGACGACGTTGTTGACGGCCAGCAGTTTGACGTCTCCGGCGTCCACCATGCGGGTGGAAAAGAAGTAGAAGGAGAACCCGATGGCGCCGGGCACGCTTCTGTAGGAGGCTACCTTGGTGAAGATGCCTTCCATGCCGTAGTCCAGCTCTATCGGGGGCGGCATGAGGGGGGGCTCGCCCATAAAGCGCAGCAGGGTGGACTGGCTGCCGGAACCGGCGTTGCGCTGGAAGGGGAGGATGGGCATATCCGGCCCGCCGACGTCCTTCCAGTTGGTAATCCTGCCTGCGTAGATATCTTTGACTTGCTCCACGGTCAGCGATTCGACGGGATTATCCTTGTGCACGAAAAAGACAAAGGCCTCGCGCCTCAGAGTGGTGTAGACGAGTTCGCGATTCCGCTCCTGCTCCGCGTACTGCTTTTGCGATTCGTCGGGTTCCAGGCCGAAGAAAATGTCGATGTGCCGCTCGACAAGGTATGAAAAGGCCTCAATGGTATTATTGTAAGTAACCACGTTTTGGAAGAACCCTTCCGGCGTCACGGTGTTGGATCCCGAGGGCGGCTCGTAACAGGCCCCGGCAAAGGCGGAATAGAGAGGAAACGAAGCCAGGGCGCCGTCCAGCACCGGCATTTCGGCCCTGGCAAACAGGCTCAAGGTGGAAGGCGCGTCCAGGCTTGGGAGGATATTGCCAGGATTGTCCACACTGTACCGCTCAAGGTCGATTCCGGCGTTTTCCCGCAACGGCTCGATAGAGGCCATGTCTTTGGACAGCATCCCCGGTTCTTCGGCCAGTTTGCTGGTGTAGGGATCGTTGGGATAGCCTGTCCAGTCTCCCGTTACGTCGCAGTTTTCCTCCTCCTGCACCTGCGGGTGCGTGTCCGGCGGCGGTACCTGCGTGTCCGGATTTTTTCCGGCCCTGGCGGCGGCCAGGCGCTCGCGTTCCGCCTGTTCCTGAAGTCTTTTTGCATACAGGCGCTGTAACTGCTCGGCCAGGCGTGCCGGATCCCGTTGTTCGAAGATAGCGCTTTTATGCAAAGTATTCGAGAGGCGGGCCATAAAGAAGGCTGTACGGCGGTTTTCATTGGGCAACATGCCGTTGGCCCCGGCCAGAACCAGACGCTCGGCCACAGCAGGATGCAGGTCGTTCCAGCCTGCGGCCAGATGCAGAGCGGTGTTTTGGGCGATGTTTTGCGCGTTCGGATCCGCCCCGGCGGCCAGCAGCGGCTCCAGCGCGGCCGGGCTGGAGCCGTAACGGGCGGCGAACATAAGGGCGGTTTCGCCGGTGGCGGTTCTGGCATGCACGTCCGCTCCGGCCTCCAGCAGGATTTTGAGGACTTCGGGATCCTCGTTTTCCGCCGCTGCAAACATCAGCGGAGTAAGCCCGCCGGGGCCGAAGCGCGGGGCATTGACATCGGCGCCGTAGGCGAGGGCTTCCCGGACTTCTATCGGACCGCCTTGGGCGCAGGCCCTGTACAGGGCCTGCTGGAGGGCTTCGGCGTCACTGGCGCGCGACTGCGCGGGCAGGCAGAGCAGGAGGGCGAACAGGACGCCGAAAAGGGAGTGCGCGCGCGGCATGAGGGCTCCTCTCGATTGGGGGGAGGTTGCAAGAGCGGATGTTCCGGGTTTCTATTCCGGCGAGAGTATGCAGGGCGGGGGGTAGGCGTTGCCCTCGGTGGCATGGACGGGCGGCAGGGCGCTCATCACGGCGGACACCGGGCGCATGACGGCATCGTTCCAGGGCAGGATGTCGTAAATTTCTCCCGCCGCGGCCACGGGCAGTTCCGTGACGGTTCCGTCCGGGGCAAGGCGCAGCACGGCCATGCCCTTGCTTGCCTCGCGGCGCAGACTGCTGCCGCCGAGCAGCCAGCTTCCGTCGTCCAGGGGGAGCGCCCCGCGTATGAAATACTCGGAAGAGATGAAAAAGCGCGCTTCTTCCACCAGCAGCCCTTGGGCGTTGTACGCGAAGCGCAGAAACTCCCCGGTGGCGGAGGCGCAGCAGTACAGGCGCTCCTCGTGCCAGACCAGCGAATGCGGACAGGAGAGGCCTGCCGCGAGCACCCGGCCCACATTGCAGCCGTTGTGTTTTTCCAGCGAGAGCAGGAGGCCGTAGCCGCGGTTCTGCCAGCGGAATCCGGGCCGTTCGACGCTTCTGTACGGCCGGAAATTGAAGCAGGAGGCCACGAAACCCTGCGGAGTGCGTACAAAGTCGTTCAGGTGAATGGCGTCGGAGGGAATTTCGCCCCAGCCTTCCAGAGGATCGAAAGTGGTGCAGGCCTTCATGTCGTTGCTGTAGACGAGCACGCGGGAATTGCCGGTATCGGCAATGCCGATGCTTTGGCCTTGCACGAGGTGCACGCTGTGGGCCAGGTTGTCGTGGGGGCCGGGCAGAGCGGTGTGCTCCATCCCGTGGGCCTCACTGTAGCGGTAGAAAGAAGAGTCGGTGGCCACCAACAGCGCGTCGTTGGAGTAGGCCGCGCCGCAGGCCCGCACCCGATCCGAAGGACAGTACCAGAAGCTCTGCGCTTTCTCAGTGTCATAGCCGACAAACGAGACCAGAGAGTTCACGCAACTGAGCAGGATCTTCATAAGCTCTCCTGTTGAAAAATATCGCGTATGCTACGTTCTGATTCTTCCGAGCGCAAGAGGGAGATCAAAAAAGGGCCTTGCCTCCCCGACGCCTCTCTCAGAGTGGTCTGGCTGTCGGGTCGCCTCCGCCAAGGTGGAGAAGGTGCTCGCCCTCCGTGCTGAACACGTGCAGCACCAGCGCTGGGCCGCCCGTTTCCTGTCCGGTTTCCGAGGCCGGAGTTCCCTCTCCACAACTGGTCCCGGCGCGGGCCGCAAGCATCCAGTCCTGCATGACGGCATAGGCCCGCGAGGCCAGGCGGGCGAGCACGGCGTCGTGCAGCCGGGGCGAGGCCTCATGCATCAGGGCAAAGGCCCCTGCGGCTGTCGGGGATTCCCCCACGTTGCGCGCCAGGGCCTCGCTGCCTCCTCCTTCCCGGCACAGCCGGGCCAGCAGGGGAATATCGGAGCGGGCTGTGCTGGCGTGCGTCCATTCCAGCCCTTGGGCCAGCTTGAGCAACTTGCCGGGAAAGCAGCCCCAGACCACCCGGGCAAAGGGCAGGGCAGCCGTGTGCTTGAGGGAAAAAGCCGCAAAATCCGCCGCCTGGATGCCAGCCGTTGGCGGCAGGTGGGGATACAGCCCGAACAACGCCCGCTCGCTCCTTCTGCCGGTGGCGAGCAGCACTGTATCCAACCCGAGAGCCGCCGCTACCTGAAATCCCTGCAGAATGGTGGCCGTCCAGGCCTCATGGCTGTACGGACGCACCGTTCCGCGCGTCCCCAGGATGGAAATGCCCCCCAGAATGCCGAGCCGCGCGTTCATGGTCTTGCGGGCGCGTTCCTCGCCGTCCGGCACGGTTACCAGAATATGCAGCGGGCCGTCGTAGCCGTTTTCCCCGGCCGCCTCGCAGGCGGCAGCGGCGATCTGCAGGCGGGGCTGCGGGTTGATGGCGGGCTCCCCGGGCACCACCGGCAACCCCGGCAGGGTGACCGTCCCTATACCCTTGCCCGCGTATAGAAATACGGGATTTGGAAAGTGGGAGAGGGAAATGTAGGGGAAGGAGCGAACCCCTTCCTCCTTTCCCAACCCCTTTTGGGTTTGGGGGGAGATGGGAAACGGGAAAGGCGAGCCGTCCGGCAGAAAGGGATGGGTACTCGCATACACTGTAAGGGCCGCTCCGTGGGTGGCGTCCGGGTCGTCGCCGCCATCCTTGATAACCGTAGCGGTGGCGCAGGGCGAGTCCTTGGAGGGGGCCCAGGGGGAAAGCCCGGGGAGGTGTTTCGGAGATACGTCCGGCCCTGTCGCTCCGGCAGACGTCAGACGGAGGGAAGCAATGGGAATGTCCAGGCGGGCGTCATGTTCCGCCTGTGCCGTTTCTGCGGTGAGGGCAAAGGGAGGCAAGGGAACAGATACGACGGCGGATTCCCCTCCGCCCAGAAGCAGGGCAACGGCGGCTTTGGCTGCCGCCGCGGTGGCGGTGCCGGTGGTGAATCCTTCGCGCAGGGGCTTTTTCATGCCGCGAAAATGGCACGGGTCGGGGGAAGAAGCAAGGCCCGCCACGGTCTTCTTGGAGTGGCACTTCATAACAGGATAGCCGGGATATCGCGTTGTATGCGATGTCCCGGCTATCGAGGGGTGCAGGGGAAGTCACTCCCCCTGCCGGAGGGGTTTGGGGAGGCAGCGCCTCCCCAATCATAGTCTTAGTGATGCGCGGCCGCCTTGCCGCCGTTCAGGCCCTGCTCCTGCGGGAAAATGGGCAGGTAGCGGTACGAAAGGCTGAGTATCAGGGCGCCGTAGGCGATAATCATGATGCTGGCCGCCCATTCCACCCAGTTCGGGGCATAGGTCTGCCACTTGTCAAAGGGCATGGAGGGGAAGGCCAGGGTCTGCACGGTGAGCACGTACCTGTTGATGGTGATACCCGCGCAGTCAAGGAAGGCCGCCAGATAGAACAGGGCAGGCGTGTTGCGCAGGTTGGACTTCAGCAGGATGACGCAGGGGATGACGCCGCAGAGGAAGAGCTCCGCGTACATCAGCCACTTGCCGTAGATCCAGCCGTGAAAGTACTGGTCAAAGGTAATGCCTTCGCGGGGGGACAGGTCGAAAATCCACACCGCGTGGTCAAGGAACTTGAAGACCAGGTAGACCAGGAGCATGGTCCCGGCGATTTTGCCCATAAGGCTCTTGATTTCCCAGGTAACCAGTTTTCTTCCGGTCATCTTTTCCATCACGGTGCAGATGAGCACGGTGAACACCGGGCCTGAGGCCACGGCCGAAAGCACGAAGAGGAAGAAGGTCCACGGCCAGATGAAGAACCCTTCGCGGAAGGCATAGGGGCGGCCGAACAGCACGCCGTACATGCCGCCCAGGGAGCCCTGGTGGAAGGTGGACAGAAACGCGCCCACCCCGGCGAACAGGGGCATGGCCACGTGCAGGTTGTGGGCAATGGCGTGCATCAGCGGGTTCTTGTTGATCTGCTTCTGCTCGAGAATCAGGGGCACGTACTCGATGATGAGCACGATGCAGTAGCAGGTGATGCAGAAGATAACTTCGGTCAGCATGGAGTGGACGTTGGCGTGCCAGTAGCCAAACCAGGCCCGCAGCGGCTGGCCGATGTCCAGCACCAGGACGAGCATGGCGCCCGAATAGCAGATGAACCCGACGATGACCGTAAGGTTGATGATGTTTTTCAGGGGATCGATATTCAGGATATAGCGGAGCAGGCCCGTAAAGAACGCGCCCGCGCCGAGGGCGATGACCGCAAGGTCAAAGGTAATCCACAACCCGAACCCGAAATAGTCGTCCAGGCCGGTCACGCCGAGGCCCGTGCTGAGCACCAGAAAGGCCGCGTACAGACCCCAGGCGAAGAAGACCATGACAACGGCGAGCCAGCCCAGGAATTTGCTGAGCGGGCACCGTACGCACCCTTGGGGGAACAGCTCCGCATCGACGGGAAGAGAATAGTTCTTATCCATGTGCTACCCCTTAGTGCTTTTTCGGCAGAACGGATGCGGGCGCCTGCGTCTTTTCGTCCTGCAGGTAGTTGTCGCCGAGACGGCGCACCCATTCGCGGCTGCTCAGGTAATATACGGCCGTGTCCGTCCCCAGGCGTTCCAGCAGGCGGAAGGCGTTGGGGTTCAGAATCGGTTTGCCCGCTTTTTTCGCTTCGGGGCTGTCCGGGTCGCCGAACAGCAGCTTGCATACCTTGTGGGCGGGGTTGTTGAGGTCGCCGAATACGATGGCTCCGTTGGGGCAGGCTTCCGCGCAGGAGGTGACGTAGTCTTCCTCCGCAATGGCGGAATGCATTTTGCCGTCAGCCCCCACGGTATAGATGTCGCTGCCGTCGGCGCGCACCTTATCCTTGGCTCTCATATAGCGGTGGTGGCAGAAGGAACATTTTTCCACCACGCCGCGCGGGCGCGTGGACACGTCGGGCGTCAGGGCCTTTTCCATGCCCTTGGGCCAGATGGGGTCAAACCAGTTGAAGTAGCGGGCATGGTAGGGGCAGGCCGCCATACAGTACCGGCAGCCGATACAGCGCGGGTAAATCTGGCTGACGATGCCGCCTTCCTCGTTGCGCTCCGTGGCGATAACCGGGCACACCGTGGCGCAAGGCTGCATGGAGCACTGCTGGCAGGGGCGCGGCAGGTAGGCCACCTCGTGATCGGGAAAGGGCTTTTTATTGGAGAGCTCATACACCACAAGCCAGTTCATGACCCTGAGCTTGTTGGAGGCGTCGGGCACAGGGGCGAGGTTGTTCTCCGCCTGGCAGGCCACCATGCACGCACCGCAACCGGTGCACTTGTCAAGGTCAATGGCCATTCCCCATTTGACGTTGAAATCTTTTTTTGCAGACATGGTTTCCCCGTTCCTTAGGCTTGCGAGACGTCCACACTCGCCTGTGACCAGACGGTGAGCCCCGTTTCAGGTTCCGGCATGGCGCGCAGCAGGTCCATAATATTGGCGCCCTTGTTTTTGCTGAAGTCATCCAGGGCGGTATGGCCGAAACCGAGGCAAACGGCCACGGTGTCGTTCATCACGCCTTCAAACACGCGCAGCCGCGCCGTAATGCTCTGCGAGCCGGCGGTCAGGGTGACGCGGGCGTCGTTGGCCAGGCCCTTTTTCGCGGCGGTGGCGGCGTTCATCATGACATACATGTCTTTGCCGGTCAGTTCGTCGGCCCGCAACGTCTTGGTATTATACGGGGGGATGCCGGTATTCGCCGTGCCGAGGTTCAGCTTGGCAAAGACGGCCAGCCCGAGTTTATCCTTCGCGTTTTTGACCCCCGCCTTGTTCAGTATGTCGGCGCGGAAGGCGAAGCCGTCGACCGGGGCCTTTTCTTCGTTGAGCACGGGTTTGCCCTTGACCAGCTGGTCGAAGTTGGTCTTCATCAGGGCTGCCTTGGCCTTGAGCAGGTCTTCGTACAGCTTTACCCCAAGGTTCAGTCCAAGCCTTTCGGCGAAGAACAGCAGCGCGTTGGCGGTGTTGCGGACGTCTTCCATGGGCTGCGAGGCCGGAAGGGTGGCGCAGTAAATGCCGGTGCCGAAGCCGTAGGGGTTGCACACGTCGTCAATGCGTTCCAGGCCCATGCCGGTGGGCAGCACCAGGTCGCATTCAGCGGCGGTTTCATCCAGAAAGGGCGTGAAGGCGACTTTGAAGGGAATCTTTTTCAGCGCGTCCTTCACGCCTGCCGGGTTCGGCAGGGCGTACACGGGGTTGGCTTCGTGCAGGATGAGCAGGTCCGGTTTTTCCTTGCCCGTGATCCAGGCGGCCAGATCCTTTTTATACAAATCTGCGCGCTTGCTCGCGCCGGAAAGCACCACCGGGGCTTCGGGAATAAGGGTGATGCCCCCTTTCCTGTTGACGTTGCCGAGCAGCGCGTTGACGGCGAAACCGGCCATAATGGGGGCGGCGCCGGCGCCCTGGCTGAATTCCGAACCCACGATAACGCAGGGAGCGCTCGCTTCCAGCAGGGCCTGGACCACTGCTTCAAGCTGCTTGACGGAAACGCCGGTCAGTCTGGCGGTTTCCTCAGGCGTGTACTTGGCGGCCAGATCTTTGAAGGCCCCAAAGTCGGAGGCGGGGGCGCTTTTGCCCGCGGCGATCAGCATCTGGGCAATGCCGAGAGCGAGGGCGGTTTCCGTGCCGGGGCGTATGGGCAGCCAGGGCTTGGCTACGGCGGCGGTATTGTTCTGCACCGGCCCGGCATACGCAAAGGTCACCTTGGCCTTGCTTCCCGCGGTCGGGTGAGGATGGCTGTCCGCGAATATGCGGCGGTTGCGCACCACCGGTCCCCACGATTCCAGTATGTTCGCGCCGATGGCCAGGACATAGTCGCTGTTTTCAAGGTCGTAGCCGATCTGGCCCTTAAGGCCCATGAGCTCGGCGGCCTTGGCGGCGCACTGGCCTTCCGAGGGCATGAGAAACACGTCCTTGGAGCCGAGGGCTTTGGCAAAGGCGCTGATGACTTCGTTGACGGAGCCGGTTTCATCGCCGGAAATGAAGGCCGTTTTGCCTTTGGCCGCGGCCAGCTTTTCACGCAGCATGTTTGCGGCGGTGGCCCAGTCAGTATCCTTGAATCCGCCGTCGGAAGACCGGAGCATGGGCTTCTGGATGCGGGCCGGGCTGAACAGCATCTGCACTTCGGCGACGGCCAGGGAGGAGATGCCGCCGCCCAGGGGATGCTCGGGATTGGGCAGCACCCGCACGGGACGCCCGTTGACCAGACGTATCTTCATGGCCGCGTGGGAGGGGCAGGTCTTGCTGACGGCCAGCGTATAGGTGGTTTCGCCGGGCTGGTTGGAGGGAATCCAGGGCCAGCTCTGGGTCCAGATACTGACATCGTCCAGCAGTTTCCAGGGGAGCGGCGTGGCCATGATGCCCGCGCTCGCGCCCGCCATAAATTTCATGAATCCTCTTCTGTCAAGTACCATGTCGCCCCCCTTTACTTGTGGCAGGTATAGCAGGCGTTGTTAGCCGCAGTGCGCCCTTTCTGTACGTAGGGGCTGACCGTACGGAGCTTGCCCATGTCTTCGGGCTTGACATCTGCCGGGTATTCAACCCCGTCGTTGGAGAAGTGGGCGGGGTGGGCGTGGCACTTTTCGCATTCCCACATTTTTTTGGTGGTCGCGCTGTAGCCGGTAAGTATGTTCCGTTCAACAGGAAGGTTGTTGTTCAACTGATCCAGTGACGGGTGGCAGGTCATGCAGAGCTTTTCAGGATTGTCGGGCGTGCCGAGGTTCAGCTTGCCCTTCATGGTCATGTGGCAGGTATAGCATTTATTGAAGTGGGCGGCGTGGCTGAAGAACACGTTGTCCGGCTGCTTCTGGTGGGCGACCCAGGGGACTTCCTTGCCGGTTTTGACATACTCTTCCACAAAGACCTTTTCGGCCTTGTAGGCGGCGGCCTCTTCGGGAGTCGACTTTGCGTCGGGTTCCGCAGTCAGAACGTCGCCATGGCAGCCCGCGCAGGTTTCAAGTGCCGGAAAGCCCGTGAAGGAACCGTCGTCACGCAAGCTGTGACAGTCCGCGCAGGAGGTGCCTGCTTTTTCGAGATGGATGGCGTGACTGAAAAAGAAGGGTTGGGATTCTTTGCTGAAGAGCAGGCCTGGAAAGACCCACCAACCAAAGGCCAGCGCCACCACCACTCCGATCAGGAAGGGGACAGCGCCGCATGCACATTTGGAGCGGCTGGCCGAGCCGCCTGCACAGTGTTTGTTTTCCTCCATACCCTTTGCCTCACAGCTGGTTAGACGGTGAAAACGATGTAACTTCAAAAGGTTGCGCATAAATGCGCAACATCGTAGCCAGCGTCTCGAAAACGCTGTCCGCCGAGCGCGTATGGCGCTCACGCGGCATCCCTTCTAGTAATCGAGGGGTTTCAATCCTGTCAAGGTGAAATCTTTCACTATCAGAAAGACAACCCTTCTGCGCCGGGAAAAACGGACGTGTAAGCCTGATGAAAAGCGGACTTGAGCGTTCATTCTCCGGACTAGTGTTTTTTTCTATAGGAAAAAGGCGAATCAAGAGCTTCAAACAATGGCAGGAGACCGTCTTTAGGCGAAAGAACCGGCGTAATGTCCGGCCAGGGGATGGCAAGGGTGGGATCGTTCCAGCGCAGCCCCCCTTCTTCCGCCGGATTGTAGTAGGCGTCCACCTTGTACTGAAATTCCGTGCCCGGCTCCAGCGTCATATACCCGTGGGCGAAGCCGCGCGGCACATAAAAGCGCAGGGCGTTTTCCGCGCTGAGGATCAGCCCGTGCCATTTCCCGTAGGCGGGCGAACCCTTGCGCAGATCCACCGCCACATCATATACCGAGCCCCGGGTCACCCAGACCAGCTTGCCCTGGGTATACGGCGGGTTTTGAAAATGCAGGCCGCGCAGTACGCCCGTCTCTTCAGACCGGGCATGGTTGTCCTGAATAAAAGGAGAGGGCAGGCCAAGGGTTTCGCGCCATTCCTCGCGCCAGCTTTCCATAAAAAAGCCTCGCGCGTCGCGGTGCACCTTGGGTTCCAGTACAAGCAGATCGGGAATATCAACAGGCAGTATTCGCATGCGCGCATCTCCGGCAACAGGTATCTGCGCCGGATACTTGCACAGACAGGGGCGCTTTGCAATAAGTTCTTTCTTTTCAGCCGGATTCGTCCTCCGGCGAGGCGGTGCGGCCCCGTGACGCACTTTGATCGTATCTATGAATCGATAATGGTGCGGCTATCAGAAAGTTTTTGTCTTTCCCCTAAAGGTATTTGGAACTTCGGCCGATACGCAAGGTACGGGGATACTGTGATGACCACGCAATCGTTCTATACGCGCCAGATGTTGCTGCAATATGGGAAGCAGCTTGTTGCCGCGCGCCGTCTCGCCAGGTACGACCAACTGCTGGGCCGTGGACTGCAGTCCAACGCCGACGCGGTGGCCGTCAAACGGCGGCAGATGGTGGAACGTATCGCCCGTGAGATTATGGATAATCTTATTTTTTCCGGAAGCGAAAACCCCATTGTCCAGGAAGTGCGCGACCGTCTTGCCGAGGAAATGGGCGAACAGTTTACCTTCCGGTACCCGCCCGCGGAGCAGGATTTCAAAATTTTCCGCTCCGGTCCGGAGGGGCAGGAAGTGGAACTGGGTGCCGCTGAAAAGCAGCGCCTCATGGGGCAACTGTGGGACGTCACCCTGCGCACGGTTGACGCGACCATGCTTTAGGGAGAAAATGAAAGCCGCCGCACCACCGGAGCAACAGGCGCAAAGCGGGGCTTCCCCCGCTGTCCGGCAGGGCGGCGCTTCTCCGGAAAAAGCGGGCTCTCCCCGGCGGCGGAACCCATTGCCGGGCCGGGCGCTTCCGGAGAGCGATTGTAAGAGAGGATGCGGTGTTGCCGCCGAAACGGGCGGCAGCCCCGGAGATAAGGAGACGGATATGGAAATCAAGAACTCACTGCTGAAAAATACGGATCTGTACAGAAGCAAGCTGGATTCCGCCCAGGAAACGGCCGCTTCTGTCCGGACTCGCGAGTCCGGCGTCGCCGAGCAGACGGCTCCCCAGGGTGACCGGGTGAGCCTTTCGCCCGAGGCGCGGCTGCATACGGCTGCCTTTGCCTCGGCAAACAGCGCCCCTGACGTGCGCCAGGACAAGGTGGACGCCGTCAAGGAACGCATTGCCTCCGGCGAATACGCCGTGGACAGCAAAAGTATCGCGCAAAAGCTCCTGAACACGGACGCCCTGCTTGCAGGCACCCTTAAGGAGTAAGGCCCATTTTTGCCGCCCTGCGCCCGCTCGTCCTGGCCTCCGCCTCGCCGCGGCGGCGCGCGTTTATGGCGGAACTCGGCCTTGCCGTGGAGGTATGCGCCCCCCCGGCATCCTCCGAGCCCGCTCCGGTAAAGGGGGAAACCGCCCGCGACTACGCCGTCCGCGCCGCTGTCGCCAAAGTCCTTGCCCTGGCGTCCGGCCTTGCGGGAACGGGACTCGCCTCCGGTTTCTCCGGTTCTACTTCTTCCAGCGTTCCTCCGCCGTCCTCTCCGTATCGCCAGACGTCTCCGTCCCTCTCTCCCGTCATTCTTGGCGCGGACACCGTGGTGGTGCTGGACGGGGAAATTCTCGGCAAGCCCTCGGATGCGGCCGAAGCCCTTTCCTTCCTCACCCGCCTTGCCGGGCGCACCCACGAAGTGATCACAGGCTGCGCCGTGTGGGCCGATGCCGCTCTTACCACCTTCGCCGCCCATACCCGCGTCACCATGTGGGATTGCCCGCCCGCCCTCCTGGCCCGCTACGCCGCGAGCGGCGAGCCCCTGGACAAGGCCGGGGCTTACGCCATTCAGGGTGCGGGAGCCTTTCTCGTGGAATCCATTGAGGGTTCCTGGAGCAACGTGGTGGGGCTGCCCGTGGCGGAGCTTATCCAGGTATTGCTGGAAAAAAACGCTGTTGTCCCCCTTCCTGATTGACGCCCCGCCGTTTTTCCGGAACCATACCGGCGCATTGAAAAAGCACCGCCCTGGAGACAGCTTCCGGCAGAGAGATGTTTTTCCGGTCTTTTTTCGTCCCTCACTGTACTTTTGCCAACAGTCCTGCGGTATGCCGGCAGCCCCACGGCTCCCCGCCCCTCTCTGCAACGACCCCACGGAGCATCTCATGCGCGACGATCTCATCCTCTGTTACGCCAGAGTCGGCTTTGCCGGCAAAAGCCCCATTGCCCCCGGAACGTGCGGTTCCCTGGTCGCCATTATCCTGGCGCCCGTCATCTTCATGCCGCTGCCCATCTGGGGCCGTCTCCTGCTCCTGGCCTTCGTGCTCTGGACAGGCACCAAAGCCAGCACCAAGGCCGAAGAACTCCTGCAGAAACAGGATCCCGGCGAAGTTGTCATCGATGAAGTGCTGGGCCAGTGGATCACCTGCCTGCCCTTTACCGCCCTGAATTTCTGGGGTTACCTCGCAGCCTTCCTCCTCTTCCGCCTCTTTGACATCACCAAACCATGGCCCGTTCGTATCTTCGAACGCCTGCCCGCAGGCCACGGCATCATGTGGGACGACGCCGTCGCAGGCCTCTACGCCATGCTCAGCCTCGGCGTGCTGTGCTGGCTGTTCGGGTAGAAGAATAATGCCTCCGGCGTGCAGGACGCTGTCCTGCACCTGCCAGAGGGCTCTGCCCTCTGGACTCCCGCAAGGGGCCTGCAACCAGGGCTGCCAAGGTCATTCGGCCAATGACACTCCCGCGGTATGAAAAACCTGTCTCAGTGCGATGCGGGCCGCACCCTTGACCCCCATAAGGTCTTTGTGGGGCGATGTGGCGGATTGTTTTGTAGCTCGCTGGCGGTGCTCCCGGTGACGAGCGGGAGGGTGTGCTGCGAAGTTCAAAAAGCTCAGGAACCGGGAACGGATCTGGAATCGGACACAGGAAAGGCTCTCTTGCCGTTTGGGCAGGGGAGCCTTTTCGTGTTTGCGAAGTTTGCATGAAAAGCGGGGGCTTTTTTCGGGCGACAGCCCCCACCATCGTTGCATAGCAGCGGGGTAGTCATTCCTCCACGGTCAGGGGCGAAGCCTGAGAGAGGGCATTTGGCTTCATGTAACCCGAACGTGCACTCGCGCACGACATCGGGGGCCGTGTCAGGAGAAAACCCCACGCAGCCCCACCAACGAATCATGCCTACCCAAAATGGGGATGCAAGGGGGTCACCCCCTTGCCAGGTGCAGGACAGCGTCCTGCCCGCCGGAGGCATTCTCTTATCTTATTTTTTACCCACCAAAATATGGTGCTGCCGCAATCGTTCTTTGTCTGTACGGGCCACGTAGAGGGGGGCGCCGTCGGGTGTTTGGCGGGCGTAGAACATGGCGGTGGCGACGGTGCCGGGGGTGGGGATGAAGCATTGGACCTGCTGGGGCCGCCAGTTTTTACGGCGGAGCCAGGCGGCGAGCTCGTGCATGTGGGCTTCGGTACAGCCGGGGAAAGCGCTCATGAGATAGGGCACGGTGTAGAGTTCTTTGCCGGTTTTTTTGCATTGCCGGGCAAAGGTTTCGAGGAACTTCTCGAAGACGCGCATGGAGGGCTTGCGCATGAGTTCAAGGACGGGGGCGGCGCTGTGCTCCGGGGCCACTTTGAGCTGCCCGCCGGTAAATTCGGAGGTGTAGGCGAAAAGGGCCGCTTCGTCTTGCAGGGCGAGGTCAAAGCGGACCCCGCTGGCGATGCGGACGTTGCGGATGCCGGGCAGGGCGGCGATTTCGCGCAGGAGGCGCGCGCCCCGGCTCTGGTCCACGGCGAAGAAGGGACAGACGGCCGGGTGCATGCAGCTTTGGCGGGCGCAGCGTTTGTCGTCCGGCAGGGTGCAGCGGGCCTGCCACATGTTGGCGCTGGGACCGCCCACGTCGCTGATGGAACCGGCCCAGCGCGGCGGGGAGGATTTTCCGGGGGCAGCGGTGTCCCGGCGGGGAGCGGAAAAGCTTTTGGCAGCGCCTTTGATGGCGCCGCCGCCGGGCGGATTGCTCCGGCGCGTGCGGCCGGAGGCGGTTTGCTGGGCATCTGGGGCGGGGCCTTGAGCGATGCGGGAGGCTTCCCGCACGATGGAATCGCGGCTGCGCGAGGCGATATGGCGGCTCTGGTGCAGGGCCAGGGAGCAGAAGGAACAGCCTCCGCCGCAGCCCCGGTGGGTGGTGATGCTGGTGCGGATCATCTCCCAGGCCGGGATGGGGGCCGTGTAGGCCGGGTGCGGCAGGCGGGAATAGGGGAGGTCGTACAGGCTGTCCAGATCGCGTTCCGGCAGGGGCGGGGCGGGCGGGGTGAGGATCAGCAGCCGGTCCCCTGCGGGCTGTATGGCATGGGCAAGGCCGTGGTGGACCTGTTCTTCAAGGGCCAGGGTGGCCCGCATGAGCAGGGCCGGGTCGCGGAGCATGTCCTCGTGGGAGGGGAGAAGCGTGATCTCGGCGTCCGGGACGGCATTGATAAGGGGGCGGTACTGCGCGGCAAGGGACTCGGGCGCCGCGTTTTTCGAGGTGTACCGGGAGGGCTGCGCTGTTGGAGCGTTTTTGGCGGGCATGCTCCAGACGAGGCCGGGGACGGCGCGGCAGGCCTCCACAAGGATGGATCTGTCCAGGCCGGGGGAGAGGGCGTCCGAAGCGATTCTGGGAGCGCGGGCGGAACGCGGCGCATCCGAAGCGGGTACGGGATGCGGAGCCGGGAGCCGTGCGCCGGTTTGGGGCAGAGCGGAGGCATCGGCCAGGCGCGCGGCTGTTCGGGCAATCGAGAGGAGGGCGGTTTCCCCCATGCCGTAGACGAGCAGGTCCGCCTTGCTGTCCAGCAGCAGAGAACGGCGCAGGGAGTCGGACCAGAAGTCGTAATGGCTGATGCGCCGCAGAGAAGCCTCAATGCCGCCGATGACCACGGGCAGGCCGGGGAACGCCTGGCGGACCAGCCCGGTGTAGGTGATGATCGCCCGGTTGGGGCGGGCCCCGCATTGGCCGCCGGGGGTGTAGGCGTCGTCGTGGCGCTTTTTGCGAAAGGCGGTGTAGTGGGCCAGCATGGAGTCGAGGGCTCCGGCGGTGACGCCGGCGAACAGACGGGGGAGGCCCATGCGGGTCAGATCGGCAAGGGCGTCGTCCCGGTTTTCCCAGCGGGGCTGGGAGACGACGCCCACCCGGAAGCCGTGGGCGACCAGCCAGCGGCCCAGCAGGGCCGTGCCGAAAGAGGGATGATCCACGTAAGCGTCGCCCGAAACGAGCAGGATATCGAGAACATCCCACCCATGAGCCGCCATTTCCTCGCGGCTCATGGGCAGAAACAGAGGCTGGCGCATGGGGTTATTTACTGCTTGGCGGCATGATCAGGTCGGGCTTGCGGGGGCCGTCCTTGCCGGGGACGGGTTCCGTTCCGTTGGCGCCGCCGCCCGCCGGAGCGGCATCCGCCTTGCCTTGGGGGGGCATCTTCATGCCGCCGGAACCGCCCATGCCCTGAGGAGGCATGCTCATGCCCGGGGGCATGCCGGAGCCGCCCATGCCGGGCATGCCGCCCTCGCCCGGCTTGGAGTCCTTGGCGTGGCCCATGGAGAATCCTTCCCATTCCTCAAGGGTGAGAACTCCATCCTTGTCCGCGTCAATGGCGAGAAAGGCGGCTTCCTTCATCTGGGGCTGGGCGGCAAAGAATTCCTCGCGGGTGACTTTGCCGTCCTTGTCGGCATCCATGGCGTTGAAGCGATCCGCCGCGCTCTGCCCGGCTTTTTCCGGACGGGCCTGCGCAGGGGAGGAGTACAGGGCAAAGGTTGCGGCAAGGCCTGCCGCAACGGCGCATACAAGAAATTTTCCGGTCAGTCTGGGGCGGAAAAACATGGTCACGTCCTTGGGAAAAGGGTTGCTGGCGTTGTGCATACTGCACCCTTGGAACAAGGTCAACGCGGCGGGCCGGCGATTTGGGCCGGGTATGGCGGATGCGCGGGCTTTGCATCCCGCGGTGCTTGCCGCCGCAGGGGAACGCTTGCTGCGGGTGCGGGCCTTCTGGACGAGCGGCGGGCCGCGTCCGCCAAAAGCCGGATCAGCCTTCCAGATGATGCCAGATTTCGCGCGACGCCGAAAGCACCCATGGGGTGGTTTTTTCTATGAACTCCGCGAAATAGGGAGTGGAGCGGTGGTCTTTCTCCAGGGCTTCCTTGTTTGCGTAGGTTTCGTGAAGATAAAAACGGTTCGGTGCGGCATCGTGTCTGAACACGGTAAAGCCGAGGCAGCCTTTTTCGTTGGTGAGGCTGTTGTGAGCCTGGCGCAGAACCAGGGCGGCGAAAGCGTCGGCGTGGGCGGGGTCGACTTCGAGCATAACGGAGAGGGCGATCATGGGAGTGCCTTTGTTGTAGGTCGAGGGAACGCAGTTAGAGCATTTCACACTTGAAATGCTCGCAAGGATTTGTCGGCAAGTCCTTGCCGCCAAATAGGCGTAGGCGGGCTTTGCCCGCCGTTAAGCGACTATTTGAAGCGTAAACTGCTCTAGAAGCGGCGCCTGTGCCGCGGGGCACGGCCTTGATCCGCAGGAATACAGGCGCAGGCCGGAATTTGTCAAAAAAAGGTTTTTAAAATCTGAAGGGAGGTGGTAAAAGGAACCAGTCTCCTCTCCGCCGTTCTGGAGCCCGGCACGGTCCAAATCAAAATCCCGGGGCATCCACATGGCTGCGGCGTACGCCTTGATATTCAAGTAAGGCATCATCCATGCTGACACAAGTATTCTGGGCGCTGTTTTGCGCGATGCTGACGGTACTGCTGCACTCAACCTATGCGTACCGCCTGATCATCGTATTGCGTCGGCACAGCAGGTCACTGCATCATACGAAGTCCAAAGAAAATACGTTGCAGCCGTATATTTTTGTGGAAGCCGTGTTGATGCTTCTGCTGCTGCACGTTCTGGAAGCCGGAATATGGGGGGCGTTCTATTGCCTGCACCCCGAAGGCCTGCCCGATTTCGCCACGGCGATCTATTTTTCCCTGGTCAGCTATACCACCATCGGTTACGGCGACGTGCTGCTTTCTCCCTCCCTGCGGATCGTGGGGGCCATGGAAGGCGTTGTGGGCACTTTTATGTTCGGCCTGTCCATAGGCCTTATTGTGGCCATCGTGCAACGGACCTCCTCCTACCAGAAGATAAGGGCATCTGATGCATGAACCCTAGGCTCAGCCCGGTAAACGCCGGCGGTTCGGCATCGAACAGGAGCTTTGTTTTTTCAGCCCGCCTTTTCTCACCACTCCGGCCATAATCTTGCCGGCCTTCTGTCCTACCTGATGCCGGCCGTCAGCCCGGAGAAGGCATGACGCCTTTCTCGGCGGGCCTTCGCATACCAGACAAGGGGAGCAACACAGGGAAGCGCCGCCGTCTACCTTGTCGTTCCCCCCGTCCCCCAGATATTCCGGTGCACTTTCTCGGCGCTGAAGCGGCTTTTCCAATCCTGGTCCCTGACTGGATGTCCAACAACGACAAGGGCCAAGGGAACGATATGCTCGGGCAGATTGCAAAGCCGTATAAACCCGTGGATGCGATCCGCCATGGGGTAAATGCCCGTCCACACGGTGCCGAGTCCTTTGCCGCGCGCGGCCAGCAGCAGATTCTGGATGGCGGCGGAGCAGTCCTGCACCCAGAACCCGGGGTATTTCTCCGCCGACAGATCCCCGCAGACGAGGATGCTGACAGGGGCGTTGGGGGCCATGCCCGCGTAGGGGTTGATGCCGGGAACCGCCTTGAGCAGCTCCTTGTCGTCCACGATGATGAACTGCCAGGGCTGGGCGTTGCCCGCGCTGGGGGCGGCCATGGCGGCGTCCAGCAGCGCGTGGATGTCGTCGTCGGAAACAGGTTGTTCCGTAAACGCCCGGACGCTGCGCCGGGTATGCAGGGCTGTAAATATATCCATGCGGCACCTCCTGCGGCTGTGCGGTGGCGGGTTTTCCCCGGCACAGTGTATAGCGGAAAAGCCCTTGGAGGCAAGACCGGCACGAGACACCAGAACCGCACTTGTTGCGGGGGCGGGCGAAGTTTCCTGTGGAAACTGTCCGGCCCCGCAACAAGTGCGGTTCTGAGAGCTACGAAGCAAAACAAACGGCGGTTGCCGCCGGTACAGATTACTGAGCGGGCAGAGCAAAGGGCCACATGAAGGGGATGACAAACAGGCAGATCACGAAGCTGACCAGCACCAGGGGCAGGCCGAAGCGCACGTAGTCCATGAACCGGTAGTTGCCCGCGCCGAGCACCAGGGTGTTGGGCGGGGTGCCCACGGGCGTGGCAAAGGCGCACGAAGCGGCAATGGCGATGGACATGAGCACGGCGTGGGGCGAAACGTGAATCTGCTCCGCAATGGCAAGGCCGATGGGGCAGAGCAGCGTCGCCGAGGCCGTATTGGACATGAACTGGGTCAGGCCGCAGGTAAGAATGAAGAGTACGGCGGTCAACATCAGGGGAGAGGGGGAACCGCCCATGATGGCGATGACCTGCTCGGCGATCAGCTTGCCCGCGCCGCTCTTGTCGAGGGCCGTGGCCATGGGCATCATTCCCGCGAAGAGGAAGATGGTCACCCAGTCAATGCCCCGGTAGGCTTCCTTTTCCTTCAGGCAGCCGGTGAGCACCAGAAGAATGGCCCCGATGGTGGCCGGAATTTCCAGAGGCAGCGTCTTTTCGGGCACAAAAGCCATAATCAGCACCACGCCCAGCAGGGTGCAGCCCATGATGACCTTTTTCTTGGGGTCATGCACGCGGACCTTGGTTTCCGAGCCGCCGGCGGACTTTGCCAGCTCCATGTCGGCATCGCGGCGGGGCAGGAGAAAGCGGGCGCACAGCACCATGAACACGGCGCCGCCGAGACACAGCGGGATGCCGATTTTGGCGAATTCAAAGAATCCGAAGGTGGCATAGTTGTGGGCGGCGAGCACCTGGTTGGCGATCAGGTTGGGCGGCGTGCCCACCAGGGTAATGGTGCCGCCGAGCCCTGCCGCGAAGGCCAAAGGCATAAGCTGCCGCGAGGGGGCCATGCCCGCCGCCACGCAAATGCCGATGACCACGGGCATGAGGGCGGCTGTGGTGCCGGTGTTGGAACACACGGCGGAAAGGATCATGGCCGCGATCATGGTGCCGAACATGAGACTGCGTTCGCCCGTGCCGCACAGGCGCACCACCGCCTCACCCATGGTCTGGGCCAGGCCCGTGTGGAACATGCCCGCGCCGATGACGAACATGGCCGCGAAGAGTACCACGGTTGAATTGGAAAGACCCGTGAATACCGTCTTCATGGGAATGATGCCCAGAAGGCCGAGGGCGACCGCGCCGCTCAGGGATGTGATGGCGAGGGGAATAATTTCCGTGATGAAGAAGATGGCCATGACCGCAAGCACGATGAGGGTGACCATGGCTTTGTTCTGCTGCACCCACTGTCCCGCCGAAAAGGGAAGGATGGAGGTGTCGGGCAGGGGTTTGGGCGCCGCCTGGACGGCCGGATCGGAGGCTGCGGATGCGGTGGGTGCAGCCGGATCGCCCGCTGCCGCAAGAGTGATGGCCGAAGCCACCGCAGGCGAGCTTTCCGCCGTTGCGGCATCTGTGCCGCTGAAGAACAGGGTGGACAACAGCAGAGCGGCCGCAAGACCTAAGTACACGAGGCCGACACGGATGCGCCAAGGTTTTTGCGCGGGGTCTGCCAACGGATGGCGGGACAGGGAAAACCCTGTCGGTACTGACGTTTTGCCCATGAAACCTCCTTAATCTTCTGAAAAAGACAGCGATAACGTGACCACCTTCCGCATGAATTCGGACGGTGCTTTTCCATGAAGCCGATGGTTTCCGTGCGCTGTCGCTCTCCCTGACAGCGGCGCGGGTGCGTTTGCGTCTCCTCCTTAAGATGCATATGCGTGTCTGACGCGATACTGCGCCTGATTACCGGAGCATATCGCCGGTAAGCGGGTAACTCCTCTTATTAGTTTACTTTGGCGGATTTCGGGAGCCGTGTCGATAAGAAAAAATTATGTAAACGTATACTAAAACTGTTTTTTTATGGTACGCGCGACAACAGGGATGGAAAAATGCCCATATCCCTGTGTGCAAGTATGAATTGTAGCCAACATGCGGGGACGCGGCAGGTCGTTTTTTATGAAATAGCGGTTTGAAGTGTTGCGGAAGAGGGGGAATTTGCGTGTCAGCTGGTGTGCAGCACCACGGCGGAGCAGGAAAAGAGCGCCCATGCCTGTTCGCCTTCGGCAAGATCCAGCCGCTCATAGCCTGCCGTGGAGATGAGGGCGCAGATTTCCGTTTTGTCGGAGATGCGCAGGACGCACTCCGTGTTCATTTCTCCCCGTGTTACCCGGGAGACCACGCCCGCAAAGCAGTTTTCCGCGCTGCTCAGGGGCGCTTCAGGGTTTTTTTGCACAATAACCCACGGGGCTTTTACTTCCGCGGTAAGCAGCTTGCCGGGCTTCAGCCCGAGGCGTTCCAGGCTGTTGTTGGTGATGACGGCGGTGACAATCAATCCGTCAAGAGTGGCCGTTTCCACCAGAGATTGCAGATCGCCTCTGGAAATACTGCGCACTTTGCCAAAAAAAGCGTTGCGGGCGCTGGTTTTGCGGCGGTCTTCCCGGTCCAGGAAAACACGGGTCACCCGGTGCAGATCGTCTTCGGCAAAGGAGATGTGGGCCGAGGTCAGGTTGGGGGTGGAATGGCCCATCATGCGTTGCACCGCAGGCAGGGGCATGTCGTTCCGCATCAGCTCGACCGTCCGCGCCCTGCGCAGTTTTTCCGGCCCGCCGAGCTGCTTGGCAAAGCCGCAGGCGGCGGCCCGCTCGTAAAATTTGCGGCGCACAAAGGCCGGATCCACAGCCAGAGGGAGGGGGGCCGGCGCCGGGAATGCCGCTGAAGAGGACGCGGAAGCGATCAGGGGTTGCAGCAGTGTGCGTACTTCTTCGGCCAAAGAGGCGGCAAGCTGCACTTCGCGGGGTTCTCCATCGTCCCCTCCGCGAAAGACGACCGTGCGGCGGGTGAAGTCAAAATCGGCTTCCGGCGCAAGGCGCAGTACTTCGGCCAGCTTTGCTCCGGTATAGCGGATGAGCAGGAATATAAGCAGGATGCGCTTGCGGGCGAGGCGGGTGTCGCTGCGCGGAGCCTCCCGCGCCCAGGCGCGGAACGCGGCCTCAAGCCGGCTTAACTGCACCGTGTCGAGGCAGCGATCGTCGTCGGAAAAGGAAACAGCGGGCTCGTGATTCATGGTGTTCCTCAACGTTCCGTGGAAAACCGGGACGTCGCGGCGGTGGTTCCGCCGCGCGGACCGGGACCGGCGGATACGGCCCCGGAACACTATGGCAGCATGCGGCGGGCAGGGCAAGGGCCGGGACAGCCGGGAGGAAATCGGTAATTTTTCTAAAAAACCGATGATAACGCATACATAGTTGTTTATGTGTATCTATTCTTAAATATATGTTGATCTTGTATAACATATTTATATATATCGACTTTTAAAAGCATATATGGGGGCGGCGCAAAATTATGCCTGTACGGTCTTGACGGCGGCACTTTCATAGGTAATCGTACGCTTTGTACGGAATTTTGGCTAAGGCCCCGGCTATGCCTGAGGAGGAGGCTCTTCAGGTTTCTGTTTACCACTAGAGGTGGATATGCTGGACTTTCTCATCTTTCTCTGCGTGATTTTCCCGGTAGCTGCGGGGATTGTCGCCTTTTTGGATAAAGGCAACGTCCTGCAGAAAAAATTGGTAGTCGTCACCGGGGCGGTTTTGGTTGTTTCCGCTATCGGCCTTACGCTTTCCGCACCTGCAACCGTTTCTTTCCAATCAGGCCTGGCGGCGGCCTTGCAAACGCCGATCATCCTTCTGGATTTGGCCCTGCTCTGCGTCATTCTGTACATCGGGATACGGCGGCAGCACTCGCTGATTATCGGTCTTGCCGCCGCGCAATTGGCGGGCATGGTCATTCTCGAGACCTTTCTGCATCCCACCGTCAAGGAAAACACGGTCGCCTTCACCATTGACAGCCTGGCCGTCACGCTGGTGCTGGTGGTCTCCATCGTGGGTTCGCTGATCGCTTACTATGCCATAGGGTATATGAAGGAACACGAGGAACACCTGCACCTGGAGGAAACGCGGCAGCCGCGCTTCTTCGCCATCATTCTCATCTTCCTGGGAGCCATGAACGGGCTTGCCATGGCTGATGACCTCTCCTGGCTGTACTTCTTCTGGGAAGTGACCACCCTGGCCTCCTTCCTGCTGATCTCGCATGATCAGACGGAAGAAGCGAAACAGAACGCCGACCGCGCCTTGTGGATGAACATGGCCGGCGGCGTCGCCTTCGTCTTTGCGCTGCTGTTCCTGCAGCAGTCCGTGGGCACCCTCTCCCTTGCGGAGTTGAAGGGCAGGCTGGCCTCCGGCATAGACATGAAATCCATCGTGATCATGGTGCCCATGGTGGCCCTGTGTTTCGCCGGGTTCACCAAGTCCGCCCAGGCGCCGTTCCAGAGTTGGCTGTGCGGGGCCATGGTCGCGCCCACGCCGGTGTCCGCCCTGCTGCACTCGTCCACCATGGTCAAGGCGGGTGTGTACCTGGTGCTGCGCCTTGCCCCCCTGTACGCGGGCACGTCGGTTTCCTCCATTGTGGCCGTTTGCGGGGCCTTTACCTTCATCGCCACGGCGGCCCTGGCCGCGGGGCAGAGCAACGGCAAGAAAATTCTTGCCTACTCCACCATTTCCAACCTCGGCCTGATCGTGGCCTGTGCGGGCATCAACACCCAGGCTTCCATCGCTGCCGGGATGATGTTGCTTATTTTCCACGCGGTTTCCAAAGGCCTGCTCTTCCTCTGTGTGGGCACCATCGAGCAGAAAATAGGCTCGCGCGACATTGAAGACATGCGCGGCCTGTTCCAGGTGATGCCGAAAACGGCCCTGATCACCACCTTCGGCATCATTACCATGATGCTGCCTCCCTTCGGCATGCTCCTGGCCAAGTGGATGGCTCTGGAATCGGCTCTGGGCGCGCGCGCCGCAATGCCGGTCATCGTGGCCATGCTGGCTCTCGGCAGCGGCCTGACGGTTCTGTTCTGGGCGCGCTGGGCCGGCATTATGCTGGGTTCGGCCAATCCGGTGCTCAAGGTCGGCTTCGAAGAGCAGGATGCCACCATCGCCCGCCCGCTGCGCTATCTGGCCTACGGCGCGGCCGCCTTGTCCCTGCTTGCTCCCGTTGTGTACGTGTGGTTGGTGGCCCCGGCGGTTGAGGGGCTGGTGAATACGGCTTCGCTGTTCACCGCCACGGGCGGCGGCATCGGCAACAGCTATGGCGTCTTTTATGTGTATCCCATCTATGCCCTGCTGGCGGTGGGCTTCTGGTACGCCTGGCGGGAGACGAAAAAGAACGCTTCGGTCAACGCCAGCATGCCCTACATGGGCGGCATGCAGGCCGAGCAGGACGGTGTGGTCGGCTTTATCGGCCCCATGAAGACCTTTGTGCCCAGCACGAGCGGCAACTACTACCTGGCCGCGCTATTCGGAGAAGACAGGATTACCCGGACCGTCAATACCGTGGCCCTCGCCTTGCTGGCCATGCTGCTCGGAGGTGTGCTGCAATGATGATCGCCAAACTCTTTTACGGCATCGTGGGGCTGGCTCTGGCCCCGGTCATCGGCGGCCTGGTGGCCGGGCTTGACCGCAAGATAACCGCCCGCATGCAGTCGCGCTTCGGCCCGCCTGTGCTCCAGCCCTTTTACGACGTGCTCAAGCTCTGGGGCAAAACGCCCATGACGGTCAACGCGTGGCTGGTGCTCTGTTCGTACCTGTACCTGGTGTCGTCGGCCCTGGCCGTGTTCCTCTTCTTCTTCCAGGCCGACCTTTTGCTCATCTTCTTCGTGATGACCGTGGGGGCCGTGTTCCAGGTCATGGGCGCGCTTTCGGTCAGTTCGCCCTACAGCCAGGTGGGCGCTCAGCGCGAGCTGCTGCAAATGCTGGCCTATGAGCCCCTGCTCATTATCGTGTTCATCGGCATCGCCCTGAAGACGCAGAACTTCAGCATCGCGAGCATCTACATGCAGGAAACCCCGCTGCTGTATTCCATGCCGCTTCTCTACCTTGCGCTGGGCATTGCCCTGACCATCAAGCTGCGCAAGTCGCCTTTTGATATCAGCGCCTCGCACCACGGCCACCAGGAAATCGTGCGCGGCGTGCTCACCGAGTACACCGGACCCCAGCTTGCCATGCTGGAAGTGGCCCACTGGCTTGACGTGGTTCTTATTCTCGGCCTGTGTTCGCTGTTCTGGGCCACCAGTTGGACGGGCATGATCATCCTGCTGGTTTTGACCTATCTTGCGGAAATTCTGATCGACAACATTTCCGCGCGGCTCACCTGGCAGTGGATGCTGAAAAAGGCGCTGGTGCCGGGTCTGGTGCTTGCCATGGTTAACCTCTTGTGGCTCTATGCCGTCAAGTAAGGGGAGAGCATATGTTTGATCTGAAAAAATGGATAAATACCGGCAGGCTGAAGTCGCCCTGGGTGGTGCATTTCGACTGCGGCTCCTGTAACGGCTGTGATATTGAAATTCTGGCCTGCCTGACCCCTGTGCACGATCTGGAGCGTTTCGGCATCATCAACGTGGGCAACCCCAAGCACGCCGACGTGTTGCTCGTTTCCGGCACGGTGAACCACCGCAACAAGATCACCCTGAAGAACATCTACGACCAGATGTCCTTCCCCAAGGCCGTCATCGCCATCGGGGCCTGCGGGCTCTCCGGCGGGGTGTTCCACGACGCGTACAACGTGGTGGGCGGCGTGGACAAGGTCATTCCCGTGGACGTGTACGTACCCGGCTGTCCTCCCAAGCCCGAAGCGATTATTGACGGTGTGGTCGTAGCCCTCGGCAAGCTCAAGAAGATACTGGAGCTTGACGGGGAACCCAAGGTGCATGTGGCGAATCTGGAGTAACAGGCGGCGCTGCTTCGGGGTCTGCCTGAGGCAGGGCTCCAAAACGCCGCGCAGCCCGGTGACAACGACCGCGTAAAGGCTACGGCCTTCCCTTCCGGCCATACCGGAGTTACCGCAAGGAGACGAGAATTCATGTTTGAAGCAACACCCATTACCTTAGACGAGGTACAAAGCTTGGCCAAGGAGATGCTGGACAACGGCTGGCGCTTTGTCACCCAGTCCGTGGTCGACCTTGGGGAAGAGGGGTTTGAAATCCTCTACCACTACGACCGGGAACTGGAACTGAAAAACTACCGGCTCACCCTGCCCAAAGGCACGGCCGTGCCCAGCATTACTTCGGTATATTTTGCGGCCCTGCTGGTTGAAAACGAGAACCGCGACCTCTTCGGCCTCACCTACGACGGCTTGGTGCTCGACTTTAACCGCACCCTCTATCTTGAACAGGCGGGCGACCCGGTTACGGCTCCCTTCTGCAAGATTTCCACGTTTACCAAAATGAAGTGTGAGGTCTGACGCCATGACCCGCAGTATTATACCCTTTGGGCCGCAGCACCCCGTTTTGCCGGAACCGCTGCACCTGAAACTTACGGTTGAGGATGAAACGGTCGTTGAAGCCATTCCCGCGCTCGGCTATGTGCACCGCGGCCTGGAAGGTCTCGCCACCCGGCGCGACTTCAACCAGATGGTCTATGTGGTGGAACGGGTGTGCGGCATCTGCTCGTGCATTCACGCCATGTGCTACTGCCACGCCATCGAGCGCCTGATGGGCATTGAAGTGCCGCGCCGCGCCCAGTACCTGCGCATCATCTGGTCGGAGCTGCACCGCGTGCACAGCCACCTTTTGTGGCTGGGGCTGTTCGCCGACGGCTTCGGCTTTGAAAGCCTGTTCATGGCCCTGTGGCGCGTGCGCGAGCGGGTGATGGACATCAACGAGGCCACGGCCGGCAACCGGGTCATCGTGTCCACCAACATCGTCGGGGGCGTGCGCCGGGACATCAACCAGGAGCAGTTCCGCTCCATACTGAAAGACCTGGACATCATGGAAAAGGAGCTGAAGCCCCTGTACGACACCATGATGAACGACTACACCATCAAGCAGCGCACCGTGGGCAAGGGCGTGCTTACCAAGGAACAGGCGCACCAGCTCGGCGCGGCCGGACCCGTCCTGCGGGCCAGCGGCTGGGCCGAGGACATGCGCATGCTGGGCTATGAGGCCTTCAGCGACCTCGGGTTTGAGCCGGTGGTGGAAACCGACGGCGACTGCTACGCCCGTACCAAGGTGCGCTTCCTCGAGGTATTCCAGTCTCTGAACATCGTGCGCCAGGCCATTCACAAAATTCCGGACTCGGAACTTGCCGCCAAGGTCAAGGGCAACCCCAAGGGTGAAATCGTCACCCGGGTGGAGCAGCCGCGCGGCGAACTGATGTACTACGTGCGTTGCAACGGAGAAAAGAACCCGGAACGGGTACGCATCCGCACGCCGACATTCGCCAACATCCCGCCGCTGCTGGCCATGCTGCCCGGCGTGGAACTGGCCGATGTGCCCGTGCTGGCCCTGACCATTGACCCGTGCATCAGCTGCACAGAACGCTAGGGTCTGTCCCCCAAGGAGATTCCACCATGCTCATGGCAAAAACGATCATAAGCAATCTGTTGCACAAATACGCCACCAGACAACACCCCTTTGAACAGCGGGTGTTGCCGGACGGGTTTCGCGGCCGCTTCAAGTTTGCCATCGACAAATGCATTATGTGCCGGGCCTGCGTGCTGAAGTGCCCCACCAAGTGCATTCGGATCGAGCCCGACTCCGGGCTGTGGGAGCGCGAAGTTATGGCCTGCGTCTATTGCGGGGTATGCGCGGACGTTTGCCCCACAGGCTGTATCACCATGACCAACGTCTACCGTCCGCCCATAACGGAACCGACCTTCCTGCGCTTCCAGTGCAAGCCCAAGGCCTCCAAAAAAGGCAAGGGCGCGCAAGGAGAGGTTGACGCGAAGGCACAGATAGAAGAGGCGATCAAGGAAAAGCAGCGGGAACTCGAAGACGATTGAGTGTGTCGGTTCCGGTCTTAGCACGCATGGCCCCCCGGCGAGTCCGGCGGGCCATGCGTTTTTTGGCGGGGCGATACACCGGTATACACCCCAGGAGACGCCATGTCCCATTATTGCGGTTATACGAATGATGCGATCCAGGAGTATGTGACGAAAGACGGCAGCCTGATACGCGAATTGCTGCACCCGGCTTTTGTGCCCGGTTTGGGGGCAGCCTGGCCGAAGCCGTGGTGGAAGCAGGCGCCAGCACCCTCCGGCACCGGCATACGCACTTTGACGAAATGTACTATTGCCTGGAAGGGCATGGAACATTGTACATAGAGCATTTCACACTTGAAATGCTCGCAAGGATTTGTCGGCAAATCCTTGCCGCCAAATAGGCGTAGGCGGGCTTTGC
>JAVBTB010000054.1:0-13975 GCA_031556355.1 Desulfovibrio sp. | reverse complement strand
CTAGAGCAGTTTACGCTTCAAATAGTCGCTTAACGGCGGGCAAAGCCCGCCTACGCCTATTTGGCGGCAAGGATTTGCCGACAAATCCTTGCGAGCATTTCAAGTGTGAAATGCTCTAAGTGTATTTCCCCCATCAACGTGAACGGGCCGGGATTGCTCCCGGCCCGTTTTCCGTTCTTGTTTTACCTGTGCCGCAGGCGCTTTTACCAGCCGTAGGCCTTCACAATGTTTTCCATGCGGCCGCGGGAGACTTCCAGGCGCTTCTTGAGATCCTGACGGTAGGTGGCCATATCCACTTTCTGGCGGGCCACGCCGGTTTTCATGGCCGTTTCAGCCACGGCTCCGGCCACGTATTCGATCAGGCGCAGGTCCAGGGGTTTCGGGATGACGTAGTCCAGGCCGTACTTGAACTCCTTGGCGCCGTAGGCTTCCAGCACGTAGTCGGGCAC
Source organism: Desulfovibrio sp. (assembly GCA_031556355.1). Classification (GTDB taxonomy): domain Bacteria; phylum Desulfobacterota; class Desulfovibrionia; order Desulfovibrionales; family Desulfovibrionaceae; genus Frigididesulfovibrio. The sequence continues at coordinate 13,526 of JAVBTB010000054.1, read as the reverse complement.
GGGTTCCTTGGCCAGGGCGGCAATGGCCTTGGCGGCGGCCAGCTTCATTTCCTCGTTGATTTCCGTGGCGCGCACGTCAAGAGCGCCGCGGAAGATGAAGGGGAAGCCGGAGACGTTGTTGATCTGGTTGGGGAAGTCCGAGCGGCCGGTGCCCATGATGCAGTCGGGGCGGGCTTCCTTGGCATCGGGGTAGTTGATTTCCGGCACCGGGTTGGCGCAGGCGAAGAGCACCGGGTTTTTGCCCATGCCCTTGACCATGTCCTTGGTGAGCAGGCCGGCGGTGGAAAGGCCCAGGAACATGTCCGCGCCTTGCAGGGCGTCGCCGATGTTGGCAAAGGGCTTTTTCTGGGCGAATTCCTGCTTTTCCTTGTTCAGATCCGAGCGGCCGGTGTGAACGTGGCCCTTGGAGTCGAACATGGAGATGTTTTCCTTCTGCACGCCCATCAGCACGTAGAAGCGCGAGCAGGCAATGGCCGCAGCGCCGGCGCCGCTGACCACCAGCTTGACGTCTTCAATCTTCTTGCCGGAGATTTCCAGGGCGTTGATCAGGCCCGCGCCGGAAATGATCGCCGTGCCGTGCTGGTCGTCATGGAACACGGGGATGTTCATTTCTTTTTTTAAACGCTCTTCGATGTAGAAGCACTCGGGGGCCTTGATGTCTTCGAGGTTGATGCCGCCGAAGGTGGGCTCCAGGGCTTTGACGATTTCGCAGATCTGGTCCGGATCTTTGGCGGCCAGATTGATGTCGTAGCAGTCCACGTCGGCGAACACCTTGAAGAGCACGCCCTTGCCTTCCATAACGGGCTTGCCGGCTTCGGGGCCGATGTTGCCGAGGCCGAGCACCGCCGTGCCGTTGGAAACCACGGCTACAAGGTTGCCGCGGCCGGTGTACTTGTAGGAGAGCTCGGGATCGCCGTGGATGGCTTTGCAGGCTTCGGCAACGCCGGGGCTGTAGGCCAGGGAAAGATCCTTCTGGTTACGGCAGGGCTTTACGGGGACCACTTCCACCTTACCGGGACGGACATTGGAATGGTAATCAAGAGCTTCCTGAGTGGTAAACAGTGCCATGGATTTCTCCTTATCTATGGCCGCGGCGATGTGCCGGGGGCCTGTTGTAATGATACGCTTTGATTGTGAGGGGCGCTGCCCCGTAAACTCCCCGGCAGAGAAACGATCTCCATTCCCCCAGATTGAGGGGGTCCGGGGGGAATCATTCCCCCCGGCGGGGTTTGGGGCGGAGCCCCAACCCTTCACAACTCCTCTTATTCTTCCAATCCCACTGCCTTCAGGTTGGGCTTGACGTAGAGGTCGCCGCCCACGGAGTCGTTGATAACCAGCAGGGGGAAGTCCTTAACGGTAAGTTCCCGGATAGCTTCCGGTCCCAGTTCGTCGAAGGCCACGACCTTGGCGGCGCTGATACGCATGGAAAGCAGCGCGCCCGCGCCGCCGGTGGCGCCGAAGTAGACGCCGCCGTGGTCCTTGAGGGCCTGCTTCACGGCGTCGTTGCGCTTGCCCTTGCCGATGCTGGCTTTGGCGCCCAGACTGTGCAGGCGGGGGGCGTAGGAATCCATGCGGTAGCTGGTGGTGGGCCCGGCGGAACCGATGGGCCGTCCTTCCGGCGCGGGCGAGGGGCCCACATAGTAGATGACCGAGCCTTTCAGGTCAAACGGCAGCGGTTTGCCGGCGTCCAGAAGGTCCACCAGGCGCTTGTGGGCCGCGTCGCGCGCGGTGTAGATGATGCCGGACAGAAAGACCACGTCGCCGGCGCGCAGTTTGCGGGCGTCTTCATCCGACAGAGGGGCGTTCATGTGATATTCGGCCATTACAGTTCCACCTCCTCGTGCCGGGCAGAGTGGCACTGGACGTTCACGGCCAGCGGCAGGCTGGCGATGTGGCAGGGGGAAACGGCGATCTTCACGTCCAGGGACGTGGTGGTGCCGCCGAGCCCCATGGGGCCGATGCCCAGCTTGTTGATTTCGGCCAGCAGTTCCTTTTCCATGGCGTCCAGCTTGGGATCGGGGTTGGTGTCGCCCAGTTTGCGCATCAGGGCCTTTTTGGCCAGGATGGGCGCGTAGTCGAAGGTGCCGCCGATGCCGATGCCGATGATGGTCGGCGGGCAGGGGTTGGGACCGGCTTCGGCCACGCGCTGGAGCACGAACTTCTTGATGCCTTCCCAGCCCTGGGCCGGGGCCAGCATGGTCACGCGGCTCATGTTTTCGCTGCCGCCGCCCTTGGCCATGAAGGAGATGTGCAGCTTGTCGCCGGGCACGATGTCAAAGTGGATGATGGCCGGGGTGTTGTCCTTGGTGTTGGCGCGGGTAAAGGGATCGCAGGCCGATTTGCGCAGCTTGCCTTCCTCGTAGCCTTTGCGCACGCCCTCGTTGATGGCTTCGCGCAAGTTCAGGCCTTCAATGCGCAGATCCTGGCCCACTTCCACGAAGAACACGGCAAGGCCGGTGTCCTGGCACAAAGGCAGGCCCGATTCCGCCGCCAACTCGTAGTTCTCCTTGAGCTGGCGGAATATTTCCTTGGCCGCCGGGGCGGTTTCCTTCGCCGCGCTGGCATCGAAGCATTCCTGCACGTCCTTGGGCAGATACCGGTTGGCGTGCACGCACATTTTGGCGACGGCGTCGATGACCGCATCGGTATGCAAAGTACGCATCATCAACCTCTCTTGAAGATCTGTTTCAGGGCCATAATGCCCATCTTGCGCCGCAGGAAGCCGAGCTGGTTCTGCAGGGGCAGTTCCTTGGGGCAGACGTCTTCACAGGCCAAGAGGCCCATGCACCCGAAGATGCCGTGGTCGGACCCGATGATCTCGTAGTATTCCTGCTCAGACCGTTCGTCGCGCGGGTCGATGAGGAAGCGGGCCACCCGGTTGAGGGCTGCCGCGCCCATGAAGTCCGGACGCAGGCGGGCCGTGCCGCAGGCCGCGATACAGCAGCCGCACTCGAGACAGCGCTCCAGTTCGTATATTTCCTCGGCAATGGCGTTGTCCATGCGGTCTTCTTCCTTGGTGGGATCAAAGACCTTTTTGGTGTGAATCCAGGATTCCGTCTTCTGGTACATTTCGCGGAACCAGACGCCGGTATCCACGCAGAGATCCCCCAGCATCTTGAACACCGGCAGGGGGTGCAGGGTGATCTTGTCGGGCATGATCTTGATCTGGGTCTGGCAGGCCAGGCCCGGCTTGCCGTTGATGACCATGGCGCACGAGCCGCAGATACCGGCCCGGCAACAGAAGTCGAACATGAGGGAGGGATCCTGCTCTTCGCGCAGACGGTTCAGCGCGATGAACAGGGTCATGTTGATAGTCTCTTCCAGGAAATAGCTCTGCATGTGGGGCACAGAAGCGGGATCCTGGGGATTGTAGCGGAATATTTCAAAGTGGATCTTTCTTCCCATTGTCGTCGCTCCTCTGCCTAGGCGTTCTTTTTGATGGTTCTGGCAGCCACCATTTCAGGATCGGCGGGAATGATCTTGCCGCCGCCGTAGCCGCGTTCGCCCGGAGGCAGTTCGAACACGGGGCTTGCGTCTTCGTACTGGAGCTCGGGCATGTCCTGCCCGTTGCGCCAGTAGGCGAGGGTGCGGTTGAGCCAGTTTTTGTCGTCGCGGGCGGGGTAGTCTTCCCGGTTGTGGCTGCCGCGCGATTCCTTGCGGTCCAGAGCGGCTTTCGCGATCATGAGGCCCAGCTTCACCTGGCCTTCAATGCGTAGCGCGGCGGAAAGCTCGGGGCATACGCCCTTGCTGCCGCCGATCAGGCCCACTTTGCGCGAACGTTCCAGCACCTTTTGCAGGGTGGAAACGCAGGTGCTCAGATCCTTTTCATTCCGGAATACGAAGCAGCCGTCGTGCAGGGCCTGCTGCAATTCGGTGCGGACCGAGTAGACGCTCTCGCGCCCGTTCTTGCAATTGATCAGGTTGTCGATGCGTTCCTGCTGCTGCTTGGCGGCGTCGCGCACGGCGGCGGTGCTGAAGGTGACGTCGTAGCCTTCAAGGAAGTCCGCAACCTTCACGCCCACGATGCCGCCGGCCACCACAGTTTCGGCCAGGGAGTTGCCGCCCAGGCGATTGAACCCGTGCATGTCCCAGCAGGCGGCTTCGCCCACCGAGAACAGGCCCTTTAAGCCGTAGGCCGCGCCGTCCTTGTTGGTGCGCACGCCGGACATGGTGTAGTGCTGGGTGGGCCGCACCGGGATGAGCTGTTTGCGCGGGTCCACGCCGAGGAAGTATTTGCAGATTTCATCCACTTCCCGCAGCTTGGTGGAAATGTGCTTGTCGCCGAGGTGGCGGATGTCCAGCCAGAGGTGCTCGCCATAGGCGGAGGGCACGCCCTTGCCGGCGCGCATATGCTCGGTCATGCGGCGCGAGACCACGTCGCGCGAGGCCAGTTCGGCCTTTTCCGGCTCGTAGATCTGCATGAAGCGTTCTTCGTTCACGTCGAGCAGGGTGCCGCCGTCGCCCCGGCACCCTTCGGTGACCAGGATGTCGGTGGGCACGACGCCCGTGGGGTGGAACTGGATGGCTTCAGGGTTGCCGATGGGCACCAGGCCGGTGTTCATGGCGATGATGTGCCCGGCGCCGTCGCAGATGACCGCGTTGGTGGTGGCCTTGTAAATGCGGCCGAATCCGCCGGTGGCGATGACCGTGGCCTTGGCCTGAAAGACTTCCAGCGCACCGGTGCGCATACAGCGCACAATGGCCCCGGTGCAGGTTTTGCCGTCGTGAATCAGGGCGATGGCTTCCTTGCGGTCATACACGGGGATGCCGAGTTGGGCGCAGCGGTTGTCCATGGTGCACATAACCGCGTGACCGGTGCCATCGGAGGTGTAACAGGTGCGCCATTTGGCGGTGCCGCCGAAGGCGCGGGCCGTGATCAGGCCTTCTTTTTCCTTTTTCTCTTCTTTTTCGAAACGCTCGCCGCCCTTGAAGTAGTGATCCTTGCCGGGCACAACCCGGTTCCAGGGCACGCCCCAGCTTGCCAGGCGGCGCATTTCAATGGGGGCGGCGTCGGCGAACAGGCGGGCCACTTCCTGATCCGCGCCCCAGTCCGAGCCTTTGACCGTGTCGGCAAAGTGTACGTCGGGGTTGTCGCCTTCGCCCATGGCACAGTTGCCGAGTGCGGCCTGCATGCCGCCTTGGGCGGCGGAAGAGTGCGACCGGCGGGCCGGAACAATGGAAAGACAGGCGACGGAAAAGCCTCTGGAAGCCACTTCGGCGGCCACGCGTTCACCGGACAGACCCGCGCCTATGACGAGAAGATCGGAATAGTAGGTTTGCATATGCGTATCTCCTCTTAAGACGCTACGGTCGCGGCTGCGCCGGCAAGGCTGAGAAAGACGAAGAGCGTGATGACGCCGATAGCGATGAACCCGCAGAACATGTACAGCTCAATCTTCTTGGCCTTGGGGCGGTTTTCCCTGGTGATGAAGCCCCACTTCACGCCGATGCGGTACGCGCCGATGCTGACGTGCAGCTCGATGAGGGGCAGCAGGATGAAATAGAACCACAGCCAGCCGCCGGAGGCTACGCGGGCCGCGGACTTCTGGGCGGTAATGGGCAGATCGTTCAGCACTACCCACATGTGGATGGCGCCCATGATCAGAATGATCATGGCGGTGACGATCTGGACTATCCAAAGCCACGTGTCGCGGTGTTTCAGCATTTTCGCGTGCGCCCAGGCGGTCTCCTGCCCGTTGGCGGTAAAGGGAATTTTGCGCGCTGCGAGCACAAAGTGGGCGATAAAGGCCGCGAAGATGAGCGGGCCGCCCACCTGTGCCATGTATGTGGCTTCAAAAAACCAGGCAATGGCGTTCATCACCTTGGGACTCAAGATGACGGACGAGACAAGAATCATGTGGCACCACATGAACAGCACCAGGACAGCGCCGGACAGCATTTGCAGCCAGTCCAGACACGCGTCGCGTCTCAGCTGGGCAAAAGGCACGGTTGCATTAACAGCCATACTCTCCTCCTTACCGCGTTAGGGTGAAACCGTGAAAAATTCGCTGCTGCGGACTATGTAAGCGCCTGCCGTGTCTTTTCTTTGCCGTGAACAAAAAGAAAACGCTTGCAGGGTGTTACCGAGTACCCTCGTCCACCTGGGCGGCGGGGCGGGTGCCGGACTGCTGGAACCGGTTTGTAGCCGGGGCAAAGCCAGCGCTGGTAATGCCGGATGGATACTGAGATATGGAGCCGGTTGATGTGTTGTCAGATACGGAAAGATACCGCGTAATTCCTGCCCGGCGAATCCACTATGCTTTTCTTCTCTGCTTCTGCTTGGCGTTGCCGCAGAAGGGGTTCTGCCGGAGGCGGAATGTGAGCGGATTTTTATCCTAGCAGAAATAGTTGGAAAAGACAGCTAAATTCGTAATAAAAATTATGTAAATTGTTACATAAATCAGGCAAATACTTTCCCGAGAGATGGAAAGAAAGAACAAATGTAATATGCTGCAAATTAACAAATGTAAAATTTTAATGCCCCGCGAGAACCCTGAGCACGGACGAGTTTCCGGCAATTGAGTTTTAGCGTGCGCTGTTGTATAGGAAACGCCGGATTGTCGGCTACACGTGTATGCGTGGTTCCTTTCCTGCGGACAGCAGGCGGCGCCGGGGCTCGTTTTGCGAGCAAAGAGACGGCGCGCGGCCTGTGAGCGATACGAACCTATGATTCAGGTAACCGGGCTCGAAAAGCGCTTTGGCAACACCGTTGTCCTGCGGGACATCAACTTCACCATTGAGAAGGGTGAAGTCTTCGGCGTTGTGGGACATTCCGGTGCGGGCAAGTCCACATTGCTGCGCTGTCTGAACGGGCTGGAAAGCTACGAGGCGGGCAGCGTGAAGGTTATGGGCCACGAGGTCGGGTTCCTCGACGGTAACGGCATCAAGCTGCTGCGCCGTCATATGGGCATGATTTTCCAGACCTTCAATCTCATGTCCAGCAAGAACGTGTTCGACAACGTGGCCTTCCCCCTGGAAGTGTGGGGCGTGCCGCGGAACGAGCGTACTCGCAGGATTATGGATCTGCTCTCTTTGGTGGGCCTGGCGGACAAGCGTGCGGAACGTGTCGGCAGCCTCTCCGGCGGGCAGAAGCAGCGGGTGGGTATTGCGCGCGCCCTGGCCCTGTCGCCCAAAATCCTGCTTTGCGACGAGGCCACCTCGGCCCTGGATCCCAAAACCACCGTCGCTATCCTGGAACTGCTGGAAAATATCCGGGCCACCCTGGATCTGACCATCGTGCTGGTCACCCACCAGATGGAAGTGGTCAAGCGCGCCTGCCACCGCATGCTGCTGCTGGACGGCGGCGTCACCCAGGGTCTCGGCAAGACGGATTCCCTGTTCCTGGCCCCGACTGCCAACCTGAAAAAGCTCATTGAGGATGAATACACGCTCATCCCGTCGGGCACCAACATCCGTCTCTGGTTCCCGCGCGAGATTTCCCAGGACGCGGTCATCACCAACATGGCCCGCGCCCTGGACATCAACTTCTCCATCGTGGGCGGCAAGCTCGAGCGCTATATCGACGACGTGCGCGGTTTTCTGATCATCAACGTGGACGACGCGCACCTGGAGCAGGTGCTGAACTACCTGCAGGAAAAACAGCTGTTCTGGGAGGTTATGGACGATGAATCCTGACCCGAACAAAGGCCGGCTCCCCTCTCTCTTCCGCAGTCTGGCGGTCATGGCCGCCTTTGTCGTTCTGTGCGTGTGTATGTTCGTTTTTATGGCAGATGTTCCCCTCAACGGCATTCTCCCCTCGTTCCTGCGCATCTACGAGGATCTTTTCCTCGCGCTGGGGCAAACCCTGTACATGGTGTTTTTTGCCACCCTCTTTTCCTTTGTGCTGGGCTTCGGGCTTGCCACGGTCATGATCACCACCGGCCCCCACGGTCTGCGGCCCGATCCCAACGTGTATTTTGTGCTGGATACAATCGTGGATATCCTGCGTTCGCTCCCGTTCATCATCCTGATTATCGCCCTGTTGCGGGTTACCCGCTTCATCATGGGCACCACCATCGGCACCACCGCCACCATTCTGCCCCTGACCGTGGCCGCCGCCCCTTTTGCCGCCCGCATTATCGAAGCCAACTTTCTGGAAGTTGACCGCGGCGTGGTAGAGGCGGCCCGTTCCTTCGGCGCGAGCACCCGGCAGATCATTCTCCGGGTCATGCTGCCCGAAGCCTTGCCCGCCATCGTCCTGAATATAGCCGTGCTGGCCATCGCCCTCATCGGGTACTCGGCCATGGCCGGAGCCGTGGGCGGCGGCGGCCTCGGCGACCTGGCCTACCGCCTGGGCTACACCCGCTTCCAAACCGACGTTACCCTCTGGTGCGTCATCGTGCTGATCGTCCTGGTCAAATGCATCCAGAGTACCGGCAATTTCTTCTACCGCAGGCTGCGGTGAGATAAGAGAAGAAAAGAGAGAAAGGCACTTGGGAGAGGGAACCACAAGGGATTGAATCCCTTGAGGTTCCCTCTCCCAAACCCTCTCCCTCCTTATCCCCATTTTGTGTATTTGTGAGAGTCGCAGGTAGAGGCGCGTGATGCTGCGGCAGAATGGTTTGCGTTTCTCAAAAAATAAAAATACCCCCAAACTAAAAAGTTTTGGGGGAAAGCGGATGGGGTGTGGGGGAAGGATTTTCTCGAATGAGTTCGCCTTCGCTTCGCTCAGGCCGAACGGCCCCCTTTCTCAAAAGGGGGTTCTCTCCTTCCCCCACAAAACACACCTCCCAGCCTCATCCAGGCGCAGGAGGGTGAGGGCGGCCGGGGGCTGGGGGATGTCCGTCAGGCGACTCAGGGGCAGCCCGAGGATATCGGCCAGGATGACCCTGTTGACCGCCTGGTGGGCGACGAGCAGTGAGGCGGCGTGCGCGCGGGCTTCAGCGCAGATGGCGGCGAAGGCGGGCCGTACCCGTTCCGCAAGGGCGGCGAAGCTTTCTCCCCCCGGCGGGGCCGTGTTAGCAAAGTCATTGCCGCGTGCCTGCCATTTCTGCGGGTAGTGCTGTCGTACCCAGTCCGTACTTTTGCCTTCCCACTCGCCAAGGCGTATTTCGCGCAGGCCGGGGATCTCTTCGATCTCCCGCGTATTGGCCGCGTTCCCTTCAAGAAGGAGCGCGGCTGTTTGTTTTGCCCGCGTGAGAGGGCTGCTCCAGGCTCGGGTAAAGATGGTTCCGGCGAGAGAATCTCGCAGACGGCGCACCTCGGCCTCGCCCTCCGAGAGGAGGGGGAGATCGCTTTGCCCGGCGAGTATGCCGGGTGTAGCTGCTTGCCCGTGGCGCACAAGGTAGAGGATGGAATTCATGGCTTTTTCTCAAAAAAATCGTGATAGGTATTCCTATGGTGTGTTTCAGCCTAAAGATTTTTCTGGAAAATGTGAGGTGGCGACTCTCTTCATTCCGGGAGAAGGGAAAGTGGGCCACTCGCTTTGCGGGCGGCTTCAATGTCTTCGGGCGTATCTATATCTGTCAGTATACCCGCGTCCGGCACGGACACACAATGCAGAACGGTACTTTTTTTGAGGTTTTTCTTCTTTCCATCAATTATGTTGGTTTGCGTCTTGCCTGCGGATGCGGGCGGCGGGCAGGCGCCATTGGGTAAGGCAGGTGCAGGACTGTCCGCTGCCCGGTATTCCTCCCTCTGGGGAACGCGGCCGGCCAGCAGAGCCGCCGCCGTTTCCGGAGCCAGAAGGGAGGCAAAATACCCGCGCAAGCCCCCCTGTCCCGTCCAGGCGGCAAGGGCGCTAAAGTGGCCACTGCCCACCAGGGGAGGATGTCCGGTCCGTCCTGCTACGGCAGGAATCAGGATTGCACTGTGCGCGTGCCACCCGGGTGCACCAACAAAATCGTTTGAATGATGCATTGTGTCTTCTGCCATGCAGCGGATCTGCCAAAAGCGCACCAGCTCTGCAACGGTAGACGGCTGTACCAGCGGGGCATCCACGGGCAGGATGAAGACCGCGTCCGGGGGGGCGGGGAGCGGGCGGGCAGCGTTTCCGGCATCCGCCCGGATGCCCGCAGGGGGCGTCTTCGGTTCAGCCAGGCGATCGCACAGGGCGTTGAGGCCCGCCTGCACCGATGTAAACATGCCCTCGGTGAACCGGGGATTATAGACGGGGCAAAGCCCAAGCGCGCGGGCGTGGGCGGCAACGGCTTCGTGCTCATGCCCGGTGACGGCCACGATGTCCGCAATGCCGCAGGCTTTGAAACAGTCTGCCGCCATGCTGAGAAAAGTCGGGGAAGACGCGGGTACGGAGTCGGGAGGGGGAACGGCAGCGCCGGGCAGCGGAGTCTGGAAGGTCAGCAGGGCCTTGGGAAAGCCCCCCATGCGGGTGGACAATCCGCCGGCGAGTATGATGGCGGCGAGGCGGGGCATGCGGCGATCCTTGGCCTGCTGGTAAGAGACGCGGTCAGGCTGCGTTGCCTGGTAGCCCGGGGCCTGCTGGGTGCCGGCCATTGGGCTGTGTTATCGGCATGCTAAGTATCGATAACTACCCTATGGTTTTCCGTTCACTTCCCGCTGCGCCAAAGAATCAGTTCCGCCGCAATGCTTACGGCGATTTCCTGCGGAGTCTCCGCCCCGATGGAAAGGCCGATGGGGGAGTGCACTCTGGCGAAGTCGCTTTCCCGGAAACCGGCCTCAAGCAGGGAGCCATACACCCCCTTGCGCTTACTTGCGCTGCCGATCATGCCGATGTATCCGGCGCCGGTCCTCAGGCTGGCTGCGAGCACATCGCGGTCATGGGCGTGACCGCGCGTGACAATGACGATACCGTCGCGCGGGCCGATGTTGTGACCGGCCAGATAGGCGGCGGTATCCCTCTCCTTCAGAGAAGGGGGAACCTCGGTGCGCGCCCCTGGAAAACGTTGCGGAGCGGCGAATTCCGGCCTGTCGTCAATGGCGGTGACCAGAAAATCCACCCCGAGGGCGATTTTCGCCAGTTCAAGGGAAACATGCCCCGCGCCGAAGATGTGGATGCGGTAGGGCTGCGGAAAAGGCTCCAGCAGGTATTCCTCGCCGGAGAGAAACATGCGCCGGGGCGTACCGCCGGAAAGTCCATGGGCCTTTTCCAGGATCTCCGGCGGCAGAGGGGGCGCGTCCTGGGCACCGGGAAAAAAGAGGGCGCGCTGCACGGCAACTGCCTCCCCGCTGTCGTGAAGGGGGGACGGGACGTCCGGGATCTCTGCAAGGCGTTCAATACGGGAGATGAACACAAACGGCTGCCCCTGCTCTTCGGCGGCGCAGGCCCTGGTAAACGTGCCCCTGGTGGCATAGTCCGCGGGCAGGGCTTCCAGCAGCAGAGTGAGGCTGCCGCCGCAGATCATGTCCATGTCGCCAGGAAAAGCGGGGCCTCGTAGCGAAAATTCCAGTATCCGCCCCGGCTGGAGGCAGGGCTCGGGGTGAGACGGCACACGCTGGGGGGGAGAGGAGGCGGGCGTCTGTCCCGGCAGTGCGGAACGGGGCGCTCTTTGCGCCGCATAGGGGGCTTCCGGTGATGCAGAGTGCGAGGCAAGCCGGGCGTGCATTTCCATGGCGGCGGCAATAGCCTTGCCCTCGGCAAGGCCTCCGCCCACGGTGCCCCAGATGGAGGCGTCCGGACGCACCAGCATCCTGGCTCCCGCCGTGCGCGGGGCCGAGCCTTCCTGATCCATGATGGTAGCCAGCACCAGGGGAGTTCCTGCGGCGAGGTGCTCCATAACCGTACGGCACAGCGTGTTCATACTTTCCCTGCCTCCCGCCGTTTCCGCTATCCTTTGCCAAAGGGACAGATCGGGTAGTGGCATTCGGGGCAGCCTTCGCACAGGCCGCCGTGGGCCAGGCGGGTGATGTCCCGCGCGGTTATGCGCATGCCCGCAAGGACGCGCGGCAGAATAAGGTCGAAAATGCTGGCCCGGTGATACATCACGCAGCCCGGCAGGCCGAAGACGGGAACGTCGTCGAGGTAGCCGAGCATAAACATGGCGCCGGGGAACACCGGCGCGCCGTACAGGACGACATCGCACCCCACGGCGCGAATGGCGGCCGGGGTTTTATCGTCGGGGTCCACGCTCATGCCGCCGGTGACGGCGACCAGGGTCGCCCCGTCCGCAATCGTGTCGAGAATTGCCTTGGCTGTGATCTCGGTTGTGTCGGGCACTATGGTTTGGGAATGGATGGAGGAGCCCCAGGCTTCGAATTTTTTGCGCAGCACCGGGCCGAAGCCGTCCTTGATCCTTCCGTGAAAAATTTCGCTGCCGGTGGTGACAATCCCCACCCGTTGCGCGGCGAAGGGCAGGACGGACAGCAGGGGCGCTTCCCCCCGGCAACAGTCTTCCACCGCCTTGACCGTGCTTTCCGGCACCACAAGAGGAATAACCCGCGTGCCCGCGAGCATGCGTCCCTGAGCCACTTCCTGCATGGAGTGAGCTGTTGCCAGGGTGACGTCGGGAATACTGTTCACCCGCTCAAGCAAATCAAGGTTGATCTGCAACAATCCCTGGTGGGCGGCGGTGAAGTTGATGCGCCCTTCCTTGGGACTGCCGAAGGCGATCCCCGGACCGGCAACGGCGGTTGCGATGCGCCGTGCCGCGTCGTCCTCATGCACCATGTTGCCGGGCGTGGTATCCCAGACAAACAGATGTTCCTTGCCCAGGCGCAACAGATGCGGAATGTCCTCCTCGCGCACCACGTACCCGCGTCGAAAGGCCGGGCCTTTACAGCCGCCGGGGACAATTTCGGTAATGTCATGGCAGAGGGTAAGGCCCACAGCCTCACGCACCGGAATACTTTTCATGGTTCTGTTCCTCGTTCGTCTTACCGGGCGGCGTCGGACCGCCGGGGCCGGGCAACTACGAAAGTTCCATCGGTATTTTGCATGGGACAATAGCGGAGCGTCTGCCGCAAAGCAAAAACGGGCCGCCTTCGCTGCCGCTCCGGGCGGGCGCGGGCAACGGGATTGCAGCGAGCCGGTGTTTGAAATTCCGTTCAGAGGCTATGCTTTTTCAGGCCGGCTCACAAGATAATTTTGCAGGCCGAAAGGACGGGGCGACAGCGATACAAAAGAGGCGGAAAATACCGCCTCTTTTGCGTTTCAGGCCGTTTTTCGGGCAATCGCTATAAAAGAACCCGTAGAAAGCGGCAAAGACCCAGCCGAAGGCGCGGGAAACGCCCACACCGATAAGGCCCGGCAGAATGAAGCTGTGGTTGATGACGAATCTGCCTATCCTGGTTGTGCCGGAGCGGTCGAAACTGATGGCCGCGAGATCGCTGGGATAGGTGGGAAGTATATAGTAGCCGTAGCAGGCCGGGGCAAACGCCACGACGTAGCCGGGAGGCCCCCCTATACACGCTCCTTGGCGCCGCTGTGGCGCCTGATGGGGGCCAACAGAAAGAGACTGAGTATATTCTCTTACAAATGAGAAATAATTTTTCAATGGTTTTTTGCCCCGGCGCGGCGCGGGCGCGCCGGCGGCGAAAAAAGTCCGCCGCCCCTGAGGGACGGCGGACTGCAAGGCCTGTGAAAGACCGGACTATTTGCCGTTCAGAACCGC